>SDZD01000046.1 GCA_004172935.1 bacterium | reverse complement strand
GGCCGGGACGCAGGGGCGGTTTGAGATTCGGGCCAATCCGGGATATGTGCCGCTTCAAGGAAGAAAGGGCGAGACGGTGCAGTTCGTGTTGATGCCGTTCCCTACACCGCGCGCTTATGGGCGCGACGATGGGCAGAACCCGACCTACTCTTCATTCGAGGAGCGTAACCGGGCGTTGCAGGAGCGGTTCGCGGAGAAGTTGGAATATTTCCGGCGAGAGCTGGTGCAGCCGGAGTTTCCGACCGTGTTGGTGAGCCATATTCATGTGCGCGGAGCGAGCGGACACACGCTGTTCAAGGTGACGGAGAGCGAGGAAGTTGTCTTTGATCCAAGTCAGATTCCGTCGGAGTGGGCTTATTCAGCGTATGGGCACATCCATAAGCCGGGGTCGGCGGTGGCTGGCAACGACTTCATTCGCTATTCCGGTTCGCCAATAGCACTTGATTTGGCGGAGCGAGACGACCGGAAATCGTGCGTGGTGTTTGAACTGGGCGCCGATGGCGTGATTGGCGAACTGCAGTTGTTGCCACTGGAAGGGCCGCGACTGCATAAATTGCTGGTGGACGCGACATTGGAAGAACCCGAATCGTTTTTGCCGCGACTGCGCGATGAAGTAGGCGATGATCTAGCGTTTTGCGAACTGCGATTTGACCCGCGCACGCATTCGCTGCCTGCATTGCGAGCGGCGCTGGAGAAAACGCTGCCGAACATTTATTCGTTTCGGCCCGAAGAGGTGGGGGGCGATGTTTCGAGTGGGCCGATTTGGTTGTCGCCGCATTCGGCGCCGCTGGCGGGGGAAGCGAACGCGCTATCGGGCGATCCGGCGGGGTTGGTGCGCGAGTTTTTGAATCGGCGGTTGCAGAATCATGGGGACAGGGGTGCCCTACTCGCGTTGGCGGATGAGTTGATGGCTAACGGGTGAGGGTGTTTCGCACAGCAATTTCGCCTGGACAGGCGGCCCACACTGCCTTACCTCTAATAGAGTTGGGGCAGTGCTTATTTTCTTTTAACTGACTACATCACACATTTCCTATGCTGCCAATTCGCATTTCTGTTGAAGGTTTCATGTCTTACCGCGACCGCACCGTTTTTGATTTCGAGGGTGCGCGATTGTGGATGCTTTCGGGCGCCAATGGCGCGGGCAAATCGACGGTGTTCGATGCTTTGCGCTGGGTGCTGTTCGGGGTGCATCGGGCGGGAAAGCAGAAGCCTGAACAACTGATTCACCACGAGGCCGACAAGTTGGTGGTGGAAGTGGAGTTGGAACTGGGCGAGGAGATTTACAAGTTGAAGCGCACGTTGGGACGCGAAGGGGCGCGCGCGACCTGGGATGTGGCACGGTGGGCCGGGAATGCATGGGAGAGCGTGGCCGGAACAAGCATGTCAGGCGAATATAATCGCTGGATAAAAGGGCATATCGGGCTAACCGATGAGGCGTTTTGCGCTTCGGTTTATTTATCACAGGGACGGGCTGACGCGATTTTGAATGCGGATGCTGAGGCGCGCTATGAGCTGCTATCGCAACTGGTGGACTTGGAGGTTTATGAGCAGTGGCATGAGCGAGCGGAAGAGCGACGCAGTGAAGCGCGCGCGCAGATGACCGAGGCACGGAGGCGTTGGGAAATATCTGCTGCGCCCGCGCCGGAATTAGTCGAGGAACTGCGCGAACGGGCTGTGGTGTTGGAGCGAGAGTTGGGCGAAATGGAAACACAGATTCGCGGATTGGATAGCGCGCGCTCGGAAGCGGGACGATGGGAAGAGTGGGAATCGTTGTTGAAAACACTGGATGCGCAAAGGACAACAGTGGGAGGCATATTGGAGGAGAAGGAGGCAATTGAAAGGGATTTCGCGCGCTGGAACAGGCTACAAAGCCAAAAGGGGGCAATAGATACGCTCTGGCAAAGCTTAAGTTGGCGTGATGAGTTGAGAGCGCAAATGGGGCTACTGAGGCCGCAATTGGAACTGGCACAAGGGGAATTGGGCGTAGCGCGAGAACGAAGTGGGAGCGCTCAAAGCGCTGTGGAGGCGGCACAAAACGCAGCGAATGAGGCAAATGTCGCATGGGCGGCGCGATTGAGCGAGGTCGCGGAGTTAGCACCTCAACGCGCCCAAATCGAGCAGAGGTCGCGGCTTATAGCTCAACGGGGAGAGCAAGCGCGGCTTTACGGCGCATTCGAGGGCAATTTGGACGAGCGATTGGCGGGAGCCGAACGCGATAGAGATAAGGCGCGCGAAGTTGCGAGGGTGCTGCCGCTGTGGCGTCGCTTCGATGTGGCAAGGCGAGCGTTTGCACTGGCTCAACAACAGCACCACGAATGGACGATACGCCAAAGACAAGGTGTTGAGCGACTGGGCATTTCGCAGAGCGAATTGGCACAGGCGCACGCAGAGCTAGAACAAGCGACGAGAGAACTAGGCAAGGCCAAAGAGATAATGGCGGCGGTGGGTGAGCGAGAGCGGGCGCTCAATGGGCGGCGCGCAGATTTCGCACAGGTCGAGGGGGAATCGCGGTGCCATTTCTGTGGACAGGAGCTTTCGGAGGAGCATCGCGCCGCCGAGTTGAAACGGTTGGCGGAGGCGGCATTGGCGATTGAAAGGGAAAAGACGACGGCTCAGGCAGTGCTAGGCGCGGTGCAAGAGCGTTTTGAGGCGGCACGCAAGGCGGAGAAGAAAGCGGTGAAGGCAGAGAGTGAAATTGAGAAGGAAATCGCAGAGGCCGAAAGAGAAGTGCGACATCAGGGCGACAATGTGGTGCGGGAACATGTCGCCGCGCGCGCGGCGTGGGATGAAGTGGGGAGTGAGGCGCGCGCGCAGTGGGGTTGGAAGAGCGGCGAATTGGATTCGCTGGATTTGAGTGGGATGATGCGACCCGACACAGGTGATTTGGAGAGAATGGCAACCGAGACAAAGAGCCTGAAGGTGCTTGAGTCCGATTCCCTGCACTGGCAGACGCGAGTACAGGAACGAGACATGGTGGGATCGGAATTAGCGCGCGTGGAAAGGGAATTGGGGCCACTACTACGTGAGTGGGGTGATATTGCAGTGGAGGAGTGGCACGCGCGCGCCGCGCGAATTGAGGAAGCGAGAGAAGCGGCAAAACTACAATTGGAAGAGAGCCAGAGCAACTTGGAGCAGGCGCGGGCAGAAACAACAAAGGCGACACAAGATGAACGGGCGGTTTATGGGCGAGTGGATGAACTGACGCGCCAAATCGGGCCGATTGAAGGGCAATTGATGGCCGCAAATGGGGCGCTACAAGCAGCCCAGATTGCTTTCGACGTGGCATTAGGACGGCAGAACGAAGCGGCGTTATCGGGCGAGGAAGTGAGTGTATTGCGTGCAGGGTGTACACATGAGGTCGAGAAGTTGGAAGGCGGCGCCATTAGCACGAGGCACTCGGCGCTGGTGGAAGCACACGAGAAACTGGCGAATATTGAGCGGGAATGGAAGTTTTATAACGAACAGATTGAGGCACTTCCAGAGATGGCTCGGAGGGCGCGCGCAGAAGTGGAAGCGGATTGGAGCCAGTGGAAAAAGAAGCGAGATCACAGCGCGAAAGAGCGCGAAGAGGTGGGCGACACGCTGCGACGTTTGGAGAGGGAAGAGAAAGAGCGAGGAGCGCTGGAAGCCCAACTTCAGCAGAGGAGTTTGGAGCATGAGCGCTGGGAGGAGTTGGCGAGACTGCTAGGGCCACATCAGTTGCAGAGGCATTTACTGCGAGAGGCGGAGCGAGCGATTGTGCGCGAGGCGAATGGGATTCTGGAAGGGATTTCAGGGGGGACACTCCGGCTCGAACTGGTGCCAGATAGCGATGAGGGGAGCGGCAACCGGAGACCAAAGGTATTGGACGTGATGTGTTTTCACCTGACGGGGAGCGAAGAGCCTCAGGCGATTTTGCCCGCGTTTTTGAGTGGATCGCAGAGGTTTAGAGTTGCAGTAGCGTTGGCACTGGGAATTGGGCGTACCGCCGCGCGTGGGCCAGGAAATGGCCGGGCGGCACGGGTCGAGACGATTTTGATTGATGAGGGTTTTGGGGCGCTGGATAAGACGGGGCGCGATGAGATGAAGGACGAGTTACGCGAGTTGGGACGGGAATTGGGAAGAGTAATTTTGGTGTCGCATCAGGAAGATTTCGCGAATGCGTTTCCGAATCGGTTCGATATTACCCTGGAAAATGGGGTATCGCGGGTGCAGAAGGTGGTGGAATAAGAACCACTCTTTTTTGATGGGCTGGTAAGTCAGAATTTGACAGGCGGAAATCGGCGGGGGCGTCGAGTCTGTGGCCATCAAAGAGAAAGCCGCCGGACGGGGTTAGCACCTCTTCGGCGAGGGCGATAACGGGGTGGGGGTTGGCGGTGCTGAAAAGGGTATCGAAGGCAATGATGAAACGCTGGGCGAAGTCCGGGTTGTGTTGGTGGAGTTTGCGGAGCATGGTTTTGCCTTTGGCCGACCAGAGATTCTGAGAGCGGAAATAGAAGTCGGGCAAAGCGGCGTAGAGTTGGGTTCCGGTGGCGGTTAGCTCATGGGGGGAGCGGGGGGTACGAATGTCGTCGATTAGATCGGTGATGATGTAGCGACGCAGTTGCAAATCGTGAGGAGGCAAAGGTGGGGGGCCAGCCAACAGGCAATCGTTGGCGGCTTGTTTCATTTGCGTTGAAAGGGGAGTCGGCACCGGAATTTCGATAGCTTCAGAAACCATTTGCATTAAAGTGGGAAAGCCAGAGGGGCCATCCATCTTTTCGAAGAAATAGCGCAGGGTTTGGGGGCTATGGACGAAGGTTTCGACCGGGAAACCTTCCCAGAGGAGAGATTCGCGGTAGGCGTGAGGGAGATCGCCTTCGTCGTAGAGGACAACGATGTCCAGGTCGGAGGAAGCGGTGGCTTCGCCGCGTACAATCGAACCAGCCAGCAATAGACAGTTAGCAGAGGGGTGGCGCCGTTCGAAGAGCGTTTGAGCGGCCTGTTGCGGGCTGATTCGATTGGGAGTCATGGTTACAAGATTAACCGATGGCGGGGCCTATTCGGTTAACCATTTGCGGCCATATTTGCGGTAGATGATGAGGGCAGGAATCCAGAGCGGCGAATAGGCGAGAATCCACATTATCAATTGAACGGGGAGTCGGGCATTGGATGCGAAGGCACTCCAAGCGGCCTGGGTGCTGGGGCTGAGGGTATCGAACCATCCGGCAGCCTGGGGGGTGGCGATAGTGGGGTCGCCGTCTTGCAAGGATACGTACAGTGAGGAGAGAGATCCGTATTTTTGGAGGGTTTCGAGGGCGGCGCGAGCCTGAGAAGCCTGCATACGCAGGGTGCGGACTTCGGCGCGCAAGCGGTAGATGTCGTAGGAGTTAGGCTTGCGCGAGTTTTCCAGCTTCGCTAAGCGGGCCTGAGCGATGGAGAGTTCGTTGGAGAGTGTTTGGCGACGGGCACCCGACTGAGCGACTTGCGCGGTGATGTCTTGCCCGCTGAGGGCTTTGGCGCGCACCTTTCCTAATGCGCCGATTTTTTTTGCGACGGTTTCGAACTGGGTCACGGGGACGCGGCAGTCGAGGACGGCAGTGCGACGCTGGCCATTGCCGGTTTGGAGCGTGGTGTTGGCGACGAAACCGCCCGCGTTTTTGATGATGCTGGTGGCTTCGTCGCCAGCAGCTTCAGCGTTTTGGACGGAAACCGAAATAGAGCCTTCGCGGTGAACGGCGCGAGTGGCGGGAACAGCACTGAAGGTTTCATTTCTACCTGATGGCGAGGCTAGATTAACGCTGAAATCGGTGCTGCCATTACCGTTACTACTTACAGCCTGTTGCTCATCGCCTTGCGTATTTTTGAGCTGATCGAGCGCAGCTGGAGAATTGCTGGATTTGAAGTCGGAAGCGGCACGGCTCGATTCGGTTTCGGCTCGCCTTCTGGCATCATCTCCAACCGCTCCTGCACTTGGTGCTGGTGGCGCGGGTGGCATGATAGGTGACATCGCAACCGGGCCACCAATACCTCTCGAAGAGTTAAAGGATGAGGAATTCGGATCTGCGGGTAGGTCGTATGCTACGCCTCTCCTCGCATTCTCTCGTGGTTTACCGAAAGTAGGGAATAGGATTATCGCCGCAACAACGGATAGGCCGACAGCGAAGATTACTTTTCGGGGCGATATGCGCCGGGGACGAATGATTTCGCCCTCTTGAATGTCATCGCTAGTGGGCGCATTTTCGAGGATGTGAGCGCGCAGGTCGGATGAGAGCGGCGCGGCTTCGGGGTCGCTTTCGCGGAGTTCAGTAGACAGGGTTTGCATTTGAATGAGTTCCTCGCGGCAGGATGGGCAACCGCGTAAATGACGGGCAACGAAAAATCGGGCGAACGGCGAGAGTTCGCCATCGGCAAAGGCTTTCAGGTCGGCGCGGATGCGCTCATGTTGGTTTGGGTTCACGGTCACAGCGCATCACCTCGGCAGGGACGGGGGGCGAAATGGGGGTTTGGTTCTGTGGTTTCGTTGGAATCTTGGTTCAGTACGTAGGGACCGAGTTCGCGGCGCAAATTGCGAAAGGCGTTGGAAAGGCGCGATTTCACGGTGCCAATCGGGATTTGAAGCGCCTGGGCACACTGGGCATAAGACAGGCCGTGGAGTTCATGGAGAACGACGACGGCACGGTGGGCATCGGAGAGGGTGTCGAGGGCGCCACGCACCTGTTCGCCCAATTCGCGGCGTTCGAGTTGGCGGGGGGGAAGCGTGGTGGCATCGAGAGAGGGGACATCATGGGTTTCAGCGTCTTCGTCGCTGAAGGGGATGGTGCGACCCATTTTTTCCCGCCATTTCAGGCAGTGATTCATTGTGAGACGAAAGAGCCATGTCGAGAGTTGGGAGTCGCCGCGAAATCCGGCGAGGCTTTGGAAGGCAGCAATCCAGATTTCTTGCGTCAAGTCGTCGGCTTCGTGTGGGGTGGCCCCCATACGGAGACACAGAGACCGCACGCGCGGGCCATCGCGGTCGAGCCATTCCTCGAATGCCGCGCGTTCGCCGCGCCCTATCCTGCGCGTTAAGCGCGCATCGTCTCCGTTCATCGTCACGGATTTAGTTCCTGAATAGGACGAAAAGGTTCACGGTTTTTGGAAAGAATTTTTTTGGGATTTTAGCGAGTGGTAAAGAGCGCGGATTTGATTCGAGGGCGAACACAAGGTTCGGACCGACAAAAGCCATAAGACGTGAAATAATGTTTACTGGCGGCTGCGTGGGCGAAGTGGGATTTGGGTTCGCTCTGCGCTGAAAATTTCTCACACCCGAATAGGAGTCCAACTACTATGTCACTTTTAGGCTTTCTCACTAACGAACTCATCGACATCATCGAATGGACGGATGACTCGCGCGACACTTTAAGCTATCGCTGGCCGGATAATGACAAGGCTATCAAGAACGGCGCCCAACTTATCGTGCGCGAATCACAGATCGCGCAGTTCGTTTATGTGGGGCAATTTGGCGATAGTTTTGGTCCAGGCAAATACACGCTCACCACGCAAAACATACCCATCCTGACGACTTTGCAGGGATGGAAATATGGATTCGCCAGCCCATTTAAGGCCGACGTTTATTACGTCACGACTCGGCTTTTCACCGGGAACAAGTGGGGAACTTCAAACCCGATTATGATGCGTGACGCCGATTTTGGCATCGTGCGTGTGCGGGCGTTTGGCACCTATGATTTCCGTATAGTCGATGTGCCGCTGTTCTTGAAAGAAGTGGCGGGCAGTGACCATCATTTCCGGTTGGATGAGTTCGCCGACACGATGCGGTCGCGGTTAATTTCGCTGTTCAGCGAGGCGTTGGCTCAGTCGAAGGTACCCGTTCTGGATGTGGCGATGCGCTTTACCGAACTGGGCGAGGCCTTGTTGCCACTGATTAACCCTGTGCTGACGACACGCTACGGCATTCAATTCACCAGCTTCGTAATTGAGAACGTGAGCGTGCCCCCCGAAGTGGAACAGGCTATCGACAAGCGTTCCTCGATGGCGGCGGTCGGGAATTTGAACGACTATGTGAAGTTCCAGATGGCCGAGAGCATGACACAGCCGGGCGGCAGCAATGCAGGTTTCGCTTCGGAGATGGCGATGGGAATGGCGATGGCTCAGCAGATGATGCAGCAGCCCAATCAGGCTACACCGGGAGTGGCGGGGCCAGCTCCGGCTCCAACAGCACCTCAGGCCACGCCCGCACCAGCGGGAGCCGGATTGCTGACGCCGGAACAGGCGGCGCAGGAACTGGGCGTTTCGGAAGCCGATGTGTTGCACACATTGGAAGCCGGAGAATTGAAGGGCAAAAAGATTGGTTCGGTGTGGCGCATTAGCCGCGCGGCGCTCGACCAATTCCTGAACAGCTAACGTGAGTCGGGGCGGCGTTTAGGCGCCGCCCCGATTAGTTCGAGTTCATTTTTAGTAGCAAGACGAGATAAGCGATTCATGGCCGACATTACCGCCAGTCAAAAATTTTCATGCCCCTCGTGCGGGGGCGAAGCTCAGTGGAATCCGGCGAAAAACGCGCTGGTGTGCCCTTTTTGTGGCACGACAACACCCGTTGAGGTGCCCGCCTCTGGCGGCCCGATCAAAGAAAACGATTTAGCGTCGGCGCTTCGCAATGTCGATGACGCGCATCGCGGGTGGGCAGCGGCGAAGACCTCGGTGAAATGCCAAAGCTGTCAGGCGATTTCGGTGTTCGACCCGGCGCGGGTATCGCAGCGTTGCGAGTTTTGCGGCTCGACGGCGCTGGTGCCATATGAGCAGACCAGAGCACCAATTCGACCAGAGAGCCTATTAGAGTTCAAGGTAGCGGAGACGCGGGTGCGCGAGCAAATTCGCGAATGGTATGGTTCGCGTTTCTGGGCGCCGAACGCCATGAAATCGAAGGCGCTTACTGATACGGTTCACGGCGTTTACCTGCCGTACTGGACTTTCGATGCGGATGTTCATGCCGAATGGCAGGCGGATGCGGGCTATCACTACTACACCTCAGAATCGTATACCGACTCGGAGGGCAATTCGCGCACACGTCAGGTGCAGCACACGCGCTGGGAGCCAGCATGGGGTTCGCTGAACCACTTTTTCGATGACGATTTGGTGGCCGCCTCGAAAGGCGTACAGCCTGACTTGCTGCGACAGGTGGAGCCGTTTCCGACCACAACCGATTTGAAACCATACGACCCGGCTTTTTTGAGCGGCTGGGTTGTCGAGCAATATCAAATCGACTTGATTGCGGCGGCGCAGCATTCGCGCCAGTCGATGGAGCAGGAGATGTATAATCGGTGTTCTTCGGATGTGCCGGGGGACACACAACGGAATTTGCGAGTGCAAACCGATTATTCTGGGCAGACATTCAAACACATTTTGGTGCCCGTGTGGCTGCTTTCTTACACGTATGGCTCGACTTCCTATCAGGTGGTTATCAACGGTTATACCGGGAGTATCGCGGGCAAATATCCGCTGAGCTGGGGCAAAATTCTGCTGGCGATTATTTTGGGCCTCATTGTGGCGGCGATTGCCTTCGCGATGTTTGGCAAGAATTAGTGACTTCGTCACACAACGAGGATTTGAGAGCCGGACAGCATTATTGCTGCCCGGCTTTCGCTTTGAGGCATTGGGGGGCACAGGTAGGACTATGTTTTGAAGTAGGTCGGTTTGGCCTGATGTTGGCCCTCTAAACTGGCGCATTATGCCATTGCCCTTCTGGAATATATACCGTCATGGATTTGTGCGCGTTAGCGTGGCCGTTCCTCACGTGCGCGTTGCGGACCCGAAATTTAACACCGAGCGCACGCTTGCGATGGCGCGGCGAGCCGTTGAGGCGGGCGCTGCGCTGGTTCTGTTTCCTGAACTGGGCATTTCGGCGTACTCTTGCGAGGATTTGTTCGCTCAGGACGCGCTTCTGGATGCGGTTGAGGAGCAAGTGGGCGTTTTGTGTGAGCAAACGAGCGATTTAGACGCAGTTCTATTAGTTGGAGCACCTTTACGGGTGCAGAATCGGCTGTTTAACGGTGCATTCGCGCTACATAAGGGGAAAATTCTGGGGGTAGTGCCCAAGTCGTATTTGCCGAACTATCGCGAGTTTTATGAGAAGAGACAGTTCGCGGATGCGGACTCGGTACAGACGCCGCATATCCATTTCGCGGGGCAACGGCAGGTGCCGTTTGGCACCGATTTGATTTTCGCGGCGACGGGACATGATGATTTTCAGATCGGCGTGGAGATTTGCGAGGACGTTTGGACACCTCTGCCGCCTTCGACGTTCGCGGCTTTGGGTGGAGCGACAGTGCTTTGCAACTTGAGCGCTTCGAATATCACGATTGGCAAGTCGGACTATCGCAAGAACCTGTGCGCGAACCAAAGTGGAAAGACGGTTTCGGCCTACCTGTATTCAGCGGCGGGGCCGGGGGAATCGACCACAGATATGGCGTGGGATGGGCAGGCGCTGATTTATGAGAACGGCGATATATTGAACGAGTCGGCGCGTTTTTCGGATGAAGAGGACCTGATTTTGGCGGATGTCGACTTAGAGAGACTGGTGCAAGAGCGGGCGCGATTGAGTTCGTTTACCGACACAGTGGCGCGTTGGAAGGACAGCCTGAATTTCCGGCGTATTCACTTCGAGTGGGCGCCGCCAGAACAAGAGTTGAAATTGGACCATCGGAACGTGGAGCGCTTCCCGTTTGTGCCGAATGACCCGAAATTGCGGGATGAGCGCTGTTTCGAGGCGTATAACATTCAGGTTTATGGCTTGATGAAGAGGTTGCAGAGCATCAAGGGAGAGAAAATCGTTATCGGGGTTTCAGGAGGGCTTGATTCGACCCATGCGCTTATCGTGGCAGCGAAAACGATGGACAAGTTGGGTTTGCCACGCAAGAACATTCTGGGCTTCACGATGCCGGGGTTCGCGACGAGCGACAAGACACTGGAGAATGCGTGGGCGCTGATGAACGCGCTGGGAATTGAAGGTCGGGAAATTGACATTAAGCCAAGCTGCCTTCAGATGCTGCGCGATTTGGGGCACCCGTTTGTGGAGGGGAAGCCGCAATACGACATCACGTTCGAGAATGTGCAGGCGGGCGAACGGACTTCGCATTTGTTCCGGTTAGCGAACTTCCATAATGCCATCGTGCTGGGAACGGGCGATTTGTCGGAGCTGGCGCTGGGATGGTGTACATACGGCGTCGGCGACCATATGAGCCACTACAACGTGAATGGCAGCGTGCCGAAGACGCTGATTCAGCATTTGATTCGGTATGTGATTGAGACGGCGCAGTTCGATGCGGAAGCGGGACGGATTCTGGGGTCGATTTTGGACACCGAGATTTCACCGGAACTTGTGCCCAGCGATAGCGGGGACAAGAACGCGCCTTCTCAATCGACTCAGGCGAAGATTGGGCCATACGAGTTGCAGGATTTCAACCTGTATTACCTGACACGCTTTGGTTTTCGGCCTTCAAAAATCGCGTTTTTGAGCCATAGCGCTTGGAGCGATGTGACTCAGGGGGCGTGGCCGAGTGGCTTTGGCGAAACGAAGAAGAACGAGTACAGCATCGGCGACATCAAGAAGTGGCTGGACGTGTTTTGCTTCCGCTTTTTCCAGATTTCGCAGTTCAAACGCTCGTGCGTACCGAACGGGCCGAAGGTGGGAAGCGGCGGCTCGCTGAGTCCGCGCGGCGACTGGCGCGCGCCTTCGGACGGCGAGAGCGCGCCTTGGTTGGATGAGCTGCGGGCGAACGTGCCGGATGCTTAAAAAGCACCCAACAAAAGATTGAACAATGCTGTTATATTTGCGTAATCAACGGCGTAGGATTACACATTGTTATGAAAAATTTGCAGATCAAATCGTACCGCCAGATCGGTGCAGTGTTGGGATTTTTAGGAGCTTTTGGCCTGGGTCTGACTTTGGCGCAGCCCGCTTCGGCGCAGGAGCCGACTCTGGATGTTCGGATGCAATTGCAGCGGATTAAATGCATTGATGAAGGGGATGGAATTGGGAGCGCAGAGCCGTATTTATGGGCGGTTTTCTTCAAAATTGACGGAGAGAAATGCGTTGTCAATTCCGCATTTCAACTGGATGGTCGAGCACAAATCAAGACGACCTTTGGTAACCACGAAAACCTGCCGAACCATGATGTGGATGACGGCGAAGTAATTAACATCCCCGCGTCACTGGGAGCCGATTATCGCACACGCCTCGTTCCATTGCCTTTGAGCCAACCCATCGCGGGTATGACCAACACGGCGGCGGCGATGGGCTGTATCGTGGTACTGATGGAAGAAGACAACACGCCCAATAGCGCTGTTGCGAGTGGGCATCTGGCATTGAATCATGCCGTCGAGGAAGAGCTGAATCGCTTGATTCCGACGCTGGGCATCGCCAAGCGCTCGCCAACCGAACAGGACATCAAAGATATGAAGTCGCGCATCGGGGCAGCAGTGAAAAAGGCTATCAAAGATAAGGTAACGGTTGGTTCGTGGTTGCTTGGCGCGGGCAACATGGATGACCAGATCGGCAGCGAAGTCTTCCTGTTTTCGACCAGCGACTTGAAGAATGTTGGGACAGCAGGTATTCCAATCGAGAAGCAGTGGAACAACGAGGGCAAGTGGAAATTAGAGGGGAATATTTCGGTAACGCCTGCTCGGCGTATAGTTCCTCGCCGCACGTTTGAGACGATCCGGTAATTGAATTCCCCCACGTTAGAGCGCAGAGGGATTTTAGAGAGGGGAGGGCATGACAAAATATGCCCTCCCCCTTTTTTGTGTGAAGATTGGGTAAAAATATTTCTCGATCTTATATTGATATTAACATCTTATGTGAATAGACTTGGCTCCATGACGAACACACAGAAGTGGTTCCTGCTTGGTGGGTTGTTGGTAATGGGGTCGGTTGGGCGCTGGGGAACAGTGCCCAGTGCTCACGCTCAAGATACGACGACCACACCTGTTACGGCTTCGGTTGATGATTTACCCGGTTCGCAGCTTTTGGCGCGTGATAAAGAGGGGACGCGACTGGGTGTTTGTCCACTGGAGAAGACCGATGTTTCCGCACAGCTTGGACCACAAATGGGACAGACAGTGGTGAAGCAAGTGTTTGGAAACCCCTATGACGTGCCGATTGAGGCGGTTTATACGTTTGCATTGCCAGAGAATGCGGCGGTTAATGGGTTGACGCTTCAGGTTGGGAATCGGCGAATCGTGGGACAGATTCAGACTAAGGAAAAGGCGTCGCAGATTTATGAAGCGGCGAAGAGGGCCGGAAAAGTGGCAGCGCTACTCGACCAGAAGCGGCCCAATTCGTTTTCGCAGAAAGTGGCGAACATCACGCCGGGGCAGAAAATTACGGTTGAGATTTCGTACTCGCAGACCGTCGCATGGCGTGATGGAGATTACGAATGGAACTTTCCCCTGACTGTTGGGCCGCGCTATGCGCCGCCTACAGATGGGCAGACCACGACGACCACGCCCGCTGAAAATGGTGGCGGGGAAGCCGCGCTGGCACCAGGGAGCGTGAGTTTCGATATTCGCATTAATGCGGGGTTGCCGCTGCAAGCAGTAGAAAGCCCGTCGCATGAAATTGAGGTCACAGAGCAAAGTGGCGGTGAGGCTCATGTGGATTTGAAAGAGGGAAGCACCCTACCCAACCGCGATTTCGTGCTGCACTATCGGACTTCGACGGAGCAGATTTCGGAGGCACTGGTTACACATCGGGATGGATTGGGGACGTTTTTCTCGCTGTCGCTTCAACCTCCGGCGCGCGTGGAAAGCGCGCAGATGCGGCCCAAAGAATTGATATGGGTATTAGATCGCAGTGGTTCGATGGATGGTTCGCCTCTGGAGTCGGCGAAAAAGCTGATTGAGAAACAGCTCGACTCTCTGCACACGGGAGACACTTTTAATTTGTGGTCGTTTTCGTTTGGCCCAGAGGCGGTATTTGACAAGCCCGTGGCGCCGACGGCGGATAATATCGCGCTCGCCAAGCGCTATCTCGCAACTCTGGATTCGAGGGGGCCGACAGATATGTTGCCCGTGGTGAAGGCGGCGCTGGATGCGCCAACCGACGGAAAACGGCTGCGTATCGTGACGTTTTTGACCGATGGGTACGTAGACAACGATATGGAAATTATCGCGGCGGCGAAAGCGCACGCGAAGACGACGCGAGTGTGGTCGTTTGGAGTCGGCAGCGCAGTTAACCGCTATTTGCTGGATGGCTTGGCGTTGGCCGGACGAGGAGAAAGCGACTACGTGACGAACCCCAAGGAAATCGACAAAGTGGCTGACCGCTTCACCAAGGAAGTGGATGCTCCGGTTTTGACGGATATTTCGCTGGATTGGGGGACAATTCCAGTGGCCGATGTGTTTCCGAAGGCGCTACCGGATTTATTCGCGGCGCGGCCACTAACGATTTCGGGACGCTTTACAGGGCCAGCTAATGGGGTATTGACGATTCGCGGGCGCACGGCGAGTGGGCCTTATGAGCGGAAGATAACGCTATCGAACCCGAAGGTAGGGCAGAACGAGGCGATTGGCTCGTTGTGGGCGAAGTCGAATGTGGCGGATGTGCTATCACAGGATTTAGTGGGATTGCAATACGACAAATTCAATCCGGCTTTGAAGAAAAAAGTTGAGAAGTTGGGCCTCGACTTCGAGTTACTGACGCCTTTCACATCGTTTGTGGCGGTTGATAATACGCCCAAAGCACCAGTTAAAGTTCCGCCAAAGACGGTAACAATTCCGGCGAATAAGCCTGCGGGGACAACTGCAACGGGGACGCCTTACACCGAGGAATCGAGCGCGGATGCGCGTGCCAGCAAGAACAACTTTGCGGCGACTTCGAGCGGCGACTTTACCGGAGCCGCTGGCGACCCGTTGCTGCGAGTGGCGGCGCCAGATGCGGCCAAAGTAGTAGCGATTCTGCCAGACGGTAGCGTAAAGAATCTGGCTAAAGCCGGGAAAAGCGGCGACTGGGAAGCACATTTCGATATTCCGACTTATGCGCCGGATGGGTTTTACCGCATGAAGGTGGTTATCGTTGGTCGCGATGGTGCGCGGCGGCAAGCGGCACTGCGATTTACGGTGGATAACCGTGCCCCCAAGGGCATTGGGGCATTGCGGAGCGACGCGAAGAGTTGGCAGATCGCGGTGGAGAGCGATGAGACGATTGACCGCGCTATCGTGCTGGCTCCCTGGGGCGAAAAGCGCGAATTGAAGCGCGACGGCAACGGCTGGACAGGCGCCGTGAAAGTCCCGCAGAACTGGGCGGGGGCACGTCGGGTACAGGTGATTTTGACCGACCATGCCCATAACCGCACCGTGTTGGTGGTGGATGAGAGCCGCTGAAATTCCGAGGAAAATAATGAAAAATCAATTAACAATCGCTATTGCCTCGCTGTTAATGGGGCTGTGCCTTCACACACCGACTTTCGCCCAGACACCGGGGCGTTCGGGGCTTCAGGTGCGCGAACAAAACGGAACTCGCAAAGTGCGCCTTGATGTGGTGATTTGCCTCGACACAACGGGCAGCATGGGAGACGAGATTGCCGTGGTAAAGGAACGACTGCGCGAATTGGTGGGGCGGATTGCGCAGGGAACACCCAAACCGGATGTGCGCTTTGGCATCGTGCTTTATAAAGATCGGGGCGATTCTTACGTGACGAAGAAGTTCGATTTCACGCGAGATGTTGCGGTGACGCAGAAGAACATCGCCAATGCCGAGGCCAGTGGTGGAGGCGATACACCGGAGAGCGTGAACGAAGCACTGCATGTATCGGTTTCCGAGATGGAGTGGGACATGGCGCCAGGGGTAGAGCGGCTGATTTTCGTTATCGGAGATGCGCCGCCACACTTTTACGCCGATGATTACGACTGGAAGAAAGAGATCGTGGCCGCACAATCGAAGCGTATTTCGATCAATACCATCGGTTGCTCTGGCATCGACGATGAAGGTGGCGCGCAAATCTGGCAGGAAATCGCGACTCGCACGGAAGGTCGCTTCGATTATCTGGCGTATTTGAGCCAATACGAGAACAAGGGGGAGAAGCGCTACACGCTGAGCGAGGGAAGCCGCCGCTATGAACTGGCGGCAGGGGCCAAGAGTCGGTGGCGCGAAGGAGGCGCCCGGTTGGCGGCGCTTGGCTTAGCGAAGGTGAGCGGTAGAGCGGGGTCGATTAGCGGCGAGAACAATCTCGATTACATCCTTTCGTGTGGCGCGCAGAGCGCGGCTCAATCGGCAGGGACGCGCTATGCGAAGAACACCGCCATCAATTTGAAGGGGCGGACGCTGGCACGCGGTTTCGATTCCACCATCAGGTTAGGTCAGGCTAAAGTCATCGAAAGTGACGCAGATTGGGCGATGGTTTGGGCGGAAAGCGGCAAGGGGACACCGCTGCCGAAAGTGGATTGGACGCGCGAGGTGGTGGCGCTAGTGACGGCACCGCACGCGCAAGCGGTGGAGATCACCGGGGCAACTCGGCAAAATGATGAGACGCTGGTTTCTTATCGGTTGATTCCACGTGCGGCAGATGCTCCGAAACCGAGTCCGAGCGAGTTAAGGTCGGCGTATCATTTCGTGGCGATACCACGCGAGAAAGGGAATGTAGTGAAGTTGGGAAGGAGTGAATGAAAAGCTTTTAGCTGTTGGCTTTTAGCTATTAGCCTCGTATGCGTGATATTCTCTCGCTTGACTCCACCGGATACTTCCCCGCAAGTGGGAGTGGGGCAATCTATCGAGGCGCGGCAAACTGGCGTTTTTGGCCCCTCCTAACCTCCCCATAAATGGAGAGGGACCACTCACAGAGTGGCGCAGCAGGCACGTATTTCTCATAGTTCCGAGATTACCCAATGCTGGTTTACATAACCACAAAAGGCACCCCAAACGGGGTGCCTTTTGTGGTTGGTGGGGCTTAGAAATCGGGGCCGTAGAGGTCGAGGGAGTAATCGTTTAGTAGCAGTTGGTAGGCATCGCGGACCTGGCGAAAACCATTCTGCATGAGGAATCCGGCATCGCGACCATATGATTTGATGCCCAAGACAACGAAGTTGGGTTCGGGGAGGCGCAGTAGGTCGCGAGAGTCGAGGTCGGCGATGTTTTCGGGGCGTTGGAATTCTTCCAGCTTTTCGGCATAGCCCGTGGAAAGGCCAACTCCGGCTTTAGCATTGGCTGCATTGAGGTAGTCGGCCAGTTGCCATGCGGGGGCGCCTGTCGCGGGATGAGGGGCGATTTGCAGTTCGCGCCACAGGGTTTCGTCGGGACGGAAACCAGTGTGGGCGCAGATGGTATCGCAATCGACAGAGGTGTTATCGCTGAGGCGAACTACGAAGCGGCCCGCGTGTTTTTCGATGCTTTGCACCTGGGTTTGCAAACGCAAATCGACTTGCGGATGTTTCGCCAAGAGGTTTGCGCGTTCGCCTAATTTGCGGCGCCCGCTGGCGATGTCGTTGGGGTCGAGGCGGTAGATTTCGCCAGTAGAGGCGGAATTACGGCGGACTACCCATGTGACGCGGGTTTTGCTCGATTGCTGCATCAGGTCGGCGATGGCCAACAGGGTTGAGGCCGCCGAGTGGCCCGCGCCAACGATGAGGGCGTGTTTATTCCAGAAACGGTTTTTGTCGCGGCCCGATACATCGGGAATGGCGTAGTCGATGGAATTTTTGAGGGAAGATTCGCCGGGGCAGGGGGCACCTCCACTACCCGCGAAATTGGGCGAGGTATAGACACCTGAGGCGTCGATTACGGCGTCGAAGTAGCGCACTCGCTCGCCGCCGATGCCTTTGGTAACCAAGCGAAAGGGGCTACGAGCGCGGCGGGCATCGTTCCAGAAATCGGATTTGAGGGTGCAGTCGCGGGTGATGGACATGATCTCGCATTGAGGAACGATGTGGCTACGCAGGGCCGGGAGCGAGATGATGCGTTGCAGGTAATCGGCGAGTTCATCGCCTGTGGGACAAACTTCGGCAGCAGCGAGCGAGTCGCCTCGCTCGGAAAGTAGGCGTAGCGACAATGGTGAGCGATTGCGCTCCCATTTGGTGAAGAGGCGCACATGTCCCCACGAACGCAAGTTCTCACCGATACGTCCGCGCTCGAACAGCATGACATCCTGCCCCGCCAGAGCGCCATACAAAGCGGCTTCGACTCCAATTGGGCCACCACCGATAATCGCGATTTTCACTCTTTGAATTTATCCGCTTTGGGAATGTGTGATTTAAACGGATGCAAGGGACAAGTGTGCCTCGCGAACATCTGGGCTAACAATGGAGGGCGAACACGAGGTTCGCCCCTCCATTCGTTGCCACACACAAAAATTAGACACACGCTGTTCAACTACAGGTATATCTGGGTCTATTCGACGGGTTTGTTACGGAGATTTTTCACTCGCGCGAGGTTGTTTTTATCGACATCGGAGGCCGGGAATTCGCGCACGAGATCGGTCCAGGTCTGTTCGCTGAGTGCCAGGTCGCCCGCGTGTTCGGCGGAGTGCGCCAGACGGCGGCGCAAGAGTTCGGGAGCTTTGCCCTTGGAGAGTTCGACGGATTTGAGATAGGCAGTTTTAGCGTCAGCGAAGGACTTTTCGAGGTCGTACTGCTGGGCGGCTACATTCCACATTTCGGCATCGTTGGGGTTGGAAGCGAGACCTTGATCAATGAAGTCGCGGGCTTCACTTTTTTTCTCCATGCTCCACAATAGCCATGCGCCAACACCAAAGGATTCGGTGTCGGTGGGGTCGAGGGTGACGATGGCACGATGGATTTTGACGGCGGTGGGATAATCGCCTTCGTGGAAAGCGACATCGGACTGTTTCCAGAGGAAATCGAGCGAATCGCCTACGGGATCGATGGGCTTGTTGGGGTCAGTTCCCGTTGCGCCATGATCATGGTCGTGGTCATCCATACCTGCCGGGGGCTTGATGCGAGGTGGCTTAACCTGAGGAACCTTAGCATTAGTGGCGGGGGGAGCCACGACTTTAGGTTTGATAGCGGCAGGCGCTTTCACGGCGGGTGCCACTACTTTGGGTTTGGGCGTAACAGTAGGAGCAGAATTGGCGGCGACCAGAGGTGTTAGCACCAAGATGGGCAAAATTAGGAAAGACCGATTCATGTTAAGCCTTGAGGTTGCGGGTTTCTTTGACAATGTAGGTCGGCTTGCCCCCCGCTTCGTAGTAGATACGCATATTCATCTCGGCGATGAGGCCCATCATTAGCAGTTGCAACGCAGCGACAAAGAGTAAGATGCCTATGTAGAACAAAGGGTTCGAATTCAGATGTCGGGATTCGTAGGTACCGCCTAATATATCGTTAATGCGCGGCGATAATTTTTGGATGAAGGCGATAAACCACAAGAAAAGCCCCAACGCGAAGGCGCGCATGGCACCGCCGCCGAAGTAGTAAATCGGTTTTTGGCCGAACTTGCCCATAAAACGGGCAACGATGAGGTCGAGGGCGACTTTTTGGATGCGTCCAAAGCCATATTTGGATTGACCGTGGATGCGCGGATGGTGGTCGACGGGGATTTCGGTGACGCGGCCCCCAGCCATCGCGGCGTAGGCGGGGATGAAGCGGTGCATTTCGCCGTAGAGCGAAACGTCGTGGATGATTTCTGCGCGGTAGGCTTTGAGCGAACAGCCGTAGTCGTGGAGTTGGACGCCAGTTACTCGCGAGATGAGGCCGTTGGCCATACGCGAAGGGATTTTGCGCCAGATATGGTCCTGACGCTTTTTGCGCCAACCTGAAACGACATCGTAGCCTTCGTCCATTTTGTCGAGCAGACGACGGATGTCTTTGGGGTCGTTTTGCAGGTCGGCGTCCATGGGGATGAGGATTTCACCTTTGGCGGCGTCCATGCCCGCAGTCATCGCGGCTGTCTGGCCGAAGTTACGGCGAAAACGGATGACCTTGACACGCGAATCGGCTTTGGCGATTTTGTCGAGCAGTTCGAAGGAGCGGTCGCGCGAGCCATCATCTACAAACAAAATCTCGGAGGGCAGTGCGAGTTCGCGCAGAGACTCCTCGATTTTTTGGTGCATGAGTTCGACGTTTTCTTCTTCGTTGTAAACCGGCACGATGACCGACAGATAAGGTTTGGCCTCGCCCTCTGATGGGGAGGTGGATGGTTGTGTAGTCACCGGAAGCGTCGAAAGCACAGGTAAAAGTGTAAAGCCCTTTAGCGTGCGCGGAAATTATCGCGGATAGAAGGTCCGAAAGCGAGAAAGAAGCCGAGGACTAATGCGAACATCGTTCCCACGAATTGGAGTCCGATATACGAGTAAGTGATGCTAGGAGTTAGGCTGCGGCGCACGATGAGCGCTTCGGCAATAACAAAGAAGGAGATAACAGCGCGGCCCAAAGCCCCTGTGAATAGCGCAACACCGACGCAGCGCCAGACCAGAGATTGGAAATCGTGAAAGGTGAGAGGGTCGCGAGCGCTATCGCCCAACATCGCTGAAGCCAGCACACGCGGGAACAGAGAAAGCACTAAAATGGGCACGCCATAAGCGACCAAACTTTGTAGAAATATGCCAACGAAGAAACCATAAGGCACGAAAGCCCCCTGAATCAAAAGGAGAACGGACAGCCAGAGTTGAACGCGCAAGAACCAAAGCACGGCATCGTGGCGTGTCAGAGGCGGCGAAAATTCGGATTGCATAAGTTGAGGGGAGAGTCAGCCCAAATTACGTTCCCGAAGGCTCGTCTAACAGCTCACCAAAGGCCGGAGGAATGCCAAGATTCGGGGTTCCGTCCTCATTCCACGAGATGGGTTTGGCGCAGGGCACACGGTCGGTGAAAGTCCATTCGGTGGTGGTTTTGGCGTGGTAGGCGATCCAATCCTGTGTGCCATCGGGCGACTTGAAGAAGGTGTGGTGTCCGGGGCCATAGACCTTGCCCTCATCGTTGCGAGCAAAAACGGGGTCAGGATGTTGATACCAGCTTGCGGGTTCCATCAGGTCGGCGTTTTCATCGGCGCTGAGCATTCCGAGTTTGTAGTGGGCATCCTGTGCGTTGCAGGCCGAATACACGAGGAAGATTTTCCCATTGCGGCGCAGACAGAACGGGCCTTCGCGGATTTCATCGCAACCGAAACCACTGGCTTCTAACAGCGTTCGTTCGCTGCCCATCACGGTTGGCGATTCCATAGTGGAAATAAATAGGCGGTGGCCGGGATGCCCAGCCCAAACTCCGAAACGTCCATGCGGAGTTTCAAAGACGGTGAGGTCGATGGCATAAAGAGCATCATCTACGTCGGTTTTGAGTTGGTCGGCAAATTCCCACGGACCACCGAGGTCGGTTTCATGGCCGCGCAGTACCCACATGCGATGGCGACTTTGACCATCGGAGGCGGTATAGTAGCACCACCAGCGGCCATCGAGGTGAAAAAACTCTGGCGCCCACATATGGACGCTGCGTTGTGGGTCGGTATCGCTCCAGATAATTTGCTCATCGGCCTCACTGAGACCTGCCAAAGTTGGGGAGCGGTAAAAGGAGATATGTTCGCCGCGTGTGACGCTTAAAAAGTATTCGCCGTCATGCCAGAGTAAAAAAGGGTCGGCGCCGTCACGTTGAAAAAGCGGATTAGAAAACTGGGACATCGCGCCAAGTTTGCCGATTCGGGTTAAACATTGGCACGCAGTCTTTCGTTTCGAGCGTCTCGGCGCTTTTTTATTATGTCTATCTTAGTTACCGGCGGTGCCGGATATATTGGCTCGGCTACTGTTGAGCTTTTGCGCAAAAGTGGGCGCGATGTCGTGGTGTTGGACAACCTGGTTTACGGTCATAAAGGCGCGCTGGCGCCCGATGTGCCACTGTATGAAGGTGACATCGGCGATGCAGCTCTCATCACGAAGATCGCACGCGAGCATTCGGTTTCGGCGTGCATTCACTTTGCTGCTTATGCCTATGTGGGCGAGAGCGTACAAAAACCACTACTTTACTACCGCAACAACCTCGCGAGTGGGTTGGGATTGCTGGAAGGATTGTTAGAGGCAAACGTTTCCAATGTTGTGTTTTCCTCGACATGCGCGACCTATGGGGAACCACAACGCATCCCGCTTGACGAAGAACATCCACAAAGCCCAATTAACCCTTATGGCGCCTCGAAATGGATGTTCGAGCGCGTTTTGAAGGACACAAGCGCCGCCACCGACATGAGATTCGTGGCACTGCGCTACTTCAACGCGGCGGGCGCAGTTTCGAGCGCCAACGGCGAAGGTATGCGTACCATCGGCGAAGATCACTCGCCCGAAACGCACCTCATCCCATTGATTCTGGATGTGGCGCTCGGCAAACGTGAATCCATTCAGGTGTTTGGCACCGATTACCCGACGCCCGATGGTTCGGCAATTCGCGACTATATCCACATTTTGGATTTGGGCGCAGCGCATTTGAACGCTTTGGACTATTTGGAAAACGGCGGACAAAGCGACTTCTTCAACCTGGGCAATGGTTCGGGGTATTCGGTCAAAGAAGTGATTGATGCCACGCGCCGTGTGACCGGACGAGAAATCGCGGTGGTCGAATCGCCGCGCCGCGCTGGAGACCCAGCGCGTCTTATCGCTAACGCCACCAAGGCCAAGACGATTTTGGGTTGGAACCCACAGTACCCCGATCTCGACGCGATTTTGAGCGACGCCTGGGCATGGCATAGTTCGCATCCTGATGGGTATGAGGACAAATAGAGAGTAATTGATATTTATGAAGGGCAGAGTAACAATGATTGTTGCTCTGCCTTTTTGTTTAATAGGAACGTTTTATGGTGATTCCGCTTTCTCTGGTGCTGGTGGGCGATATTTTGACGGGGCGGGGGGTAGCTCCTGTGCTTCGGGCGCCACAGAGTAGTTTGTGGCGCTACCAATGCCTGATTGCGGGGGCAGATTTGGCATGGGGAAATTTGGAGGAGGCGCCACTTTCGTCATTAACAGGGCGCAAGCCGTTTTATAATGCCGGAGATTTGGATGTGTTGCGCTCTGTCGGATTCGATGGGCTTAACTTGGCTAATAATCATTCGTTGGATGCAGGAAGCGCGGGAGCAAGGCAGACCTTGCAGGCATTGGCTAACTTGGGACTAAAGGGTGCAGGGCTTTCGGTGGGAGAAAGCCCCTCAGTTCCGATATGGAATGTTGGCGGGCGGCGTGTGGCGTTAGTGGCGGCGACACAGTGGGGGCCATTTAGCAATGGCAACGCCCAGTTGACGCGCCTGAATAGCCAGACAATGTGTGCAACGATTCGTGAGTTGAGCGCACAGGGTATTTTCGTCGTGGTTTCGGTGCATTGGGGGACGGAAGGGGTTAGCTCCATTTCGGCGCAACAACGGGAAATGGCTCACGAATTTATCGACGCGGGGGCTGTCGCGGTATGGGGTCATCATCCGCATATCGTGGGGCCAATTGAGAATTACAAAGGAAAGCCCATTTTCGCATCGACCGGAAATTTTCTGTGGGATACGATGCCCACTCCACAAAGCGGGTTACTGGCGCGGCTTCAAATCGAGGGAACACCACCACAAAGTGCCAAAGTGAGTTGGAAAACATGGAAGCTAGACCCACAGGTGCGGATTCTGAAAGAACCGCCTACTCCCAGTGGAGAATCGCGTGTGGGGGCTTTTGTGGGGCGCTTTGATAGCGATAACTCGCGGCTGAGTTGGATGCTGTGGACACGCAATGGACGCGGCACGCCAGTTTTGCGCGCGATGGAAGCAGTCCAAGACGGTTGGAGGGTGCGGGCGACAGGGTTGCCGCGCGAGGTGCGCGGCATTCAAATCGGCGACTTGACCGGGGATGGACGCGATGAAGTAGTGGTCGAGCTTTTTCAGCGCTCGAAGTTGGATGCGCAGAACAAAGTGCGCTTGCACGTTTATGATGTGGAGGCAGATAGGTTTAAACCACTATGGCGTGGGTCGATGTTATCACGGCCTTTTTTCGAGTGGCGGCTGGTGGGGCGCGGCGATGATATTGCGCGCGATGTAGCGGCACTGGAACGCGGACAAAATGGCTTGCAGTGGCTGACGGTGTATCGTTGGAACGGGTTTGGACTGCGCGTGGTGTGGCAGAAGCCCTTCAAGACGAAGTTAAGTGGGCTGCAAAGTGGCTGTGACAGGTATGGAACATTTCTTCGCCTACTGTCGGTCACTGGGAATATCCACAAGGCCTTGCGCATACGGCGTAGTTCGGGGGAAAATTGGCGAGTTGAAGGCGTGGATTCGCCCTGACTGACTTATATTATCAAAATTTATATTTTGAACTTATTTTGATTTGTATCGTACCCAACTTCCATGAAATTATTTCCACTTCTTCCGCTGTGCCTGCTTCCATGCGGTCTTGCTTTTGTATCGGCCCCAGCATGGAGCCAAACGTCGGGGCGCATGAGTTCGCCCGCGCTATCGCCCGATGGCAAAAAGTTGGTTTTCGTGCGCGCGACACCGCGTGGTTCGCGATTGTTTATTGGGACATGGAACGGGAAAACCGTGCTGAATGCGCGGGCGTTGGCCGCGACTGTCAGCGGTGATGATAAAAACCCGGTATGGCGTCCCGATGGGGAAATGATCGTGTTCGCTTCGAGCAGAGGAACAGCGAAACGGTTCGATTTGTATTCGATTAGCCCATCGGGGACAGGGTTGAAACGGCTGACTAACACACCAAAGCTGGACGAAACCGAGCCGCAGTTTTCGCCGCATCGGTTTACGCTGCGCGAGGGGAGCGGCGAACCATTCGTTCCTGACCGTTCGCGGGCAACGCTGACGACTTCGGAATTGAAACTGATTCAACGTCTGGCTGGAAACGACAAGGCCATCGAAAAGTACACCGATGACTCCTATCGCCCGACTTTTGGAGCTAAAGTGGGGGCACGCTTCTATAAGTTAGTGGCGCGTCAGGGAACGAATAATAGCGACGGCAAACTTTTCGTGATGCGCGACGACGGCAGTGACCGTCGTTTGCTGGATGCAGGCATGGCAGGGTCATATGATTCGCCACGAATCGACCCAGCAGGCAAGGGTCTGGTATTTCGTCGGGTGGCGACCGGAGCGAGCGGGGGTACTTTCTTCTACTACTCGGCATTTCCTATCGTGAGCGAAGTTTTGGACGATAAGGGCGTCTCGAAGGGGATGCAAGTGGCGACGAAGGATTGGCGCGCTTCGTTCAAGCGTTTGAACGGAGACGCCGGGGCAACTCAGGTGGCGTTTTCGCCAAATGGAGAAACGCTGGCAATGGCGGGGGCTGGAAGCCTGACGCTGCTTTCGCGGCCTGATACAGCGCTTTCGACGCTGGCCCCAGTTCGTAAGACGACTTCGATTTCAGCGCCCTCTGGTTTGTTTTGGGCACGCGATGGCAAGACGGCTTTCGTTTCGAGTGCGGCCAGCGATGCGGCAGCAGTGAGCAATGCGGACTCGTTGGCGGACGTTCACAACTTGCTCGATTTTTCGGAGTCGGCGAATACAGGCGGAGGTTTAATCGGCATCGACCGACCGCTTCTGTCACGTAACTCGTTCGTTGTCGGGGGCGAAGGATCGAAGCAGATGTTCTCGGTTTATGAAGAGACCGACTACAGCGATTTGCCTGTGTTCGTATCGAGCGATTCCCTACTCCACTTGAACCATCTGGTGTTCGATTCGCTGTTGCGCGAGACCGAAACCAAGAATTTACTGCCGACGACGATTGAATTGACGAGCAATTATCTGCGCGCTTCGATTCAGCAAAGCCGGGGGGCTTCGGCGCTACGCAACGACGCGATAGCCAACGCGGCCTACTGGGCGGTTGTCGCGCGGTTGCTGCGCGGAGAGATAGCGACAGGATTGAGTGACCCGCCCGCTTCGGCAAGCGAGGAAGAGGCGGCAAAGGTGAAGGAAAACCGCAGCAAGAATATCGCTGCGATGAACGCGCTCACCCAACCATTAGTGCCGCTATTAGCGGCACTGCCTCCCGAAGCCAAAGCATTGGCTAATGCGGAGATTGCGCTGATCAAAAAGCATGAAGATCGCGCCAAAAGCCCGATTTTCGGCGGGGCACTGACCGGTGTGGGGCAGCCTACAGAGCCGCTAATCGACACTCGCATCGACTACACCCAGTTCGTGCCGCGCGGGCACTATACGCGCACCGAAGCGCTACGCCGTTACTTTCTGGCGCAGCGTTGGCTATCGGAGGCGCCTTTCCGCTCAACTCCGGCGCATCTGCGGCGCGCGTTGCTGATGGCGAGTGCGACGGATGCCGTCGCGCAGAAGAAGTTACAGACGCTGACGCGGGTCATGGCGCAGTTTGTAGGTGAGGCCGACGACCGACGTTTCCTTGACTTCGTTTCTATCGCACGTGGGTTGTACGGGGCAACAGTTCCCATCGCCTCGTTGGGCGATGCCGACAAAATGGCGCTGTTCGCGGGCGAAGTGAACAAATTGCCGAAGCCGCGCATCGCGCCTTCGGGTGGGCCAGCTATGACGCTGTATCCCGCGCCTTACACCTTGGACAGCGAGGCGGCACAAAACCTGGTTTATGACCGCAAGGCGCCCGATGTGGGCACTGAGGCCGTGCCGCGCTACTTTGCGCTGGGATTGGACATGATGGGCGTTCTAGGCTCGGACCGGGCGCGCAACCTGTTGGATACCTTTACCTTCGGGGGCAGCTTCTTCGATTTCGGTGTGAAGGAGTCGGGGTATGCGAACTACGCCAACCAATTCAAGGTGGAGCGCGCCAAAATGGACGCACTACCTGAAAGCGAGTGGAAGAAGTCGTTTTATGCGCAAACGCTGTGGTCGTTGCGCCCGCTACTCAGTTCGCAATCGAACCCGCGTTATAAGTTCACGCAGAACACAGCGTGGACAGACAAACAACTTCAGGCGGCGCTGGGCGCATGGGCGGAACTCAAGCACGACACTATGCCCAAACAGCCCGTCGCCATCGAAGCCGGCGGCGAAGGCGGCATGACCGAAGTGATGCTTGAGGAACAGCCTCAAGGGTTCGTCGAGCCATCGCCCGAACTATTCAAGAGACTACGCGAATTGGTTTCTAATGAGCGAGTCGCGTTGGCGGGGGCTGGGTATTTATCGAAAGAATCGGATGAGCGGTTGGGAGCATTTGGTGCGCTACTCGATATGGTAACACGCCTTGAAGGCAAACAGCGCGCGGGTCAAGCGTTCACGAAGGGCGAAGTGGAGCAGTTGCGCTTCTTCGGTACCTTCCTCGAACATATTACGCTGATTTCGACCGAGGGACAGGCTCAGACGATGGAGGACAACGATATGGCGATTATCGCCGATGTGTCGAGCGCGCTTTCGACACGTGCCGATGCTCTGCGTGTGTTGGAGGAAGGCGTTGGACACGCGCTGCCGATTTATGTGGCTTTTGAGCGTGATGGGCGCCGTCAGATGGCGCGTGGCGCGGCTTATTCGTACTACGAGTTCACACATCCGGCTTCCGAGCGCTTGAGCGATGCGGCGTGGCAGGAACTACTCTCGAAGCCCGAAGCGCCCGCGATGCCCGCATGGACAAAGAGCTTTGTTTCGCGGACGAAGGGAAGCAGCTAACAAGGCAGAACAACACAGTAAAAAGGCAGGGGCCGCACCAAATTGGATTTGGTGCGGCCCCTGCCTTTTTATGGGGTTAGAGGCCCACTTTTTTGCGGATTATTTGGAATTCGCCTGTTTTTTGCTGTTGGACGAATTGAGCATCGAAGCGGCGTTGGGCAGGGGCGGCAAACATCCAGAGGATGCCCCACAAGACAGTAAGGACGATGAGTTGGCCCCAGGCGAAGCGGTTGGCGAGGATGAGGGAGAAAGCGCGGCCCTGTGGGGTTCGGACTCGCATTAGGCTTGGCAAGCCTAGAACCACAGCTAAACCAGCGAAGATGAAGCCCGCGTAATCGGTGTGGAGGTTGCTGTATTCCTGATTCTGCATAGGAACGATCAGGTAGGCGAGAACACCGAAAGTCAGGAGAGAAAAAGCTGCGATGGTTGCAGCCAGCATAAGGAGCGGAGTCACATCGAAGCGGGCCATGCCATCATCGGGCGCGTGGAAGAGGTTGCGAAGGCGGGAGCCTAACGTGGGCTTACCCTGGCGTTTGACATCCCACAACGAAGCAAACCAGAGAGCCATGAAAACGCCCAGTAGGGAGGCGAAATTGTATTGCCATACCAAGGGGGCAAAGACGGCTCCCGCTGAACCACTGGAAAAAGGCGCGATGAGAAAATCGAGGAGTGTCGCTCCAGTAGTGCGAGTCACGGTGTATACAGCCCACAATACAGCGGAAGAGAGTATTAATAACGCCATAACAGCCAACAGGAATCCCCATATCCACGAGAGTGGGGTGGGAGAGTTGTTGCTTTCGCGACGCCATGAAGGAACAAGGTAGAGTAGCAGAACACTGAATAGAGCCACTGCTAACAATGTGGGCATTGCGGCGATTAACAGTGAGCCGAACCAGTCGCCTGCTTGGGCAATTACCAAATCGCGCGCGTCAAAACCAATCAGGCTACTGGAGAGAATGACTTTGGTAGTTTTGGCTCGCCATGTTCCTATTTCCACCCATTGCTGGCCTAATTGGTTAGCAATATCGTTTCGGCCCATTTTGCGGGCGAAGAAGAGAAGGGATGTTGGGTTATTTGCATAGGTGGCGAGCTTAGTTCCAATACGGGCCTTTTTCACGATAGGGAGAACACTGGGTGAATAAGAACCACCAGACAATGCAATGGCTTCGATGGCGGTTCCTACCAATGAGCCAATCGTGGTTTTCGATTCGCGACGCATGACGCTCGCCATGCGAGCAAAGTCGCTTAAGCCTTCGAGGGCTTGTTTTTGTTGAGCAGGTTCGCCGGACAAGCGTAGGCCCGAAGCATGGTCGCTAATTTTTCGGGCGGCTTCGCGCATGACGGCGAAGTGGGGGAACAAGGTGGAAGCACTAATGCTGATTTGGTTGATGGGGGGAACAATCCCACGCTTTTGCAGCAAACGCACATTGGCCAGCGCGCTTTCTTCTACATGCTCATCGTATGCGGTCTTATTACTGGCGGCTTTTAAAATGGGCCAGACCTCATCATCGCGTTGGGCGGCCAATAAGCCCATTACCTGTGCCCAATCCCAGAAGGTGTTGTTTGGTTCCAGCTTAGCCCCACGCGCCGTGGCCGCAAACCATGACTTCAAGGTTTGTGGCGAGGGACGTTCTATTTTTGACAATTTGACTGACCAGTTGAGGTCGCCACTGGAGGAGGGGCCAACTTGCTTCACCGAACCGAGGTGAAGTTGACCGGACATAGAGACGATTTGGGAGGCGCAAATGGCGGCATCGTTGGGAAAGCGCTGCCCGACTTCTTCGAGCGCTTTCCAGCGATTATCTTTCTGGTCGGAGTTGTAAACAGCAGCACTATGAACGAGCGCTTTTACGAATGAAGCATCGCGCGATGTATCGCTGTCGAGGGCAGTAGTAGAATACGGAAGGGATGTGGGTAGTGGAGCTAAACGCGCTTTCCACTGACTACCAGCAACAGTATTCGTTGAGGGTAGAAGAAACCATAGAAACCAGAGGGCTAAAAAAATAATCGGGGCCAAAAGGAGGCGGCGTGGGGACACAGAAACGCAGTTTCGGTGGAGGGAGGAAATTTGTCATGTAAGAGGCCACTCAGCGGGATATGCAATTGAGCATGAGCGACTCTTTTTATGTTTCTGTGGTTAGGATTGATTGGGCGTGTTGGAAGTCACGGGTGAGTTGGTCGCGGAGTTCTTCCAGCCCTGAGAAGCGTTGTTCGTCGCGGAGACGGGCGACGAACTCGAGTTCGACCTGAGCGGGTGGGGTTTCGATTGTTTCACCGAGGACATGGAACTCGATTTGGCGTTTGAGGCCGCCGACGGTGGGGCGCATTCCAATGTTAAGGGCGGCATTTTTCCAGCCCGAATCGTTATCGAAGCGGGCGCGCACAGCGTAGACGCCGTTTTTGGGAGTGCATTTGCGCTCGTGGACGTGCAAGTTAATAGTGGGGGCGCCGATGGTGCGGCCGATTTGGTCGCCGGAAACGACTTGGCCGCTCATACGATATTGACGGCCCAGAAAGGCGCGCGATAGCTCGACCTGTCCAGCTTCGATAACGCCGCGCGAACGGGTAGAGGAAATGGGGGCACCGCTTTCGAGCAATTTGCCGTCGAGGGCATGGGCATCAAAGCCGAGTTCACGGCCCAGTTCGGCGATTTGCGAGATGGTGCCTTCGCGTCCACGGCCCAAGGCGAAATCAGGGCCGCCAATGAAGAGTTTCAGGCCAACCATCTTAACCCAGTAGGCGAGGAAATCGCGGGCGGGGGTATCGGCCAATTCGCGCGTGAAGGGCACGATGAACAAGTGGTCGAGCGGTGTCTGACTGGCGAAGGCTTCGATTTTTTCATCGGCCAACGACAACAGTTTCGGGCAGATGTCGGGGCGGAAGAAGCAGATGGGCATGTCCTCGAAAGTGAGGGCCGCGCTCTGGAGGCCGCGCTGCTTTGCCTCGGTATGTAGGGTTTGCGCGAGCAACTGGTGCCCGCGATGAACACCATCGAAAGTCCCGACGGTTAAGGCCAAGCCGTCCAAGATTTTTGTTGTCGGCAACACGCGATGAACTTGCATTTTTATGAAGTTTGGCGTCCTTTCAAGAACGCAAGTCGAACACCTTGTCGGCTTTCCACAAGTCCCCCTCAACTTGTGAGACTAACGCGAACAACGTGCCCGCTTCATTTTCGACCAACACAGGGCCTGTTCCTGACTGAATATCCCCCTGCCCCCCAAGCTTAATTCTTTTCCCCTGCCAAAGAGCGAAAGCCATATCGTCGCTTTGAACTTTCCACACGGCCAGTGAAGTTGCCATCTCATGCAGAGGAATTAGCTTCGGTTCGCGCTCGAACTCTGCGGGGGAGACAGCCTCAGTCAGTGAGAATAAACCGGAGCGTTCGCGCAGCAAAAAGCTCATGGTGGCGGCGCTATCAGCGGCGCGAGCGATGTCGCGGACGAGCGAGCGGATGTAAGTGCCGCCCGAACATTCGATGTCGAGCATAGCGCGTGGCGACTCGCCGCCCTGCCAGCGCGAGATGCTCAAGTGAGAGATAGTTACCTGGCGGGTGGGGATTTCGACTTCTTTACCCTGACGCGCCAAATCGTAGAGTTTTTGACCATCGACTTTGATGGCAGAGTGAAGGGGTGGGGTTTGCTCGATTTCGCCTCGGAATGCGTCCAAAACGAGGCGCAATTGCTCCAATTGCAGAGCAGATGCGTCGCATTCACGCACGTTTTTACCGAGTAGATCGCCAGAATCGGTTTCGCGACCAAAGAGGGCTTCGGCGATGTAGCGCTTGGTTCCAGCCTGCAAATCTTCGACTAAACGGGTGGCTTGACCGACACAGATAGGGAGAACGCCAGCGGCGGCGGGGTCGAGCGTGCCGGTGTGACCGACACGTTTTTCTTTGAGGACGCGGCGCACAAAAGCAACCGCGTCATGGCTGGTCATACCGGGGGGTTTTAGAAAATTGAGAACACCGTGCTGCATCAGGAAACGAACTGGATGGAGAGAGGATACATATAGTGCTCTCCATTCGAAGCTTTGATGGCGCCAATAACGGTGCAGATGAGGCCCATGATGTAGACAACGGGCAAGATAATGAACCCAACAAGGAAAAAGAGCGAGATGGCGGCGGCGGTGAGGTAAATCAACATCGCCAGATGGAAGTTGAGCGATTCCTTGCCGTGGCGGTCAATGTAGGGCGAATCGTTTCGCTTCCACAACCACACGGCCAGAGGCCCCAGTACATTGCCGCAAGGCACACCGATGAAACCTGACAGAGCGGCCAGGTGACACAACATCGCCCATTGCTTTTCGTCGTTGGAAATCATGTTAGCGAATTGTTAGACGCTAATTGACGACAGGTGGATGCGGTTCATCGAGCCATTGTTTGGCGCGTTTGATAACTTTTTCGACAACCAGTTCAAATTCGCCGCTTTGACGGCATCCTGCTGCTGCTGCATGACCGCCGCCGCCGAACTCGTTGCAGAATAGATCGGCGCGCAAGCCTTCTTCGCTACGCACAGAAATGCGGGCGTGAGGGCCGTTTTCATCGCGGCGTTCGCGCATACAGATAGCCATGCGGGCACCACGCACATTGCGCAGGAAATTGACGATGTTTTCGGAGCTTTCGTCGCCTGTGGCGCTGGATTGAAAATCGCGGGCAGCGATAGCGGTGTAGATTAGCTCGCCGTCGTGCTCGGACTGCGATTTTTGCATCGCGACGCCGAGCAATTTATTGGACGAGAACGAGCGCTCGTCGAACTGTTTGAAGGCGACCAGAGCGTTATCGGCGCCCAGTTCGATGAGGTGAGCCGCCGCGCGCAAGGAGTCGGGCGTGGTGTTGGGGAAGCGAAAATGGCCTGTATCGCACGAAAGGCCAGTCAAAAGAGCCGTCGCCATTGCCGGATTGATGGGCATTTCGAGGGCGATGAGCAACTCGTATATCATCTGCGCCGTGGCGGGCTTACTGGGGTCGAGCCAGTTGATGTCGAAGATGGGGCGACTGGTGCGGTGGTGATCAATGAGGATGCACTCACGCGCCAGCTCAATAGGCTCCATGCGGGAAGCGACGCGGGGCGCGGTGCCATCACAGTCGAGAACGAAAGCACATTCGAATTTTTGGCCGATGGGGACATCGAGTTCGACGCGCTCGTGGCCAGCGAGAAAGCGGCTGGAATGCGGAACACCATCACGCGATACGTAGACGGCACGCTTGCCCGCCTGTTGTAGCGCTATTTGTAGCGCCAGCGCCGAGCCGACGGCATCGCCGTCAGGCCCGACGTGGGTGGTGATGTAGAAAGTTTTGTAACGCGCGATAGCGTCGCGAATAAGATCAAATGGTGGCATTGGGTTCAAAGATGGGCACTCGCATTAAGCAGGGGCAAATCGCTGAACATCCAACTTCTGCCCATTCGCTCGGACCTGGCGAAAGTGTTACTTGTCTTTCTGCAGTTCGGGCAAAGTGGCGAAGATTTCGTCCATTCGCATCTGGTTTTCGACGCCCTTGTCGAATTTGTAGCCGAGGTCGGGCACGGTACGAAGCGGAACTTCTTCGCCAACTTTGGAACGAAGGAAGGGCGCAGCACGGTCGAAACCGAGTTGGGCCGCAGTACGCTCATCAGCGCCGCCCAGCACGGTATAGAATACGCGGGCGAACGACAAGTCGTGAGTCACCTCGACGCGAGTAATAGTCACATTTTGCAGCGACGGGTCGGAAATATCTTCCCGCAAGGTGCGGGCGACGGCCATACGAATTGCTTCGGCGGCGCGGTCGGATCGGAATGTAGTAGCCATCGTAATTAGGGAAAAGAGCGAATTGACTTCCAAAAAAGTCGGTTCGCCCCGTGTTTTTGTTTGCAGCAGTGTTGAACTGCGTATTTTAAGATTACCCTTTTTTATCAATTGGCCATTCTGACGAGTCGCAGAACTTGTCCTTGATGGCTATAAAAGGGGCGCTACGTGTACGGAAGGAAGAGCGGTTTTATACATCCGCTATCAATGTGGCAGTAGAAAACGGTATACCGTTTCGTGAGTTGGCAGGGCGAATCGTCCGAAGGTGAAGTTGTTTTATGAATTCCTCTTTTTCTCGTCGCGCATTTCTTGAAGGAGCGGCTGCTACTGTGGGAGCTGTGCTTATCGCGGGTTGTGGTTCGGGAGCGGCACCAGCACTTAAAGCGAAAGAGAACGGTCAGGGTTTCATAATTGCGGGGGCGCAGTTACCCAACGCAGGCGAGGCGGTTACATTTACTTTTCCTGACGACAAACAAGGCATTCTCTACCGTTCCAAATTAGGGCAAAGCGGGGCAGTTTCGGCGGTTTGCACCCATTTAGGGTGCAATGTGGAGTGGACGGAGGGCAGCCCACAAGCGGCATTCTCCTGTCCCTGCCATCAATCGCAGTTTGATTTAGAGGGCAAACCCCTAAGCGGCCCAGCGAAGAAACCTCTCGCCCACTATGCAGCGACACAAAATGGCAAAGATGTGGAACTGAAGTTGCTTTAGCGTTAAACTTCGCGATTGAAGCTTCACTCCGATTCATAATTCAAGATGCATGTCCTTCGAAAAGGCTCAGGCACTATGAAATTGCTCCTTCTCAATCTTTTATTGTGACAAGTCATAGAATTTGTGACGTTTCCACCCGATGCATAGCTGAGATTTGCCGCTTAAACTTATGGCAAGTTTCGAGCGTATTACGCAAGGTAAGTAAGTTCGGATAGCTACTTTAGAAAAATACTTTTATTGAGTTGCAAAATTTACATTCAAAAAACACCAATCGAACTACATTTACTCTATCCTCTTAATGCCCCTCCAGGCACGCTCTCGCCACAACGACCTTAATTCTTATGCGCTGGACTCGAAAAACCATCCTTGAAGAAATCCGCCTCCTCCACGCGCGGGGAGAAGAACTCAATTACGATAGTATCGGACAAAACTACGCTAACTTGATGCGCGCCGCATCGTGGCATTTTGGGACATGGCAACGCGCCGTCGAAATGGCGGGCATTGATTACGGCGAAGTCTCCAAATATATCCGCTGGACGCGCGAGATGGTTATTCTGGGCATTCGCGAAATTCACATGCGCGGCGGCGACCTGAGTTGGAGCAAGATTTCATCGAACGATGGTGACCCGGCTCTAGCGGCGGCAGCCGTGCGCTCGAATTTGGGTTTTGGAACATGGCATGACGCCGTGACCGAAGCCGGTTTGGACTACGATCAGGTGGCACGTTATCGCCACTGGACACCAGACCGCGTGGTTTCGGAAATTCAGGAACTGGCGCGCAAAAAGGCGCCGCTCTCCTCGAAATTGGTGCAACTAAACCACCCACCGCTTTATAACGCGGCCAAACGTCGTTTCAAGCAGTGGGACAAGGCACTTGAAGCTGCGGGACTCGACCCCGATAAGGTGCGCGTACGTCGTCAGGCTCCCGACCTATTGAAGCGTCGCCGCCGTCGCAACGAAGAGGGCGAAATGACATTCGCCCACTTGGAGCGCCCCGAAAAGAATAAGCGTCGCTCGCCACTAAAGAGCGCGTTTCCAATTCCTTCGAAACCGTCGAGAGAGTTACCAGCACCGCCCAAAGTCCCGCAGCGCCCGCTTCAGCGACGCAACAAAGACACTGGCGACATCAAGATGGCGCCCGCCAAGCAAGAGTTGTTCGCTGTTTTGACCGAACAACAGGCCGTCCGCGAGCGCATTTTGCAGGATGCTTCTCGAAAGACGGGGCGTGTGCCACGCAAAGGTGGCTACCGCGCTGAAATACACGGTGCCGCTGCCAAAGCTGCGCGCAAAGCCGCTCAACTTGAATTGGAGCTGGGGGAGAATGCTCATGCTACATCGACTGCAATTGCAGAAGATGAGTCCAAACTCAAGAAGAAGAAGAAAAAGGAAAAAGAGCGGGAGAAGCCCGAAAAGGGACATAAGAAAGCTAAGAAAAAGTAGGGTCTCAACAAACGCCGTGAGCAGACGCTCACGGCGTTTGTTTTTTCAAGCGAGCGTTTGCGAAGAAACACTCTAAAATTTGGCCTTACATTGTCTGGGAAAGTGTTTGTATTGCCTGAAAACTCGGTAAAAGTGGCCCGTACCCTGCCCTACACTTCCCTTTATGTCCCAAGATAATCCGATGACGATTACTGTTGCTCATTCCCCCGACTCTGACGACGCTTTCATGCATTATGGCCTGTCGGCGAACAAGGTTGATGCGGGCAACCTGGAATTCAAACATGTGCTGCGCGACATCGAAACACTGAACCATGCAGCATCGGATGGCCAGTACGAAGTCACTGCGCTTTCGATTCATGCCTACGCACTTTTGACCGATAAATATGCGTTGCTGAATCACGGAGGTTCAATGGGCGAACCGGGCAAAGCTGGCTACGGGCCACGCCTTGTGACTCGCAACCCACTTTCGCCGGATGAAACGCGCAAAGTGAAGATCGCGGTTCCGGGCAAGTTGACCAGTGCCTATCTCGTTCTGAAGCTGTGGGAACCGAACTGCGAAACAGTTGAAGTCCCATTCGACCAGATTTTGCCTTTGGTTGCCAGCGGCGAATTTGAAGCGGGCTTGCTGATTCATGAGGGGCAATTGACCTTCGGTGATTCGGGCACCCACATGGCGCTCGATTTCGGGCAGTGGTGGGGCGAGCAAACGGATGGTTTGCCGCTGCCATTGGGGGGCAACGCGATTCGGCGCAACCTTGATTCGGAATTGCAAAAGCGCGTTTCGTATTTGCTGCGCGAGAGCATCGCTTATTCGTTGGAACACCGCGATGAGGCGCTTGATTTTGCGATGCAGTTCGCGCGTGGGCTTGAGACCGACCGTGAGCGCGCCAACGAGTTCGTGGGGATGTATGTGAACCAGCGCACCCTCGATTATGGTGAGGAAGGGCGTCGTTCAATTCGTTTGTTTCTGGAACGCGGCTTTGAGGCCGGAGTTTTGCCCAAGAAGCCTGACATAGAATTCGTGAATTGAATCACGCGCAGTGTTTGATAGAGGGGCTGCTTTCTTTGCCCGTCTTTTGCTCTGCACTTGTAAAATAACCGCGATTCAAAGCGAAAATTACTATGAGCAAAATTGGACTTTTATTGTCGGGATGCGGCGTACAGGATGGCAGCGAGATTTCGGAGGCGGTACTGACGCTTCTGGCTCTGGAACGGGCCGGAGCGGACGTACTGCCTGTCGCGCCAGATGTGATGCAAGCGCAGGTCTGGAACCACTACACAGGCCAGGAGGTACGCGAGGAATCGCGGGGCGTTCTAGCCGAGAGTGCGCGCATCACACGAGGCAAAATTACGGCGGTTAACACTGTGGGCGCCGCCGATCTGGATGCACTGATTTTGGTTGGCGGCTATGGCGCTGCCAAAAACCTATGCACTTATGCCAACGATGGAACCAGTGCCACAGTGAACCCTGACGTGGAGAGGCTGATTTCGCAGATGGTAGGTTTGGGGAAGCCAATCGGGGCGATGTGCATCGCTCCGATTGTGGTTGCGCTCTCTCTGAAAAATAGCGACGCACCACGCCAGCAGCAAGTTACTATGACGATTGGCAATGAGACCAATACAGCACAGCACTTGGAAACTTTGAATGTGCGGCACATGGAAGCTCGTCCTGACCAAATTTGCATCGATGACGCCAACAACATTGTGACGACACCAGCTTTCATGCTGGGGGAAACCGCTGCGGAGTGTGAACCGGGAATTACTAAGCTCGTGAATGAGATAGTACAACGGGCCAACCAATTAAATAGGTTGGTTTGAGAGTAAAAAGCCCCGCTCGGTGATCGAGCGGGGCTTTCTATTTATTTCTGCAGCCTTTGGGCTTCCTCATGTGCTAGTTTTGCATAGGTCTGTGCCCGTTTCGCTTCTGCATCAATGGCGGCGAGACCAGAAAGGTCGCCTTGCCCCAGGGTGTTCTCCATCAAAGTAGAAAGTTTCAACAGACTGTTAACGGAACTTTCCGTGAGTTGGTGGTATTTTCTTAATCTTGGCGGAGGGTTCAAGCGTTTAAGCCCTGTGGCAGTCGCCTGGATTCCCGCTTTCTGCTGCTTCAAGAACTCCTTCAGCGTCTCCGTGAAATTTGCTGTACTTCGCGAGTCTCTAGATGATTTTGAGAATTCCAGGTATTTTTTATACATGTTCTGAAAAGACATCTCTGATTTGCCAAACACCAAAACGTACTGATCTAGATAACGAACTTCTTCTGCGCTGAAGCCCTTAGCATAAGATGGGACAGAGTTGATTCGAGGCGTCGCGGCAGTTGCTGTTCCGTCGGTGGGATCGGCGACATAGCCCGCTTCTTCGGCATCGCGCGCATTGGCAAAACCGATAACCCGGTTGGCGGGCTGGCGCAGCATATTGGGCGATGATGCGATGTGATAGTAGGTGTCGAGGTCGGTAGACACATACTTCCAGACACCGCCCGCGATTTTGTAGCGGTCGTCCGGCAAGTAATGCGATAGATAGCTGGGTGCCGGATACTTCTTGAGCCGCGCAGCCTGAACCGCCGAGGGGCCGGGACGCTTGGAACCTGGCACTGGAGCCGCATTAACGCCAGAGGCACCAAGGGTGCTTAAGATAAATGCGACAACAGGAAAGAGAGTTTTCTTCATATTGGCGTGAATCTCCTTTATTGGCTAACGCTGGGAGCAGCTCCCATACCGCCTCTGCCCATTGGGCTGGATGAACCCATCGGACTTGACGAACCCATTGCACCAGGCACTCCCGCTCCCATCATGCCGCCCTCTGCGCCCATTCCCATTCCATTGGCAGCCGGAGGTGGTGTTCTAACGATTGGGCCTTGTGAGTTGAATTCGAGCGGAATGCTAGAAACATCGCCAGTCAAAGCCGCGTCGAGAATTTTAGCGACTGTTTCGCCGATGTAGGGACGGGCACGTGTGGGACGCAAGGCATTCGCAACTCTAGTAGCGTAGTTATAGACCCCCAAGAATGACTCGGAAGAGATTTGCCCCGCGTAGACATACTCAACGAAGTTGTAGAGTTCGGGGCCGCGATACATACGGGCAAGATTGGCGATTTGGGCGCCTGGTGCTGGTTGAGAAACGGGGTCGGGACGATAACCCGCTGCAAGCGCGTCCTGGAATGAGTGGAAACCAATGACGCGGTTGGGGTTAAAACGCTTGCGCGCCATCGCCGCTGGCGTGTAGTAAACGCCCTGATCTTCGGTCGAGACAAAGTTCCAGACTTTGCCGAATTTATAACGATCCTGAGGCAGATAGGCAGCTTTCCAGTTTACAGCTGGAATATTGTATTTCTTTTGCACCTCTTTACTGCGCTGTGTTTTTGTCTGTTTGGAAACACGCGACGAATAACGTGCCTGAGCGCGAGGTGTGCGCTTACGGCTGTCGGGGGCAGGAAGGGGTTTTGGCCCTGCTGCCAACAATTCGCGCACGTAATCGCTTCCCGTGCTGGGATTGAAGGATTGGAGACGTGGTGGTGTGAGTTTGGCAGGTGCTGCAGCGGCACCAGTACCGCCTTCTCCGGGGGCGCCAGACATGCCCGGCATACCGGCTCCTGAACCCATACCGCTAGGGTCTTCGGGCGAGCCAAAGTCACCGCCGGAACCAGAGTTCGCACCACGAGTGATGCGCCCAGCGGACAATCCGCCCGCTCCGGCGGCGCCCAAAGTGGCCCCCATTGCGCCAGCGGCGCCAAGGCCACCCAGCGTTTCTTGGGCTTGCCCAGCGTAAGGCAAGCCTAAAATCAGTGCGCCCGCGAGAATCCACGGCTTTAACTGTGTTTTCATTGATCGAAAATTGCTTCCCATCTTATCACTTTGCGGCAAGAAAAACGACTCAACCGTCGCCATCGCCAAATCCACCTGCTCCACCAAAGAGGTTGCCTATCATCTGAGTCAAATCGCCTGCCATGCCGGCGCCGATGTCTTCATTGCCGTGGGCTTCCTCAATCCAACGCTTATAGAGGGCTTCGATTTGTGGTTTTTTGCCCGGTGCGCGGGCAGCAACGATGGCGCGCAATGAACTTGGCCCGGCGATTTTATCGTTGTAGCGAGCAAAATAGTCGTGAAGCGCGCCAAAAAAGACGGCATCGCCAACTAAAGCGCGCAAATGATCGTAGAATAGCGCGGCTTTTCCGTAGACGACTGCGCCATATTGCAGATTGTTGGTGTAAGCATCGGATGGCAGGTTGGCGGCTCGGTCGCCGCCGCCCATAGCCGACCCCATCGAGAAAGATGTCTTGAGATGTAGCTCGCGCATCTGCTCGGCTTTTTCCTTACCGTATCTATCTTCGAAATACAGCATTGAACTCCAGTTGGTCAATGACTCATCGACCCAGGGGTCGCGCTGCGAATTGCTACCAACTCCAATAGCCCACCATTGGTGCGCGACTTCGTGGGCGATGGTTTCTTCGAGCAGGGAGTCGAGCATTTGGCCCTGTTGGCCGAGAATACCGCCGACCATATCGAGGGCACCACCGTCCGCACCACCGCCACCGAGGTCCCCCAGTCCTCCAGCATCGGCGGGAGCGGCAGGGGCAGTCAGGGTGCCATCGCCACCCGCATCTTGATCGAGTTGGGCGAGCAGTTGGTCGGCGCCCGGCAAGTTAAGCGAGGTCATCATACCACCCAACTGTTTGCTCATGGGTTCGTACAGGCTCGAAGCGATGCCGACCATGCGCGAATATTCCATACCGCCCGCGCCGCTTTTCATGGGGGCTTCGACAACTTTGAACTCGCCGAAGGGGTAGGCGCCGAAGCGCCTTGAGTAGATTTGCAGGGCGCTGGCAGCAATGTCGACGCACTCGGTAAGGCGGTTAGCGTGTTCCCTAGTTGCGTAGGCGGTGACGACGACGGGCCTTTGTCCAATCGAGATGGTTTTTGATTTGGAGATGAACTGGCGTGAGGCCAGAATGGCACAGTCGCGCACATTATCGGCTTCGATACGGACGCGGCCATCGACGGAAGTAATGACTCCGGGGGCGACCACAGTCATACCGACTGGGGCGTTGAGAATAACGCGGTAGTCGCTTTTTTGCGCGTAGGCAACGTCGCCGAGGCCGCTGGGGGCTTCATCGGCCCATTTTCCGTTTTGGCGAACGGCCAGAACGGGACTCCAAAACGAACCGAGACTAACGATTTGCGGTGTCGCGGTGTAGAGGCCGTAGTCGGTGTTTTTGGCTTTGGCTTGCTGCTCAGCGGGGTCGCCCATACCGAAGAGGCTGGAAATGTCGCCACCCATCATGCCGCCCAAACCTCCGGCTTCTGCCGCCGAGCGGGGCACCAAGCCATGATAACGTACCTCGACCTGAACATCGCGGCTCTGGGGGGCAGCGAACTTAACTTTCAGGACGGGGCCGTTGAGATTCCAGAGGACTTTTTGGCCGTTGACCAGAACATCGTCGACAACGAGGTTTTGCTGAGTCGCGCTCGCGCCGCCCACACCATCGGCATTAGCGAACAGGAAGAACGAAGCGTCGCTAATCGGGTCGGCGGGCGATACGGGCACGGCGATTTTGGCGTTGGCTGACAGGGTGAGCAGTTGCCAATCCATTTTCAGGGAGAGGTCGTATTGCGGACGGTCGATGGCTGTAGCGGAAGCGGGAGCAGCGACAGCTTTTGGCTGAGGGTTTATTATCGCCGAACCAGCGCCAATAAAGAGCAGAGCGCCCGCTGCGACAAAGGCAAAACGGCGACGCTTTTGCGAAGGGGCAAAGGAAGAACTCATGTTGGAAGCCTTGCTATTCGATGTGGATGGAACGCTCATTACCAATGCGCAACACGCCCGCGCATTTATCGAGACTATGGTTATGTGGCGCCCGCCGTGTTAGGTATGGGCGCAGAAACCAAGCATGGAGACGCTTTACGCGATGCGTGGGAACGTCATTTTTTAGAGAGCCTCACCAAAGAAAAAGTCGCGATTTGTTCGGGCGCGCTCGGACTTCTCGACGAATGCAAAAGACGCGGTTTACATTTGGCTATCGTACCATTGGCTTAGTGAGAATTGAATAGCACTCGAAATCAATCGTTTTCGGGGATAAATCAATTATTTTGAAGCTTTAATCAATTTGAAAGATTGATTGTCTGGTGTTTTTTGAGGGACTTTGAGCGTGGAAGTGGTGTGAAAGATTGATTAATCAATCTTTATTCAATCTTTGGAGCTTATTGAGAAATTCACAACGGAGACACAGAGGGATTTTGAGGAATGGAGGAGAACAGGAGTTTTCATGGGAGATTTTTAACCATCAAAGACGCCGATTGGGGGCGGATGTTGATGGGGTGATTCTGATTTGGTTGGGGTTGGGAGAGATGAATAAAGGTTTGCGAAGAACTCCTCTCCGGTAGTAGTGTCAGGTGGGAGAGGTGCCCCCCTATTTCACTGGTATTAGTATAGCCGATTTAGCTATGCCACGTGCGAAGGAGTCGGGGAGGAGGCATGGCTTCGCCGCGCTCTAGTTTTTTGCGGAGGTCGCGGGGGGAAGTACCATAGGCTTCCTTGAAAGAACGAGAGAAGTGGGATTGAGAAGCAAAGCCCGTCATGCGGGCGATTTCTCCTGTGGATGAGTTCGTTTTTGCCAGTAGTGAGGCTGCTCGATCCAGGCGTGCGAGGCGAATGACTTCAAAGGGCGAGTGGTCGGTGGTGGTCTTAAAGAGACGGCAAAGGTGTTCGGGCGAGACAAAGGCGGCGCGCGCCAGAGCATCTACCGAAATGGGAGACGAGGCATCATCTTCGAGTCGCGTGAAGAGCCACTGCATGGCGCGCTCGACGGGTTCGGGGGCGCGCTGGGGCGGAACATCGCCGAGGTTGCTTTGGCCGCTTACGAAGGCCATGAGAAACAAACTGGCGGCTAAATCGCGTTGAGGGGCATCTCCGACTTCGCTCCATGTCAGGAGATGGCGTGTGAGTGGCCCGAACAAGTCGTTGTCGGAGATAGCGCGCAGACGGGGCCAATGGCTGGAATTTTTGTGCGGTGAATCGACTGTGAAGTGGAAATAGCCGTGGCGGGTGCGCCCTTCGGTATCCCACTCGAACCAGTCGCGCTCGTCGGGACGACAGAGGAGCAGTTGGCCGACAGCCAATTCCAGTTCGCCGCTTTCGTTGGCTGCCTCGAAGTGGTAGGTGGCACGTCCTTCGAGAAGCCAGACAAATTCCCACGAAGTGGCATCGCGGGGACCAAAGGCGGCACCCGGTGGGTAAATCGCCACATTGGGAAGATCGACTAAACGGACGCGCAGTTGTCCCTCTTCACTCATTCGTCGTCCTCATCGTCGTCGCTTTCAACGACAGTGGAAGGAGATACGACAACACAAAATTCGCCCTTGACTTCTTTGCGGGCAGCGAAGTTTTCGGCGACTTCGGTAGCAGAGCCGCGCACGATTTCTTCGAATTGCTTGGTGAGTTCGCGACAAGCGACAACGCGCGATTCGGGGGCGACTTCGGCGAGGAAGCGGAGCGTTTTCGCGACACGGAAGGGCGACTCGTAGAAAACGAAGGTTTCCTCGCGGGAGCCGTAGCTTTCGAGAAGCTTGCGAATTTTTCCTGGTTTGCGGGGCAAGAATCCGACGAAAGAGAAACGCTGGGCATCGAAACCGGAAACGGAAAGCGCGGCCACGAGGGCGCATGGCCCTGGTATGGGGCGAACTTCGACGCCCGCTGCGCTGGCAGAGCGCACCAGGGCGGGGCCGGGGTCACTGACGCCGGGAGTGCCCGCATCGGTGACAAGCGCCATCTCTTCGCCTTCGACCAAGCGGCGGGTGAGGATGTCGATTTTGGCGGTCGAGGTGTGTTCGTGGAGCGATTCGAGGCGGGTGTGAATATCGAAGCGGTTGAACAACTTGAGCGTGTGGCGCGTATCTTCGGCACAGACGACAGCAACACGCTTTAGCGTTTCTAACAGGCGCGGCGAGGCATCGTCAAGATTTCCGAGAGGCGTAGCACACACCCACAAAATTCCGGGCATGGAAAGAGTGTGGCGAAGTGAGGGGAGTAAGAGCGCGGGATTGGGGGTATTAATTGTCCGCTGGCTTTAGTGGGAGGGGCTTACAAACTTCGCGTTAGCCGCTCTAACAATGTCGGGCCTGCGGCCTTCGCGGGCAGTCTCATAGCACCATCCTTTTTGGTGGCCTAATCTATTAGCAATTCAGGAACTGTTTGAGGGCGAATACAAGATTCGCCCCTACAAAGGAAATGCCACGCACAATTGGGAGAGGATAATTTTGATAGCGGTGATAGCAGACGACAAAAACCGCAACACACTTGCATGTATTGCGGTTGGAATTGTTTGTGATAAAGCCCTGAGCGTTTTCGCGTCGCGTAACTGGAGAGTCGCAACGCCGTGTGGTCGCTTTAGCGACCGCGACGGCGAAGCGCTCGGGAAGCGCGACGGCGTTTTTTGGCCCAGTGGGTTTTTACTTTACGCCGATGTTTTTTCTTGTCTGAACTCATTCTTCCTCGAAATTTTCTCCCGCGAACGGGAGGATTGAAGCGTTCACTCGCTTCAGGGCCTAAACATTATAAGTCAAAGCACCCTTTGCCCGCAACCTCTCTGGCAAGACGTTGACATTTGTGAACGCGGATGGGCACGGGAACGGTCTATTTCTTCGCGTTGTGTTTGCGTTCTTTGAGGGCGTGCAGGACGACAGGAACGATAGAAAGGAGGACGATACCGATAACGGCTTTTTCGAGGTTATTCTTAACTACCTCGACACCACCTAAAAAGTAACCGAGCAAGGTCATTGAGAAAATCCATGTGATGCCGCCGATAATATTAAATACCACAAACTGGCGGTAATCCATGCCAGCAGCCCCTGCAACAGTGGGCGCAAAGGTACGAACTATGGGAACAAAGCGCGCCAGAATGATAGTTTTGGGGCCATGTTTCTCATAGAATGCGTGAGCGGCATCAAGGTGTTTGCGCTTGAACAACTTGGAATCTTCGCGTTTAAAAAGAGCCGGACCAGCTTTACGCCCAATGAAGAAACCAACCGAATCGCCTGCGATAGCAGCAACTGACAGCAGCAAAAGCAGTATCGCTATGCTCAAACCGTTTTTAGGATCGGCAGCAACGAGTCCAGCGATAAAAAGCAATGAGTCGCCCGGCAAAAAGAAGCCGATGAGCAAACCCGTCTCGGCGAATACGACGCCGAACAGAAAGAGATAACCGAACGAAATGATCAGTTGTTGAAGTCCGCCGCCTTTAACGTCGAACAGTTGGTGTAAAAAATCCATAAACCCGCGAATGCGTGCCCGAATTGGGCGAAAACTCGCCCATACATTTTAGAAGGCTTAGCTTTTGACGGAGCAGGTGCAACCGTAAACTGTGACAGACATTTGCTATGCCTCGCACTCCCGAACAGTTCGTGCGCTCCCGCCAAGAAAGTTGGACGCGCCTCGAAGAACTTGTTGACCGCGCGCAAACGCTCAAAATTGGCGCTTTGAGCGACGGTGAACTGCTTGAAATGGGGACGTTGTATCGCCGCGTTTCGAGCGATCTGGCGAGAGCGCAGACACGCTACTCCTCTACTCTGGCGGGGCGCGAACTGGTGCGGAGCTTGAACTCGCTCATTTTGCGCGCTCATGCTCAGGTTTATTCGGCTCCCGCACCACAGGCCTCGAATTTCTGGCACTTCGTGCTGTACGGTTTTCCTGCCGCGTTTCGGCGCAATTTTCGCCCGATTTTGCTGGCGGCGTTCTTTCTGTATGGCCCAGCGGTTATCGCTTATTTTTCGGTGTGGACTGACCCGGCGAATGCGCGCCTATTCGTGACAGAGGACATGGTTCGTTCGGTGGAAGAACGTGCTAAGAAAAAGCTGGTGACTGGCTGGGGAGCGAATACCAGTTACAAGGGCATCTCGTCTTCGCCCGCCACGAGTTCGGAGATCATGACGAACAACATTCGGGTGTCGGCGCTGGCGCTGGCGCTGGGAGTAACAGCGGGTATAGGAACTGTGTGGGCGCTGGTGAGCAACGGCTTACTGATTGGGGCGCTGGCGGGGGTGGCGACGAACTATAAAACCGACCTTCTGTTCTGGAGCGTGATTTTGCCGCACGGAGTGTTGGAGTTGACGGCGATTTGCATCGCGGGCGGGGCGGGGTTTGTGCTGGCTCGCGCGATATATGCTCCCGGTGATTTGTCGCGTCGCGATGCGTTGCGGTTGGCGGGAACTGAAGCGGGGCAATTGTTGATGGGGGTAGTGCTGTTTCTAGTGTTTGCGGGTATTATCGAGGGATTTTTGACTCCAACGGCCCTCCCACCTGTTGCCAAGCTAACTTTTGCGGCGCTTTCGGGCGTGATTATGCTGGTTTATTTGAGCTTGAAGGCACCGGTTAAGAAGACGGGGATTTTGTAATTTTCCATTATTGCTCATTGGCAATACTAATACGTTAGTAGCAATAGATGGCAAAAGGCGCGATTTGGTGGGCCGCAGGGCTAAAGCCCGCGCTGCTCGGCCTTCGGCCAACTTCCCTCCTTCGAGGGAACAGCAGGGGCGCTACGCGCACTGACGGATTAGAGTGTCAATTCTTCCTACTTTCAGATTAATTGTTAGGTATCTTTCGTGATAAAAACCATATCCGGCCTGTAGTTTCATCGCGTAGAAAGCGGCAACGGAACTTGTTTTTCTGTTTATCTAAGGCTCTGAAATCTCCGGCTGTTGCTTTTGCGGGAAGCGCAGAAAAAAACCACTCGCGCCCTGCTCTGAAATCGGGGTAATTGTTTTTTAGATTTGGAGTTACATCGCTATAGCCGGGGACCTGCTGAGTGTTGGCAAGGGAGAATCGCCTTGGGCCTGTGGCTTTAAATTGCGCTAATACCTGAGGCCATTGAGCATTGGGAATATCTAAAACCAGAAAATGGTCTTCGGCATCGGAAAGCCAGCCGCTTGATTGATGCGAGACGATGGTAGAGGAGGGGATGGTAAGACTCAGATTCGAAAAGAAGGGTTCTGGCTTGAGATGGTTAATTCCTAAAACTAAGCCCATCAAAATTATCATCCCACATGCGTAGCGGAGTTTTTTCATGGTGTCAGAGGGAGCCTGCTTACTAGCATTATAACTACAAAAAGGCGGAGCGAAATTTCGCTCCGCCTTTTTGTGTTTGGCTCTGATTTAAAAGCAATTTTCCCTTCAAGCGATAGTCCTTACCGCGTAAGAAATCTGAGTTGGAGGTATGGATCCTTCGCAGGCTCAGGATGACAACGCTGGGATACCCCCATCTCAACTCCCACTTCATATGGAAATTGCTTTAGACAAGAGCGGGTTGGGGGGCGCCGACATGGAAGACGAGTTCGCCTTCGCGTCCGGCTTCTACGTGGACGGTGTCGCCTTCGCGGACTTCGCCGTTGAGGATGCGACGGGCCAGAGGGTCTTGGACTAAACGCTGGATGGCTCGCTTCAAGGGGCGGGCGCCAAATGTGGGATCGTAGCCTTCTTCGCCGACGATGAGTTTGGCCTCGTCGGAGAGTTCGAGCTTGATGTTGCGGTCGGCGAGGCGCCTCTTGAGGCCTTCCAACTGGATGTCGACGATGCGGGCCAACTCGGTCTTTTGGAGCGGGTTGAAGGCGATGACTTCGTCGATACGGTTCAAGAACTCTGGGCGGAAGTGCTGGCGTAGCTCTTCCATCAAGCGGTCTTTGAGCGTCCAGTCGCGAGGGTCGCTGGCGGCGATGAGATGCGAACCGAAGTTGCTGGTCATGATTACCACCGTGTTCTTAAAGGAAACGGTGCGGCCTTGACCATCGGTGAGGCGGCCATCGTCGAGGAGTTGCAATAGGACGTTGAACACGTCGGGGTGCGCTTTCTCGATTTCGTCAAGCAGAATGACGGCGTAGGGACGGCGACGCACGGCTTCGGTGAGCTGACCGCCTTCTTCGTAGCCAACATAGCCAGGAGGCGCTCCGATGAGGCGAGCGACGGTGTGCTTTTCCATGTACTCGCTCATGTCGAGGCGCACCATAGCTCGGTCGTCGTCGAAGAGGAAGTCGGCGAGGGCACGAGCTAATTCGGTTTTACCAACACCGGTGGGGCCTAAGAAAAGGAACGAACCGATGGGGCGGTTGGGGTCGCTAAGTCCGGCGCGCGAGCGGCGGACGGCATCGGCGACGGCGGAAAGGGCTTCATCCTGCCCCACGACTCGGTTGCGCAGACGCTCTTCCATGAGGAGGAGCTTTTGCATTTCGCCTTCGACCAAACGGGAGACAGGGACGCCCGTCCACTTGGCGACGACTTCGGCGATGTCTTCCTCATCGACTTCCTCTTTGAGCATGGCACCCGCCGCGCCCATCTTGGATTGCAGGGATGCTGTTTCTTCGGCGAGTTGCTTTTGCAATTCGGGCAAGCGTCCGTAGCGGAGTTCGGCGGCGCGGGCCAAGTCGGCACTCTGAGTGGCACGCTCTACCTCAGAGTCCGCCGCTTCGAGTTGCTGTTTGAGAGCTGACACGCGCTCGATGGCGTCTTTTTCGGATTGCCACTGAGCTTTGAGCTTGCTGGATTCTTCTTTGAGGTCGGCGAGTTGGCGCTCGATGGCTTCGAGGCGATCTTTGGTGGCTTCGGACTTGTTGGAACCGAAAAGAGAGAAACCTTTGGACTCACGGGAAAGCGCCTCGCGCTCGATTTCGAGTTGAGTGACGCGGCGCTCGATTTCGTCGATTTCCTGCGGCATGGAAGCGATTTCAATGCGCAGTTTGGAAGCGGCTTCATCGACGAGGTCGATGGCCTTATCGGGGAGGAAGCGCTCGGTGAGATAGCGATTCGATAGCACGGCGGCAGCGACAAGGGCCGAGTCCTGAATGCGAACCTTGTGGTGGGTTTCGTATTTGGTTTTCAGGCCGCGCAAAATGGCGATGGTGTCTTCGACGGTGGGTTCGCCAACGTAGATAGGTTGGAAGCGGCGTTCGAGGGCGGCGTCTTTCTCGATGTATTTGCGGTATTCATCGAGAGTTGTGGCACCGACGCAGCGCAACTCGCCACGAGCCAACATAGGTTTGAGCAGGTTGGCGGCATCGACGGCACCTTCGGCGGCTCCGGCGCCGACGAGGGTGTGCATTTCATCGATGAAGAGGACTATTTGACCATTGCTGCGCTCGATTTCTTTGAGGACGGCTTTGAGACGGTCTTCAAATTCGCCGCGATATTTGGCTCCGGCGATGAGGGAACCCATATCGAGGGAAAGAACTTTTTTATCGCGGAGGGTATCGGGGACATCGTTGGAGGCGATGCGCTGGGCCAAACCTTCGACGATGGCGGTTTTACCGACACCGGGTTCGCCGATGAGGACGGGGTTGTTCTTGGTGCGGCGCGATAGCACTTGCACGACACGGCGGATTTCTTCGTCGCGGCCAATGACGGGGTCGAGCTTGCCGCGCATGGCATCGCGGGTCAGATCGCGGGTGAATTTTTCGAGCGCTTGATATTTCTCTTCGGGGTTCTGGTCGGTGACGCGCTGACCGCCGCGCACTTGAGCGAGAGCTTGCAAAATGGCCTGTTTGGAGAGGCCGTTTTGCTTAAGCAAGCCGCCCGCAAAGCCGTTGTCTTCGGCGATACCGAGCAGGAGATGTTCGGTGGAAAGATATTCGTCTTTCAACTGAGACATCGCGTTTTGGGCGTGTTTAAAAACGCCACCGTTGCCGTCGCGGCCCTGACCGCCGAGGCGAATGGTGAGGCCACGGCCCAATTCGACGCCCGAAACCTTCGGGCGCTTGGCGAGTTCGGCCCCTAAATCGCGCGCTAACGATTGGGCATTAGCACCTATTTTCCCGACGAGCGGGGTGGTGGTGCCATCTTTTTGATCTAATAAGGCGAGCAACAAATGCTCGACATCTATTTCTTGCTGCTGGTACTCAACGGCCTTCTCACGCGCACCGTTGAGGGCTTCCTGAGCCTTTACAGTCCAATGTTCAAAATCTAAGGCCATATATAGTTTAGTCTCCTGATGTGTCTAGGTTGAGTGTCTTAGACTCAAGACGCGAGCCAGAAAAAGAGGTTTCGTATGGCGGACAAGAATTTTGGTTTGAAAGGTGAAATCGGAAAGACGCTCGTATAGAAGAGGTTTAAACCTTGGGGTATGATGACGAACAAAGAGAAGTGGCAGGCTGTTTTGGAGCGCGATGGGCGCTTTGGGGATGCCTTTGTTTACGGAGTAAGTTCGACGCGGATTTTTTGCCGTCCGACTTGCCCTTCGAAGCGGCCTCAAGAAGAGAACGTGACGTTTTTCGAGGGAGCTGGCGCAGCGCGCGAGGCGGGTTTTCGGGCTTGCAAGCGGTGTAAGCCTGAGGTGGCTTTGCCAGTCGATGTGGCGGAGGCGAGCGGGGTCACGGAGCGAGAACTTAAGGAGGTTCAGCGTATGGAGGCATTGAAACAGGAGTTGCAGAAAGACCAGGGAGTGCTGACTGCGGGGTTGGAGGCGGGTTTTGGCTCGACGCGGGCGCTTTACGAACGCGCTCCTTCGCGGTTGGGGATGACGCCCGCGACTTATGCGAAGGGCGGAGCGGGGGCGTCGATTCGGTATGCGGTGCAAGAGTGCGAATTGGGGTTTGTGCTGGTGGCGCGGACTGAGGTGGGGGTGTGCAGTATCGCTCTGGGTGACAGTTCTGAAGAATTAGAGGATGGTCTGCGGGCGGAGTTTTTTGCAGCGCAGATCGGGCGGGACGATGCGGGTTTGGCAGATGAGTTGAGGATGGTGGTGGAGTCGTTGGATGGGAAGACGGCGTTTCCTGATTTGCCATTGGACATTCGGGCGACGGCGTTTCAGGCGCGGGTGTGGAAGGAATTGCAGCGTATCGGGCGCGGCGAGACGATTTCTTATTCGCAGTTGGCGGAGCGTCTGGGGGAACCAAAGGCGGTGCGGGCTGTGGCGTCGGCGTGTGCGCGCAATCCGGTGGCTTTGGTACATCCGTGCCATCGGGTAGTAGGCAAGGATGGGGCGGCGCGGGGCTTTCGGTGGAGCGTGGAACGAAAGCGACGCCTATTGGAACGGGAGTCGCGCGAATAGGACGCTTTCAGGAAAAGCAAAATTCCCTCCCCAAATAATGGAGAGGGAATCATGGATCGGATTCGCGAATTATATAGGCTTGCATTAATCCTTCTTGTAGACAGACAAGTCAAAACTATGCCCGTACAAATACCTCGTCAATGAGGAACACCCTCTCGTGAGTACGGCAAGCAATGTCCTTACGGGGTGATTTTTCTCCATGTAGGAGTGGCGGTTCGGTGTTAATCCTCCATCTGGTGATGGGGGATTAAGCCCTGCTGGTTAGGACCAGATGGGCATAGGTACGCTGAAGGCGAGGGCGATTGTGCCCAAGACAAGCCAGAGGACTTTGTTGACGGTCGCAGGAACTTTGGTGTTTGGATTGAATAGGTAAGACATGGTATTTTTTGCCAGAATAATGGGCTTTTCTAGCTGCTGCTCGGTATTTGCCATGTCCTGAGAAGTGTTTGAGATAATTTGGAGAAATTTTTTTATTTTTTTTGGAAGGGGGAGAAAAAGGGTATTTATCGGGTTCGTAAGGTAGGGTGTGGGAGCGCTCACCGAGAGAATCTCTCGTTTTGCCCCTTCTAACCTCCCCAGCTCCGCTAGAGAGGGACCACTCACGGAACTCGAATGAGAGTTGGTAACCGCGACGCGGCCCTCACCCGGCACTTCGTGCCACCCACACCCTGACGATGTCGGGTACCCGCAGAGGTAGAGGGGCCGAGTTCAAATACCCTCTCGCGGACACGGTAGACCAGCCTCGAATAACTCAAAACCCTCGAATCTGAAAAGAAGGCCCTCTCACGGACATGGTAGGACGTAGCCCTACCATCCCATTCCGGCCATCGCGCGGGGTTTAACGTTCGTGGCTTAAATTAGAAAGCATGTTGCGTTCTTGGCCTTTAATGTTGGCTTTTTTGCTTCCGGTTTCCTGTCAGGCACAGACGTTGTTAGGGTTTGCTCGGATGCCTGTGACTACCTTTGTCGAGGGGCCGACTTCGGGGCAAAAAGTTGAGTTGAAAGATGGGCTGGTGGGATTGCCTTTTCAGAATAAGCAGCCTATTCAGGGGTTTTCGAGTTTGTGGCGACTGTCAAAGACCGAGTTTTTGGCATTGGAAGACAATGGCTATGGAGCGAAGGCCAATTCGGACGATTTTCTGCTGCGCGTTGTACGGATCAAACTCGATTTGAAAACACGCAAAGGCGGGACAGGGACGGTGCGCGTTTTGTCGAGCGTGGAACTCAAGGATTCGAGGCAGAGGGTGAGTTGGCCGTTGGTGCGGGCGGACCGTCGATTGACAGGGGCCGACTTCGATACCGAGTCATTGGTTGTAGCACCCGATAAAACATGGTGGATTGGCGATGAGTTCGGGCCTTTTTTGCTGCATTTTAATACGCGGGGTGAGTTGCTGGACGCGCCGTTTATGGTGGATGGGGTGGCATCGCCGGACGACCCGTTGAAACGGGCGGCGAATATCAAATCATCGCGAGGCTTTGAGGGGATGGCCCTCTCGCCCGATAAACGCAGCCTATTTCCTTTGCTGGAAGGAGCGCTCGATGGGCAGAACGCGAATGAGTTGCCGATGTTCCGATTTTCTCTGGATGCAAAGGAAGAAGCGGCCTTTCATCGCTTCACAGGCAAGAGGTTTTATCCGCTCGAAGATTCAGAAAAACCTCATTCCATTGGCGAGTGTATTTGTGTGGGAGTTGACCAATTTTTGATTATCGAGCGCGATAGCCTTGAGGGAGAGGCGGCGCAATTCAAGCGGGTTTATTTGTGGGATGCGGCCAAGAAAGAGAAAACGCTGGTCGCCGATTTACTGAACATTCGCGACCCTAATTCGCTGGGGCCATCGCAACAAGGGGTTTATCGGATGCAGTTTCAGACGATTGAAAGCGTCGTGATGTTGGACAAACGACACCTGTTGCTGTGCAGCGACAACAACTATCCGTTTGGACGCGGGCGCGGTTCGAACGTGATTGAAGAGACCGAATTTGTGCAATTGGAATTGGATAAGCCCCTATAGGGGTTTGCCACGCTTGTTTGATGATGGCGGGGAACTGTTTGAGGGCGAACACAAAGAGGCCCCTACAGGGGACTACATCGACTCAAATTATGCTCAGTTGATGGGCGTTTAGTGGTCGTACTCTAGTTCGGTTTGGCCGTTGAAGCAACCGCCTTTACCATAGGGACGGACGAAGGCGGTTTGGCGGTGTTCGTAGCCGTGGTGGGCATAGGGGTCGGTTCCGGCAATGAGGACGACATCGCGGTAGTCGAGTTTGGCCATACCGAGTCGGTCGGATTCGGCGTCGGGGCGGGGTG
>SDZD01000140.1 GCA_004172935.1 bacterium | reverse complement strand
CTTTGCGGCAAGCTCACCGCCGGCAAGTTGGTGCTCACTGTAAGCGGCCACTCCGACTGCGAACACTACCCGCGCCGCCACTACGATGCCAACGGCGCCATTTGCAAGGGCACGCGCATTCCCGCCGAAAAGGTGCGCGTGCCCGCCGCTTCGGTCAAAACGCGCATGGACTGAAACTGGAAAAGCGCTGAGGAGCGATCTCGTTAACTCGATGCTCTTCTTTGGCTTTCGAGATTATTTCCGTGGGCTTTTGGAGTATCGAACGCCATTCGGCCCCCATTCGATTCAAAAAGTCGATTCTTCCTTTTATTCGGTGGGGGTCTTCTCCTCCTCCGCGATTAGGCCAAGCAGTTCCAGCGTGAGTTTGTCCGGCGCCCGCTGATAATATTTTTCCAGCAGCCCCTCGAAGACGGAACCCGCAGGGGAAACAAGAGCGAAGAGGGTGGCGCTCGCCCACAATTTCTCGTCGTCGGGCGAACCCAGTATTTGCGACACGCTCTTGCCTTCCACCTGCATCAGCGCTTGGGCGCATTCAAGGAGTCTTGCCCCCAGAATCGGATGGGAAAGATAGGATCGGGCTTCTTCCAGATTGCGAATAGCGTAGTGCCGCGACCTCGCACTCAAGGACAACCCTTCCAGTTGCGGGAAGATGTACCACATCCAATGCGTGCGCTTGCAGCCAGCACGCATTTCCAGCAGCGCCTGCTCATAGTTGACCTGCTGCGCTTGCAAGAACCGGTTCAAGTTGTAGGCATCCTCGCTGCTGGTCGGGTCATTTGTCGGCGGCATACGGTTGGTTTACTGGCCCCTTGCACATAAAGAGGTGGAGAAAAGGTTGTATCCCTAACAGCGCGAACTCCTCAACCACTTCAATTGGGTGAGTTTCGATACAACAGAAAAAGCAAGACTAACTCAAATACCTCATGGAGAGGGTAGATACTCTATGAAGGCGCGGCGACTTGGTGCCAGACAGCGCCATCTCTTGGCCTCAAGTTGTCGAAGAACGGGAGCGAGAAGCTGACGAACTACGCGCCAGCCTCCAACTAACGTTGCACGTTCGCTAAAATTCCTCTATGCGTTTTCTCCATATTGCCCTCACAGCGACCCTCTCCATCGCCCCCGCTCAGGCCGGCCCGGCGCCCCTCGCACAGAAAAGCTTTCCCTTCTCTGTGAGTTGCCTCGTCGTTCCCAGTGCGCCCCCCGCCGCACTGACGCTGGAATCCAAAAGAGAATGGCGGACGGTGAAGCCAGAGCTCTACATAAGCCCGGTGCCTCGTATAGGCGCCGCCCAATGGATGCCGATGGCCCGTCACCAAATTGTGCCCGGCACGAATTCATCTTATGAACCCATGAGATTAATCAATGGGCACGTTCCCAGTCGTCTCATGCCGAACACCGCGATTTATAGGATGGCCTACAACCGCACAGGTGCTATTGGCCCCAAGTTCTAACCGATGACTTCCGCCCCCCGATTCATTCTGTACGCGCGTCTCCACCCAGGCACAGGACCAAAACAACTCTCACCCGCCGCCCTTCGCCGCCCTCGAAGCGTACTCAACCAAGAGGGGCAGCAAATCGAGCCAGGGGTAAACCACTTTAAAACGGTTTTAGTGGGTCGGCTCAAACCCACCACTTCCCACCGCAAGAAGGCATCAGGCCGCGCCGTTTGGGGCCTTAGTTCGTCGAAGATGCTAAACCCTCTCGCATGGAAGCCTACTGTCTCAAGTGCAAAGAGAAACGCGAAGCCATCGACGTGGAGACCGTCACTATGAAGAACGGCAAACCTGCCCAGCAGGGCAAGTGCCCGGTGTGTGGCACCAAAATGTTCAAGATCGGCGCTGCCAAGTAGGGGCGCCGTTTTGCCCTCGATCCACTAAAATCCGCCGATACCCACGGCTTGTCCTGCTCTGGCTCTAAGACTCAAATTTATTCACATGAAACTCTCGTTACCTATCGTTATTCTCTGGCTGTTCCCGGTATTTGGTGCAGCGAGCATGGCTGGATGTCGAGTCATAGAGCCTGCATCTCTGGTCTCCTCAAACCCAACGCCTCTGAAACCTGGCCAGGTGGATATATCTCAACTTCAGCCAGCTCAGGGCCATTTGGCGCCAGGTGTGACTGTTTACAACGAATTTGGCTTCGTCCTTGGGCAAGTCGTCAAAGTCGATCCCGATTACATGTTTCCGTGGAGCAAAGCCAGCGGTACGCGCGGAGCCGTTCTATTCAGAGTGAACGATGACAAAGAGCCTCCTGCATACCTTACCTTCCAGGCGTTTGATAATGCGAAGGTGCTTAAATAGCAAGCTCATGAACCTGAGGCTGCTATTTAAGGGTTAAAGTTAGGCACACGATGCCCCTCAATCTGTGCCTTTTTGTCCCTGATTGAGAATCGCTCGGTTTAGTTATCGTATGTGGTTCAATTTGGCACCGAATCGGACCTGATAAACAGGCGATAACAGGGGCAATTTCAACATAAAACCCGTTATCAGATGGTTTTTATATTGTCCGTCTACAACCTATTGAGGCAGAATGCAGAATGAATCAAAAACGCGGTTAATCTGTTTCTCTTGCATTTGCATTTGAGCTTTAGGGCCGCTTACAACAATTTCATACAAATTTTTAGGAGTGAGGTATAGACGAACCCGCGTTACTAGCTGAGAACCTGCCGAACTCGTTTTGATTTCACGCCCCCCAAACCCACTAAGTTGAATAGCTTCCTTTTTCAAAAAGGCATCCGAGGGATTATCCAAAAAACTCTGCTGAATGAGGTTCAGTTCCTTGTTCGGGTTGGTAGGCGCTTTACCGGAAACATGAGGTGTAACGTTGATTCGGTAATTAATGGATTTTATTAGGGTTTCAAACCCAAAGGAAGTAGGTTTGTTGTCACCTTCGCCCGCATACCAACCTTCGCTGGTTTGGGT
>SDZD01000045.1 GCA_004172935.1 bacterium | reverse complement strand
GTTCTTGGCTAAGGGCAGTAACCCTTCCACAACGCTCCATTGGTCATCGTTCAAGTCGCTGGAATAACGCATCATCTCATTCTAACTCACTTTTGATACACCCTCTCAGGATGACGACGATCCTATTTCCCAACTCCACCACCTACTCTCGAACGGCTTTAGTCGGCGTTGGGTTTCAGGGAGTCTAGGAGTTGGATTAGGGCGCTGAAGTCGGCGTCGCCCATGTCGCTGGCTAAGCCTTGTTGATAGACGGAGCGAACGGCCTGGGTTTCGGGGAGTTCGAGGCCGATTTCGCGGGCGGTTTCAAGGGCGAGACGCAGGTCTTTTTCCATGTGCTTCACGGAGAATTGTGGCGAGTAGTCCTGGGCGATTAGCTTGGGTTCTTTGAGGTCGGAGACGCCTGAACGGGAGACATTCTGGTGGAGGGCGTCGAAGAAAGTTTCATCGGCGATGCCGCTTTGACGGCATAGGGTAAGACCTTCGTTGAGGGCGCCCGCTATGGCCGCGATATTGAGGTTCATCGCCAGTTTGAGCGTGGAGGCGGTTCCCAGAGGGCCGATGTGAAGAATGGTTTTGGAAAGCCTTTCTAGCACGGGGCGGGCATCGCTCAGGGTCGCTTCGTCGCCGCCAAGGTAGTAGACGGTCTGACGGGCCTGCGCGGCTAGTTTGGAGCCGGTGAAGGGGGCTTCAAGGAAGCGCGCGCCGGTTTTCTCGACGCGCTCGGCGAACTGTTTCGACCAGTGGGCGGAGATGGTGGAGCTTTGCACCACGATTTGTCCGGCGCCGAGTTTGGGTTCGATGGCGTCTAACACAGACTCGACAGCTTTCGGGTCGGCGACCACAATGATAATGAGGTCGGCACCATCGGCAGCGGTGGCTGCGTCGGCTTCAAAATGAGGAAAATCGGGTTGAGGTGTGCGGTTCCAAGGGCGAACATCCAGTCCGTCTTCGATGAGATTACGCGCCCATGCGCTTCCGATAATACCAAGGCCCAATACGGCCACTTTCGTTGTTTGCATAAGTACCCTTCTGGTTTACGCAGCTTTCGGCTCAGGCTGCATGAAAGCAGTGTGGGCAGAAAATAAAAAGCGTGGCACTTTTGCAAAGGTGCCACGCTTTTGGTGAGTTATAAGGACTAGTGTTGGAATTATGCCGCTTTTTTGAGCGTGGGCAATTCGCCTTGCGAGAGGGACTGGTGCGGATGGCGCAACGAGAGTTCGAGCAGAAATTCGACAGTACGCAAGTAGCCGATTGGCAATGACAGAAGGAAACGCGCGACGGGCAAGCCCTGTTGCTGCCCAACCAAGGTACGCAAGCGGTGCAAGCAGGGGCCTTTGAGGGCGCCAAGCACTTTCATGGAGTCCTTGATAAGTGGCTCAAATTCTTCTCTGGTGGTTTTGCCTTCTTCGGTACGAAGTTCGATTGTACGCGCCAAGAGGGCATGGACACCGCGCAGAACTTCGGGTTTTTCGCCTTCGACTTCGGTGCGGGTCGGCAGGTGAAGACGAGCGGGCGAATTGAGGAAGGTATCGCTGAAAGAGACACCATGAGCGACCAGGTCGCGTTGACGAGCCGAGAGGTTTTCGGGAGTCAATAGCCACATGGGCAGCACCTGGCGCACGAAGTCGAGATAGTTGAGATCGGGTTCGACCTGGTGGCGCGATGCCTGAGAGACGATTTGGTCGCGGGAAATATTGAAGTCAGTCGCAGGACGGCTGACCATCATCGAACGCAGCATCTCGGAGGGAAGCCCGTCGATCAGTTTCATGCTCCACTGACGCTCCATACCAACGGCCCCGTATTGGAAGGGAGTTACGCCCTGTTTGCTCATGCCGAAGAAGCGTTGAGCAATTGCTTTCGCGACGAAGAAGGAGCCAGCGGTGGGTTCGAGATAGGATTTGCCGAATGGCTCGATGTCTACGCCAAGCAGTACCCAACGGACAGCGCAATCGAGCTTCCAGTTGAGCTTACCCTCAACTTCATCGAAGGGGACTTCTTCAGTCGAATTGCAACGGTCGCAGGAGAATTGGGCGCAACCGTTACGTGTTCCGGTGAGGCGAGTGCCATCCAGGAAACGACAACGGGGGCACAATGGCCAGAACAGTTTGTCAGGACGGTAAGCGGGGAAGGTCTGCTCTAAATAGGCGACAATCTCGTCGTGACGCTCTAGAACAGTACGCACGAAGGGAGCGTAACGGCCACGTTCGTAGAGCTTAGCGGTGGAAACAAGGGTCGGGTTAGCGCCCAAACGGTTGAGGCGCGCGAGCAACTGCTCTTCGAAGTGTTCGGCGAACGACTCGTGGCAGTTATAGGGATCGGGGATTTGCGAGATGGGTTTTCCGCACCAGGGGGAAAATTTCTCGATGAGTTCGGGGTCTTTATTGACGGCCACACGCAACTGGCGGATGTTGAGCGGGTCGAGGGAGTCGTCAATCAACAAAAACGATACGATGTGTCCGGCACGACGCAACACGCGGGCGATTTCGTCGGCGACCAAGAATTCGCGCAAGTTGCGCTCATCGCCCAGGTAGGCGCAGGTCGCACCCGCCGCAACAGTTACGGTGTGACGGTCGGCGAAACGGTCCAAGACTTCACCATAGGAAGTCATTTCAACGCGAGATGGTGTGGCGGTTTGTTGAAACATCTTTGTCGGTCAGTGGTAGTAAAGGACGAAACTCTTTTCAATTGTAGCACAGCTGTAGCGTTTTTAGCCTAAAAGTTGTCACAGCTATGGCTATCTGAGAAGAAACTAAGTGGTGTATTTTTTTTTACAGTTCTTACATTGACTTTATGTTGGGGCGACCAGCTCCAGAACGTGGGTTTTCGGCTCCTCCAGAGCGGGTATTTTCACTGGAAGACGCTTTGGCTCCTTCGATAAGTTGAAGACGCGGCGGTGCCTGTACTTCCTGCGTATCGGGTCGCTGTTTGCGGGCAGCACGCAAGAAGGCATGTGCCATCTGTGGGTCGAACTGAGTGCCGATGTTGGCTTCGATTTCTTTAAGTGCCGATTTCCACTCAAGCGCCTGACGGTAGGGGCGAGAGGTTGTCATGGCGCTGAAAGCATCGGCGACAGCCAACAAACGTCCAAGCAAAGGAATGGCTTCTCCGGCCAAGCCATCGGGATAACCACGACCATCGAAGCGCTCGTGATGCGAACGAACTCCGGGCAGGATTTCTTCCATACCGGGGACGCCGCCGACGATGAATGCGCCGAACTGAGCGTGTTGCTTCATGACATCGAACTCTTCGTTGGTGAGGCGGCCCGGCTTTTTGAGAACGGATTCGGGAACGCCGATTTTGCCAACATCATGTAGAAGACCCGCAAGGCGAACAACGCGCTGGGTTGCCTGCGACAAGCCCAACTCTTCGGCAATCCAGAGGGCGAACTCGGTTACATCCTCGGAGTGGCGGCGGGTGTAGGCATCCTTGTTATCAACGGCTGTAACCATCGCTTCGAGAACGTCGAAGGAACTTTCTGTTTTGAGTTGACGGTTCTGGCGCTGGTTTTCGCTGGTGGCGACGATTCCCCTATCCGAGATTTTAGCAGCGTAGAGGTTGGCGTCGGCGATGGAGATAAGCTCGAAGCGGTTGGTGCTATCAGAAGGATATGTGGCGATACCGAAAGAAAGCGAGACGGGAATAACGCGCTCTTCGTCGCCGACATAGTGGAAGCCTTCGAGTTCCATGCGCTCACGCCAGCGCTGGGCGACGACCATAGCTAGAGGAAGGTCGGTTTCGGGGAGTACAGCGATGAATTCGTCGCCACCGTAGCGGCCCAGTACGTCGAATTTGCGGCAGCGTGATTCAAGCGCCAGCGCTACGCGCTTGAGAACTTGATCGCCTACGGGATGGCCGTAGGTGTCGTTGAACAACTTGAAGTTGTTCAAGTCCATCATGATAACCGCGAGAGGGCGGTTAGAGCGGGCAGCGCGTTCGAGTTCGGTTTGCAAACGTTCGTGAATGGCGCGGTGGTTAAGTAGGCTGGTGACCGAGTCACGGTCGGCGTTTTCGACCGCGATAGCGTGGGTTTGCGCGTTGCGATAAGCAGCTGCGACTTCCAGACCGATACTCTCCAACATCTCGCTTTCGGATTCGGAGAACAAGTTGGCCGAAAAGCGCAGGGCGTTGATGTCACCGATCTGGGTTTCGTGCCACATCAAAGGGGCACGGGTTAGCATGGTTGGCTCTTGCTGGACGGGAACTTCCATGCATCCCAACCTATCGGCCAAGTCCAGTTCTTTGACCCAGGAAAGCAGTTCGGGATTATCATCCAAGCCCTGCTCCAAGAAGCTGGCAGAGCGGGCGCTGTCACCATTTTCGCAGAGACGAATCACAACGGCGTCGGCATTTAGGGCGCGGCGCGTGTGGACAAGGGCGCTTTCCAGCACATGACCTGCTTGCAACGTGTTGTTGACGGCCTTGGTCAGTTCGAGAAGCGACTTAATTTGGTGGGTACGCTGCGAAACTGTAAGTTCAAGGCGAGAGTTGAACAGTTGCAAGCGGTGGGCGAGTTGCTGGTTGTGCAGCATGGTCATGACCTGTCGCAAGATGACCAGAAACATAACCCAGAAGCCCGAAATATAGGTCGAGGTGCTGACTACGTGGTGCTGACGAAAATCGTGCGAAGCGACGATAGCCCATGCAGCAAATGCCAGAACATAAGGAAGGGCCAATCGAGCAGCGATGGCGAGCGAGTCGAGGCGAACGCCGGGGACATCAAGGCCCTGAAGTTCTTCGGCGATTTGGCTTTCGGGGGCAACGGTTTCCGCTTCTTCGGGCATGTGCTTTTCCCACCACAGCGGGAAAAGGCCAGCATAACCAATGATGCCCCAACCAAACGAGAAGGCCCAGTCGAACCAGCTGCCGGTTTCATAGAGTCCCTGCAAGCTGTAGTAGCTAAAGAGGGAATCGCCCATCGCGACGAGACAAAGTCCGAGGGCAAGGGAGCCGGAGAGCAGTTTGGATTTGGTGGTGTTGGAGGCACTTTTCCAGAGGACAAGAGCCATGAAAAGCCCAGTCACATCGCCCAGAGGATAGGTGGCGTTGAGCAATTTGCCGGAGAGAGACAAATCAGAGCTGTTCCACCAGCCGTTGGTGAGGAAGTACCACGAAAGGATGCCGATGCTGCTGGTGGCGATGGCGCTATCTAGCAGCAGACGCATACGACCGATGCGGCTGTTGAGGCCAACCAACAATACCACGCCGATAATCATGAAGGGGTGGTAGCCCAGATAACCGACATCGGCCCAGCTGGGGAAGGGCACTTCAATGCCGCGAATACTTTCCAGATAAGCCCATGTGGCTTGACCACCAGACCAAACCAAACAGCCAGAGCCGATGAGTCTGTGAGCCCAACGCCTGATGTTGTTTTGATCAGTCATTCGCACAGAATAGAGCCAATGGCTGACACCTGCCAGAAATGGCGGCACTATCTGGTAGAAGTTCTGGAATGTTTTATAGGTAGCGTCCGTTCCGGGGCGCAGTATTAAAATCGCCAGAAAGATGAGACCGTAGATCACGGTTCCAGCGACGATAGATTTCTCGGTGATCGAGAGGCGGCGCAACAGACGTAACATGAGAGATATGTAGAGTGGCTAACTAGAAAGATGCATAAGCGGAGCGGCTGCCGACACCTTGCCTGAGGAATAGAACATTGACACCGATATTGCCACCTACGAAACCCTACATTTCTCTCAGATAAGGTCAATTGTATGGTAAGAAAGGCGAGGAAAATTAGTAGGGTTCGAACTTTGCCCTACTTTAAGGCAGAAACTAATACAGAAACCATGATGTCAACACGACCAACCTCAGAAAAGCACTCCATTGGGCGGAGTACGCGGGTGGCAAATGTGCCGAAATCTCGCCTGGAAAACCATTTTTCAGGCGCAATGAAGGTTTTTTTCCTAACCGACAACGCTATTCTTAAGGGAGGATTCAATGTCTGCTCCAGCTAATGCATCTGTCAGCGATTATTCGCAGTGGCAACCGGAAGAGTATTTGACCGAATATTATGGCGAAGTGCAGCCTGATGAGCATTTCGCAGTGGAATTTCTGGTCGAGACGGTTGCGCGCTTGAAGCCGGTGTCCGTGGCCCTCGAATTTGGCTGTGGGCCAACGATTCACCATGCTCTGGCGCTGGCGAACCTGGTTGGCGAGCTTCATATGGCCGATTATCTGGAATCGAATCGGGCCGAAGTCGAGAAGTGGCGCCGCAAGGATGAAGGGGCTTTCAACTGGGACCACTTCGGAGTGGAGACGCTGCAACTTGAAGGCAACGCGCATCCGACGCAAGAGCAAGTCGCGGAACGGGAAGAGCTATTGCGCGAGAAGATCACGCAAGTTGTGCCATGCGATGCTTTCAGCAGCGAACCACTGGGAGAAGGCAACAACAGGATTTATCCGCTGGTGGCGAGCCATTATTGCGCGGAGGCTTGCACCACCGACCAGGAGGAATGGCGCGCGTGCATGCGGAACATTTCGAGCCTTGTCGAGACGGGAGGCACGCTGATTATATCGGTGTGCGGGGCGGCCAGCGCTTACGCGGTTGGCGACCGCTATTTTCCGTGTGCGGGCGTGGATGAAAAAGATGTTTTGGCGTGTTTACTCGAAATCGGGTTCACGGATATTGATTTGCGCGTGCGACAGGTGCCCTCACAATCGGAACAGGGATTCAGTAGCGTTGTCTTCGCTTCTGCCGTGAAAGGGCGCCAGTAAATGGAAGCTCTCAAATCGAATATCGCAGAGCCACTCGTTACGAGCTGGATATGGGGAGAGCGGGCTGGAAACGGCTCCGCTACTGCCCCGCTGTCTCCTGTCGATGGCTTGCCGCTCGGTCACACGCAACATATAGATGAGGAAGAGATGGAGGCGTTGCTGGCGCCGCTGGGACAAACGCTTTCTATCTCGGAAGAGGAAGTGCGGGCGTTTGCGACTCGCCTTCATGCTGAGTTGAGGAATGTGGCAGCGCCCATCTTCGAGGCGTTGCGGCGGGAAACAGGGTTCGTGGCCAGAGATTGCGCCGAAGTGCGGGATGGAATCGTGCTTTACGCGCGCGATTTTTGGGAGGTGGGCTTCATGGAGGCAGCGTCCCATCAACCGCAATCTTACAGATTCGAGGACGCGGATCGAGATATTCGTCAGGTAAGCGTTCCGTGGGGCACAATTGTCGTGGTGTTGCCATCGAGCGCGACTTTGTTGTTGGCGGTGACGTGCCTTCTGAACGCTCTTGCCACTGGGAACCGCGTCATTTTGCGCTTTCCAGCAGCGAGTCCGCTGTCGGCGTCGCTGTTGTGTGAAGCCGTGGAACTCGCGCAGCCACCTAAAAATTCGGTGAGCATCGTGATGGCGCCCGCCAAAACGTTGCTGAGCAACGTCCATGAAAACGCGGCTCATGTACTCATTCATTATTTAGGGTCGTCGCGTCATGCCCCGGCTTTAGTGGTGAAAGGATTCGAGAATGGGAAGTCGGTGATAGCCGATGGAGAAGGCAACACGTGGATTTGGGTTTCTGCGAAGGCCGATGTGGATAAAGTCATCGAGACTTTGACACAGGGAGCGCTACGCTACAACGGACAGACATGCACCTCGGTTAATGGAGCCTTGATTCATCCAACGATTTACAATGTGGTTCGCGAGGCGCTTATCAAGCGCTGGAACGCATTGCAGTCGGGCAAAGAGGCCAATGCCGATGTAGGGCCGCTTGGCGATGAGGGACAAGCGGAGTGGTGCCAGGAGCGCGTGGAAACCAGCGGGGGACAAATCGTGTGCGGGGGGAAACGTGATGGCAGCTTTCTGGCGCCGACACTGGTAGAAGCGCCGCGCGAAGATAGCGACCTCGTGACGCAAGGGTTATTCGGCCCCGCCCTGTGGATAGCTCAGGGGGACGAGAACAAATTCATGCGGCTGTGGGCAACCAATCATTTCCCGCTATGCGCGGGAATTTTGGAGCCAGAGGCGGATGCGCAGTCGTGGGCAACACGGCTTGGCAATGTGGCCCGCCTGGTTCTTAATGGCGATCCGAGCGTGGAGTGGACGTTTGAACCGTGGGGGGGCTATCCGGCGAGCGGCAACAATCCGGTTTCGACGTGGGCAGACAAGTATCGACGAGTGGTGGCAGTTGACGCGAACTCGCCGAAGGCTTCCAATTAAATCGCCCTACCTCTCGAAGGTGTAGTGGAGTTGTATGAAGTTGATGGTGCGGTTGGCCTCGCCCGAACGAGACAACGCACCTTCAATGGATAGATTTTTAGTGACCTGATAGGCGGCGCCCACAGTGGAAAACTGGCCGTTGCTTTGTTGATCCAAGCGGTCGAACCATGAGTGGCGCGAGATGTAGATGTTGGTTTTTGGATCGAGGTGGTAGTTCAAGCGCGCAAAGGCGAAGAGGAAGCGCGAGCTGGCGGCGTTTTTCTGCTGGAAGAGTTCGGCCACACCTTCGAGGCGGAAGCGGCGATGGGTGAGGGTGAAGTCAAGAGCGCCGCCTCGGTCGTGGTCGGTATCTCCCACGAATCCGGTTCCACCGCCCAATGAGGCTCCTATTGTCGCGGAGCCAAAGTTACGCGAGTAGCGGGCGTAGAAGTTGGGAGTTTCACGGAATCGATTGTAGGTTACAGCTGCGGTTAAGTGGTCGTTTTTTCCCCAATCGCGGGCGGCTTGCAAACCCCATTCGCTTTCATAGACCCACTCGGAGAGTTCGAAGGGGACGAAGAATTTGCCAGCGGTCACAGTCGTTTTGCCGAAGGGCTTGGAGACATAGGCCTCGATGGGCTGATCAAAACCGGGGACGCTGCCGTTATAAAGCTTGCCAACACCAACGGAGACTCGCCCACTGGTGCCATTGGCGGAGTTGTAGTTCGTGTAGAAGTTAGATGGGTAGAATGCCCCATATCCGAGCCAGTAACCATCACGGAAACGATGGGCGTCGGGGGCATTGGAAGTGCCGTAATAGAGATCGGCGCCAAAAGCAAATCCCGTAGGAGCAGCCTCTTCTTCGGGGGCGTCGGTTGGTGGCGGAGGAGTTGTCGAGGGAGTGGCAGGATTGGATGGAGTGACCGGGTTATTAACCGGAGCAGTTCCATCTTGAGCATAAGCCCCAGTAGACAGCGAAAAAGCGAAGACTGCACCACACAGCGCGCGTCGAAGCATGAACGACAAAATCATTGAGGACATTATTGGCTATGTTTTGGCCTTATAGTGGGCCATTCAATTTCTTCTAAATCGAGTGCCATATATTCGTGTGAAAAGTGCCATATATTCTCCACATCAGGACAGAGATTGAGCAGACTAGCGCGCTGTATTCCTCCTCTATGAGTACCTCATCCTCTTACTAATATCCCAGTATCAGTGCGGGCAATTAGCACCCGCTCAGAGCGATTCGATATGATTTCGTTTGCCTTTCTACAAAGGCGATAGTAGTGCTGTTGCTATTTGTGTAACACCCATGCCCGAAAAAATCATTTCTGCTGACGGCACCGAGAGGCAACTCAAGGGCTACAAACGTTCGGCTCCCCAAGTGGGAACAAAAACCTATAGCAAAGCCCAAAGCAACGTCTCCGACTTGCCCTCCAAAGTCGATTTGCGCAAATTGATGAGCGCAGTAGAAAACCAAGGTGGCACCTCCAGTTGCACGGCGAATGCGACGGCGGGGGCTTATGAGTACCTGCTGAAACGGCATCGCGACGAAGAACTGGATGTCAGCCGCCTGTTCATCTATTACAACGCTCGTTATGTGTCTCCCGGTGACTATATCGAAGACGAAGGCTCGACGATTGTGCATGTTATCGAAGGGTTGAAGAAGTACGGCGCTTGCACCGAGGACACGTGGGCATTCGATGAAGACATGGTGAATGAGGAGCCTGATGAGTCTTCGTATGAAGAGGGCGCTTACTTCCTGGTAGAAAGCGCTAAGCAGGTTCCAGTCGATTTGGAGACGTGGAAAACTGCTCTGGCGGAAGGCCAGCCGATTATTTTCGGTATCAGCATCTTCAAATCGTTCGATAAGCACAAAAAGAAGGGACTGGTATCGGCGCCGACGAAAAACGAGTTGGCACGCGAGACACATGCGGGCCATGCCATGTTATGTGTCGGGTATTCGGATGTTGATGAGGTGTTCATCATTCGCAACTCATGGGGTACGGGGTGGGGCGATAAGGGCTACTGCTACATTCCCTATAACTACCTGATGAACCCCGAATATAACGATGGGGATTGTTGGATTATCGAACGCCTCGAAGAGTTGCCCCCGGACGAGGAAACATGGAGCGAGGACGAGGAATCGGTGTTGGAAGAAGCAGCGACGGTGTTGTCGGAGATGGATGACGACGAGTACGAAGAGTTTGTGGAAGGAATGGGCGAATATCCGTTCGAGCAACGATTGGCTCTGCTCTTCCTCACCGCCGTAGGAGCGGATGGGGACATCAGTGACGATGAAATCGAAGTCATCAAAGAGCATTTGGCTCCGGTGTTGGAACAAACGGGAGGGAGCCAAAACGCGGCGGGTATTATCCGAGCGGCCACACGCCTCGTGGGCGACGAAGAGATTCTGCAAGAATCAATGGATGTGATCTGGAATCACTTCGATTATGATGTGCTGGCCAGCATCACGAACCAAATTGAAGAAGCGGCTGGTGCCGATGGGCTGGCACGCGCAGAACGTAAATTTATTGATGCACTTGTCGCCTACTGGCAAGATGGGGACGAGGAAGAAGAGGACAGTGAAGAGGAGGAAGAAGAAGAATAGACAAAAACACCCGCCGTGCTGATAGCACGGCGGGTGTTGGTTTTAGGATTTTGGCAGTGTAGGCGCAGCTCTCTGGTTTCGCCCCCACCCTACACTTCCCTGGCGTTCGCCGGGAGCCTACCATCAGCTAATCACCTGGTGGAGTTTGGCGTCCGGTTCTTTAGGATGGGCGTTGGGAATCTGAGGTGAGGTTCCAGGGGTTCCACAAGGAGCGAGGTACTTTGAATTGTTTGCCCGCGCCACGCAAGTCGCCGCCCAGAGTCACGAAATTCCATTTACCATTCATCTTGCGAACCAATACCAAAACAGAATCCTGCTTTTCGGTATTGAGCGGTTTTACATTGACCAGTCCCCAGTTAGCCCGCACGTCCAACGAACTGACCTCAAATTCTGGAACTTGAATATGACTCGATGTTTCGCGGCTCAGTTCCTGCTTCAGAGCGCTCGTGATGGCCGTTTTCTCCGAGTTGTCGCTCAGCACATCGCCCCGATAGTAGGCGACTGTAGGAATAGATATTAAAGATAATATTAGAGCCGACACTGCGGAACGCAGATAAAAGTGCTTGTTCATAAACCCTCTCCAACAAATATGACGGGTTTATGTTAACAAGGCATTTCCCACACACAGTTGCTGACTTAACACTCACCATTGCTTAACTATTCAGCAGAAATTGTAGGTAACAGCCGTTGGAATGTTCGCAAGAACGAAGCAGCCCCCGCACCATTAACCAAACGGTGGTCGCAGGTCAGCACCATACGCGCCCGTTTTTCCCAACGAAGCCCATCATCCGCAGTCCGCACAGGGGCATCATAAGGAGTGCCGATGAACAGAATAGCGGTCGCAGGTGGCACAACAAGGGGTACAGCCGATATGATTCCGGCTTTGGACAAGTCGGAAATGAGGAATTGGGCTTCGCCGTGCGACTTTTCGCCAGCACGAATTGAGGCGACTTCGCGGCGGGTGGCCTGACTGAACTGCTCGAAATTCAGCGTCTCGGTGCGCGATACCACCGCGACACCCAATTCGTCGGCTTCGAGGGCGACAGCGAAACCGATGTTGACATGACGCCACTCGCGCAGAATACCGCCAGATTTCCAGGTGGAACAGAAGCGCGGATGCTCGCGCATCGAGTTAGAGACAGCCCATGCAACAACATGCAAAGGCGTTACTTTGAGCGGCTTCTCGTCGGTAGAATGGGCGGCGCGACGAGATTTGACTTCCTGTTCGATGCCATCCCACGAGACCTCGATTTCAAGAATGGCGGGCACCACTTCGCGCCATGCGCGCTCAAGGTGGGTCGCCAAGCGGGCCTGACGCGGCGACAGGGAGCGTTCGGTGAACGGTTCGCCGGGGGCGACTTGCTCGGTGTTCTTGCGCAGGTGAGCTTGAAAGTCGTCGAGGGCGACGCGGCCATTTTCGCGGCTCAGAAGTTCGAGTTCTTCGGCAGAGACCCCTTCATCGCGGGCGAGGCTGCGCCCACGTGGCGAAACCATGCCATTACGGATGGCATGAGTGGGGAGTGCGGCCACGGCTTGTGGTTGCGTTTCCTGTTCAGGCGCAGCTTCGGGCGCTTCGGGGGAATGGGCTGCGGTTTTTTGAGCGTGTTCGGTGCGAATACGGCATACGACGGCACCGATCTCAGCATCGTCTTCGACTTGCACAAGCCATTCCTCGATTTCACCCGCGACGGGCGATTCGAGGCTCATAATGGCTTTGTCGGTCTCGATTTCCAACAATGGTTCGTCACGCTCGACAAATTCGCCCGTTCGTTTCCACAATGTGACAACGCGCGCACCAACTAATCCTTCGCCTAACTGCGGAATTTTAAAGGGAAATGTCATAAAGACAACGAGTGACGCATTGTAAGACGAACCGCATCGGCGACTCGGCTTGCATCGGGTAAAACGCTCTCTTCCAGTTTGGGATGGAATGGCACATGCACGTCGGGGCGTGTCACCAATTGTGGTGGCGCCGCCAGTAAATCCCACAAGCGAGTCTCGCTGGTGACATGGGCCAGAAGCGTCGCTCCGAAACTTGCGGTAGCGTTATCTTCCTGGACAACAATAAGACGACCAGTTTTTCGCAGCGAGGTTTCGATACTGGGCCAATCGCAGGGGACAAGATAACGCAAGTCGAGGACTTCGGTGTCGATGCCTTCCTGCGCGAGCAAGTCGGCGGCGTCGAGCGAAATCTCGACGGTGTTGCCCCATGCCACTATTGTTGCCTCTGGGCCGCTACGACGCAGGAGGGCACCTGTGGCGTTGTGTTCGGGCAAGGGCAAGGCAGCGCGACGGAAGAGGCGCTTGGGCAGCAAAATCAGGGTCGGATCATCGGCGTTCAAGGCGTCGCGGAATAGTTCGACGGCGCATTGAGGGGTGGAAGGCACGACAACGCGAAGACCGGGTGTGTGCGTCCACCAGCCCTCACCGGTCTGGGAGTGCCAGGGGCCACCAGCGGGCAAGTAGGCTCCACAGGGGGCTAGTAGCACGAGCGGACAGGAGAACTGGCCGTCGCTACGCCAGCGCAGTGTGGCGGCCTGGTTAACGAGCTGATTGAAGGCAGGGGCCAGAAAGTCGATGAACTGGATTTCGAAGACTGGTTTCCATCCAGTGGCAGCGAGACCGACACCAGCACCAATGATTGTAGCCTCGGCCAAAGGCGAATTAACGACACGACCCGGAAAATCGTTGGAGAGGCCGCGTGTAAGGCCGAAGACGCCGCCTTTGGGGTCTTCGATGTCTTCGCCGAACATCAGCACGCGAGGGTCATCGGCAAGGGCGCGGCGCAATTCGGCGCCCAGAGCCTCGACCATGGTTTCTTCGCGGCGCGAACTGGTGGAAACAGTCGTAGGCGAGGATTTTTCGTTACGAGGGGCCAGAACATTCGAGGTGGCATCGGCGGCAAGGGGCGCGCGCTCGGCTTGCTGATAGTCGGCGTCAACCTGTTCGGCGATGCGCGCTAAGTCGGCTTTCCACTGGGCGCTTGTGAGTTGGCCGCTTTCGATAAGGCGGTCGCGCAGGAGGGTGATGGGGTCGCGCGCGGCCATTTCCTCGATTTCTTCGAGCGAGCGGTAAACGCGGTGGTCGTCGGAAAGGGTATGCGACCAGAGACGGTCAAGTTCGCACCACAGAACACAAGGGCCTTCTCCGGCGCGTAGACGGGCCACAGCGGCTTGCGCGGCATCGGCGACGGCAATGGCGTCGCGGCCATCAATACGCTGGCAAATAGAAGGATTGAGGGCGCCAATATTCCACGGAGTCATCGACGCGGTGGGAGTGCTAATGCCGTAGCCGTTATCGGCGATCACGAATAAGACGGGCAACTTCTCTTGAAGGGCAAAGCAAAGGGCTTCGTAGAACTCGCCCTGTCGGGTGGAGGCGTCGCCGATGAAGCAAACAGAAACAGCTTGAGAACCTGCTTTTTGCGCTCCCCATGCCATTCCAACGGAAGGCAAACACTGGATACCCGTGGGGGTTGCCGAAGGGAAGATACCAAGTTCTTGACTCCCGAAGTGGCTACTCATCAGGCGCCCGGCACCGATTCCATCGCGTTTACCGAAAAAGTTCAGCGCGATGTCGGCGTTGGAAACGCCGCGTGCCAGAGCCACAGCCCGCTCACGGTAGTAGGGAAAAATCCAATCACCGGGGAGAAGCGAAGCACAGACAGCGGATAATGCTTCGTGTCCAGCACCGGGAACTTGCAGGAAGCCGCGCCCCTGGCGGACCAAAATTCCTTCGCGCCGGTCGCCCTCGCGTGAAGTCGCCATAAGGCGAAGGAGTTCAAGTTGATCGAGAATAACGGAGATATTTTAACAAGCTGCTTTTGACAAGACGCCGTATTCCCCGACAAAACACTTCTGGGAAATGTGAAAAACCACATGCATCCCAGAGAATTAGCGTATTTACGACTTCAGCGGGACACGCCATTGGCGCGCCCCGCTGAAGTCGTTGGAAATGTAGTTACGCAGTCTTTTCGCGCAGCAGATCACTGAGGTCGAGGGCTTCGGTGACCATAGCCAGTTCGCCGCTGGGAGTGAAGGGCCACTCTTCTTGCGGGCGATCCCAGTACAACTCGACACCGTTTTGGTCGGGGTCGCGCAGATAGAGCGCTTCGCTAACGCCGTGGTCGCTGGCACCATCAAGCGACCAGCGGGCAGTAACGAGACGACTCAGTGCATCGGCAAGAGCGGCGCGCGTGGGATAGACCACGGCGAGGTGATAAAGCCCCGTCGTGTGAGGAGGGGGCGGGGAGGCACCAAGACTTTCCCAGGTGTTAAGCCCGATGTGGTGATGGTAGCCGCCAGCAGAAATGAAAGCTGCGCTCGAACCGAAGCGCTGCATGAGTTCGAATCCTAAGACGCCGCAGTAAAAATCGAGTGAACGATTGAGATTGGCGACTTTAAGGTGAACGTGACCGATGCGGGTCTGTGGGTGGATGGGGGGATTGGCACCAGTGTGTCCGTTTGTGTTTGAGCCAGATGACATGTTTTATGCGGGTTTCTTTGGGCTTGGTTTGGTGGCTTCGAGATCAAGCTCGACGCGCACGATGTTATCGACGGCAAGGCCACCGTTATCAAGGGTCTGATTCCATTTCACACCGTAATCCTGACGATTGATGTTGAAGGTGGCACTAACGCTGGAACGAGTGGTGCCGAAGCCATCGACAACCGGGCCTTTGGCGGTGAAAGGGATGACGATGTCGCGGGAAACGCCGTGCATGGTGAAGGTGCCCATGACGCGGAAGCCGGAGCCATAGCGAGCAACGTGCTTGCTGACGAAGGTCATTTCGGGGTATTTGGCGGCGTCGAAGAAGTCGGGGCTTTTCAGGTGGTTATCGCGGGCCGCGACGTTGGTGTCGATGGAAGCGATTTTGGCTTTGAACTGCACCTGCGAACGCGAAATGTCTTTTTCATCGACTTTGACAGTACCCTCGAAATCATTGAATGAACCATGCACTTCGTTGATCATGACGTGGCGAACGGCGAAGCCGATACGCGAGTGCATGGGGTCGAGAGTCCAGGTGCCACCGATGCCTTTGGGAAGCGGAGCCAAAGCCACTGGCTTAGCAGCGGCTGTCGGAGTTTTGGGCTGGCTGAGGACGGGCAACGCAACGGCGGGGACAGCAAGGAGCGACAAGAGGACTAAGGATGAGCGTTTCATGATATTGGGCGGCGCAATTTATTTGCAACTGGAAATATTGAGGACGCAAATGAGATTTGGTTCCGTGTTATCAGATTTGCGTTTTCTAGGAAATCTTTTCAGTGCGAAGATAGGGCCGAAATTTGAGAAAATTCCGGCTTGCGCAAACATGGCAAAAGGGAAAATACGACCTCATGGTTCACCTGCCAAGCCGTTCTGTTTTGAGTGTGAAATGCGGTCAACGCACAAACCACCACTCTAGCTGCCGTTACTTAAATACTACCCCATTCCCCGTGATTTGAATCTTCGCGGCGGGAACTCCAAAAACCTGTTCTAAATTTCGTTTCGCTTGTTGTTTGACATCCACGATTCTCTTTTCTTTATCTTGTGGAGAGGTTTTAGGGCCGTAGAGTCCGTCGCCCAAATTCAACTGTGACATCGGATCGATTAATTCGGCACAGAGCATTGCATTGGTTCCGGCCATGATAACCAGATTTTCGCAGGCCATTTGCTTTTGAGCGTCGGTCATTTTTCGAACTTTGGGGTTGTTGACAAGTGAACTATGGATGTCGCGGTAAATCTTGTACGACAGTTCCGGCGAGATAGAGGTGTATTGCGTCGAACTTTTAGCCGGACGGCCCGAATCGCGAGAGACGAGGTAACTCAAGTCCAAAAAGTAAACCGTCGCCCACGCGAGGTCGTTGGACTCGAAGCCGTCGTGCATTGAGGTGGTCAAATAGGAGGTGAGCGATTTTTCCATGAGGCCAATCGCCAGCCGCTTGTTGATGTCGTCGAGAGGGACGCCTTGGAGTAAGCGTGCCGGGATGATGGATTTTCCGCTGTCTTTGTACTTGGTGATGGAGGCGGGGCTGTTGTAGCGATTCAGTTTTTTGGCATTTTGGATGATGCGATTGATTTCGGCCTGCGACATCGGTTTGCCGCGTTTTTGGAATCTCGCATTTCCAACGATTTGGAACCCCAATTGGCGGATATTCCATTGGTTCATTCGATTAGAGAGGTCGAGCTGCGCGTAGGCTGGGTCTTTGTTTTGGCTTGGCTCCATGAAAATCGGCTGGCCCTTCGCCGAGGGGGTATGTGGACCAGACAAAGCCACCAAGAACGCAGATAACAGGAGAATAGCCGAATTTATTTTTTTCATAAGCCACACTCGATTGGTGTCGTTACCAACTCCGCCGTACTTGAATTATACGGTCTTGAATAGGCAGAACAAACTCACACTTTAATCAAAGCCGCTTGGTACATTTCCTATTGTTCATTACAGCGGACGAATTTACTGGATGAACCACTTGGATTGAATACACCATGAATTACAGGAATTTGGGGACTAGCGACGTAAAGGTGTCGGAGATTTCATTCGGCTGCTGGACGATGGGCGGCCTGAACTGGGTCAACGGCAACCCGAATGGATGGGCGAATGTGGATGAGGACGAGATCACCGAGGGAATTAAGCTCGCCATTGATGCGGGGGTCAACCACTTTGACAACGCCGATGTCTATGGAAATGGACGCGCCGAGCGGATGTTGGCGCGCGTGTTCGAGAAGTTGGGCGTGAAATCGGAGGATTTCGTGGTAGCGACCAAGATCGGGCATTTTCCCGGTACGGCGGCTCATGCCTATGAACCCGCACACATTCGTCACCAGTGCGAGCAGTCGCTGATCAACTTAAAGCGCGACTATATCGACCTGTACTACTTCCATCACGGCGATTTCGGGCCTAACGGCGCGCTGTTGGAAGATGCTGCGGCAACGATGGACGCTCTAGTGGACGAGGGCAAAGTGCGAGTGAAGGGTCAATCGGCCTACTCTGCCGACGATTTTGAGCGCGCGGTGCCAGTGGTGCGACCACAGGCGTTACAATCGTGGGCACACGCTTTGGACGACCAGTTCGTGCGTCCCGGTTCGCGGGTAGCGAAGCTGATGGATGAGCATAATCTATCTTTCGTGGCGTTTAGCCCATTGGCCCAAGCTCGGTTGCTGGATAAATACGACCCAAATAACCCGCCCGAATTTGAGCCGGGCGACCATCGCAAGGGCAACGGGGGATTTGGGGCCGAAGCCATCGCCGCCCTGAAACCAAAACTTGCCAAGTTGAAGGAGCGCTTTGGCGATAGCACCGAAGATTTAGCGGCAGTGGCACTGAACTACATTCTGGAACAGCCTCGTGTCGCTTGCGTCATTCCCGGCTTTCGTAATCCACGTCAGGCGAAGTGCAATGTGCAAGCGGCAGGGCGCACTTTGTCGGCAGAGGACTTGGCGTTCATTAAAGAGGCACTGGCCTAAGGGAATTAGTGAGAAGCGAACACAAGGTTCGCCCCGACCCAAGACATAAACAGAAGGCGGCTACTTTATATGTGGCCGTCTTTTTTGTTCGGTGTCGCTATTCGTCTGGGGTTTGGAGGATGGCGCTTTGCAGGTTGTGTTTGGTGTAGAAGTTCTGTAGGGATTGGGATTGGGCGCGTTTTGAGGGGGAGTAGCTAATGTTCCAATGGCCTGTTTCATGATTAAGGACTTGCATGGCACGGCGGAGGGTGCGTTTTTTGGGCAAGTAACGCCTTGAAAGCCACAGTTAAAGCGGCTCCGATTGCGAGGGCGCACAGGGCGAGAGCAACGCGGCGGGAGGTCTTTTTCATGGGGAAAAATGACGGTTGTTACTCGCCAGAGTATCATGCCCTACTCTGTTTTGAGTGGCATGGCGAAGGTGAAACAGATTTTGCCGTCGGAGGTATCGACTTTCAGGGTGCCATCATGGGCGCGGGCAATTTCGGCTGCGATGTAGAGTCCCAACCCTAATCCATCTTGTCCAGAGTGAGCAGTTCCTCGTGCGAAAGGCTCGAAAAGTTGCTCTTGAACCAGAGGTTCGATGCTATCACCGTAATTGGTGACGGAGAGGCTAAATTCAGTGGCAGAGGTTTTGGCGCAAACCCAGATTGGAGTGTCGGGTGTGCTATGGGTGAGGGCATTCGCCAACAGATTGGAGAGCATTTGCGCCAGACGGTCACTATCGCATACGATCTGATGATTGATGTCAAATCCGCGATGGATGGTTCGCTGCGGGGCTGTGACCTGAAGTTCGGCGACGATTTGTTCTAATACGGACTCTAAGTTCGGCTCCAAAGCTTGCTTGAGAGTGAGTCCGCTCCCCAATCGTCCTCTGGCGAAATCAAGGACGTTACCGATTAATTCGGTCATACGCGCCGAACTGCGTTGGAGCAAGTCGAGAATGCGCGTATTGCCTTCGTTACCTGGCGTGGAGCGTAGCACTGCGATGCCAGCATCAATAGCGGCGAGGGGATTGCGCAGATCGTGGCCTAATACAGCGATGAATTGCTCTCGTAGTTGGGCGGTTTCGCGCTCGGTCAGTAGTGCGGCATCGTTGGCAACCATGAGTTCCTGAGCGTCGAGATGTTGGGCGATGAGGTCGGCAAACAGTACGAACATGCCGATGATCTCAGGAGAGTTCACATGTGCGGGGCGAGGGTCGATGGCGCACAGCGTCCCGAAAAAGCGTCCATCAGGGAGCTTGATAGGGACGGAGATGTAGCTCTGAAAACCATATCTTCGGGGCGTATGGTGTCCACAGAAGTTCGCATCTTCATCGACATGGTCGATGGCGACTAGTTGACCGCTATCCCGTATCTCATCACAGATCGTCGTCTTTAACTCAAGTTCACCACCAGGTTTTAATCCGAACTGAATTTCGTCGCGGACGGCACAGGCGACCCAATGGGTATCGGTAACGCGGGCCACAGCGGAAAAACCCAGGCCTGTTGTGCGACAAACCACCTCCAGAATTTGATGCACAGCTCCGATTTTATTCACAGAGGCGACATCAGCAGCAAATGAGGGGTTGATTACGGGAGCGGTGGGATCGGGCATTCTGTAGTGGCATTTCTGAGTTTATCCGCACTATATATCTTTGTTGGAGTGTTTAATCCTTAAAATGCCGCCAAGAGACGCTGAATTGTAGATGGTTCATATGGGGGAATTCAGCGTTTGCCACGTCGCGGGGGTTTGGAACGGCCCGCTTTACCTCGCCCGATGGCGCCGTGTGAGGGCGCGTTGGGACGCTTGGTGGCGCGCGCACGGCTAACATCGTGGGGCTGTTTTTCTTCGGCGTCGTCGCTTTCGCGGCGGGGACGCGGGGCATCGAGAGCGCGGTGCAACTCTTCGAGAGTCGAGGCGTGGAGTTCGTCGTGATTGGTGCGGAGGACCGCGAAACGAAGGGGCCGGTCGAGTTTCGGCAGCTCGTGTGGCGCCAGTCGGCGAGCCAACTTTTCGGGAAGCATCAAGCGAGCGATTGGAAGCAGAGACGAATCGGGTTGCGGTTCGAGGTCGTAGGTGATGGCGACGGGCTGGCGCGCGACTTTAACCTGAGAAGGAAGCGACCAGAGAGCGGCGCGCTGCTGGTCAGAGGCGAAGTCGGAGACATGCACTTCCAGTTCGGCATTGCGAAAGGCGGATAGCGAAGTGATGTTTTGTTGGTTCAGTTGGGTCTCGTAGAGGGCGGCGAGTTCGGGGAAACCGAGTCGTTTGGTTTTGCCGCCGGAACGGCGGTATAGCTCGCGGATTTCATCAACAGCGGCGCGGGTAGCTTTGGAGGTCATGTGCGTGGCTTCGCCAGCAGCAAGGGCTTCGGCCAAGGCACGGCGCGCGGCGGGGGCGAGTTGGGGTGGGAACTCTTTGAGCGGACGGGTACCGCTTTCGAGGATGAAGCCGAAGTATTCGACGGTGTGTTTGAGAATGAGGGGGTTGGCGGGCGTGTGGGTATCGTAGACGAACTCGTTCTCGTTGACTTTGGCGTAGCGGCGGATGAGATCGAGACGCAAGTTGGTGCCTTCGATGGCAGCGCGGGTTTGGCCTGTGCGGTCGGCGAAGTAGCGGATGGTTCCGGCAATGGCTCCCTCATCACCGCAGACGCTGTCTTTGGAAACGCGGGCATCCTGCCCCTCGGCGGTGTGTTCGTCGATGACCAAATCGAGAGGCATAAGACGCGCCAACAAATCGCGGAAACGGCGCGCGATGTCGGGGGTGACGAGCGGCATTTGTTTGGGGAGTGGCAGGTTGAGGGCACGCAGGGCACCCGCCATAGCGAGGGCAGCATCTTCGATGGCTTTGACGAGAACGCCGCGTCCCTGCGCCCATTCGTTGACGGCTACGGGTTCGAAGATGTGGCGGGGCAAACCATAAACCTCGCCGATGAATCCAGCGTGCTCGAAGGCTTCGGCATAGAGGTTGTAACTGGTAAGGTGGTCGCTACCGGAGACGATGAGACCGTCGATGTTGTTTTCCTCGCGCGTCATGCGGTGAAGGCTTTCGATGGAACTCATGACGGCCAGATAGGGCACGAGGTCGGGTTCAGCGCTGACGAGCAGTTCGGCCCAGGCACGGTCGACAGGCAAGGCTTCGACGGTCTTGCCATAGCGCGACAGGCGCCCCGATTCGGTGATGAGGCCACGGCCTTGAAGGTTGCGCAGAGCGCGACGGTAGGAAGCACGGTCGAGGCGGATGGGGAGGTCGAGTTCGTCAGCGCGCACTCCTAAGTCGGCACAGGTGAGAGCGACGCGCTCGCTATCGCCCGCAAGCTGAAATTCGGGGGCGATGGGACGCAAAGAGGGGAAGTCGATGTAGCGGTCGGAGAGAATCCAGACATTGCCGTTTTCGACGCGGCCATGAACACGTCCAGCCATCTGAAGCATTTCGTTAGGGCCGAGGTTAAGGCGGGTAAGGACGTTGCGCCCCTGTGAAATGACGTTGGCGAAGCGGGTGTCGTCGATGACGACTGTATCGAGGCCGCGCACGTTGAGGGCACTTTGCCCAGCGGCTGTCATGGTGAGAAGGAAGGGTTTAGGAGCGCCTTCGTCTTCGAGAAAGGGACGGATAGTGCGGACGGGTTCGCCGCCATGATAGAAGGCGACATGGAGGTCAGGATCGCGCTCTTTCACTTCGAGTGCGGCACCTTCAACGCCCGCGCGAGTGGGTAGGAAGACACCGACGCCGCGCTTTTCGCGGGCGATGTAGCCCAGAAAACGGTCGTCGAGAAAGTCGCGGGGATGGCGGTTGACGACTCGCACTTGAGCGGCTTTGGTGGGGTCGAAGGAGTAGACCTCCAAGACATCGGCGGAACCGAGGTATTCGCGGTAGAAGGTGGGGTCGACGGTGGCGGAGAGCCAAATGAAGCGACAGCCGACGCGCTTGCCGAGCGCCAGACAGAGTTCAAGTTCGGCGGAGGTCTGGTGGATTTCGTCGATGACGAGGGTATCGCGGGAAAGGATGTCACCATCTTGGAACCAGCGGCGCGCGATGCCTGTGGTAACGATGACGACGTTTTGCAGGGGCAGTTCGGGGGTGGCTTCGCGTTCGCGGTTGACGACGCCAACGCGGAGGGGCGCGCGCAAAATTTCTTCGGCGATGGGGCGGACAGCGAGGGTTTTTCCAGTGCCCGTTCCGGCGACGATGCCAAAGCCTTTGCCACTGCGCGCGAGTTCGCGCACGCGGTCGCCATAGGTGCGCGACAGGTAGGTTTCGATGTCGAGGGTAAGGGCGATTTCGATGGTTTCGCAAGCAGCGCGGGTTGGCGCGATGATGATGATGCGGCCAGTGGGCGGGTCGGCGGCGACGAATGCCTCGTGGTCGGGCGGCAGAGAGTGGTCTTGGACAGAAACTAACATTGGTAGGGCGATAGAATATCATTCCATCAAGAGCTTTTTAAATGAGAATTGAATAGGCCCCGAAAAACATCAATTTCGGGGTTTATTCAATTTATTTGAGGCGGCAATCAATCTTTTGGATTGATTTATTAGGGGGAAACGGGCAAGAGTTGAGCGTAAATCGGCTGCTCAGGATTGATTATTCAAAGTTTTTTCAATCTCTCGGCCCTTATTGAGAGAGCGTGGTTTCATACGGCTGAAATACCATATCTCCCGTAGAGAATGTAGCCGATTCGATGTAACAAGGTAAGTGACATTTTAGGATTTGCGAGGTTTGCTATAGGCGCAAGGCCATCTCGCGAACATGGCAACCCCCGTAAACGGGTACCCGGTCTCTATGGGGTTGATACATTACTCTATTAGTGATGGGGAATTGGTGGAGGGCGAACACAAGGTCCGCCCCCAGAGACTGTGAACAGCCCAATTCATATTGGGCACTAACTGCTTGTCAAGAGAAGCCGGCTGTAGCGTGGGGGATGTAGGGTTCTTCTAGGCTGGCGATTTCTTCGTCAGTTAATTTGATGGAGAGGGCGGCGACGGCATCGTCGAGGTGGCTCATTTTGGAGGCGCCTATGATGGGGGCGGTGACGACGGATTTGGAGAGCATCCATGCGAGGCCGATTTGGGCGCGGGCGACGCCGCGCGTCTGCGCGATTTCGCCGACTCGCTCGACTATCTGGCGGTCGGATTCGATGGATTGGGTGTAGAGGGTTTTGCCGAATTCATCGGTGCGGGCGCGTTCGGTGCTCTGGTTGGAATCGTCCCAGGGGCGAGTAAGGCGACCACGGGCGAGCGGACTCCAGGGAATGACGCCGATGCCCTCGAAGGCGCAGAGACCCATCATTTCGCGCTCTTCTTCGCGGTAGAGGAGGTTGTAGTGGTTTTGCATGGAGGCGAAGCGCGTCCAGCCGTGTTTATCGGCGAGATAGAGGGAGCGGGCAAATTGCCATGCGTACATGGAGGAGGCGCCGATGTACCGAGTCTTTCCGGCTTTGACGAGGTCGTGAAGCGCTTCGAGGGTTTCTTCGAGCGGAGTGTTAGAATCGAAGCGGTGGATTTGATAGAGATCGACGTAGTCGGTGCCGAGACGTTTGAGGCTGGCATCCATTTCGGCGAAGATGGCTTTGCGGCTGAGGCCCGCGCCGTTGGGGCCTTTCCTCATGCGGCCATGAACTTTGGTGGCGAGAACTACCTCTTCGCGGGTGGTGAAGTCGCGCAGGGCGCGTCCGACGATTTCTTCGCTGGAGCCATCGGAGTAGACGTTGGCGGTATCGAAAAAGTTGATGCCTTCGTCCAAGGCGCGTTTGATGAAGGGGCGGCTCTCTTCTTCGGGCAGAGTCCATTCGTGATTGCCGCGTCTTGGGTCGCCGTAGGTCATGCAACCTAAACAAATACGCGAAACCTGCAAACCAGTTTTTCCGAGGTTTATGTAATCCATCGCCCCAACTTCGGGCGGATTTGGCGCCACAGTACGGCGGATTCGATGGGAATTTTCATTTATGGCGGTATAAAACCGCAGCCAAAGGCACAGTCGGCCTTCGCCGACAGATAGCGCCGCACTTTGTGGTGTTGGAGAGTAACAATTGAGAATTTTTAGACACGCCAAGGCACGTCTCTACGGGGGTTTATTGGCTTTGGCAGGGGTGATAGGGAATTGATAGAGGGCGAACACAAGGTTCGCCCCTACGGGGTTTACTGGGTCTGGTGGGCAGTTAGGGATAAAGATCCTTCGCGGGATTAGGATGACTACGCTGGAATTGCCTGGCACATGTCAGGGAATTTAAGGGGCTTGCTCGGCTTTTCTTTTCGCCTTTGTTTCGAGTTGTGTGGTTTGTCGGAGAGGAATTAAGGAGGTTGTGCGCGGCATTTGCTAAATTGAGAAGGAATATCATGGCCGAATTTCTTTTGCCGACTCTGGGCGAGACCGCGTCAAGCGGTGTCGTCGCCAAAGTCCTTGTCAATGCCGGCGATAAGGTTGAGAAGGACCAGCCCGTTCTAGAACTCGAAACCGACAAAGCTGTGTTGGAAGTTCCTTCCACAGTGGCGGGCACCGTTCAGGACATTCTCGTGAAACAGGGAGACACCGTCTCCGTTAACCAGCCCGTTTTCTCCTATGGCGATGGAGGCTCTTCGAATGGAAGCGCTCCTGCCGCTCCTGCTCCCGCTGAGGCTCCCAGCACACCAGCACCAAGCGCAGTCAGCAAAGATGATGGCATTGCCAACGCGAGCGCTCCTGCTGCACCTCCTGCTCCAGCCCCGGCCCCACAAAGCTTGAATGGGGATCAAACCCCGCCTCCAGCGGCACCTTCGATTCGTCGCATGGCGCGCGAAGCGGGCGTGGACATTTACGCGGTTAAGGGCACAGGTCTTGGCGGACGCATCACCGAAGACGACATCAAATCGTTCGGCAAAGCTCCGGCAGCGGCGCCCGCACCTGTGGGAACTCCAGCTGGCGGCGTGACATTGCCACCGTTGCCAGACTTCACCAAGTTCGGTGCAGTCGAGCGTATCCCGATGTCGGGCATCGCGAAGGCGACAGCCGCACAGATGGATCGCTCGTGGACCATTCCGATGGTTACGCAGTTCGACAAGGCCGACACGACCGAGTTCGAGAAATTCCGCAAGAAGTACGGGCCATTGGCCGAAAAAGCTGGCGGCAAACTGACCCCAACCGCGATTTTGCTGAAGATCGTTGTGGGCGCTTTGAAGAAGTTCCCGAACTTCAACTCGTCGATTGACTTTGCGACCAATGAAATCGTGCGCAAGTCGTACTACAACATCGGCGTTGCGGTGGATACACCTCGCGGATTGGTTGTTCCGGTTATCAAGAACGTCGAGTCGAAGTCGATTATTCAACTCGCGGTTGAGTTGGGCGAAATCGCGGCCGTGGCGCGCGATGGCAAGTTGAAGCCCGACCAGATGACAGGTGCGACCTTCACGCTGACCAACCTTGGTGGCATCGGTGGCACAGCATTCACGCCGATTGTCAGTTCGCCTGAAGTGGCGATTCTGGGAATCGCTCGCGGAAGCATGGAGCCAGTGTGGAACGCCGAAAGTCAAGCTTTTGAACCCCGCATGATGATGCCTCTGTGCTTGAGCTATGACCACCGTGTTATCAACGGTGCCGATGGCGCTCGCTTCACCCGCTTCATCGCGGCAGCACTCGAAGATCCGAACTTGATTGCGCTTCAGGGGTAGTTGCTAGTTTTTAGTTGTTAGTGATTAGTTTTGGTTTGGGCTGTTGATTGTTTCTGGCTCGAACTGAAACTAGTCGCTAATGGCTAACAACTACTATGAAACACATTCAGTTAGTGATTGTTTTGGGTGAGGCCAGGATTTCTCATTGGCCTTGCCTAAAAACTAACCACTAACAACTAAAAACTTTTATGGCACACACTCAATTAGTGGTTATTGGCGGCGGCCCTGGCGGGTATGCCGCCGCTTTTTTGGCTGCCGACCTGAAAATGGACGTTACGCTCGTTGACCTCGAAGCGAACCCAGGCGGCGTTTGTTTGTACCGTGGTTGCATTCCGTCGAAGACGTTGTTGCACGCGGCCAAAGTTATTCACGAGGCCCGCGAGGCCGAGCATTATGGCTTGACCTTCGGCGAACCGAAGATCGACCTCGATAAGTTGCGCGATTTCGAGTTTGGCGTGGTGCAGAAGCTGACTTCGGGCACCGGCCAGCTCGCGAAGGCGCGCAAGGTAAAGTACATCCAGGGGCGCGCAACGTTCAAATCGAACGGCGAACTGAGCATCAAAAAAGTCGATGGCAGCGTTGAGTCGTTGACGTTCGACAACGCTATCGTGGCGACTGGCAGCCGTCCGGCTTCCTTCCCGGTATTCGACATCGGTTCCGACCGCATCATGGATTCGACCAAGGGCTTGCTTTTGGAAGACATTCCGAAGAAATTGCTCGTGGTTGGCGGCGGTTACATCGGTTTGGAATTAGGCTCGGTTTATTCGGCGCTCGGTTCGGAAGTCACTGTTGTTGAAGCGACTCCCGGCTTGCTTCCCGGCGCTGACCGCGATTTGGTTCAGGTGCTGCAAAAGCGTCTTCAGGCGCAGTTCAGCGACATCTGGCTCGATACCAAAGTCGTGGCACTCAAAGATGATGGCGACGGTGTGACCGTTACCTTTGAGGGTAAGAACGCGGGCGAATATAAGTTCGACAAACTGCTGGTTGCAGTCGGTCGTCGTCCGAACGGCGAGAATTTGGGGTTGGAGAACACCAAAATCGAACTCGACAAGCGCGGCTTCATCCCTGTGAACGGCGCCCGTCAGACGGTGGAACCGAAGATTTACGCCATCGGCGACATCGCGGGCGAACCGATGTTGGCTCACAAAGCCTCGCACGAGGGCCGTATGGCTGTCGAGGCAATTGCGGGACACAATGTGGCGTGGGAGCCAGCGGCCATTCCAGCGGTTATCTTTACCGACCCCGAAATCGCGTGGGCGGGCCTCACCGAGACTCAAGCCGCGAAGCAGGGCAAGAAAGTGAAAGTCGCGAAGTTCCCCTGGGCAGCCAGCGGACGCGCGATGACGCTTGACCGCACCGAAGGCATCACCAAGCTCATCCTTGACCCGGAAACCGACCGCATTCTAGGCGTTGGTATCGCGGGCGCGGGTGCGGGCGAACTGATCGCCGAGGGCACACTCGCAATCGAGATGGGCGCTCTGGCGGATGACATGCGCTTCACCATTCACGCTCACCCAACATTGTCGGAAACGATGATGGAAGCGGCGGAAGTGACTTACGGCGTAGCTACCCATACAATGGGCAAAGCACGGTAGGCAACTGGAATAGGGGGCGCTACGCGCAACTGGCTGACAGGGGCGCTGCGCGCGCTGGATAACGAATAGGGCGTACAGATGTACGCCCTATTCGTTTTGTTAGTGGGGCGTTACTCCATGTCCTTGAGTGATGCTGCGGAGATCCAAAGTGGGTGTCACCTGTATTCGCTCTTCACCCGAAGTGGTGTCTGTGTGATAACAACCGCCTTTTAGAGGAATAGATTGCATGAAGAAGGGAGTGTCGAGGTCAATATAGGTGAAACCACCAATTCCGGCTGCGAAAGAGGCGGAGACAGTCATAGAGAGGGGGGATTCAACCATGCCTCCGATCATTAATCCGATATTGGCGGCTCGGCAGAGGGCGGCGACATCAAGGGCTTCGACGATGCCGAATTTCATGAGTTTGATGTTGACAACATTGGCGGCTTTTTCGTCGATGATGCGGCGGACGGAGTTGAGGTTATGGGCGCTCTCGTCGGCGGCAATGGGGACGTTTGTGCTTTCGGTTAGTGTGCGAAGGGCGTTCAAATCGTCTTTGGGAGTGGGTTGCTCGAAGAGAATGGGGATAATGTTGTTTTGAGCGAGGGATTCCAACAAATTCAGCGCGGCTTCGGGGGTTTCGTAACCGGCGTTGCCATCCAAGATGAGCGCGGCTTGTGGGGCTTGAGCATGAACGGCTTCGATTCGTTTTATATCGGCGTTTAAGTCGCCGCCGACTTTAATTTTGATGGTTTTTATGCCGTTGCCAGTGATGTAACGAGTGAAGTTGGCGGCATGTTCGATGGAGTCTTGCTCACTCCCAACCGAGGGGATGGGGAGCGTCATGTCGGTTTCAAGCTGGGTAGAGTTACCGCCGAAGAAAGCCCATAGCGGCATTTTGGAGTGGAGGGTAAGAGCGTCGAGGATAGCGGTTTCGAGGGCGCACTGGGCAGAGCCGACGCCATTGGTGCATTGGCGTATTTGCTTAATGAGGCTGCGCCACTGCCAGACGTCGGCACCTTCTAGTAGAGTTTTGGTTGCGTTAATGGCATCGAAGGCCATTTGCTGGGTTTCGCCGTTGAAGGAGGGGAAGGGAGCGGCTTCGCCGTAGCCGCGCTTACCATCGGCCAGTTCGATGGTGACTAATAAATTTTTGGCTATTTGCTGCGTGCCGCCCGAAATTCCGAACGACTCCCACAGGGGAATATCGAGGTGTTGAACACGGAGAGAACGGATAGTTGTGGGCGTGGCAGGCATGATGCGGCGTTAACCGATAGTAACGGAGAACCAATGGGCGAACACAAGGAAGCCCCCACAGAGATTTATCGCTTTGGCCTTTATTTGGTGGCGAGGCGTCCGAACCAGATTTTCACTTCGGTTTTGAACCAGTGAGCAACGATCCAAAGGTGAATAAGGGCGGGAATGACCATCATTCCAAGCAGAATTTTATCGTGGGTGGGGATGGGAGTGCCGGGGGAGAAGCCGAGTCGCAAGGCCAGAGAGAGGGCTATGCCACCAATGAAGAGGCCAGCCCATATGACCTGAAGAGTCCAGCCGACAGGCCAGCCGTTGCGGAGGGCGACGAGATGGGTGCCGAAGAGGACAGAGAGCAGGAGTCCGCCGCCCGTGAGAACGACGCCTGTTGTGGGAGAAACGTCGAAGCGGGTGACTCCCCACAGCATGGTTGCACCGCAGATGAAGAGAGTACATATGGTGAACCAAAAGGCCCATAGGCGGACTATGGGCGGGGCTTGTGTCCACCGCATTGATGCGGCGACTGGGATGGAGGTTGAGGTTACGGTAGCTGACATGATAGCCGCATCACACGCTAGTTACGCGCCAAAGAGGGGAGAAATGCCTTGCGCTTTGTGAGTGAAGAGGGGAATATGAGGCGGTTTATTTGGCTACGGTGTTACACAGTCTAAAAAGCTGTACTCCAAGCCTCATCTATTTGTGAACGCGAGACGTTTTTGGCATGATAATCAGCGTACAGCACATTGTATCTTTGTGCGGGGGGAAATAATGTACCATGCCATATTCCAGAACCATCGTACATCAGGTTGATTTGAGCGGGAGTCAGCAAACGGCTTTCATTCGCTTTGACTGCTGCGAGAGCTGTGTGATAGTAATAGCTTGTCCCGTATTTCTCAAAGCTGCTGGGATAGACATTTTGCAGTGCAGCTGAGAAATCGGCGTATTCAAACCCGGTGTCGGCGTTACAACGGAATAGAGTTTTTGACTTCACATAAGGCTGCAATGCTTCATGCAGCCAAGGCAAATTGGGGGCATTCGTTCCAAATTCTCCCCGCCAAATATTGCCATGACGGTCAACTGGATCGACAGCATAAGGGAAAAAACCGTCGTAATCTTGCAGATATTGCGCAAATCCCTTCCCAATTTGGCTCATGTTCGATAAACACGCTGTCTGTTGCGCCTTACCACGTACAGTGAAAAACACTGGCAACAGAACCGCCGCTAAAATAGAGAGGATGGCAATGATGGTAAGCAACTCTACGAGAGAGAAACCAGTTCGAGAGCGGGATTGCATAAGACTATTCAAGCAAAAATTGCCCAATTTGAATATGGAAAGCAAGACCCACAAAATGTGAATCTTGCTTTCCAAGCTATTTATCCAAGGGGAGTAGGTGCAGGAGCGCAGAACATTTGATCATGACCGTTGATAGCCGCCCCAGGTAAGCTACACATTGAGTTCGACGACTCACTCCGCCAGAAACCTTTATTGGCAACAAAGGCATCATTAGACACGAGGCGAAATTCGCCCCACTCATATTTGCAACACCAAAGAGGGGTATTGCTTGTAGCATTTTGACAGTGTTCCCAAGAAGTGGCTGTGTAAACAGGCGAAGTGCCCAAAGAGGGGCCAATTTCATTGGGACAATCAGCAGTTCCAGCCCATACGACACGCTGTTGAGAAACTAAAAGTCCTGCTGAGGCAATCCCCAACATCGCCAAGAGTACCATGTTTGCTTTTCTATAAAATGTGTTCATTGAATTTATCCTTGATCTAAAAACTCATAGGGGGGGAAGATTTGTTCATCCTTGGGAAAGGTTAGGAGAGTTTGAGTTCCCGAAGCCGTTCGAGTAGGCATCTTTTGCCGCCAGGTAACACGCCCACTAACCCACAGGCAGCAGACTCTATCCGCCGCAATGCTTCCCACCTCAGAAAGTTTGATATCGTGCCACTGCGCCAACTGCTCCTCGCGCGTCTTCTTAATCCCCTCTGAAATTTTTTTGGCTTCTTCCGCCATTTCAGGGCGAGCAGCTTTCACTGGCCAGGGACCACCTTGCCACGATGCTATGACATAATCTGGGTTGCCCATATTACGAGGGTTGGACTCCTCCTTATTATTGAGTTGCATCCCTAAATCGGCCATTTGTCGATAGTACGGAAGAGTGTTCACGACATTGATCCACGCAGCATCGTCATCGGGGCGAGCGCGTTGCATAGTAAGCAACAGGTTTTTGTGTGGGAGTGCCCACTTATCACGCCAGACAGTGCGCAGTTGTTTGACTCTTTCCAGAGCTTCTTGCTCTTTTTGCGTTTTGAAGGCTGCGGGCATGTTGCCAGGAGCAATACGCGGCTTACTCATATTCATGAGTGCTGCACGCTGCTTCTGATAATACAAGCCACTGCCCACCACAAAAACGATGACGATAGCCCCCAGTCCCACAGTCAGGCTTTTTTTCGATGCGGAATCCAAAATTACACCTGCCCTTCTTTTCCAAAGAAATCGTCAGGGATAGTGCCCAAAGCCATTTCTTCGATATGGTTATTTTTGATGCGTGCAATTCCGAGATTGTTTGTTGGACAGAAGCGAGCCATTAATTCAGGGCCTGCTTTATCGAATAAAGTTACCCGCTTCGCTGATGAATGCATCTTCTCCACATCTGTAAGTAGCGTGCCGGGTTTATCCGAAACGACAATGACATCTAGATTATGATCTAGAGCCTGGAGAGTCAAAGTGGTTGGGCTAGCTCCACAACCACAGTAGTTAGAAGGAACAACGATAAGCATCGTATTGGGATGAGCATTCCAATTATAGTCCCCAATTTCAGGAGGAAGTTGGTCTGCGTTGGAGCGATACCAAAGTGATCCTGCCCCTATTGTCAAGATGATTAACACACATGAAACAAAAGGGGTATCTAGAACACGGGAGTTCATTACGATGGAATCTGTGATTAATTACAGATTCCATAAATATATAAGAAAAAAAACAGATTGCAATATTTATTCAAGTAAATTTTTTAACATTTGGATAGGAAGAGCGAGGTGATTTAAAGAGTTGTGTTTCAGTTATATTAACCGATCTATTTAGGCGAACCTGCAAGGCGCTCTTCTAGCCCCAATCCTACTTTATGCACAACGGTTTGGTGGATTTGTGTGGGAGCGTATTGGGTCAGGGGGTATAGAGCCTTTGCAGGAGAGGTGAGCAAATGGGGGTAGATACCTCCACTGCGCGTTCGGAATGAGATTGGGAGGTGTTAGGTGGAGGCTTGGTTATCACCGGAGGGGGGAGGATTTTGGATTAGTTGGTGGGGCGGACTATGTGGGGGGTTACGAAGACTACCAGTTCGGTTTTGACGGTGGTGTTTTTGCGGGAGCGGAAGAGGCGGCCCACAAGAGGCAGGTCGCCGAGTAAGGGGATTTTGCCACGTCTGGTTTGCTCCTGATCGAGGGTGAGGCCGCCGATGGCGATGGTTTCGCCGTCTTTGACACGCACGGTGGTATCGCTGCGGCGGGTGGAGAGTACAGGCAAGCCGCTTTGGAGGTCGAGTTCGGTGATGTTAGAGACTTCGGGCGCCACATGGGCGGCGATTTCGCCGTTGCCGCCTGTGAGCGGGGTGACGGCCAACTTCACACCAACGTCGACGGGTTGGATACGGTTCTGAGTGAGGCCCGACTGGTTGAACTGGGTGAGGATGAAGCGCTGCGAACCGATGAAGAGGTTGGCTGTACCGCCATTGACGACGACCATCTGGGGACGGGCGCGGACACGGGCGCGGCCTTTGAGTTCGAGGGCGCGCAGGTTCGCTTCAAAGTTGCGGGGGAGCGTGCCAATGGTGTTGTAGGTGAGGGTGCCGGAGCCGACATCAACCGAGGCGAATTGGCCAGGATTGGGGTTGCCAAGGCGAATACCAATGTCTAAATCGGAGGTATCGGAGAGTTCGACAGCGATGGCTTCGATGGCGATCTGAGGAGAAGGAACATCGACGCGACCCAGGTCGGCGCCAATTTTAGTGAGGATTTGTTCGGGGGCCGAGACGACGATAGCGTTTTGCTCGGCGTTGGTCTTGACGTACTGGGACAGGAAGTTAGGGAGCAAACCGGAAACAGCGTCGGCCTGTGAGTTCTGGATGCGGAAGCTCTGGGTAGAGGAAGCGCGATAGGTGGCGAGGTCGCTGGGCACGCCCTCGGAGAGCATGAGAATGCCGTTGATGGGGGCGAGCGCCAAACCGTAGGCTGTGCCGATGGTGCGCACCGCGCTTTCGGGATACATGTCCTGCAAGTTGAGGCTGACTTTGCGATCAACGGCGTCGTCAACGGCGACTGCCAAGCCCGATTTGAGGGCGATGGCCCCCATGAGTTCGTGAATGTCGGCGCGGACAGCGCGGATGGAGATGAGGCCATCTTTGAAGGTGACACCGACGCCCTCGTTGGCGCTTGTAGTGGGGGCATCGCCATTGGCTGCACCGCCGCCACGCCCAGATGGCAAGGTGCGGTCGGATTGAATGGTGAGCAATACCCCCTGCCCGTCTGGTGTGCGGGTGATGGAGCCGTTGGTGGTGGAGAGGTTGAAGATATTGAGACGCAGACCGATGCCGTTACGCGCGCCCTGTGGGGTGAGCATTTGCAGGTGCGAGACGGGGTAGCGGTTGAGATTGATGAAGTTTTTGCCAGTGCCGTTGCGGGCATCGGGGAAGGTCACGCCCATCTGACGACCACTGGTGTCTTCGTCGCGATATTGCAGGATGCCATCGGCGAGAATGGTGATTTGCACGCCGTTGGAAAGCGGAGTCGCGGTAATGGATTTGATAGTGGTAAAGGCACGCGCCTGGGCGTGCGCAGCGCTGGGCAGCGCGGCGAGCAATCCAAGGGCGACTAGAGGTGTGTACTTCATGGCGTAGGCGTTGTTTTCGAGGTGTCGATTACAGGAGCTTTTAACGGCTTGCCGTCGAGGCTCAGGTTGGTTTCGGTGTTGGCGTTATCGTTGGTAGCGGCGGCTTTGGCGGCAGCAGCTGTTTTGGCTTCGCTATCAGAAAGGCGGCGGGCCGAGATAAGCACGAGCAACGAACGGGTTTCGCGGTTGCGAGTTTTGGAGGGGAGGACGCGGAGAGTGCGGCGGTCGGTGCGGAAATCGAGGGTGGATTCGAGTCCGGCGAAAGCGACGGAGTCGCCTTCGTTTACTATCATTGTGCCTGAGAGGTCGCGGATGCCGATGGTGGGGAGGCCAGTTCCGCGTTCGAGGTCGTCCACGGTGGAAAGTCGGGGGTGAATTTCGAGGCGAATGGGGTCATTGGGGACATTAGAGCCGCGCGGCGTCACGTCGAGTTGGGCGCCAATGCGCAAGTCGATAGCTCTGGCGCTGGGGCCACCGCTGCCATTCTGGATGACCTGAACATAGCGGGTCTGGCCCAGGAACAAAGAACCGAGGGCACCAGAGAGCACAACGACGCGCGGATTGCCAGTCAGGTGGGCGCGGCCCTGTGTGGAGAGCAGGCGCAAGGTGGCGCTGAGTTGATCGGTCAGACCATTTTCGACACGCACGATGGTTTCGCCGGTTTCAGAGTTGATGGATTCGCGGTCGCCGCCGATGGAGCGCAGGAGCCGAAGGGCAGCGTCGCTATCTTTGGTGGAAGCCAGTTCCCAGAACTGGGCGCTGACTTCGAACTGGGCGCGTGGGGTATCGATGGACTTGAGTTGGGCCTGAATTTTATCGAGGACGAGGGGGGTTTGGAGGGCAAGAAGCGCGTTGTTCTGGCGGTCGGATTGGAGAAATGGCAGCAGGAAATCGGGGAACAACAAGCGCGCAGCGTCGGGCGAGAGATTGGAAAGGGGCAACGAACGGGCGGCAAAAAATTCATCGCCGCGCCCCAGAACGAGCGCGCCATTTTCTTCGCGCACCCCCAGATTGGCGGAGCGCTGGAGCAGGTTTAGAAACTCGGCGGGCGTGGTACGCGGCAGGGAGAGCGACACGCCGAGGTCGGCGACATCTGCGCGGGCGACGAAATGTGTGCCCGTGGCTTCGGCGACCTGACTCAATACCTGGCGAAGAGGCGCGTGCAACGCTTCGACACGGAATGCCCCCGAATCCAATGTTGAGATAGAGAGGTTCTTCTTACGCTCTGATAGTGGGGAGCGGTCGAGATTTTTCGAGGCTTGCAAATCGGCTCGGTCGGGGATGATGGTAATGACGATGGCGCGACGGTCGTTCGCCATTTCGATAGAAGCCTCACGTGGCCCCAGATAGTCGCCAAACCATGTAGAGTTGCCCGGCTGAACGGTGAATTTGCGGATGATGACAGGCGCCGCGAAGCGCAACTCGACATCGACCAGAGGTTGAGGCTGACCATAGGCGCCATCGGTGAAATAGGGGTCGGCAAACTCGGAGCGCCCCAAGGAAATGGCGGCACCGTCGATGGGGTAAGCATCAATGGGCACATAGGCGGGCAACTTTGAGCGGGCTTGCACAATGCGAAGTCGCACCGATTTGGTGGGGCGCAGTTGAAAACCGTTATCGACATCGATCCAGTCGTTGTAATCGCCACCGAAGCGGAGGGTGCCATCGGTTTGGATGCGCACTACAACGGCGTTGGGCAAACGAGTGACTTTAATGCCCGTGATGTTGGAAAACGACCTCGCCAGTTGCGCGTGTGCAGGTTGGGCGAACGATGCAGCGAGTAACCAGACGAACAGAACGGCGGCGATGAAGCGGGGCCAGCAGACGAGCGCGAGCGATGACGGCAACAGTGGTACCATCGTGTCGCTCATAGTCGTCTTCAGCGGGTAGGAACTCACGGTTTGGTTGCGGGCGCGGCTTTCTTGGTGGGATCGGTTGGCGCGGTAGCGGGTTCGTCGTCGGTGAAGGGGCCTTTAACGTCGGGCGAATCGAAGTTGGGTGGAGGCAAAGGCGCGCTCAAATCGGGATTCAAGAACCTGTCTTTGAGGGCTTTCTCTTCATCGGCGGGCAGATGTCCGGTGTCGCTGAGTAAGCGCGGTGTGATGAACAGCACCAGTTCGGAAGTGGTGGTGCGGCGGTTGCGCGAACGGAACAACATCGGGCCGAGAATGGGGATGTTGCCGAGGATGGGGACGCGCGTGGTAACATCGCGGGTTTCCTGCTGCTTTAAACCACCAATGACGATGGTTTGCCCGTCGCCGACACGAACGCGGGTGTTGGCGGTACGGGTCGATTTTTCGGGTAAGCGGGTGACTGGGTCGAGGGCGGACAGCGTCGAGACCTCGGCGTTGGCGTCAATGACGATTTGCTTTTCGCCACCGGTATATGGCGTGATGTCGAGACGCACACCAGCGTCGATGTAGTTGCGCTGTCCTTGCCCGGTATCAATGGGAGTGACGATGTAGCGCTGGCGTCCCACGAAGATGGAGGCGCGGCGCCCCGACACGGTGGCAATGCGCGGATTGGCGCGCACGCGGGCGCGGCCTTTTTCCTGAAGCGCCGAGAGCTGGGCGAAGAATTGGTCGGGCAATGTGGTGAGGGCGCGGTAGGAAATGGTGCCCTGACTGGGCGAAATTGAAACGCCATCGCCGCCGTTTTGGTAGCTGAGGTTAAGGTTGAGTTGGTCGAGTCCGGTATCGGTGAGTTCGACCAAAAGCAGGTCAACGACGATCTGGGCTGAAGGGATGTCGAATCCGGCGATGTCGGAGCGGAATTTACGCAACACCTCGCCCGGTGCGCTGAGAACGACGGCGTTTTGCTCGGAGTTGACTTTGACGTAGTCCTGCAAGAAGACCGGGAGCAGGTTGCGAGCGTTGTTGGCGTCAACGTATTTGGTCGAAATCTGGTCGATTTCGGAGAGCAGGTAGCTGGAAGGCGAACGGGGGATGCCTTCGGAAACAAGGGTTACGCCCTCGACTTCGGCGGCAGCCAAACCATAGGCGCCCGCGATGGAAGCGATGATTTCTTGCGCGGGTTTGTTTTTTACGGCGATGGTGATACGGCGCGAGATGGTGTCGTCAACGACGATCTTTAGACCTGCGCGCCCACCAATGGCGGTGAGAATTTCAGGAGCATCGACGGAGACGGCGAAGACGCTCATCGAATCGGCAGTGCCTGAAATTTCGAGGGTGCCGCGCGAGGGAAGCCCGCCGTTAGCGGGCGCGGCGGGCTTATCATCGCCGCCGGGGACTTCTCCGGTTGTGGTGGTAGGCGCGCCTGTGGTGGGGCCTCCCGCTATATTAGGCGGAAGCGGTGCTGTGATGGGAGGGACACCATTTTGATTGGGGTCGGCCCCAGGAGTTCCCGGTGGCAAAACCGAAGGCGGGCGCCCGCCACTGCCGGGAAGCGGGGTGGCGAGAGGCGTCGCAGTGGCAGTCGGGGCGCCATTGACCGGATTGCGAGGCGCGTTGGTCGGAATGGTTGGAGTTGTGGTTGCGGGCGTCGAAGGCGTCGTTGGTGAGGTCGGAGAATTAGAAGGCGAAGTTTGCGCCCAGGAGGGCACAATTTCGGTTAAGGCGCATAACAAAAAGAGGAATAGAGCGCGCCTGCATAATGGAAGCTGCATGGAAAAAGCGGACAGCTTTGACGTTCGGTGACCAAAGGTGTTGCGTCGGTTAGAAGACTCCAAGAGGCGAAATTAGGATGATAAAAGAATCGCTCTGATTGCTGTATCAAGTTCGGCCTTTTATACAGATGTGACGAAATGCGCCGTAATAAACCAATTCGCTGCCATTGGTTTATAAATACGGCTGTTTCCGCTCTATATGGTCAAAACTGAACGTTATGGGTTCTGAAGCACCTGCTATTTTTGATGCATTCGCGCGCCACTACGATAACTCGCGGCGCCGACTCGTGCCCGACTTCGATAATTTTTATGGCACTGTTACTAAAACGCTTGAGTTGCAACTCAAGCGTGACAGCGCCGCGCGCATTCTGGATTTGGGAGCGGGAACTGGTTTGCTATCGGCGCTATTGGCGGGTCATTTTCCGAATGCTCATTTCGTGTTAGCGGATGGGGCACCCCAGATGTTGGAGCGCGCTCGTGAGAGATTCGCGGGTGAAAGCCGATTCGAGTACCTCGAACTCGATTTCGGCCACGATGCGTTGCCGATGGGGTTCGATTGTGTGGTGTCGTCGCTGGCGATTCATCATCTGGAACCGAGCGAGTTGGAACCGCTTTTTCAGCGCATTCGGGCGTCGTTGAATGAAGGGGGCATTTTTGTGAACGCCGACCAGACGCTCGGAAGTTCGGCTCGTTTAGAGGAGGCGTTCGAGGCGCAGTGGCGTCAGGATGCGCGCGAGGCGGGGGCTTCGGAAGAGGAAATTGGCGGTGCTATCGAAAGGATGAAGGCGGACCGAAACGCGCCATTGGAATGGCAGTTGGGGGCACTACGGAAGGCTGGATTTACAGAAGTCGAGTGTTTTTATAAGAGGTGGCGGTTCGCGGTTTATGCAGGCAGATGCCGCTCGATGTAAGCGTCAACCAATTGGCGAAGTGTCGGGGCATCGGGATCGAATGTGGGGCCGTACCACACGGCTCCCCATTTGGAACCAGTGGCGATCAGCCTTCGGCAGTGGAAGCACACTTTGGTATCGTAGGGGATAAGCCCATCGCAATAGAGACAGCGAACTTTGTGCTTTTCTTTCGCTATCTCTTGGCGGCCCGTTAACAGCGCCCACAGTGATGGTCGCTCATTGGACTCTTCGAGCGCCGGGTCAATCAAAAATGCCCATGCCAGAACTTCATTGCAATGGTGGCATCGCGTTCGGTCATAGGCATTGAACTCCCAACAGTTGCCACAATGACCATAAGTGAGGGGCGACATAAAGCAATTTTAGCGACGGAGTCTTGCCGTGAAAAGTCTCTAGGGAGTGGGGCCATAGATGCCCTGCCTGAAAGACCTACGCTAGACGCCCCCACAGGCTGAGAGGGGCACGGTGCGGCGTTGTGGGCCGCAAGAGTGCAGTCCGGCAATGTGTTGGCAGTTGGAGTAAAAGCGCATTGGATGGAGCTTAGTGGCTCATTTTTTGAGCCACTAAGCTCTTCGCTTTAGCGGCGGAGTCTTGCTCCGAAGAGGACTACGGCGGCGGCTACGCCGACGTTGAGGGAATCGACTCGGCCACTCATGGGGATGTAGGCTAGGTCGTCACAGGCTTCGAGGGCGCGTTCTGAGAGTCCTTTGCGCTCGTCGCCCATCCAGAGCCAGAAGTTTTTGCCGTAATTGAGCGAGTCGTAGGGGCGCGCGTTTTCGAGGCAAGTGCCTATCCAGCGGGCGTTGGACTCGGTTTTGAAGGCCAGCAGGTCTTTCCACGAAGCACGCACGAGGGTTTGTGAGAAGAGCGCGCCCATAGCAGCTCGGACGGATTTGGGCGCCCAGAAATCGACTTCGGGGCCACAGGCGATAATGCCCTGTGCGCCCGCTGCTTCGGCGGTGCGGAGCATAGAGCCGAGGTTGCCATCGTTGCGGACTTGTTCGAGGGCGAGCCATATCCCCTCTTGCGCGAAGGCATCTTCGGGAGTTTTCCACTGCTGACGGGCGATGCCAATGACGTTTTGCGCGTCTTCGGTTTGCGCCATAGCACGGATGTCGGGTTCTTCGACACGCAAGCAACGAATGCCCTGCTGCCTCGCTTCGGCAGCTAGAAAGCGGGTGCCGTCTTCGCCAGGAACGGGACAGAAGAAGAGGGTTTCGAGGGCGTCAAATTCCATCGCGAGGTTGACGGCGCGCACGCCTTCGATGAGGAATTGGCGCCGCGTATCGCGGGATTCGCGGCTACGGAGCGCCAGGGCATCCTGAACCAGCATTGAGGTTTCAAACGAGGTATCACGCACCTCCTTGCGATGAGAATGTTTCATTATGGGATTGAAGCGCGGACAGACGCGCGAAAGGGACACGAACAGGATAGAGTTCGTGCAGGTCAGAGGACACAATAAATGGGATTTGGTGAATCGGTAGCATTGGCTCCCCACGCAAAGGCGAAATGTCGCAACGCGGGGCCAGAGATGAAGATTTTAGCAGATATAGGCGGTGTAAAACCGCAGCCAACGAGAATGGCCCTGACGATGTTGGGCGCCCCGCCTTCGCCGACGACTAGCGCCAGTTAGTACCACTCGTTTTGGCCCCACGCCCAAAGGGCACCCGACCTCCCCATAAATGGAGAGGGACCACTCATGGAATTCGCGGGGAAGGTTTTCTCTCGCAAAAGTTGGTTTCCGCAACGCGGCCCTCACCCGGCACTTCGTGCCCCCCACGCCCTGGGGGCACCCGCGCGTTGCGGGAGAAGGAGCGATGGCGCGGTACTCTCTCGTGAGGTATTTCTCGGTTATTTGCGTCCGCGCATCATTTTGGCGGGGTTGAAACCGCGTGGCAGTTTCATTTTTCCGGTTTGCATGGCTTGCAGTTGCTTCATCATCTTTTGCATGTCGCGGAACTGGTTCAAGAGGCGGTTGACTTCCTGAACACTGGTTCCTGAACCTGCGGCGATGCGCTTTTTACGACTGGAGTTGATGAGGTCGGGGTTGCGACGCTCTTTGCCTGTCATGGATAGCACGATGGCCTCAACGCGCTTCATGGCTTTGTCGTCCATGCCGGGCATTTGGCCTTGTGGCATCTTTGGCATACCGGGGAGCATCTCGAAGATTTTCTCCATCGGCCCCATTTTGCGCATTTCTTTCATCTGCGCCAGAAAATCCTCGAAGTCGAAGACGCCCTTGCGCATACGCTTTTCCATTTCTTCGGCGCTTTTGACATCGAAGTTTTTCTGCGCTGTCTCAATGAGCGAGAGAACATCGCCCATGCCGAGAATACGGCCCGCCATGCGGTCAGGATGGAAGATTTCGAGGGCGTCGAGTTTTTCGCCAACACCGATGTATTTGACCGGAACGCCTGTAATGGAGCGGACGCTGAGGATGGCGCCACCACGCGCGTCGCCGTCCATTTTGGTCAGAATAACGCCCGTCAGTGGCAGAATGTCGTTGAAGGCACTGGCGGCTTGCACGGCGTCCTGTCCGGTCATAGCGTCGAGAGCGAGAAGGGTTTCGTCGGGGGTGGTGGCCTCGGCGATGGACTTGGCCTCGTTCATCATCGCTTCGTCTACGTGCAGACGCCCCGCCGTGTCGATGATGACGACATCGTGGCCGTGATCGCGCGCATAGGCGACGCCGCGCTGCGCGATATGGACGGGATTGCCTTTGCCTTCTTCGTAGACAGCAGCACCGACTTGCTTACCAACGGTTTGTAGCTGCAAGATTGCCTGGGGACGGTAAACGTCGCAAGCGACGAGAAGCGGCTTTTTGCCTTCGCGCTTGAGGAGTCCAGCGAGTTTGCCAGCGGTGGTGGTTTTACCTGTACCCTGCAAACCGGCGAGCATGATGACGGTTGGTGGGCGACTCGACCAGTTGAGGCGGTGGGTTTGGCCGCCGAGGAGTTCTTGCAACTCGTCACGCACGATGCCGACAACCATCTGGTCGGGCGACAGACTTTCCAATACGTCGCGACCGACAGCTTTTTCGCGAACGCGGGCGACAAACTCTTTAACAATTTTGAAGTTAACGTCGGCTTCGAGGAGGGCGAGACGAACCTCGCGAAGCGCCAAATCGACGTCGGCTTCGGTGAGGCGGCCCTTGCCACGCAATTTGGCGAAGGCACCGGAAATCTTTTCTTGAAGGCTGGACAGCATTTTTTAGTAAGACGAGTGTAAACGGACGCATGAGTTCGCTCGCCGCCCGTCAAAAACACGAAAAGGGCGAGCCAGTGGCCCGCCCTCGTTTAGAGAAGCAAATTTAGCTTGTTTTTGTCACTGCTGGAGGCGTGGTTTTGCGTCCGAGAAGGTATTTGGCCAAGAATGCATCGATGGACAACAGGCCAGGGCCGGTGAGGAACAAAGTGAGTGCAAAGATGAAATAGACGAACGGTGCCTCAGCATTGTCTCCTGGCACTTTAGGCCCCATGTTGACGAAATATGTGGGTGTAACATCGTTGGTAAAGAAAGAAAGCGTTGCCACAAACATCACACTCATGACGCCAAATGCAGCGATAGGCGTGAGTGCCCCGAATAGCAATCCTAAACCTCCGAAAAATTCGCCCGCAGCAGCTAGGCCTTGCAGGACTCCCGGCACATTTGGTCCCATCCAACCAAAAGGATTCGACATTTTTGGCAAGCCATGCATAGCCATTGCATAGCCCATCCACAAACGCAAGATAAGAAGGCCCACACCGGGGAGGCCATCAGCATAAAAACGAGGATTACGAAACCAGTTCATGATTTATTTTCAATTGCAAATATTATACCTCGTCGTATGAGGCAAAAAAGCAGCATGGGAACAGTAGCAAGTGAAACGCCTAACACACTTTGACACGGGCCTCACGAAACGTAATTTCGGGTTGTTTGTGCGTCAATCTGGCGTTTATGGAATTCCCTCTTCTCTTACTCTGGATTGCTGTGGCATCCTTTAAGCGCCCTTATGTCCGATTCGACGCTCGCGCTTGAAAGCGCCGCTCTACTCCGCTCGTCTTTAACTGACGTGCCCGCTCTGCTGGGATTCGATGGTTTTGTCGATACCATTTGCGACGCTGTGGAAACACGGCACTCGGCCACGACCTATACGCGCATCGCAACGCTGCAAGCCTTTGGTGAACGCATCGCGGCAGCGGCAGGTAAATCGACCAATGTTGAGATCGTGCCGACTTTGTTCAAGTTGGGCGGCAACGGGCCGATTATGGCGAACGCGCTGAGCGCTTTCGGGTTGGCCGTCACTTATTGCGGCATGACCGGATTGTTGTCGCCGCATGAGGTGTTCACCGAGTTCGCGACGAACGCGCGCCTGATGCCGATTTGCGACCCGGCGTTCACCGATGCTTACGAGTTCGACGATGGAAAGCTAATCGTGGGGAAACACGCGACGGTGGCTCAGGTGACCTGGGAGAACATCATCGCGAATGTCGGGCGCGTGAACTTTGAGGCGGCCTGGAGCGAGGCGCGCTTTGTCGGTATCGTCAACTGGACGATGCTGCCGTTCATGACGGCGCTGTGGCGTGAGATTCTTTCGGAGTTGCCGCATAATGGCAAGCGCAAAACGATATTCTTTGATTTGGCCGACCCTGAAAAACGGTCGCGCGAGGATATTGCGCAGGCACTTGAAACCATCGCCGAGTTCCAGCAGCACCATGATGTGATTCTGGGATTGAACGAGAAAGAGGCCGTTCAGGTAGGCCAGACACTGGATATATCGGTTCCACTGGGCGAGGTTCTGACGCTGGAAACGGCGCCGCAACTGGCGGCAGCGATTCGGGCGCGATTGGGTGTGGGCATCGTTGTGGTTCACCCTACCCGCTTTGCGGCAGCGGCCAGCGCCGAAGATGCGGCGAGTGTGCCCGGCCCGTGGATCGCCAATCCGCTTATTTCGACGGGTGCGGGCGACCACTTCAACGCGGGCTTCTGTTTGGGGCAACTGTTGGGCGCGACTCTGGCGCAGAGCCTTCAAATTGGTGTGGGGACGAGCGGCTTCTATGTGCGAAGCGCCAAAAGCCCATCGAAGACGGACCTGGCCGGATTTCTGGAGGAGCTGTAAATGGCGGCGCTCGATCACGTCAATTTAGTTGTCGCCGATTTAGAGCGAGCCGCGCACTTCTATGAGGAAGTCTTCGGCTGGCAACGCGGTTTTTCGGCGACGCTGCAAGGCGAATGGATTGAGCGCGTCAGTGGATTAGAGGGAGTGAGCGCGCGTTGCCTGTTCCTCAATGCTCCAGAAGGTGGGGCGCGCATCGAGCTGATTTGCTACGACTCGCCGACAGGAGAGATTATCGCAGCGAACAGCGCGGCCAATACTTTCGGCGTGCGACATATCGCGTTTGAAGTGGGGGACATCGAGAAGACGCTACAAAAAGTGCGCGACCTTGGATTGAAGACGGTGGGTGATGTGATGGAGGTGCCGTTTCGCGTCGGGAATTTAGGGGCGAAACGGTTGGTCTATTTTCACGATTTCGATGGGGTTTTGGTCGAGGCGGCGGCTTACACTGCCTCGTAATGAAACGCGCTCTTCTCTTTGCTTTATTGTCGGTGCCAGCAGTGGTTGTTGGCGCACAGGAACTGACTCAGGTCGTGTCTAAAACGGGAGTGCCTTCGTTCCTATCAACACGGGGCCTCATTTCGAGTCAGGAGTTGGTGGAGGATTTAAACGCGAAATTGACCCCGCAACAACGCACCAAACTCGATCAGGCATTGGAGAAGCGCAACGCGGCGCTTACTAAAGCGAACGAGAATTTGAGCGAGACACTGCGCGATATTCTGGGTGAAACCGATGAGGGATTAACGCGCCGCATCGACGATGAGGCCGAAGCCAAACGGATGGACCGAATGCGCCGCCTTCAGCCGGGGCGCTATCAGCAACTGATGAAGAACAAAAAGAAGGCAGAACAGAAAGAGACACCGAGCGAGAGCAAACCGCAGTAACCGATAACTCATTGGCGGAAGAAGAGGCACATTTTGGTGTGCCTCTTCTCTTTATTTGTCTCGTTGAGCGTGCGATACGAAACATTTTAGAAATATTTGAAATCTTGTCGAAATAATTTCGCATATTCACAATTCTGAGTTTTTTCCCATAAAAGAGACATCTACACTCGCCGACATGAAAAGCGTTCTACTTTTTGTGTCGCTCATTGCTACACCTGTTTGTGCCCAAGAAGGGGCTTCAATACTCGACTCGTATGGTGCCGTTTCGAGTCAACATCTGATTACGGCATTCAATGCGAACCTGACACCATCACAGCGTGCTCAACTTGATCAAGCTGTTGCTAAGCGCAACGCGGCATTAGCTCAGAATAATGCCGAACTTGTTTCTACTCTTCGCGGTGTGCTGGGCGAGACGGATGAAGGGCTAAAGAACCGAATGATGAGTGCCGAAGAAGTAAGGCGTATGGAAGCGATGCGCCGCGCTCAACCCGCGCGCTATCTGCACCTGATGAACAAGAAAAAGAAGCAGTTGAAGAAGCAGTAGTAGAGAAAGGGCAGGACTCACCGAGGTTGGGAAATCTGGCGTTTGGCCCCACGCCCAAAGGGCACCCGACCTCCCCACTGCGTGGAGAGGGGCCACTCACCGATGGTGCGGCAATCTCTCGGATATAAATCAGAACAACAAGAGGGAAGAGGGCATGTTGCCCTCCTCCCTCTTGTTGTTTTTGAGGGTCAATTCACCTGAATGTCGAGGGGGCAGGCGTAGGGTTTGCCGTCAATGGAGAAGGTGAACCATGTGCGCCATATACCTTTCTGGGCGAAGGTTAGTTGCGGCATGGCGCTCACGCCGTGTAGCAGGGTGTTTCCATCGGGTGAGAGGGCGGTGATGGCCTCATCAGCAACGGTTCCAGTCGCGCCACTGATAGTGGTGGCGAACTTCGTTTTCTGGTTAACGAGGGCTTTTTCGGGATTGATGGCGACATCCATACTCTCGCTCTTGGAGTAATCGTCTGAACTGAGGCTATATACGCCGTAGGCGCCGCCATGAGCCGATGGAGTGAGGGGGCGTTCGGCTTTGGCCGTTCCGCCGACATTAACATCCCAGTGGGCGTGTTCGATTTCGAGCGCCTTGGATTTGTCTTTCATGTCCTGGAAGCTCAGTTCGTCTCTGGCGACAACAGGTTGATATTCGACCCATAGCGTATATGGGCCAGATTGGGGAATCGACCAGTCGGTAAGGAAGGAGCCGTATTGCTTGTAGGCTGGTTTTTGCGGCAGAAATACCGAACGGTCTTTGGAGATTAGCCACGCATTCATCAGCACCCCAGTTGCCGTTTTATCAGTGGAGCTTTGGGGCAGGTCGTTGAAGAACTTCCACTCTTTACGAATGCCTTCGGACTTATCCACGACATCGTAGACCTTGATGTCCCAAATGGAGGTGTTGCCCGCGAGTGGGGGCGAGGGCTGCGTTTTGGTTTCGAGCTTGGTGTTTTTGGTGCCTTTAGCCGTGCGCGCGGCGATGAGTTTGAGTCCTTCGGCAGTCGGGGGCAGAGTCTGCTCGCATCCAGCAAGGGCCAAAGCGCCCACAGCGAAAACAATACGTTTCACTCTTTTAGTCAAGCAGACGCAGCAGACGGCTAAAGCCCCCTGTTTGAGAGTTACTGTTCGTGGGGGGCTTTATCGCCTAGAGTATTGTGCTGAGTTCGAGAGTCCAGTTTGGTAAGAGCGGTTCGGCATCGAGCATGTCGGTAACTCCCAATTCTACGGCGGGCAGGTTTGGGCGGAAAATGGTGAGCTTTTTAGTGCGCGGGTTGAGTTCCCAGACGATTTGCGTTCCTGCTGCCAACCAACGGCCCACTTTATCGGCGACTTCGCCAGCTCGATCTCCCGGCGACCTGACTTCGAGGACTAAGTCGGGGACGACAGCGAGGAATTTCGTGGGGATTTCTACGGGCATTCGTTCGCTCGTGACAAAAGCGAAGTCGGGGGCTAGAATCGTTAGGGGACTTTCGCTGATGCGAAAACCAGTCTCGGCACCGAAGCATTTGCCGAGGTTATTGCGGCGAACGAAAGCTCCCACCTCAATAGTAATATCTGCGGTCAACCTGCCGTGTTCGGCACCTGAAGGCGGCATACATTTAAGTTCTCCGTCGATTAATTCGTAGCGATAGCCGTCTTGCGAGAAATCCCACAAATCTTCTTCTGTCGCGTAATTGGGCGCAATGGCGATAGCTTGCATGTTACTCCTTGTAAAGCCTAAAGCTGTTTCATCAATATGACTAGTGGCTGGTAGTTTTGGCTTCAATCGGTTCTTTGGGGTTTGGATTTATAATACTGACGGGGAGGTTATATAACCGAGGAGGCGAAATAGCAATGAATTTTGAGGGCGAGTTTGAGACACACATCACACTTGCTCTTGCTGGACAGGAAGAATTTGAAGCACTCTCCCAATGGAGCGAACAGCGCGCTTTGAAATGCACACACATCGTTTTGGAACGCGGGGTTACAGCCTCGCAACCGATGTTGACGCTGGAAAGCGAGGGGACATTAGAAAGCACACTTCTGCAAGCGAAGAGCTTGCAACGCGACTGCGAGAACGATGGGTTTCGCGTTTGTCGCATCAAGTTGGAAGTGGCCCCGTGGAACCCCGGTGTGCCCGCCACACGCGCCGAAGCTCACCCTCAAGAGCGATATTTTGAACACCATATCAAGCTGTTACTTCCCAATGGCAGCGATTTACTCTCTCTGGCCCAAAGAGTTGGGCCACATGGCGCCCATCTGTCACGCAATGCGCGACGGACTCGCGACGATGGGCAGCACGAACGATTCGTCACTCAACGCTGTTATTGCGTGGGGCGACAGGAAGCACGCGAGGCTTTCGAGGCACTGATGCGCGATATTCGCGCGCTCTCGATTCCGGTTGTGGAAACCGAAGAAGAATACGTGGTGTATGACAGCAACTTCGCGCTGGACGCGGGTTGGCTGGAGGACGCCACCCCCTCATTATGAACGAACATTATCCGAATACCTATCGCGCTCTGGATGAGAACCACACCAAAGGGCGCACACAGATTTTCGATCCTTCGTTGGCTCATTTTCCAAACGCTTTTCGGCTGGCGGATGCGGCGACGGCACACGAGCGACTGGAGTGGGAGATAATCCGCTCCGAGTTACGCTCACACCTGTTGCAACTCATTTCGCAGTCGCGTTGGAAAGACCATCTTGTACTGCGTGGTAGTGTCTTACTGCACGCCTGGTTTGGCAAAGCCGCTCGCGAACCCCAAGACCTTGACTGGGTGTTTCAGCCCGATAGCGTCAAGCTGGATGACCCAGATTGTGAGGCGTGTTTTAAGGAGTTGACGGATTTGGTCAAAGCTAACCCTCGCACTCAAAACGCCCGCATTCAGGTGGATCGAATCGCCTCGGACGATATTTGGACTTACGAACGCGCCCAGGGGCGGCGTCTGATTTTCCCTTACGAGAACGCAGAGGGCGCAGGTCGTGAGATTCAGATGGATATCGTGTGGAACGAGACTTTACCCGAAGCCCCTATTCGGGTCGGTGTTCCTCAACGCGATGGTGAACCCATCGAAGTGTGGGCGGCTTCGCCTCAGCTTTCGCTGGCGTGGAAATGGTTGTGGCTGGCAACCGACATGAATGCCCAGGGCAAAGACCTGTATGATGCGGTGCTACTGGCGGAGAATACCACCCTACCCTTCGCCTTGTTGCGGCAGGTGTTCAATAGTGACGAGTGGTATCAGAAACAGGAAATAGGGCCGGACACGTTTTCGGAGCTTTATGTCGACTGGGATAACTTCAAGTTGGAGTATCCGTGGATAGAGGGAACTGAAAAACAGTGGCTTAGCCGACTTATCGTAGCTTTGACACCAACATGGCACGAAGCTAAGAAAACCGAGTAAGTTGGAGATATGAAAAAGGCGTGCGAATCTATTATTCGCACGCCTTTTTTCATTATTGGGGATTAGCCTTTGATTACTACGGTTTTGCTCGTGCCTGTGGACTTTACAGCTGCGGCGGTTCCGGTGGGGAAGACGTTGCAGTAGAGGGTGCGGAGGGTGTTGATATCGCGCGTTGAGACGGGTTCAACGGCCCTCTGGCGTGCGAAGTACATCAAGTCGTTGCCGCCAGACGAGTGGGGGCCAATTCCCAGAACGTGACCGAACTCGTGGGCGGCGCTGGTCTGGTTGACGAGGGCGGCGCTGGAGAGTTGGGATTTGGCGTAGAAGTACAACTGGACTTGTGCGGCAGTGGTGGTGTGCGTGGTGGCGTCGTAGGTGAGTGTGGTTACGCCGAACGGTGGCAGGGTGGCAGTCGCCGTGGCGTAAGAGATCACGACGTTAGCGTCGGCTGCGTTGGTCACTAGGTCATATTTCACAGCGTTGCTTGAGGCGGTTACCCACTGGTTGAGGCCCGCGATGGTTGCGGTGCGGTAATCGGCGTCGGTGTCCGCAGGGATGTAGACCTTAAGCGGGAACTGGCGCCAGACATTGTAGACGGGAGTGGCGGTCAGGTTTTCGGGGTCTGGCTCACCATAATAGTTTGGGGCATATGTTGTGCTGTCACACGCTGTGGAGATCGAAGTCGCGAAAACTGTAGGGCCAGGTGTTGCGGTGGGAAAAGCGTTACCTGAGCTGCCACCGCAACCAGCGAATGCAAAAAGCAGGGTGCTACCTGCGACAAGTAGGCTGAAGCCGCCTACGCCAGAAAGTTGGTTTAGTTTCACGAAAATCGAGAAAGTATATTATCCATCTTGCAACCCCATAATGTGGGGGCAAACGGAAGGTGAACAACTGTTTTCGGCGACGTGTTTGAGGGGCTATGAAGTCAGGAGCGTGAAGAGGTAGCAGTTCCTAGTTTTATCGAGTGTGATTTCGCCAAACCCTTTGGCTGCGGTGCGCAGATCACTTTCATTATCGGTGTCGGGGAGGCGCGAGATTTCGACGGAATCTAACCCAGCACGACGACATAATTGAGCGAGTATTTTCATCACGGCTTCGGGGGAGAAGTCGTGGGCAGTGCAGATAATGGATTGCAGTGGGTTGTCGCGGCACTGAAAGACGATATTATGGCTGGGACCGGGAGGGACTTGCTCGACCTGTACGGCTACAATTTGGGAGTACGCGAGTTGTTGCTCGATTTTCTCGTCTTTGAAGCGGACGGAGTCGGCTTCAAATGTGAATCTCTGGTTCCAGACACGCTGGATATTGATGTCGAAGTAAAAGAACCAAAGGAGAGCGACGGCGAGAACGAGCAGAACGCCAATAGCGCTCCAGATAAGGGAGGGGGAAAAGCGGGAGCGGAAAGCGAGAACAGCTTGAGTGCCAATGGCGACTCCGATTATCAAAGAACCCAGACAACCGCCACAGCAGCCGAAGTATTGGACTCGTTGGGCGCGGATGATGACGTGCTGTGAAGAAGAAGCCATTGTCTTATGTGACAACAGGTTTACAAAACAAAAGCCCGCAACGAATATTCGTTGCGGGCTTTTGATGATTTGAAAAAATCGGTTTAGCGCTTCGAGAACTGGAAGCCGCGACGGGCGCGTTTGCGACCGTACTTTTTGCGCTCTTTGACGCGTGGGTCACGAGTCAAAGCACCCAGTTCACGCAAGTCGGTGCGGAACTCTTCGTTCTGCAAGACCAACGCTTTAGCGATGCCGTGCTTGACAGCTCCGGCCTGGCCGGAAGTGCCGCCGCCCGTGGCGGTTGCACGCACGTCGAACTGCTGTTCGCCGGTGACGGTGAATACAGTGCGAATCATCTGCTGCAAAGCGATGCGTGGGAAATATTCGTCGACGGGCTTGCCGTTGACGGTGATGTTGCCGTTACCGGGCGTAATCCACACACGGGCAATCGCGTTTTTGCGCTTGCCGGTGCCGTAAAAGTTGTCTGCCATTGTAGTAGTTAGTTATTAGTATTTAGTTTTTAGAGGTGCAGCTCAAGAAAAACTTGAACTAACCACTAAAAACCAACTACTAAAAACTCAATTAACCAACGCCGATGGCGCCGACCTCCAAAGGTTGTGGATTCTGAGCCTGGTGTGGGTGCTTGGTGCCAGCATAGACGTGCAGCTTTTTGAACTGCGCGCGGCCCAAGGTGCCTTTGGGGATCATGCCCCAAACGGCTTCTTCCAACACCTGACGCGGATCGGTTGCGAGCAACGTACGTGCATCGGTCTTTTTCATAGAACCGGGACGTGTAGTTACGCGGTAATAGATCTGCGAATCCAATTTAGCACCTGTGAAGACGACCTTCTCGGCGTTCAACACGATCACGAAGTCACCGGTGTCAACACCGGGCGTGAAGGTGGCCTTATGTTTTCCGCGCAATACGTGCGCGATGCGCGACGCCAGACGACCAACGGTTTGGCCCTCGGCGTCGATTACGAACCAGTTGCGCTCAACTTCAAGCGGCTTGGCCCGATACGATTTTTGCGTAATGCTCGCCATTTTAATACTTCACCTCAACCAAACACAATCCCTGCGGCGGCGCGGGTGGTGGACATTTGGTTCTGTCCAAACCGTTGGTAAGCCTTCGCAGATCGTCGTAAGCAAGCTTGCCCTGTCCTACTTCGATAAGTGCGCCGACGATATTACGCACCATCTGATATAAAAAAGCGTCGGCTTCGATTTCGATTTCCAAAATCTCACTTCCGAGCGCTTCGCTCTTTTTTATCTCCAACCGCTTCACCGTTCGCACGGTGGAAGGGGTTGGACTTCCTGCCGATTGCCACGCAGCGAAGTCTTGGCGTCCGATGAACGCTTCAGCTCCGGCGCGCATGGCGGCAATGTCCGGCTCCGTTTTCAGGAGCGCGGCCTGATGCCGTATCATGGGCGAGGCAATAGAAGCCAGTTCAAAGCGATAGCGATAGACGCGGCCTTGAGCTGAGAAGCGCGGGTGGAAACGAGGCTCCACTAATCGCCCTTCACGAACTCGAACGGCTCTATCTAAAACGCTATTGAGAGCAAGCGGGACACGTTCAGCCGGAAGCGATTGATTCTCGGTTTCGAACATGCCTACTTGTCCCGTCGCGTGAACTCCGGCGTCGGTGCGTCCAGCGAGAGCAACGGATGCCGAGTGTTTAAGCACTCGTTCGATGGCTCTCTCCAGTTCGCCCTGAACCGATTTCCCGTTGCTTTGCCTCTGGGAGCCACAAAAAGCGGCACCATCGTAGGCAACGAGAAAAGCAATACGGCGCATTATAGCTTTTAGCTGTTGGCTCTTAGCTGTTAGCCCACTCATTGGACTTCAATTCCATCGCTTACGCGGAGGAGTTGGAGTTTTGGGGTTAATGGCTAGAAGCGAACGGCCAGTTGGCTACTACTCAACCAACATCAGCAAGGCGCGAGGAGCGGCGTCGCCACGACGGGCGGGCAGCTTCACGATACGCAGGTAGCCACCATTTCCGCCGGGGGCGTCTTTGGCGCGGCCAGCGTAGCGAGGCGCGATGTCGGTGAACAGTTTTTCCAGAATCTCACGCTCAGGGTGTGGAGCATCGCGCCACTTTTTCACCGTGTAGGAACGGCGAACAGCGAACGGGTTGCTCTTTTTGCGCTCAGCGAATTTCTCCTTGCTTTCGAATGGCAAGGGTGGCTTCTGGATGTATTTTTCGACCTGTTGACGGTTGGCCAGCGTGTCTTCTTTGGCACGGGTGATCAACTTTTCCGCGAGCGAGCGCACTTCTTTGGCGCGGGCTTCGGTGGTGATCAGACGTTCGTGCATGAATAATTGCTGAACCTGATTTTTCAAAAGCGCCATCCGCTGATCGGTCGGTTTATTCAGCTTGCGCTTTCCAATTTTGTGTCGCATTTTCGTGGGAGTCGTTAGTAGTTAGTTCTTAGTGGTTGGTGATTAGGCCTCGTCGCCGAGTGCCTTCCCACTAACCACCAGTTACTAACCCCTAGCAACTTATATCGCGTATTCCTCAGCGTCAGCGTTGGCTGGTGAACGCAGACCGAGGTTGTATTCTTTCAACTTGTCTTTCACTTCGTCCAAGCTCTTCTGGCCGAAGTTGCGGATGTTCATCAGTTCTTCTTCGGTGTATCCGCTCAACTCTTCCAAAGTTTCGATGCCCTGACGCTTCAAGCAGTTGTAGGTACGGTTCGAGAAATCGAGATCGTCGATCTTGATGTCGCGGACCTGTGGGTTCTTTGTGATCGCACCCTCAATTACAGGCATCTCAATGGAAGTATCGAGGCCCACAAACAACTGCAGATAGCCAGTCATGATCAAAGCCGCACTCGCCAAAGCGCCTGCCGGAAGCAATGAACCGTTGGTGTGAATTTCAATCGTGAGCTTGTCCAGGTCGGTTTGTTGTCCCGAACGGGTTGGCTCGACGAAATAGTTCACGCGCGTAACCGGCGAGTAGAGCGCATCCACCGGAATGGTACCGATGGTTTTGGCGCGCTCTTGCATACCCGAAGGAACGTACCCTACTCCACCTTCGATTGTCAAAACCGCATCGAAGCGCGCGTCTGGTTTAGAGAGCGTGCAGATGGGTTTTTCGGGCGAGACGATTTGCACGCCGGGAGGCAGTTGCACATCGGCGCCCGTGACGCGGCCTTCGCCGACTTTGTCGATGCGAGCAGCCACCGGGCCTTCCAAACGGCCATTGACCGAACGGATGGCGATTTCTTTCAAGTTCAACACGATTTCCATCATGTCCTCGACAACGCCGGGGATGGTGGAGAATTCGTGGTTGACACCTTGAACTTGTACGGCGGTGATGGCCACGCCTTCAATCGAGTTGAGCAAAACGCGCCGGAGCGAAGCGCCCAGCGTGTGTCCGTATCCTTTGGGGAGCGGGTCGACGACGAACTTGCCATATCGGTCGTTCGCCTGAAC
>SDZD01000103.1 GCA_004172935.1 bacterium | reverse complement strand
GTTCAGCAAGGCGGCCTCGATTTCGAGGGTGAAGACGCCCTTGCCGCCAATTTGCGGCAACGGAGATGCCTGATTTTTATCGCCCGTGGTGCGGATGATATGCTCTTCGACTTTGAGGTCGGGGTGGAAAAATTCGAGAGTTGCGGCGAACTGACGCGCTTGGGCCAATGCGAGGGCGCTTCCGCGCGTGCCCATCTTCAATATTTTGGTCATGGATTCACTAGATGCGGCACGCCGAAGAACGAAAACGCCATGACGACAAAGCCGTAGATTACAAACAGGTTGGAGCGGCGTCCGTGCCAACCCAATTTCCAACGCGCGCCCAGATAAAGAGCGAAAATGGCCCATGTCAGGGCCGAAAAAATGGTCTTTGGGTCGCGCAGCATGTGGTAAGGCTGCTCGCTGCTAAAGACGATGCCCGTGAACAGGCCCAGAGTGAGCAGAGCGAGGCCGAACGCCGAGGCGCGAAAAATCCACTCGTCGGCGACTTGCAGCGAGGGCAGTTTTTGCCACAACCCGCTGAGTTGGCGCTTTTTGAGCAGGGCTTCCTGCACCAGATAGAGCAAGGAGGCGGCGAAGGCGAAGGCCAGCGACACGTAGGCGCCCAGAATAACGAAGACGTGGACGACGAGCCAGAAGGCCGAGAAGCGGTCGGTGGGCGTCCAAGAGTGCAGTTGCGATGCGGTGAGCGAGTAGAGCGCGGCGCATAGCGCCAGTGGCGCTACGATGGCGCCGACTCCGGCTTCGACTCGGCGCCCGACCATGAGGAAGGTGACGATGAGGAACCAACCGAACAGGCCAACGACTCCGGCTTTCACCGAGAAGAGCGCTGGCCCCTGTCCGGCGATGGACACCAGATGAGCGACGGCGCCAGCCCACAACGAGGCGCGGCTAAATTTGACTAACGATACCTTTTCGGAGCCACGCGCCAGAAAAAGCTGCGCCCAAAATAAAAGCATCGCGCCCAGGTAACACAGGGACGCGAGGGCTAGAAAAGGAGAATCGAGGCGAGAAAGCATTGGGAGCCGTGGCCGTGTGTTTCGAGTGGCGAATGTGGGGGCTTCTGGCTGTTGGGCGTTGAATATCCCCCTTTTATTATCACTCGAAACTCACTGCTCACCGTCTTTCTCACCTCCGAGGCCGAAGGCGCGCAGCAAGGCGCTGGCATCGTCTTGCCCGCCGTTGCGCAAGTGGGCGAGCGGGCTGTGTATTAGCTTGCCTGAGATGGCGCGGGCGAGCGACTCGACGACGGCTCGGTCTTTGGCGCTGAGGTGTTCGAGTTTGGAGAGGGCGGCTTCGACTTCGGTGTCGCGCACGCGGTTGGCGTGCTGTGCCAACTGGGCCAATGCGCTCTGGGCGCCGCTGGAGCGCTCCCAATCCTGCCACGCCACTAACTCCTGACCGATGATGTTTTGCACGGCGACCACTTCGCTCTGGCGCGATTGGGCGCCTTGCGCCACGACGCTTTGCAGGTCGTCGATGTCGAAGCAGAAGGCGTCATCGAAGCGCGAACAGGCTGGGTCGATGTCGCGGGGAACGGCGATGTCGATGAGCAGCAACGGGCGGCGACGGCCTTTCATGACGGGCGCGAGGTGGGCGGGCGTCACGACGTAGCCGGGGGCGCGGGTCGAGGCGATGACGATGTCGGCCTGAGACAGATAGTGGCCGAACTCTTCCCACTTGATGGCTTCGGTATTGAGGCCATCGTCGCTCCATGTGGCGGCCAGTTCCTGCGCTCGCTCGAAGGTGCGGTTGGCGACCAGAACGCGGCGCGCGCCACTGGAAACGAGGCACTGCGCCACGCGCGCCGACATTTTGCCTGCGCCGAGGATGAGGACGGTGTGACCCGCAAGCGAACCGAATATCTGCCGTGCCAGTTCGACGGCGGCGGCGCCCACGCTTTGGGCGCCGCGCGAGATGCCAGTTTCGGAGCGCGCGCGTTTGCCGCACGAGATGGCGCGGCGGAACAACTCATCGAGGTGGCGTCCGGCGGCGCCGCTTTCGCGGGCTTTGGCCATAGCACCCTTGACCTGGCCCAGAATTTCGCTTTCGCCCAGAACCAGCGAGTCGAGGCCGCTGGCAACCTGAAAAAGATGGTTGGCTGCTTCCTGTCCGCTTTGAAGATAGAGGTGCTTGTCGAAGCCTCTGGCGCCGCCGAAGGGGTGGGGGGCGTTCATGGCGTGGCGCAAGCGTTCGCCGGCGCCTTCGTCGCCGCGCACATAAATTTCGACGCGGTTGCAGGTGGCGAGAATGGCGGTTTCTTCGACGCCTTCGACATCGCGCACATAGCCAAGCGCATGTTCTAATCGCGCTGCAGGCAAGGCGAACCGCTCGCGCACTTCAACGGGCGCGGTTTTGTGGTTCAAGCCAAGCAGATGCAGAGACGACATAAAACGAATCGGGAAGAAAAGTTTGCCTTTTTTAGACCCCTCGCGGTATGCCAGGAGCGCGCGGTTTACTTATGGAAGATTTACAGGCAAGAGATTTTCGCGCGAAATGGTGCGTTTTTAGGCCTGATTTAGGGAGAATCCTCAACCTCGACGGTTCCCCATCGGCCCTAAATAGTCGGTATCGCGTCGCTTTTATCCAGATAGCTTTTGAGTTGGGCTTTGGCTTCTTCTGATTTGCCCTCACGGAGTAGGTCCAGAAGCGGGCTGGCTAAAACCCATTTCCATAGCGCGGCGCGGCTCTGTGAACGGGCAGGGGCGTTTGTTTCGGCTATGAGGGCGAAGAGGGCTTCCCATTCGGGGCCGATGAGGGATTCGATTTCGCGGCGCAGGTGGGCGGAGACAGCAGGGGAGGCACCTTCGGTGGAGAGGCCGAGGGTGATGGGGCCGCGCCGCACGATTGCCTGGGTGTGGAAGTCGCTGTTTTCGGGGGCGCTGGCGTCGTTGAGCAGGGCGTGGTGCTGGCGTGCATCAGCGGCGACGGCGGCGTTCACTTCGCGGGAATCGGTGGCGGCGAAGACGAATTGGAAGCCCGCGCAGTCGTTTGGCTCAAAACGGCGCGGGTGGTGTTGGATGGGGGAGGGGAAGTCGGGCGCCAGTTCGGGTGCGATGACGGTGACGAGGGCGCCCGCTTCCATAAGCGCCGCCACTTTGCGGGCGGCAACTGTGCCGCCACCAACAACCAGCACCGGGCGGTTTTCGATGGCGATGGCAACGGGCAGAACCTTCATTTACAGAGGACGGTCTTCGACGGAGGCCAATGGCGCGGAGGGCGAAGAGAGTTCTTCGTCGCGCACTCGCTCTTCGAGTTTTTTGGCGAGCGCTTCGACACGCAACAGATAGAAGAAGACGCCGCCCAGAGTGATAACAGAGACAGCTAAGACGAATATTGAATCGGAAGACATTATGGGAATTATGGGTTAGGCGCGTTTCCAGACGCGCTCATCGAGACGGTTGGAGATGATTTCAAAGCGGGCGCGAACATTGGCCGCGCAAATCAGCAGCATGGCGTAGCCAACGACGTTGAACCACAGCGCGAAGCGGAAAATTGGCGTTGATGTGGTCAGCGTTTTGTTGGGATGTAGGCTGGTGTTCTCCGGCAAAATTTGGCGATAAATGTAGGAGCCGAAGCACGCTACTAATACGCCGAGAACAGCGTACACCGTCCATAACTTGCGCTTAGTGCCTTCGTCGTCGGTGGCGCCGCGCAGCGCGAAGAGAGCGGCATAGGTGAGCAGGGTGCCCAGCACGCCGACCTGTTGCGGGTCCCAGCTCCAATAGGCTCCCCAGTTGGTGCGGGCGAACAGCATTCCACTGGCCATCGCGATGAGGCCCGCCGCGAAGCCGACTTCGGCGAAGGCCAGAGAACGGGCGTCGTCGCGGTCGTCGCGACCGAAGAAGGCCCACTTCACGCTCCAGATGGCGGAGAGTAAAAATAACAGCAGCATCGAAACTGCGAGAGGCACATGAAAGAAGGCGATGGGTGTCGTCGCCAAATTTTGTGCGTTGGGCACCGAAAAGCCGATGATGAGGCCGACTAGAACCCAGGCGGAAGCAATAAATTTCAGCATTTTAGCGCAAAAGGACGTAGGTAAAAGTGTGGCGGATGCCGCGCTGTCGTGGCATTGCTCTTACCTATGACACGAATTCGCTAACGATTTATTTCCATACCAACTCGAAACCCAGCACCCCGACACCGATAAGAGCCAGATCGAAAGCCGTCGCCACCATAAGGGTGTTGGAGGCATTCCCATCGGGAGAACCAAAAGCAATCGCGGTGGCTATGCCTAACGCGGCGAGAAAGGGCAACAGGATGGGCGCAGCGAGGGCGGGAAACAGAGTGCCGCGTCCGCGCGCCTGTGCCGCCATTGCGCCGATAAGGGTAGATGAGAGTGACAGGCCCAAGTCGCCCAGCAAAATAGTTAGAAGCAATAATGGCACGTTTTCGACCTTGGCACCCATCAAAAGGATGAATGTGGGGATAGCTGCCAGTTGCGTCACCAACAAGAGAAGCATTTGCCCCGCCGCTTTGCCCCAGAAGACGGCGTCGGCGCTGAAATGAAGTCGGAGTAGGGCACTGGTGCCCGATTCCTCTTCCTTGACGAAGGCGCGCGGTAGGCCGATGCAAGCCGCGAAAAACAGCACCGACCAGAACAGGGCACCCTGCGCCTGAGGTGGCAGGGTTTGGCGCGCCAACGAGAAGCCGAGCGTGATGGGAGCCGCCAATGAAAAAAGAGCGACGGCACCCAAAGTGGCGCGCGAGCGCCATTCAGATAGCAAATCCTTACGAAAAACTGCAAAGGCTGCGTTGTGGAAAGCCTCAGTTTTAGGCGGCTTGTTTGGCTTCATATTTGAACAGATAAAATTTGCAAATAAATATCGAAACTTCCCTGAAGGAACTTTGTTTATCTTTGCGGTATTAAGGAACATCCCTGATTTTTATTGTCAGGGGAGACCCTTACTTGCCTTATTCTGTTGTTTGTGCTTCTCTCACGGCACAAGCTTGCTTTAGTTTTGACCCAGTGGAGTCTTTAGTGAAATCTCAAACCTTGGAAGAACCCAATCTCCTGCAAGAATTGCGGACCAGTGCCACTTCGCGGCGCTCCTTTTTGAAAGCGATGGGCGCTGCCGGACTCGGCGTTGCTGCTGTTATGCTGCTCGATGGCTGCGGCGGTGGTAACTCGAATAACGGAGGTGGAGGTTCTTTCCCTCTGCAAAACTTGCCTGGTAACACCAACGACCAAAAAATCCTCAACTACGCTTTGACGTTGGAATATCTGGAAGCCGACCTCTATCGTCAGGCTCTCAACCTCGCTTCGGGTAAAGCTTTGACCGCCCCTCTGTCGAGCAACCCCAGCGATTACACCATCGCAGTTAGCGGTGGTGGATTGGATGCGTTCAACACTGCTGCGGGCTTCGCCTATTTGCGCGATTTCGCCTTCGTTGAAGCTCGACATGCCCAATTCTTGAAGACGGCTTTGTCAGGCGTTCCTTCGGTGAGCGCGAACGCCAAAGGCTATACCTTCGGCTCGACGGTGGCTGCCAACATCAAAGCAATTTTGACGGCGATTTTGCCGCTCGAAGAAACCGGTGTGCGCGCTTATTTGGGCGCGGGACAGTATTTCAATGACTTGCTGACCTTGCAGACCGCCGTTTCGATTTATTCGACCGAAGCGCGCCACTCCTCGGCCATCAACTACATTCTTGGTATCGACCCAGGCCCCTACACCCTTGCTGGCGACAAATTGCTCTACCCCATTGGTACGGGCGTATCGTCCAACACATTCGAACACTTCTTGGAGCCTGCGACTGTCGTCTCCGCAATTCAGAAGTTCATCGTGAAATAAGGGAGGCTCCAACGCATCATGCAAGAATCAATCAACCCAACGCAAGGCGAAACGCCTTCCCCATCCTATAACAAAGCGATCATCACTGGTGCCGCTCTTGTCGGTGGCGCGGCTCTTTTGGCCGCTACCCCCAAAGTGGCACGTGCTGTTACGCCCGCTCTCACATTCGCCGACATTCCCGGTTCGGGCGATGTTAAAGTGCTGAACTACGCTCTGGCGCTCGAAGCACTCGAAGCCAACCTGTACGAGCAAGCCCTTGCTCGACTGATTGCGCTCAACGTATCGGCAAATGACCCCGTGCGCTCATATGTTGCGAAGTTCGGTATCGTCGAAAAGCAGCACCGGGACTTTTTGATTGGTGCCATCAAAGCGGCCAACAACAACACGACCATTTTGGATGGCCCCCTCGCTGGTGCCACCTTCAATTTTGGTGGAGCGCTCGAAACCGCCGAGAGCATTCTGGACTTCCTCATCACCGTTGAAGACACCGGCACCAATGCCTATCTGGGCGCAATTCCTTCGTTCACACCGAAGAGTCCATATCTGCCGACTGCAGCCGCAATTCAGGGAACAGAAGCCCGCCACACGGCAGCTTTGATTGTGATTCGCAATCGCAAGTACCCCGCGAAAGTGGAGTCGCCCGCGCCATTGTTCAACGAGAACAACGGTATCGACGGCATCATTCGCGAGGCCCCATTCAAAGGTGCTAACCCCATACCAAATACCATTTTGGCAGCGGTTTCTCCGTACATCGTGCTTCCTACCAACAACTAACTGGAAGCTCAATGGCGAAAGCCCGCGTACCGTTTGGTACGCGGGCTTTGTTGTGGGCGCGTCGGGGCGGAAGATGGGGAACTGCATCTGCTATGATTTGCTGAGTGGACTTGGATACTTTGCGGGCGGCGATTGTTGGCGTTTTTCCTGAGCTGGCGGAGTCAGATTTTGCTCTGCTGACGGCGGGTTGGGATTGTGTGGCGGTTGATGTTGATGATCGGCTTATCTTCAAATTTCCGCGCCATCGCGACGGGCGCGAGGCTTTGCTGGGTGAGGCCGCTTTGCTGGATGCCATCCGTCCGGCTGTAACGATTCCCATTCCTCAGTTAAATGTGCATGTCGGGCCGCCGCTGTTTTCGTGGCATTGTAAGATTCGAGGCGAGCATTTGCTGACCGAGCAATACGAGGCGCTAGGGCAGGGCGACCGCCAGCGGTTGGCTGCCGATTTGGCGCTCTTTTATGCCCAATTGCATCACTTGGATGCGCGCTATATGGGAACAGCCGGGGCCAAAGCGATTGAGCCGTGGCTGAGTGCCGAGGAGATTTTGCGTCGTGCGCGCCCAATTGCCTCGGCTGATTTGTGGGCTTATGCCGAGCGAACTATCGAGGCGTGGCAACAGCTACCCACCGACCCGCATGGAACGGTTTTCGGATTCTTCGATGGTCACGGCTGGAATATGGCCTTCGACTATAGTCACAAACGGCTCAACGGCATGTACGATTTCGGCGATGCGGGATTTGGTTCGCTGCAGCAGGAGTTCATCTATTCGAACTGGATTTCGGCTGATTTGACGCAACGTATCGTGGGCGAATATGAATTGGTGACGGGGCTGGCGCTGGATAGGGAGCGCATAAATATATTGACGGGCGTGATTCGCCTATCGGAACTGGCTCAGTTGGGCGACGATGATGAACACGCCGATTTGATTTGGAAGAGCACGTTGGACTGGGCGGCGCGTTAGGGGATTGCGCGGGGCAAATGTGTCAAAATTGACTGCCTATGGATACTCCCTCCAAAAGACAGACATTGTGGTTACTTCTGGCTGCTCACTTAGCAACCGGATTGGTCGCTGGCCTCTTCATGGAAGGTTCTGAGGGGCAGCGCCTGTGGACTATCGTCTCGTTTATCATTACCATCGTGTTGTGCATGAGGTGGTTTGCCCTTGATGCTCGTTTGCACGCCTACCGTATCTCCGGGCCAATGTTTTTGTGTCTGGTGGCACTTCTCGGTTTTACAGCGCCTTTTTATTTCTTCGCCACGCGCCGCTTCGATTTCTGGAAGAGCTTTCTCAAATCTACGTTGTTTTTCGTGATTTTAGCTATTGTAAGCGGTGTAGGGGCAAGCATTAGCCAAAGCATTATGGCGACTCGCCGCTGAAATTAAAACGCCCGCGAACCAATCGGTTCGCGGGCGTTTGTATGTTTTGGCGTGGCTTACATCGGTTGAACGATGGTGGCGTGACCGTTGTTGTTCTGGGAGTGGGCCGGGAGTTCGTTGGTGGTGCGGACGCCCATGCGAACGATGACCTGATGGAACTTGCCGTCGTCGGTGAGCGGGATTTCGAGGGTTGGCAAAATCTCGCCGTCGAATTCGATTTCGGCGACACCCGATTCGACACCCGCTGCGTTATCTATGTTGATAACGAAGGTGGATGTGCCGTGTTTGTAGGTGATGCGGCTTGTCTTCCAATCGGTGGGCAACGCTGGGTTCATGACCAACTTATCGCCGCGACGGTCGAAGCCGAGTACACCTTCAATCCAGGCGCGATACATCCAGCCGCAGCTTCCGGTGTACCATGTCCAGCCGCCGCGTCCGACGTGCCCTTCGAGGTTGTAGACATCGGCGGCGACCACATAGGGTTCCACCTTATAGCGCTTGATGTCTTCCGGCGTGCGGGCGTGTTCGACTGGGTTCAACAGGCGCAGAGTCTCGACGGCTTTGCGGCCCTGTCCCGATTTGGCGTAGGCGTAGGCCACCCAGCACGCGGCGTGGGTGTACTGACCGCCGTTTTCGCGCACACCGGGCAAGTAGCCCTTGATGTAGCCGGGGTCATGCGGCGAGGTATCGAAGGCGGGCGTGAAGAGCAGCACGAGTTCTTCCTCTTTCTTGATGAGGTGAGTTTCGAGTGACTTCATGGCGATTTTGGCGCGTTCGGGATCGCCGCCTCCGGTGATGAGCGCCCACGACTGCGGTAGCGAGTCGATTTTGGCTTCTTCCGATTCGTGCGAACCGAGCGGCGTGCCATCGTCGAAGTAGCCGCGACGATACCATTCGCCATCCCATGCACCTTCATCGACGGCAGTGACGTAAGCGTCGGCGCGTGTGCGGTAGGCTTGCGCGAGGTCGTCTTGTCCCTTGATTTCGCAGACCGGGGCGAAGTCGCGAAGCACAGTTGCAATGAACCATGTCAGCCACACCGATTCGCCTTTGCCTTCGATGCCGACGCGGTTCAAGCCGTCGTTCCAGTCGCCGCCACCAATGAGGGTGAGGCCATGTTCGCCATGCGTCGAGCCTTTCTCGATGGCGCGACGGCAATGCTCGAAGATGGTCGCCGTTTCGGGCGAAATCTGCGGCTGGAAATACTTCTCGTGTTCGCCTTCGCCCAGTACGTCGGCGTGCAGGAAGGGAACTTCCTCGTCCAGAATAGTGGTGTCGCCCGTTGTCTTGACGTAGTGCGCGACGGCATAGGGCAGGAACAACAGGTCGTCGGTGATGAGGGTGCGAACGCCCGCGTTACCGGGTGGATGCCACCAGTGCTGCACGTCGCCTTCCTCGAATTGCTGGCGCGCTGAGCGCAGAATTTGTTCGCGTGTGACGCTGGGACGCAGCGTGGCAAGGGCCAGTGAGTCCTGGAGTTGGTCGCGGAAGCCCCACGCACCGCCCGATTGATAGAGGGCCGAGCGTGCCCAGATGCGGCACGACAGCGTTTGATAGGGCAACCAGCGGTTAAGGAGGAAGTTGATGGCCAGATCGGGCGTTTCGACTTCGATGGCGCCGAGCGTGTCGTCCCACCAATTTTTGGTGTCGAGTAGGGCGCGGTCAACGTTGGTTTGTTCGCGCAGCATCGAAATGACGGTGCGCGCTTCCTCTACTGTGGCTGCTTCACCGAGCAAGAACGAGATGGAGCGCTCTTCGTTCGGTGCCAATTCGATGGCGACTTGCAGCACGGCGCATGGATCGAGGCCCGCTCCGGTTTTGTCGCCGATGCTCTTGCGGCCCATTGCGGCAGGTGCCGCCGGGGTGCCGTTACGCCCTAAGAAGGTGCTGCGGTCTGCCGAGTGGGCGCGTGCCACTGGCGAAGCCGCTGCGAAGACAACGCGCGAAGCGAAGTCGGGGTTATAGGCGTTGCGTGCCAATAGCGCGTTCGATTCGGTGTCCCACGACGAGACGACGTGCATCTGGTTTTCTTCGCGTGTTGTGCCCAGCACTAGCTCCGCGTAGGAGGTGAGGGTGAGGCGACGGCGACGACCAGAGCGGTTCTTGATTTTGAGGCGCGACACCTTGACAGGCGGCGTGCCGAGCGGGAATGTCGAGTTCAGGCCGAGCGGCACGAACATGGTTAATTCGGTTTCGAGTCCGTGCGATGCATGTTCGAAGACCGAATAGCCCTGGCCGTGGCGGGCGCGGTAAGCCTCGCTTTCGCGGATGGGGAGCGGAGTCGGCGTCCAGTAGGTGCCGGTTTCCTCATCGCGAATGTAGATGGCTTCGACAGGCGTATCGGAAACAGCGTCGTTGCTCCACGGAGTTATGCGGTTCGATTGTGAGTTGCCAAACCACGAGAAACCCTGTCCCGATTCGGAGACGATGGAGCCGAAATGCTCGTGCGCGAAGACGTTAATCCACGGCGCGGGTGTGCGGTCTTTGGGGCCAAGGTAGATGGCGTATTCGCGTCCGTTTTGTGTGAAACCGCCCACCGAGTTGAAGTAGGGCAGTTCCAGAAATGGCAACGTGAGCGCAGGTTCGGGGCTTTCCTTACTGGTGGCGACAAAGCGCGGCGTTGGCTCGATGTCGTCGTTGATGGCGCCGAGTTGCTGGGCCAGGGTGCCGCGCGCCGCAACCAACACGACGCGGGCGACGGCATACAGTAACGTCAGGTCTTCGGGCGAGACGGTATCGACGGTGCGCAGGAAGACGCCGCCCGGCTTTTCGATTCCGGTGTAAGGCGTGGACGAGGCGACCATCTTTTGTAGCGTTTGCGTTAAGTCCTGAGCGTAGCCGCCCGCTTGCTCGTTGAGGATGACGAGGTCGCACATCAGGCCGCGAATGCGCCAGAAGGTGTGCGCCATGATCGCCTGACGGACGGCTGGCAGGTCGCGGGCGTTGTCGATGGCGACAACCACGATGGGGAGGTCGCCCGAAATGCCATACGCCCACAGTCCGCTCTGGCCTTTGCGGTTTTCGCGAACGCGCTTGGCGGTGGCTCGCAAGGCGGGCGATGGATACAGCAAGTAGCCTGCGAGTTGCTGGAAGACGCTTGCATCGTCGGGCGAGATTTGCAGATGGTGCAACTCCAGTTGCGAATGTGTCCACGCGACATCGAAGGCGCGTTCGCAAACGCTGAAGTCGTGGTACTTCTCGACCAACTTATCGAGGTCTTCTTTGTTTTCGGCGGCGCACAGCGCGAACGAAACCATGACTCGCTGACCGGGTTGCAAAACAACGCGACGGCGTAGCGAGAAGCAAGGATCGAGAACGGCGCCGACTGTGCCGCTCAGCGGCCCTTCGAGGGCTACCGGATTGTCGTTGGCACGCCCCCGTCCGAGGAATTTGGAGCGGTCGGTTTCGTACTCGACTTTGAGCGGACTGGCATCGGAGGCCATCAAATGAGCAGCCCACACCACTTTGTCGCCCGCTTTGCGGGGGCGACGCCATGCCAACAGCGCGTCGTGGTCGGCATCGAAGCCGGTTTGGATGAACAGTTTGTTGAAGGCCGGATGGGCGCGGTCGGCGACGTGCGGCGCCAGCGACAATTCGGAGAAGGTGGTTAGCTCGACTTCGCGGGCGCGGTTCGAGTGGTTGAGCAGCGTGACTCGGCGTACTTCGACATCGTCTTCGGGTGAAACACACACCTCAATGCGGGTTTCGATGTTGACGCCGCGACGTTCGTATTCGACTTTCTCGGCGCGGAAACGCACTCCAGCGCGTTGGCTGGTGCGCTGCAACGGCTGGTGCGTCGCTGACCACGAAACTCCGGTTTCGAGGTCTTTGATGTAGACGAACTGGCCCCAGTTGTCGCGTGTGGTATCGCTGCGCCAACGGGTGAGTTCGGTATCGCGCCAGCGGGTGTAGCCGCCGCCCGCCGCCGTAATCATGGTGTTCATGCGCTCGGAACCGAGCAGATGGGCACGTGGCGCGGGCGTATCGGGCGAAATCGAGCGTTCAGGTTGACCCGAACCCAGATCGACGCGCGTTGGGCGCGCTTCGACGGTGACGGTCGATTCGAGAATCGGCGCGGCTTCGGGAATCTTCTCAAACAGCAGCGGCTCGGCGGCTTCGACGTAGGCGTCGGAGTGGAAGCGGCGCTGCACGGGCCAGCCGCACAACACGTTTTGCATCGCGAGCAAGCCCATGCCCTGATGGTGAACCATGAAGCAACGCACAATGGCGCCCTTCTTTCCGAGCGCCCCGGTGCGTCCGCCAGTGCGGGCGGTTTCGCCTTCGGTGGCAGCGACGAGCGAGTCTTCTTCCAGTCGTTCGCGGGTGAAGTCGATGGATTCGTAGAAGCCGTAATCGCCGCGCATCCCCATGCCTTCCAGGCGCTTGAGGTTGGTGATGGCGGCTTCGGGCATCACCATCAGCGCCATCAACGAGGCGTATGGAGCAACGACCAGGTCGTCTTCCAGGCCGCGCTTGAGGCCCAAACCGGGGCAACCGAAGGCTTTATATTGATAGATGTTGTTGGCATCGAGCGCCGAGAAGGCGGCTTCCGAGATGCCCCAGGGCACGCCACGTGCGGCGCCGTAGCTGATCTGCGCCTCGACAGCGACCTGAACCGCGTTTTGCAGTAGCGAGTTATCGAATGCCTTCTGGAACAGAATCGGCATCAGGTATTCGAACATGGTGCCGCTCCAACTCATCAGTGCGGCGCCCGCCGGGGTTTGACCAAAGCGGCGTCCGAGCGCTATCCAGTGGTCGGAAGGGACATCTCCACGCGCCACGCTGCAGAAGGAGGCAAGGCGGCATTCCGAAGCGAGCAAGTCGTAGTGCGAGTTATCCAAGCGACGGTCATCGACGTTGAAGCCAATCGAGAACAGCTTGCGCGACGAGTCGTACAGGAACGACATGTCCATGTCGTCGGCTATGCCGCGCGAGCGGTCAACGACCGATTCACAGCGGGCCAGCATTTCGCCAGATAGCCAACGGGCGCGGCCCAGTTCGTCGCGCACTTCGCGCGCCCAGCGCGCCACTTCGGCGGGGATGCCTTCGATTTCGCCGCGTGCTAGAAACTCTTCCAGACCGGGGATGTTGCC
>SDZD01000139.1 GCA_004172935.1 bacterium | reverse complement strand
ACCGCCCGCAAATACCACGACGCCACCCTGCCCAAGGAAGCCCACAAGACCGCCCACTTCTGCTCCATGTGCGGCCCGAAATTCTGCTCGATGAAGATCAGCCAGGACATCCGCCGGGATGCGGCGGCGCAGAATGATGCGGGGGGCTCGCTGCTGGACCCCGCCACGGCCGAGGCCGGGATGGCGGAGATGTCGGCCAAGTTCCGGGCCGGGGGCGGGGTGGTGGAGGTGAAGGTGTGAAGGTGAGAAGTCTTTGATCTCAATCGGCGAGCCTTCGCGCGCTAGTTGACGGGCCTGCCGCGTTCCACCATCCCTTCGGAGGGGAGGTGGGACATGGATCACATCAAAAAATTCTCTTCGACCGTCAACACGACCGCGGAGTGCCGATTTATTGCGGCCGCGCGTCTAGAGAAACGCGACCTGAGCATGACCCAACTGACATCGTTCACGTCAGCCTATGTCATCATACTGACCGCTCTGCCGTATTTCTTGCGACTGCCAGACCTCGTTGAAGACCACATCAACCTGCTTACCGTAGCCCTCTCCATCGTAGTGCTAGTTTCTTCGCTATCGCAATACTCACGGGGTGACGTCGTGAAGGCGGAGCAACACCATCGTTGCGGATTGGAACTCAAAGAGTTGCATCGTGAGATTGTGGCGAGCCCTTCCATGTCCGCGGAGGGATTTAGGAAATTTTCCAGCCGCTACAGCGCCGTAATGGCCAAGTATGGATCAAATCACGAGATCATCGACTACAAGGCCTACGAGTTGAACAGGAAATCGGAACTCGAATGGGTGACGTGGTGGACTGTCCTTAGAAACGCGACTGAGCTTTTTGTTGCTAACGAAGGACCAAAGGTCGCTTTGGCGTTGTCGACGTTGACAATGCTCGGCGTGATCTTCCTCTATGCACTGCCTGCTCAGGTATCGAATTGAAGATTCCAAAGAGCCAAGATCGCTATTGGAGTTTTCTAACTGACCGCCGTACGCTTCAGCGAGCGGCGCACTTGGTTGCCGACGACTCACGGAACGACTTCCAAGAGTCATACTTAGATCGGCAGATTTTCTCGCATTATCGCGACCAGATCATAAGTGAGATAATCGACGCCCTATCGACGGGGCGCTACCTCCCACACCCAGCAACACCCGCCAACATTCCGAAATCGGAATTCTCGGAACGCCCCGGCAGCCTTCTGCCTTATCGCGACCGCATCGTCGTTCAGGCGATCACAATGATAATCGCTCCGATCGCTGACGAACTTCTCTCAGAGAACGTGTGGAGTTGGCGTGTAAAGGACGAGATTAAGGGCAAGACCCCCGATCAAATCAAGACTGGCCTATTCAAAGAATCCGACATCAGCGACTTCCCGTTTCTTAAGAAGAAATCGATAAAGAAATACGTCGATGAGTTTGAGCCGTGGTACGCTCTTTGGCCAAAGTTCGAAGAACTTACAACCGACGCCCTTAGGGACGGTAGATACAAATGGATGCTTGTTTCCGACATATCAGGATACTTTGAAAATATTCAGATCGATATGCTTCGAGATCTGCTTATTTCTAATATCCCTGGCGCAAACAACACTATCAATCTTCTTATTGATCATCTACGCGCGTGGTCAAGCAGGACGTACGAAGGCGCTCCTATCAAAAGAGGTATTCCGCAAGGAAACTCAGTTTCGAGTTTTTTGGGCAACCTGTTTCTAAAACCTGTTGACGACCATTTTGATTTTCATTTTGGCGAGGACGTGAAATACTTTCGGTATATGGATGACATCCGAATACTAGCCGAAACTAGGGAAACCGCCGTGAACGCTGCCCTCGCGCTAGAGGGGCAAATCCGGCTCTGCCAGCTCAATCTCCAGAGCTCGAAGACCAAACTTCTGACCGCGAGCGATGCGCTGAAATTGATCACGGACCAGCGCTTAGAGCGCCTGGACGAGCTCAAAACGTCGATGAACGATCGCAGCATCGACAAGGCTGATGCGCTGAAGGCTCTGGAGGATATCTACAAGAGCAAGGGAACTTGGAAGGGAGCCAAGTCGATCAAAAATCGGCCCGCAGAAGGGCTCAACCTTCGGATCCTGAGGCGCTGGGCCCAAGCCCACTATGAACTCGGATCAAGCCTGCCGGTCGACCGAATGGTTGATGAGGCCTTGGGAAATCCTGACTACAAGGTCACCAGAGAGCTACTGAAGATCGGTCGGCGTTACCCGGGAAAACACGCCGCGGCTCTCAAGATCGCTGCGTTCATCACCAGTGGAAGCGCGACATTCGATCACCATGAAGCTGAACTGCTTCGAGCGCTGAGATATTTTCATCGGCTCCCCGACGCAACGGCAGATCGGGCGGTACGGAACTTGTTGGCTCAGGAAGCGGACCCGTACGTCCGGGTCCAGTCGGCTAGGCTAATCGCCAAGATCCCGGAAGATTTGGAAGACGCCGATAGGATGGTTGTCTCCTGTCTCAATTCACCCGACATCCGAGTAGTCACAGCAGGCGTCATGGCCGCGTCCTTCGACGACGCGGCTAGCGTCTCCCTCAGGCTAAGGCAGTTTTCGGGTCATTCGGCCCACGACGTGTTGCGGTTGACCCAGTATATTCGTGCGCTCCGCCGTGAAACCAAACCGCGTGAGGACTTGCTGAGCTTCGTCTTTGCAACGCCGTCGGCGACCGTACAGCGCATCTATGACTACGCTGCTTTCCTCCGGTTTATCGCCTGCGGGTCCGCAGATGCGTCAGAGGCGATTATCGCGAGATGTGAAAGCGCGTTGGTCGGGCGCTTCGTCGCCAACGAACTGCGACTGTTCCTAACATTCCTTAGGGATAAGGCTCGCTCCAATCTCTCTTGGCTAGCAAAGGGCAACCAAGGCCGAGACGACTAGCTCACCCCTCCCCCGCCATCCCCTGCAACGCCTCCTTGGACGAGATGTTGGCCGGCACGGCG
>SDZD01000138.1 GCA_004172935.1 bacterium | reverse complement strand
ACAATCGCCGTCGTTGTCTCCGACTTCCCAGCTTTTTCTTTCGCGGCCTTTAAAGCCGCTTCCGTCTCCTGAGCAATCACACCGTAGTGAATCTCGTTATCGCCAACTTTCCATTTATAAGAAACCGGACGAAGCGTATTCACGAATTCGAGACCGAGATCTGAATTCTCAATCAAACGCTTCTGTCTTACATCGGACGTATTGACCGTCCCGTTGACCGCGTAGAGCGTGTTGAAACGGAAGCCCGTGGCACCAAGATCATACGTACCATCTGCCGTTGGAGCAATAATACCCGCCACCTGAAGTTTGTACGCTGGCGCCGTAGTTCCGATACCAACGTTTCCGTATTGGTCGATGCGCATGCGGTCGGCCGCGCTGGCCCCTGGAGAATTCGTTCTAAAGATCAGCGAAGACCCGTTGGCTCCGTCAGCGGTCGCACCAATTTGCGAGCTACGACCCTGAAACGCAAAGTTCGTTGGGTTAAAATCGATCGTCACCTCGGAACCTGCAGTATTACCTGCGTTCTGCAACGCAAGCGCGACGACTCTACTTCCGGCAACTGCTGTTGGCTTTACATGCAATATCGCATCCGGAGAATTGATACCGATACCAACGTTTCCGTTGTTCGATAAACGCATAACTTCGGAAAGAGTTCCGCCCTTACCGATATTGAACTTCATGTAGCTATCGACGTACCCAGCCGATCCCCAGCCGCCTACCGCATACGATTCAATCGCGCTGCCGACTTGAAGGACACCACCGTTACTTGATCCATTAAAATTGATAACACCGAGTCGTTCGTTAGCGGAAGTAACGGCACCTGTGCTCTGACGAACCGCAAGCACGCCACCGCCCGCCGTACCGCCACCCGTATCTTCCGCCATGATTGTCGGCTTAACGCCAGCAACATGAAGCGGAGTCGTCGGCGCAGCTGTGCCGATACCAACGTTGCCCGTCGACTTTATAACCATGCGGGTATCGGCTGATGTCAGTGCAGCAGAATTCGCAACACCGTTGCCACTGGTTCTAAATTCCAGACGCCCGTCTCGTGTGCCTTCTTGAACGCTGGCGACAGCCGCCATGTAGCCCGCGCCCAGAGTTAAATGGTTCTTGAATTGGATTGAACCGCCGTTACCGTTGCTTATATTTTGAGAGTCGAGACTCAACAGCGGAACTTCAACTCCAGAACCTGCGTCCTTGCTCACATCTAGCGGCGCCGCTGGCGTCTGCGTTCCTAACCCAACATCACCCGTCGGCGAAATAAACATGCGCATCGCACCCGCAGCATTATCGAAAAGTGAGAAGTTGTTCAAACCAGCGCCGGTGTAATCAACTCCGAAACTAAACTTCGGAGTTCCATTGTTCTGAAATTCCACCGCCGACTTATAAGCACCCGACGTGGTGTTATTCAGCGCGATGTTCATGTACCCGCCAGCACCAGTACCCGGCGCGGCTTGAACCACGAACGGATACCCCGCGCTGTTTGGCCCGACTACCTGCAACTTCGACGTCGGTGCTGTCGTTCCGATACCGACGTTGCCGCCGTTCGGGTTGAGAGCCATTGAATAGTTAGTTGCGAGGTTCCCCGCGTTTGTCGCCTGCAACCAGCTCGTACCAGATGAATTATCAACACCTGTGTCGAGCACCGCTTGACCAGTCGTATTCAGTAATCGCTGGATTCCCAATTGAGCTGTTCCAGAAGTCGCCGGAAAGCCCGACGGTCCGCTTACGGAGAATTTCAAAGGAACACCACTGCCCGAGGGTACACCGACCTGAACATTTCCATTGTTTGAAACAGAAAAGCTTTTACCACCGCCTACTGAAGCCGTCTGAAAAACGTAGAAGCCGTTGGTTGAACCGCTGTTTTCGACAACAAGCCCGCTTACGTTACCAAAAGTCTGGCCAGAAGAACCGTTTACGACATGGAGACTTGCCGACGGTGAAGCCGTACCAATCCCAACGTTGCCGCCAGCGGAAGCGAGCAGCACGTTTCCTTTAGTCGCGTTTGAAGTTCCATCAATCTTAACTGTGCCGCTTGCGGCCGATGATCCGTAAATCTGCGGCGTGATCATTGAGTTCACCGCCGACACCGTACCGCCAGAAGTGATATTCGAAGCAGAGTTGATAGCTCCAGCAACACCGACTCCGCCGTTCACGACTAGGGCTCCCGTCGTCGATGATGTCGAGACTGTCGATTGGTTTACGATGACTGAGTTCCCTGCCGAAGGTGTCATCGTGATCGAGCCACCAGAATTTGAAATCGTGGAAACGTTCGAGTAATTTCCCGAAGCTGTGTTCATCGGAATCGTGTAGCGCGTGCTGCCAATCGTGAACCACAAACCAGTGCCGTCATATTCCATCGCGCCATCTTCAACTGTCCCAAGCAAAACTCCGGCGCCGGAGCTGGTGAGTTTAAGCGGTGCCGAATTCGCTGCCACAGTTCCCGCTTTTAGATGAAGCACGGCCCCTGCAGAAGTGCCGATACCGACGTTTCCGTTCTGATCGATTCGCATTCTTTCAGAACGACCGACAGTGCCATTCGCAGTGGTCTCAAAAAGAATGCGAGTCCCTTGCGCGGTGTCGGTGAAATTTTCAGACGAGTAAATTGTCATCGCGCCACTGCTTGAAGTTGCGAATCTCGTGGCACCGTACCCGCGAGCTGCAAAGGCCGCGATCGGCTGATTGAAAGTTACGGCAGTCGGACTCGCGCTAGTGCCGCGCGCTTTGCGACCGATAAATGCAGCATTGTTGCCGAGGTCATAAACGGTCGCGAGCACGATATTCGTGCCATCAGCCGAAACTTCGAAATTTGATGCGGGCGTCTGAGTTCCAACCCCAACCTTACCCGCGAAGTAGTTCGTGTCGCTCGGGCCGTTTTGGTAAATGCCATAGCGATTTGTTCCTACGAGCGGTCCGACAAAAAGGCCGAACGAATTCGTCGGAGT
>SDZD01000137.1 GCA_004172935.1 bacterium | reverse complement strand
AGGCAGTCACGCCGGAAGCGGCCCGCCGCGAAGCGGTGGGAAGGGTAAGGGCAGCGTCCCCCTCGTCATCCTCACTAGGGCAGCGCCCTCCCGGCCTTCGCAACCCCGCCCCCCGCGCACATCACGAATGTAAAAATCGCCGCGCCCGCGCCCCTATCCCAAATTTTTCCACTAGGTTACGCTCCGTTCCTGAGCACCTGCATCTCGCCGGCGCCAAGGGGGATCACCCAAATGAAGAACATCGCACGCATCGCCGCAGTCGCGGTCCTGTTTGCCTGCGCGCCCGCCGGCGCCCAGGACGGCAACGATTGGAAGTTCCAGCTCGTCAACCGCAGCGGCGTCGCCGTCTCGGGGTTCTACACGATCAAGCGCGACGGCAAGTGGAGCACCAACTGGATCAAGACCCAGATCGCCCCGCAGCGCACCTTCAACATGAGCTTCTTCGACGCCAAGGACGAGCGCTGCGAAGTCCGCACCCGCATCACCTTCACCGACGGCAGCAACTTCGACACGCCCGTCGATTATTGCGGCATCACCAAGGTGATCGTCAACGACGAGACGATGTACTCGGAGTGAGATGACGCGCGACCCGGCGGCGGTCCCTGGGGCTGCCGCCGGGGAAGCGGTGGGGCGGGCGCAGCATGGGTTACCGTGAGTCACCGGGACGTGAACCGGACTCTCGACTTGCCCAGAAACGGCGAGACAGGCAGCAAGTTTCATGCGACCGGCGCCGAGCCTTCGAGCGCCGAAGAGCTGCCCGTTGCTTCTCACAGCACAAGTAGGCGACGTAAGAATCTTTTTTTCAAGGCTGCGCCGCCTGAACCTCCAAAGCAGCTACTACCTTCGCATGAACGTCCTCAAACATCTTAAGCGTATCGGGAATATCCGCAGTGTTGTCTCCGGTAGCTAGTAGCAGTTGAAAAAGAGCCGACCCTTCCGCCTTCAATTTTCCACCTGTACTTAAGTCCTTCACCGATATTAGGTCAATTACGTCCTGCTGGAATATTTTTTCAAAAGATCCGTGGTCTAGGGACGAATTCGCCTGATCTAATGTAAACATTTCATGTTCACTGACATGATAATCCCTCATATATCGATTATACTCTATCTTGCCCTGCTTATCTGCATCGAGAAGGATTACGAACGGGACGTTCCAACCTCGGAATAGAGAGATAAGTACTGCCATTTCTCCGGCACCTTGCGCAGCAAAGCACCCTATATCTGATTCAGGATAAAGTCGCTGTTGCATATATACGAATGGATAGTAGTCAAATTTTCCCTCCACTATGACTGCCGGCCCAACCATAGTCATCGGACTAGATTTAAATCTGAGGGCATCTAACACGGGCTGAAAGTATGTCAGCCTTGTCGGATTATCTGACACAAATCTCTTATATTTTATTGCGACGACGTCGTTCGGCGTCGCAGTGTATGGTCCTAGGTCACCGTGCTCTATATCGACCGCGTTATTATTAATAATGTACGCCTTTTCCAACCATATGGGGTTAATCATATAATGGCTGTGGGTGGAGTATATTATGTAATCCCTGTCTCCCATTATTTTGGTAAAGCTCTTTAGCAATTCTGTCTGAGCGGCAGAATGCAAATGAGATGCGGGCTCATCGAATAGAAATATCGTACCATTTTCATTATTTTGCCGCCTGAACTGGGTGAACAAGAGAAAGGAGAAAAACCAACGGAAACCTAGCGACCGCTCTTTTAACAAATACTTATATTGCTGGCGCTCAACTACATATGGCTCCACGTAAACCGCGTTGTCTAGCTCTTGATCGACCCCCCACCGCAACTCGATGCGACTTACAACCTCTTTCTCGAGAATATCTTTCCATGCTCCCATAATTACTCTGCTAATTTCATTAGATACGTCTCGGATTACAGTATCAATATCGTCAGATTTTTCCGAATTTCCTACGGCAGCCACCCCATCACTCTTGATGAGCGCTGAAACCCTGTCTAGTATGTGAACTTGTAATAGATATTTTGCATCGACGGCCTTAAGGACGTCCGAGAACACTTTTCTATAATATGAATTTCTTATAGTTTCGTTAGATACTTCAGTAAGATATATTCTGTCAGGAACATCGAATAAGAAGGTGGGAAAATACACGATAGATGGCAATCGCGAGTTAAGCACCCTAACTATGGCGTGCCATATGATGTCAGCTGTTCCCGCGTTAAATTGGTGAACCTTACTCGCGTTGCCTTTAGTAAATTTGTATTTAATAGTCCACAGCTTATTTTGCACATCAAGCAAGCTATCTTTGTATTTGAATGCTTTCTCTGCCTTGATATGATCAGACATAGAACCGGGCACTAAGTGCACATTGTGTTTTATCAGAAGTTCACGACGAACCGCCGCAATGTCTTCTTCGTCTAATTCAATGACGCTCGATATCGCTATCTTGTCGGTAAAACGCCCCTTGCGGTCTTTTGGAATGAATGTCTTTGGATCGACCTTTGAATATACCGTTTCTACTAATGTTTGGGTTTGCGAATCTGAGGAAACAAAATTTGAAAGTGCCTCGAGAATTGTTGTCTTACCACTTTCGTTTAGGCCAATGAGGGTGACGACCCTCCCAGGCGCACCCTCAGTTAAGCCCAATTCAGTATTCTTAATGCCCTTGAAGTTAGTAATTTGAAAGCGAAGTATCTTCATCTGCCTCTACCCCTGGTCACATTATCCATTCATTTTCACAAAGTTGCGGCACGAGCAATAGATGTCTAATTGGCTGCGGTGGGAGCCGTCTCTACCTTTATTCCTCAGAGGGCCGGCAAGCTTGGAGTTATTTGAGCTTCAATTGGTAATAGTATTCCGCTGAAACCGGCCACGCGGTGGCCACCGTCGCGGATCGATAGTCCCTCGTCCGCGACCGTCCGGATTTAATGCCGCAACGTAGGTGCGCTGGATTTAGCATCGGTTGGAGCCTAGCCTCCCCCGACC
>SDZD01000136.1 GCA_004172935.1 bacterium | reverse complement strand
CCCGCCGCAAAACTTAAAAAGCGCCAGGCAGTGATGGCAGAAGGCCATGACTGCGGGATGCTAAGCGCGGTGGCCTGCCACGGCGCCACGGTGCATTGGCCGCCGCAGGACGGGCAGCCGCAAGGCGATGGCGTATGGCACTTTGGTGCCGAATTGCGGTGAGCAGGCTGTCGAAGGGCAGACAGCCAGACTGAAACCTGCCAAGCCACCAAGCGTGACCTGCGAAGCCTGTTGATTCAAGCCTAGAAATGCGCGCAATGCTTGGCCAAAAAAGGAAAGCAGCGCTGACCACGACTAAACGGTGAAAGCATCAATGGCCAGATTCGCCACATTGCTGATCTAAGGCAACTAAAAGCCTAACGCCCGCGGTAAGCCGCACCGTAGTGCGCAGCACGGAGGGAACCAACAAGCGAAGCTTGTTGGTGTCGGCTTGACCAACCAGTTAGGCTGGTGTTAGTGCAGCGGCGTTGTGCCATTCTCGCTCTCCTCTGGAATCAGTGCTTCCGCAAATGACATGCAAAGTTGTTGAAGCATTTCAAGCATCGGAGCAGCCACTACGCGGCGTTGATAACGCATTGCCTCTTGCAGCTCTACTTCTGTTGCTAGGCGCGCAAAGGGCTGACTTACGAAGTGATGCACAACCTCATTTCTATGCGTGACAATTTGAGTCCATGTTTCGTCGATAAGGTCGCGTTGGTCTGAGGTTACGCGGTCTTTGAGCCGCTGCATCAAGGGCCCCATTGTTTCCTTGGAGTCAATGAACACTCTCCAGTTGGCAAAGCCTTCACCTTTTGCGTGTGTTTCAGTGCCAGGGACGACCAGATGTGGAAGCAGGAACTTTAGCCTCTGCTCAATAGATTGATACAGGTACAAGCAACGCCCAAGCTCGGTGAACAGTAAATCTAACTGCCCCGGCGTTGGTCTCCACGTCTCTGTCATGCTGAAAAGCCTAACGCCCGCGTTAAGCCGCACCGGAGTGCGAAGCACGGAGGGAACCCACAAGCGAAGCTCGTGGGTGTCGGCTTGACCAAACAGTTAGGCCGCTGCGCGAAGGCACCACGTTGCATTGGAGGATTAAAGGCTCACATTTCTGCATCACGCACCTCTCGGCCAAGCGCAAGTGTTAACCGCGAACACAGCACGCTGACCCATGTGGTCCAGAGACTTGACTCGACCTCAGCAGTAAACAGCAGGCCGCTGGGCTCAGACGATACAACGATGTATTTGTCATCGCCTTCGTTGCCATACCAACTTGGCCATTCAGCATGTTCTATCCACCCATCAAGCGTTTGGTAGACGCTTGAGATTTTTCCCCAGTCCTCTTGCGGGAGGTCGTAGGGAATGTTCAGCGTAATTGACTGTTGCATGGTTCGGTGGAGCGCAGTTCGCTTTTTGAGAGGCCTAACGCCTGAGGTAAGGGGCGCCCGCATGGCTTTGCCGAAGCGAGCAGTCTTGTAAGCGTCCCATTGACCGACCAGTTAGGCCGCGGCGCGAAGGCACTTTACTGGACTTGTTGCTGGAGCTCATGTTGCCGACGTGCTGTGACGGCCCGCGCGCGAAGAAATAGCCAAAAGCAAAGCAGTATGAGAATAGTAGAAATTAGACCCGGTAAATAGATGAAGCCGCCGATCATAAAAATATTCTCAGGCAAATTCGAGAATACCTCTCCAAGCGAAAGCCAGACGGCGGTTGATGCAACTAATGAAGCTGCGATGCCTGCTAGCGAGAGCAATACGACTTGCCGCCAGGGGCGCTTAGTCAGCCTTCGAATCATCAGATTAAAGGCGAGGGCGGCCACAATGAATACAGGTGCGCCCAGTAGAGCGGTCAGTTTAAGGAGTTCAAGGAGCGTAATGTGGTCGTCGTTCATAAGAGGCCTAACGCCAAGTTAGGCCTCCTATGAAAGAACGCTTTAGCAAGACAGGTGCAGCACTAGTGCTTTTCTATGCATTCATTGCGATTGTGTGCATTGCAGTTTCTCTCAGCGCCCAAGGCGATCCGAAGGGAAGCTTTGTTTTTCTTCAACTTCCTATTGCCTTGCAAGGCGCACTACTTCAGGCTCTCGGGCTAGGAGAATTTCTTGCATCGCTTAGCTGGGTTTCCGCTTACATTGTTATCGGCATTCCAACCATGATTTTCTTGTATGTCATTGGTCGCTTCCTTGGCCGGTTTTTATCGGCCTAGCAATATCAAATGCCGAACTCAAACAGCCATTCTTCTTGCACCGGCGCCGTGCCTTCAACTAGCAAGCGCAACACCGTGCCTTCGCGCGGCGGCCTAACTGGTTGGTCAAGCCGACACCAACAAGCTTTGCTTGTTGGTTCCCTCCGCGCTACGCGCTCCGGTGCGGCTTACCGCGGGCGTTAACGGGCGCCCGCGTGGCGATGGCGAAGCGATGCCCAGTATCAGCGTCCCTGTTGAACGCCAAGTTAGGCTGGTGCGAGAAGCACTGGCGGATGAGTCAAAACGGGCCGTGCCTTGCTGACTAGCATTTGACCTGTGCACGCCAGAACTCCCTTTGTTGACTGGATGGAATTGTGCCTGACGAGACCAGGGCTGTGAACCAGCGGCACGGACTTGTGCTGGTGGAATCATCGCCGGCCTTGAGACGCGCATGAAATGCGGGCGCGGTTCCGCCGTGTTGCGCAGACTGCCGAAGGACAGGAAGCCATGCGGCGATAGCGTGTGGCACTTTGGCGCCGTACTTTGGTGAGCAGGCTGCCGAAGGGCAGACAGCGCGATTGAGTTTAGCCAGACCGCCACGTTGTAGACCGCCGAGCAAATTAGCGCTGTGCCTTGCCTGATGCTTAACGCCCGAACACCAAAGAAAGCAGCGTTGAAAGGCGATCAAGCGGCGGAGCATCAATGGCCAGGGCCACGCAAGATTGCCGATTTAAGGCAACCAAAAGCCTAACGCCACAGGTAAGCCGCACCGGAGCGCGAAGCGCGCAGGGAACCCACAAGTGAAACTTGTGGGTGTCGGCTTGACCGACACGTTAGGCTGGGGCG
>SDZD01000044.1 GCA_004172935.1 bacterium | reverse complement strand
CGCCCACACGCTGCAATAACCAATTACTGCACTGTTCAAGACGGCGACGCCAAACCAGAAACGCCAGCCAAAACCTACCGCCGTTCGGTAGCTAATCCTGCGATGCCAGCCGAACTTACGGCGGCGCTCAAAAAGGTTGAAGTGCCAACCCCGCCTCTGGATACCCCGCTTCCCGCCAATCCGCGCGTCGTTTTCGATACCACCAAAGGCCCCATCACCCTCGAACTTAATAGCGCTGCCGCCCCATTGCATGTGCGTTCATTCCTTTACCTGGTTGGATTGGGTTTCTATGATGGTGTGACTTTCCACCGTTTCGCCGATCTCACTGGCGATGGTGGCAACATCATCCAGGGCGGCGACCCACTTTCCAAATCTGCCGACACACGCGAATTTGCCGGAATCGGTGGCCCCGGTTACGAAATTCCTCTCGAAATCTCCGATTTGAAGCACGACGAACTCACCCTCGCCGCTGCTCGCTCCAGCAACCCCGACTCAGCAGGCAGCCAGTTCTATATCTGCCAGGCCCCAGTCCACTTCCTCGACAAACAATACACCGTCTTCGGCAAAGTTGTCGAGGGGCAGGACGCCGCCAAAAAACTGCGTCAGGACGATTCCATCAAAACCGCCCGCCTCGTTAAATAAAATCTGTGTGCGAAGAGCCCATCTGACCCCTTTGTAGGGGGCGAATCTTGTGTTCGTTCCCTATTGGCTTGCCATTACTAATGGAGGGGGCTACCAATTTGCCACTCGCGACTACCCGTTATCTAAACCACAATCAATCATGAACCGTTCAGCATTTTCTTTGACCCTCGCGCTCTCATTGGCCGCGATTCCCGCCTTCGCCGCTCCTAAAACCTACCACCGCGCCCCGGCACAAATGGGCTTGCCCCCACAGGCCGCAGCCGCTCTCAAAAAACTGTCAGTCCCAACGCCACCGGCTTCCACTCCTGTCTCGGCCAAACCGCGCATCGTTTTGGAAACAAGCAAAGGCCCCATCACCCTCGAACTCAACCGAGCCGCCGCCCCGCTTCATGTGCGCTCATTCGTCTATCTGGTTCGTCGCGGCTTCTATAACGGCACCCGTTTCCACCGCTTCGCCGACCTCACAGGTTCAGGTGGCAACATCATTCAAGGCGGCGATCCGCTTTCCAAAAACGCCGCTACCCGCCAATTCGCGGGCATCGGTGGCCCCGGCTACGAAGTGCCCCTCGAAATCTCCAATCTCAAGCACGATGCCATGACCATAGCTGCCGCCCGCTCCAGCAACCCCGATTCTGCGGGCAGCCAGTTCTATATTTGCCAGGCGCCAGTCCACTTCTTGGATAACCAGTACACCGTCTTCGGCAAAGTAATCGCCGGTCAAGCAGCCGCCAAAAAACTCCGCCAGGGCGACTACATCAAAACTGCCCGCGTCACCAAATAAACGCAAAAAATCTCCAATCGCTTTCTCGGAAGGTTAGGCTGGCTATCAATTCCCAATCTAATCTTCCGAGAGAAAACAAACCCCGTAGGGACCGGGTTCCCATTTTATGGGTGCTGCCGTGTCTGCGAGAGACTGCCGCGCCGTCGGTGAGTGGTCCCTCTCTCGCGGTGGGGAGGTTAGGAGGGGCAAAACGCCAGATTCCTACACACGCGAACACCGTTCGCGAATTCGGTGAGCGGCTCCTCTCCCACTTGCTGGGAGGTTAGGTGGGGGCCAACTGCCACTAACTACTAAAAACTAACGACTAATCACTAGAATTCCCCCCAAAGGCACAGAGAACGCAATGATTCACCATATCTTCGCTTTGAGCGAGGTGAAATCATGCCCACCGAACTCCAAAAAATCACCCGCAAGGCCGAAAAACGCGGCATCCCCAGCATCACCCACCATGTCTTCTTCTGTGGCAGTTCCAGCTGCTGCAAAAACAAAGACGAAGCTAAAGCCGCCGCCAAAAAACTAGGCAAAGCCGCCAAACAATCGCGCGACGAAGAGGGCGGCTTCGAATTTACCCCCGTCGAATGCCTCAACCTCTGCACACAGGGGCCATTAGCTGTTGTCTATCCCGAAGGCGTCTGGTATGCCCACGTCGATGAAGAAGCCGCCGAAAAAATCATCGAACAACATCTCAAAGGCGGCCAGGTAGTCGAAGAACTAGTCTTCGCCCGCAGCGGTGCCAACCCCACCACCGGAAAGGACTAAATGCCTTATTAGTGGTAGAAAACCATAAATTCGGTTATACTGAATCAAATGAAATGGGGTGGCGCTCGTCCAAAAATTCCCATGTAACTTTCAACGATGCAATTTCCCCGCTCTCCTTTTCCTCCTCTTCTGGAGTGTGTTCCGTGTCTCTGTGGTGAATTGAATAAAAATTGATTAATCAATCTTTTCCCCTATTTCACGCTCAAATCCAAATGGGTTCCCCTGTTTAATCAATCTTTTAAGCCAAATTTCGTCCCAAAAGATTGATTAAACCCCCAAAAAGATTGATTCTTGTCTTAAATTCAATCACCCGGAAAACACAGTGATGAGATGGCCCCGAACTCGCCGTTAAACTTTCACCAAATCCAAATCAGCCCGCTCTCGCGCCACTGCTAAACAGTGCGAGCGGGCCTTTTGCCGTTTATGCATCTGCTCGATCTGCTCGATTCCTACGCCCCGCTCCAGAAGATTACCTTCAAAGCGCAGGCGAAAACCCAGAAAAACGCTGTCCGCATCGAGAACGCCCCCTCCACCTCGTGGGCGCCGCTCGTCGCCCTCCTCGCTCGCAGAACCGAGAAATGCGTGATCCTCGTCTGTCCTACTTCCGAAGCCGGCGAAAACGCCCTCCTCGACCTCAATACCCTGCGCGAAGAAGGAAAAGAACCCCTCTACTTCCCTGCCCCCGACCGCGCCCTTCTCGACGACGATAACGACCGCAACGCCACCCAGGACCGCCTCGCCGTCCTTGATGCCCTCCATCGCGATACCCCCCTCGTCGTGACCACCGCGAATGCCCTCTCCCATCCCACTCTTCCCGTCAAAGACTTGGTGCAGGGCTACGACGAACTCAAAACCGGCCAAAAGCTGGAGCGCGACGACTTCGTGCTCCACCTCGCCGAAGCAGGTTACGAGCGCATGGAAGAGGTCGAAGGCCCCGGCCAATTCGCTCTGCGTGGCGGTATCGTCGATTTCTACCCGCCCGCTGGCGGTGAGCCTATCCGCCTCGAACTTTGGGGCGACGAAATCGACTCGCTGCGTTCCTTCGACCTCGATTCCCAGCGCTCAACCGCCAAGCTCCCCTCCATTCGCCTCACCCCGCCGCGCGAGCTTTATCTGCCGATCACCAAAGGAAAGGAAATCGCCGAGCAGGTCAAGGAAGCCCTCGCCGAACGCCTCCACCAACTGCGCGCCTTCCCCGAAGATGCCCGCGCCCTCAAGGAAAAAACCGAAATCGAAATCGCCAAACTCGAAGGCGGCATCTATTTTCGTGGCCTCGAACGCTATCGCGGTTTGCTCTATCCCCAGCATCCTACTCTCTTCGACCACCTCCCCGAAGGCGCCATCATCGTTTTCGCCGACCCCGACCGTAGCGCCTCCCAAACCGCGCGTTTGCTCGAAGAAAACGCCGCATTCCACGCCGACGATGTGCTGCCACTGCCCCCATCGCTGTGCGGTTGGGGCGAACTCCAGACCCGCGCCGCCAAGTGGACGCGCTTCGAACTGCGCGCCTCCGCCGACGAAAGCGCCGACATCGACCTTGATGCCCACATGCCGCCCGCTTTTGCCGGTAACCTGCCCCAACTCGGCACCTATCTGCGCGACACCCAGTTCAAAGGCGATATTCTGGTTTGCGCCACCAGCCACGCCCGCCGCGTCCGTGAAATCCTGGCCGATCAAAAAGTCGGTAAAGTCGCCCTCATCGACGAACTCCCGCGCGCCGAAGGCGGTCAGGTGTTGGTCTTCCCCCATCGCCTGACGGGGGGCTTCCGCTGGGGCAGCACCAGTATCTTGTGCGACGTTGAAATGTTCGGTTGGCAAACCTTCCAGCCGCGCGTCTCCACCCGCAACCGCAAGAAAAAGAAGCTCGCCGCCACCAAGTTCTCCACCGAATCGTCGCCCCTCGCCCGCTTCAGCGACTTGCAAGAGGGCGACTATATCGTTCACATCAACCACGGCATCGCTCGCTACGGCGGCGTCGTGCAACGCGAAATCGGCGGCGCAATCAACGAATACCTCGCTCTCGAATACGATGGGCAAGACCGCTTGTATGTTCCGGTCGCCCAACTCGACCGCGTCCAGAAATATCTTGGCTCCGAAGCTGCTGTCCCTTCACTCACTCCGCTCAAAGGCGGCGTATGGGAGAAAGCCAAGCAAAAAGCCAAAGAAGAGGCCATCAAAGCCGCTCAGGAACTCGCTGTTCTCTACGCCGCGCGCGAAAAGGCCCATAAAAAGCCTGTCGCCCCCGACTCCATGTGGCAGCGTGAAATGGAATCATCTTTCCCCTTTGAGGAAACCGCCTCGCAGCTCCAGGCCATCAAAGACGCCAAAGTCGATATGGAGAAGTCGCGCCCGATGGATCGCCTCGTCTGCGGCGACGTGGGCTTTGGCAAAACCGAAGTCGCCGTCCGCGCCGCCTTCAAAGCCGTGCAAGATGGCCGACAGGTCGCGATTCTAGTCCCTACCACAGTTTTGGCGCAGCAGCACTATCAAACCTTTTCCGAGCGCATGAGCGCCTATCCGGTGCGTATCGAAGTCGTCTCCCGCTTCAAAACCGCGACCGAAATTAAGCGTGTCCTCGAATCCGTCAAAAACGGCGCAGTTGACATCATCGTCGGCACTCATCGCCTCATCCAGGCCGATGTCGAGTTCCACAACCTCGGCCTCGTGGTAGTCGATGAAGAGCAGCGCTTCGGCGTCCTGCAAAAAGAACGGCTCAAAGAACTGCGCGCCGAAGTCGACATCCTCAGCATGAGCGCCACCCCCATCCCGCGTACCCTGCAACTGGCGCTCGGCGGCTTGCGCGGCATCTCGCTCATCACCGACCCGCCGCAGGGCCGTCTTCCCGTCCGTACCTACGTCATGCAAATCAAAGATGGCGTCCTCAAAGCCGCCATCGAGCGCGAACTAGAGCGCGAAGGCCAGGTCTACTACGTCCACAATCGCATCGAGACCATCGGCCTTATCGCCGAAAAAATCCAAAAGCTGGTCCCTAATGCCCGCATCGGTGTCGGCCACGGTCAAATGGGCGACGAAGAATTAGAGCAGGTCTTCCTCGACTTCATCAACCACCGCACCGACGTTCTGCTTGCTACCACCATCATCGAAAACGGTATCGACCTCGCCAACGCCAACACCATCATCTGCGACAACGCCGACCGCCTCGGCCTCTCCCAGATGTACCAGTTGCGTGGGCGCGTCGGACGCTCTCAGCGTCAGGCTTACGCCTATTTCTTCCACGGTTCGCGCGGAAAACTGCCCAAAGACGCCGAAGACCGCTTTGCCGCCCTTCAGGAAAACACCGACTTAGGCGCTGGTTTCCGCATCGCCATGCGCGACCTCGAAATTCGCGGCGCGGGCGATGTCCTCGGCCTCAAACAGTCCGGCACCATCGCGGCAGTTGGTATGGAACTCTACTCGCAGTTCCTCGCCGAAGCCGTCGCCAAATCGCGCGGTGAGCGCGTCCGACAGGCCCGCGTCGAAGAGTTACCTGAAGCCGATCTGCCGCTTCCAGCCCTTTTGCCTGATACCTACGTTAAAGATGACGCCGAGCGCCTACGCCTTTACCGCTCGATGGCCAACGCCCGCAGCATCGAAGACGTTACCGCCATTCAGGAAGAACTGCGCGACCGTTTCGGCCCCTTGCCTCCGCCCGCTTTCAACCTCATCCGCACCCTGAAAATCCGTATCAACCTGCTGCGCGCCCGCCTGCGCTCCATCACCAAATCGCCCGACGAAGTGCTTCTGCGCCTCCAACCCGGCGACTCCTTCGCCCCCGAAGACCTCAAAGCGATGGAAAAAGCCGTCCGCGAAAAAGACAAGCGCTCCGAACAACACATCTCGCTCCGCAAGTTGGAAGGTCTGGCTCTCAAAACCCGTACTCTGGGCGCTCCCCAACTCTTGCGCCTCGTCGAAATCATAGTCGAAGCTCTCGCCGACGAGCGCGAAAAGAGGTTGAGCGGATAATGGTATTCCCCTGAATTTATTCGGGGGCTATAAGTCCGCTACGCTGACAACGTGCCCTGGCGTTCGCCGGGCGCCCAGCCTTCGCGAACATCGAGATAAGGATATGCCCCACACTTCGCTAATCATACATTTCGTTTGGGCCACTTGGGATCGAATCGATATGATCGACGAGACATGGGAGCGCCCTTTATATGCCCAAATTTGTCACGAAGCAACTCGTCTAGAGGCGTCAGTCCTCGCCTTGGGGGGGACAGGTAATCACCTCCATTTACTCGTGGGACTCAAGCCAATTATCGCTCCCGCCGTCTTTATCGGCGAAATAAAAGGCTCTTCGTCATTTGTGGTCAATCAGCAAAAATGGTTCGGCGGTCATTTTCAGTGGCAAGGCGACTATTCAGCCTTTTCTGTCTCCCGTTGGGATAAACCCAAAATCATCGCTTATGTCAACAGCCAGAAAGAACACCACGCAAATGGTACAATCAAATCTCAGTTAGAACTGCCCCCTTCAAAAAGATGAACTCATGGTGAGGCGCTTTGCCCGCGTAGGCGGGCTGTTAACGCGAAGCGTTATGTAGCCCCCGGCTTTAGTCGGGGGAAGGGATATTGCTGATTGGCGACCGCAACTACCGAGAACTCATCAGACTTTAAAATCTTCCAAATGCCAACACCATTACACGCTATTTCGCCGCTCGATGGACGCTACGCTGTTCAAGCCGAGCCGCTCACACCTTATTTTTCCGAATGGGGACTCATTAAATTCCGTGTCCACGTCGAAATCGAGTGGTTGCTCACTCTCGCCGAAACGCCCGCCATTGACCGTGTTCGTGCCTTCACCGTCGACGAAGTTCGCCTGTTGCGCTCCATCAGCGCTAACTTCTCCGATGAAGACGCCACCCGCGTCAAAGCCATTGAAAAGACGACCAACCACGATGTAAAAGCCGTCGAGTATTTTCTGAAGGAGAAACTCAAAGGTACCTCGCTCGAATCCGAACTCGAATGGATTCACTTTGCTTGCACCTCCGAAGACATCAACAACCTGTCGCACGCCCTCATGCTGCAAGGCGGCGTTAAAGATGTCTGGTCTGAGCGTGCCCTGTCCGTCGTCAATCGTGTGGCCGACCTCGCCACCGAATGGGTCGAAGTGCCCATGTTGGCTCGCACCCACGGCCAAACCGCCTCGCCCACCACAGTCGGCAAAGAACTCATGGTCTTCGTCGCCCGCTGGAACCGCCAACTGAGCCAGATTCTCGATCAGGAATATCTCGGCAAAATCAACGGCGCCGTTGGTAACTTCAACGCACACGTTTCGGCCTTCCCCGACGCCGATTGGCCGCAGATCGCCCGCGACTTCGTCGAATCGCTCGGTCTCGATTACAACCCGCTCACCACGCAAATCGAGTCGCACGACTATATCGCCGAACTGTTCGATTCCCTCGCGCGCTTCAATTCTATCGCTCTCGATTTCTCGCGCGACATCTGGACTTACATCTCGCTCGGCTACTTCAAGCAAAAAGTCATTGCGGGCGAAGTCGGCAGCTCGACCATGCCGCACAAGGTTAACCCCATCGACTTCGAGAACGCCGAAGCCAACCTCGGCCTCTCGAATGCCATGCTGGGGCACCTCTCCGAAAAATTGGCGATTTCGCGTCTTCAGCGCGACCTCAGCGATTCCAGCGCACTCCGTAACCTCGGCGTCGGTATCGGCCACTCGCTGCTCGCTCTCGTTGCGCTTACGCGCGGCCTCAACAAGCTCGAACTCAACGAGAAAAAGCTCGCCGACGACCTGAATAACGCCTGGGAAGTGTTGGCCGAACCCATCCAAACCGTGATGCGCAAACTCGGCCACGAGAATCCCTACGAAAAGCTCAAAGAGCTAACGCGCGGCGCCCAGATGAATGCCGAAACCATCCGCGAGTTCATCCTCTCACTTGGCCTTCCCGAAGCCGAAGAAAAAAGATTGCTCGAACTCACGCCCGCCAGCTACATCGGCCTCGCGCCGCAACTGGCCCGCGACATACTCAACAGCTAAAAACACGAAAAGGTCGCGGAGAGAATTTCTCCCCGCGACCATTTATGTTTCCCCTCAATTAGCCGCCCTTAAGCGTCAATTCGCGAGTGTTGTAGTAGCCGCGAAAGAACTGAATCGTGCCTTCGGGGTTAAACACCAACAGGGTGGAGCCATGATAATGCACTTTATCCCCGGTTGGGTTGGTGCCTTCTGTCGTCCAGAACAGCCCCGCCGCATCTTCAGACAAAGTGATGTGGTGGAAGTTGGATACTGCGTCGCCTAACGTCTCTTTGTACTGCGTCCAGAATTGCAGAATCTCGTCCTGTCCTTCCATTTGTTTGTCTTTGCTGTCGAGGGCCGAATTGGTAAGCGTTGCATCGTTGGCGAACAGCACGGCCAGTTGCCCCACATCGTCTAACGTACCGTTTTCCAGTGTGCGCAAAGCATCAATGAACTCTTTTGCTTTGGATTTGATTTGAGATTGTTCCATGAGATTTAAACCTTCTGTAGTTGTCCAGTGCGAGCCGCTCGATAAATTGCCTCAATGAGTTCAATATCGCGAAGTCCTTCTTCACCGGGTGTCTTGGGTGTTTTGTTGTTAAGCACGCAGTCGCTCATGTGATCCATCATCAGCGCGAATTGGTCTTTTTCGCTGATAGGGATTTGCTCCGTCACTGCGTTGTACTCAACGACATCGGAAGGAACTTTCATGCCACGCGGCGAAATAGCGCGCTCCACTGTCATGTTGTGCTTGTAGTAATCGGTGGCCGGGTCAAGTTCAAGCCAACCCTTCTCGAAAAGCACCCGGTAGCGCTTCGTCTCCTGATAATCGTAGGAAGTCGTGCAGGTGGCTAGAACTCCATTAGGAAAGCGCATCGTCCACACAACCGATTGCTCGACTTCGGCAAATTTCGGGTTGTCTTTCGGCTGCGTCCACATCGCCTGAATTTCGGTTGGCTCCTGCCCCGTCAGGTAGCGACAGGCGTTCAGAGAGTAAATGCCGATGTCGGGGAGCGGCCCACCGCCCGAAAGCGCTTTTTTGATACGCCACTGGTCGGCGGGGTCTTGCAAATCCACTGGTCGCCCATGATCGGCGACAATCGCGATCATTTTTCCGTACTCGCCCGAACGACAGCGCCGAATCGCCTCCAAATTGAACGGCTCGTAATGCGCCCGATACGCGACCATCAACTTGACGCCCGCCGCTTTACAAGTCGCAATCATGGCGCGGCAGTCCGCCGAGTTGGGGGCGAATGGCTTCTCGCACAACACGTGTTTCCTTGCTCGCGCCGCTCGGTCAACGAACGGCTTATGCAGCGAGTTCGGCGTCACCACGTATACGACTTTGATGTCGGGGTTCGACTTAATCTGGTCGAAGGTGTCGTAGGTATAAATATCCTTCGTTGTCAAGTTATAGTCGCGCCCTACGTGCTCCGCCTTGGCGCGGTCGCCCGATACCAGCGCCACCAGCTTGGATTTTTGCGAATTAACAAGCGCTGGCAAAATCTGATTGACAGTGAGTTTCCCTACACCCACTACGGCAAAACCTACCCGCCCATCATCAGGACGAGGCAATGGTTCCGAAAGTTTGGGCGCAGGGCGCCCCGCGGGTCGGGCGGGAATGGTCGCAGCAACGCCCGCCAGCGGCGCCGCTCCGGCGGCACTGGCTGTTCCAGCCACTAAAGCCGCGCTTCCGGCCAGCCGAATCAAATCACGGCGCGAAATATCGCTGTTTTCGGCTTCGTTCTGCGAATTTCTGGTGTTTTCCTGCTCCATAAATGTCCGCTATACCCTTTAGCTAATAAAGTGCCGCCTCACCGTGTTAAAATCGGGTTGTGTATCGCATTCTGTTGCCAATTCTCTCACTGTTATCGTGTGCGACCGCATTTGCTCAACCCGATCCCAACGCCATCGGAATGTTCACTAACCCTCCTGAGGCGCGGCGTCTTCCGTCGCCGCTGACTAAGCTCGACACACCTGAAAAAAGTGCTCGTTATTTCATTAACGCCCTGTCTGATAATTCGGAGTTGAACCTGTCTGTGGCCGTCGCTGGTGCGCGCGTTGGCTTCTATGGTGGCGATGAGTGGGATGAGGTCTACCGCGATATTTATTCCTTCAATGCGGCGAAGAATTTGAAAGTGGAATCCATCAAAGTGGATGCACAAACCGATGATGAGGCCACCGTCACAGTAACGGCCCATCAGGAATTTCGAAACGGCGACCAACTCCCTATGCAACAAGGGAAATCTGTGCCTTACACACTGCAACTGCGCCGCGAAATCAACCCACTCGCCCCCGGTTTTGGCGTTCCGCAGGCCATCTGGCGCACTATTCCCCTCACTAACGAAGAAATCCTCTCCAAACCCTTGCACGAGTTGCCCCCGCTGCAACTCTCGGCGACCCTCGCTGTTCGCGATCCATCTCTTCTTCCGTTTCTACGCCGTCAGCGCGGCATGGGCCAACTCAAGCAGCTGGCTCTGGGGGCGCTTCAATTTGTTCAGGATTACGATGGGTATTTTGCCTTCGATGATAGCGGTCATGAACGAGCCTTGCGCCCGTATCTCAAAAAAGATTCCCTCTACACCATCGCGGGCACCAAAGATGAAAAGTGGCACTTCAACGATAACCTGACTGAAAAATCGTTCCCGCTCCTGAAAGATACCTCTCGCACCGTTTTGTTCTACGACGGTTCGGCGCCCGATAGCGAGCATTTGAACTTCCGCTTCGATGACAAAACCCTCATCGGCTTCGCCGATGGCCATGTCGCCTCTGTCGCAAAAGATCAACTCAATGACCTGATTTGGAAACCACTGGATGTGGGGAAACTCGTTGTTTGAAGTGCTCCCGCGCCGTGTTAAAATCGAACCAATGAAGCGCCTTTTCCTCACCGCCTTACCCCTCTTAATTTGCTGCGTCGCCTTTGCTCAGCCCGACCCCAACGTCGCGGGGATGGGAAAAAATCCTCCCGAAGCAGAGGGGATTCAGCCCATCAATTTCTCATGGGATACACCTGCGAATGCGGCCCGCTCCTTTATGGGCGCGCTCATCAGCAGCAACGAATTATATTTGTCCATAGCTGTTGCGGGCGCTCATTACGGTTATTATGGTGATGAGGAGTGGGTGGACATCCTACGCAATGCCTACCCATTCAATACCGCTCAAAACCTGAAAGTCGATGACATCATTGTGGACGAATCAACGGAAGAGGAGGCGACCGTAACTGTGTCGGCTCACCGTGAGTCACGCAATGGGCAAGGGCGCCCCGTTCCGGCGGGCGAACGCATCACATACACACTTCGCCTCCGCCACGAAGCTAACCCCCTCCCCTTTCCGCCCGAAATCAAAAAGATTTGGCGTGTAGTGCCGCTTTCCACGGAAGAAGTTCTTGCCAAGTCGTTCCATACGCTCCCTCCGCTCTCATTGGCGGCCACTCTCTCGCTACGCGACCCGCGCTTACTACCGATTATTCGCCAACAGAGCGCTATCGGCCAACTGAAACAACTGGGCTTGGGGGCCATGCAGTTTGTGCAGGACTACGACGAGATATATGCCTTCGACGATGCCGCCCACGACCGTGCTTTGCTGCCCTATGTAAAGAGCAAATCTCTCTTCATCATCGCGAGTACTAAAGATGCGAAGTGGCACTTCAACGATAACCTCAGTAAGACATCATTGGCAGCTATCAACGAACCTGCGCGCACTGTGTTGTTCTATGATGGTTCGGCTCTTGATAGCGAGCATCTGAACTTCCGTTTCGACGATAAAACACTCATCTGTTTTGCCGATGGACATGTCTCGGCCCTCACAAAAGACAAACTGAAAGATATTCTCTGGAAGCCATAGGTGTGTGCGAAAAAATAAAAGCCCGATTTCTGATGAAATCGGGCTTTTATTTATTGGCGATCATCGCCATCACGTGGGCCTGGTTTGGGCTTTGGACGCGGGGGATCATTTTTGTCTGCCGTGAGGTCAGACGACTTTATAGGTGCAGCCATTGCGTGCATAGTCCCCGATAGGGCGGTGCCAGCAACTAATAAGGCGAGTAGGAAACGACGGCTTTTCATGGGACTTCTCTCTGTTTGTAGGTTCTTGACGCCTGTGTTGAAACGAAAGTTCAATAGGATTTTGGCTTTTAATTTGAAAGATTTCATAAGCGTGCCTCGTACTGCTCTTAACGTTTTAGGTGAGTCTCTCCAAGACTGTGGTCGTGATCCTCTGACAGGATATTATCGCGATGGTTGCTGTAATACCGGCGAAGGAGACTTCGGTCTTCACCTCGTTTGCGCCATAGTGACCGAAGAATTTCTGCGGTTTTCACGTGAAAGGGGCAACGATCTGACCACCCCCATGCCGCAATATGGTTTCGCGGGCCTTCAGCCCGGCGACCGTTGGTGTCTGTGCGTTTCGCGCTGGAAAGAAGCCTTCGACGCCGGATTCGCTCCCGCTGTCGACCTGAACGCAACCCACATATCAGCCCTCGAATGGGTGAATTTGGCTGACCTTAAAACGCACGCGGCAAATTAGAAATTTCATGCAACTTCATCTACTCGAAGAACTGCGCTCCCGCCTCAAAGACCTCGGTCTGGATAAGCACGAAGCGCAGTTGTTGACACACGCTCGCCTCGCCTTCAATTTGCTTTTGGATGGCAAATCGACGGGTGAGTTAGGCGAAAGCCGTTGGGGAGGCGCTCCCGATGTTCCCGCTGACTTTCAGTGGCCGCACGATCACAAATATCCGCTGACTTTTCTCGCCCAGATCAACCTCGCGGACCTAATTGCCGACGACGAGAACCCATTTCCCGCAACAGGTTTGCTCCAATTCTTCGTCGATTTCGAGAGCAATGTGAATCATGTCTTTCTCATAGATGCGGCCACTCCGATCCAAGCCACTGTTGCACCCGAAGACCTGGGTTCTTCATGGGGCGATATGCCCGCGCATCGCCTGAAGTTGCAACCGCGCGCCGACCTACCGCAATGGGCTACCAGTGATTACATCCAACTTACAAGCGACTTGAGCGATAAAGAGCAAGATGCCTATGGTCAACTCTCACTCACTGAGGTTTATGCCCCTACACCAGAGCGCCAAACTTTGGCGGGCCAGCTTTTGGGACATGTCGCAGGTATCGGTTACGACCCGCGCGAAGATGCTGTCGCTCAATATGAACTGGAAAGCGGTGACAGATTCGACGATGAGAATCCCAACCATGAAGCCGCTGCCCGTCGTTGGAAAAACCTGCTCCGTTTCGATTCAGCTCTCGACCTGTGCATCGGCGATGCGGGCTACTTCAATTTCCTCATTAACGAGAACGACTTGAAAAAGCTCGATTTTAGCCGTCTCAATTGTGGCCTTCAAAGTTCCTGAACATGCTTTTCCAGCAGTTGCCGTAGTTCGGCATGGCGCAGAGGGAGCGTAAAGCGGGTGATATAAATCTTGCGATTGGAGGCGTGTAGCCATTCACCCCACACATCGCGTCCCATAGCCTCGATTTCGTTCCAGCGAATGTGGCGCGGCCTGTGAAAAGGCGAGCGCACCTGCAAACCTGTCTCGTCAACCCACAACGCTGCACGTTTGAACCACCAGAACATGACGAAGGTTATCGCCGCCGCACACAGGTTTGTTGCCCAATAGAGGGGCCAGTTAGGGGCGAACGGATTCTCGTCGTTAGCTGAACTATATTTGAGTATCAGGTACATTTGCGGGGCAAAAATTAGGGCTAGTGAAATGCACGCCATCGTCAAACGATTGCCGCGTGAGCGGTACGAAAACACCTGCGCTCCCTCGCCAATTTTTTGCCCGCTCCATGCACCCAGTGGCCCATCCAAATCTTCCCCCAGCGATTCTTCGCTTTCGCGTTTTTGCAGAGTTTCGATGGCTCGCGGTGCGTACTCGTGAGCGAGCTGGCGAAATTGCAGCCACATGCCCGAATTTTGGAAACCCCAGAACTCAAAATCACCCTCAGTAGTACGAACTAATATTCGCCAAATTCTGCCTTTGGGCCTCTTACGCTCAATAGAAGAAAGTTCTTCCCATCTCGCCTCAACGTGGGTTGAATTGGAGGAAAAACGCAGTCCCTGTGCATTAATCAACAGCGTTTCGTCGCGGTGCTCCCATGCCTGGCGCCGTTCGCGCCATAACTCGACTATCATCCACACAAATAAACCGCCCATCGAGCAGCAGACTAGGGCTATCGTTACGAGGGCAAAGGCATCGTACCACTGGGCCACGGAGAAGGCATTATTGGGTTTGGATGATGTTGGTACTGCGAGCAAGAGAATGCAGCTCACCAACAGGGATGAGATGAGGGGAGCCGTCCACTGCTGCGATTTCGACCATTGCGACAGAGAAACGGACCATTCATCGTCGCGGCGAAATCCTTTTCTGCCCCAATGGGTAGAGGCCGCGTTCACGGCGCGTTGTGGAACGAGATCGACAACTTCTTGAATGCCAACAAAGGCGCTACTCAACTCCAATTTTCCCTGCGGCGTTTCGACGATGCGAGAAGACTGGGTATTGCGAATATAGAAATCGCTGATTTCTTCCCAGCGCGCACTTCTCCAACCCGCGAAGCCGCGCCGCCATGTCAAACCGACTTCGTCGGCGCGAATTTCGCCGCGCGCCAGTTCAAAAATCAGCCATGCGATACCTGTTCCGAATAGAAGAATTGCAAGGCAGAGGAAGATAGCCAGACTCAAATCGTTTCTAGGAGAGGATGTGGATGTATCGGCAAATGCTGGGATGATTAGGAAAAATATGACTTCCAGAATTGCCCCTAGAACTAGCCACCATAGGTTCGGGTTTGGGCGGCAGACAATGGCTTTGGGAGTGAGATGGATTGGGGAGTTATTCATGGTCAAGCATCCACTTTGAAGTCTTGGACTCGTTGAATTTTGATACCGCTGTGTCGTTCGATTTCCTCAATGAGATGAGTTTGGTCGGCAACCGGGCCGATACGGAGCACGGTTTTTTCGCCACGAACTTCGAGCACGTAGCCATTAAATTTGGCGCTGCGAATCTGCGACCAACTCAACATTCTCTCGCCCCATATTCCGCGCTGTTTCAAACCAGCTTCATCGACCTCGACTGTCGAGTACCAGTAGGACAATGTTCCCCACAACGTCGGTGGCACCAGAAGCAGGAGGAATATAGTGGTCATGATGTAGTCCTCAATATCGGGGGCCTTCCACACTCCATGCACATAGCGCCCGTAAATGGCGAAATAGGGCATCGGCGCCGCCAGTAAAGCCCCAAAAATCAGCATGATACGGTTGGTACGGGTGTGGTAGTGGTGGATTCGCGGCCCTACGCCAACAATGCCGCCCCGCCACATCGAGTTGGGGCCGCCCAAGACATCGGCGTCGCCTCCTGTGCCGTGCATCCACTTCGAGGTGGTGGCGTTGGTGGCTCGATAGCAGATGAGTGCGCGTAGTTCGCGCCCTTTCACGATGCCAGTATGAAATTCGTAGCGGTCGCGCTTGGTGTGAATGATGCCGAGCGGGAACTGGAAATTGCCGCTCGGCGTTTCCAATTCGTAGCGTTCGATGTCGCCCCACGCCACGAACTCCTGTCGGTCGCCGCGTTCAAAAGTCAGCCCTTCGCGGGTGGCGATGATGCGCTGTTCGAGGAAGCGGCGTGCGGCTTTGATAGCGGGGTAGCGCGCCAGAATCATCAGCGGGTAGGTGACGCAAATCAACAATGGCATCGCCAGCAAGCCGATTTTGCCGCTTGCCACCAGGCTGTTCCACGTGATGTTCACTCCGCTAAGGCGGGGGGACACGAAGACTTGCGCTAAGATGAGGCCGCAGAGAGTGAACGCGAAACCCAGATAGGAAGCGAACAGTTTCCAACCGGAGACATCGTGATAGGAGAAGATTTTGGGCCACTCGCCTTCGTCGCGTGCTTCGAGCGGCTGCCACGACGAAACGCGGGCGTTGGTGGCGCGCTGGGCGATGCGTTCGAGCAGCTCATCGAAGCGTGTCAGATTGCGCGAAAGGTGCTTGGGTTTGCGGCGTCCGCGAATGAACAGGACTGCTCCTGTCATTTGTGATTTCGAGTTGGCGGGGGCCAATTTCCAGCCGTAATCTTCGATGTCTTTCCATGCGATAAAGCGCGTGTTCCATAGCCCGCGAAGCCGCAGTCCATTTTCATCGGCCCATACACGGATGCGTTCGACCCAGAAAATGAAAAACAGATTGGGCACATGGAAGAACACCGTGCATATCGCCGTCATTTCCCATATTGAATTGGTGCGTGGCGCAAAGGGCGCCGAGATTTGAAAGCCCAGTCCCGTCAAAATCCAGATGCCAATGACGACATACACCTCTCGCGAGAAGCGGCATTCGAGAGTGGCCGAAGCGGGTACTGGGAGCGCTGGTTGGCGCTGTTTTGAGGCGAAGGGGCGTTTGCGTCTTCGGGGGCCATCGTCGCTATCGGTGGAGGAGTCGAAAGGGGTGCTCATAATCCACATCTTAGCGCTACTGGAAAACGTTACAAGAGTCTAAAAACACGCTTCCACTCATCACTGAATTAACGCCAACTAAGGACTCACTCCAAACCATGCGACCCCTGTTTGCTCTTGCCGCTTTGCTGCTGTTTGCGCCCGTAGTTCCTGCCCAGACCGCGAAGATGACGCACCGTTGGTTTTACCTGCAAACCAACTTTTTAACCGATGCCAATGTCACGCGCGCTCAAGATTTATTGAAGCGGGCCAAAGCCGCCGGATATAACGGCGTGGTCGTGACCGACTCCAAATTCGACTATCTAGATCGCATGACGCCGCACTATTTCGAGAATGTCGAGGCCGTCAAGAAGACAGCGCGCGAACTGGGCATCGGGGTATATCCCGTCGTTTGCACGGTGGGTTATGAGGGCGGTGTCCTCAGCCAAGACCCGCAACTGGCCGAGGCGCTACCCGTGAAAAGCGCCCCTTTCGTGGCGCGTGGCGGCGCTCTGGAGGCCGTTTCCGAGGTGGCTCTTGGCAACGGCGATTTTGAAGCGGCGCAGAATAATACCTTCAAAGGCTGGAATTTTCAGGACGAGCCAGGCAAAATCAGCTTCTTCGATACCACTGAAAAGCATGGTGGCAATGGTTCGCTGCGGATGCAGTCGTTCGATGGGGCTAATGGGCGCATCGTGCAAACCCTCACGACCAAACCTCACCAGTGGCTGCACCTTTCGGTGTGGGTGAAGACCCGCGACTTCGATACTCCCGGCGATGCGCGCGCTCTGGTTTTGGGCGCTAAAGACAAAATAATGGCGTGGGTGCGCTGGCCGATTCAGCGCACTCAGGAATGGACGCGCTTCGATAACACTTTCAACACGGGCGAAGGCTCACAGGTGCGCCTTTATCTGGGAGTATGGGGCGGACGCGGCGGACAAATCTGGTGGGATGGTGCCAAAGTCGAGAGCGCGGGGTTGTTTAACCTCGTGCGTCGCCCCGGCGCCCCGTTTTCTGCGGAGGGCGATGGCGGCGCAGTATTCGAGGAAGGACGCGATTTTGAACCCGCTCGCGACGAAAAGCTCGGCAATGTACCGTGGCTTGGTAGCTTCGATGATTGGCATGAGTCGCCCTCTGTGCGCCTGACTCCCAATTCGCGCATCAAAGACGGGCAGAAGGTGCAGCTTTCGTACTACGCCGCCCAGAAAGTCGATGAGGGTTCGTTGGCGCCGTGCTTGAGCGAGCCGAAGACCTTCGAGATTATGCGCGACCAAATTCGGCGCGTGGTCGAGTTATGGCAACCGAAGGGGTTGTTTCTGGGGCCGGACGAAATTCGACAACTTGGTTCGTGTGAGGCTTGCCGTAAGAGTGGCAAGACGGCAGGGCAGATTCTGGCCGATGCCACCAAACAGTGCATCGCAATGGCACGTGCCGCCAACCCCAACGGCGAGGTATGGATTTGGTCGGATATGTTCGACCCCAACCATAACGCCCACGATAACTACTATCTGGTCGAAGGTTCGCTAGATGGTTCGTGGAAAGGGCTGGACAAAAATGTTGGCATCATGAACTGGAATTTCGGGGGCCGCGATAAATCACTGGCCTTTTTTGAGGGTGAAGGGCATCGGCAAATTCTCTCCGGTTTCTATGACGAGGGCAACGAACAAATCAAGCAGTGGGTGGCATCGGGCAAAGACATCACCGGCGTTGAGGGCGCGATGTATACAACGTGGAGCAACGACTACTCGCAGTTGGAAGAGTTCGCTCGCAGCGCATGGGGGAAATAGGGAATTTGAGGGGGAGTTCGCCGATTTTTAGGCGGCCAGTTTGTGGACGGCGGCGATGTTATCGGCGATTTTGGTTTCGACTTCGGGGGTTTCCAGAATGAAGGGTAGGTCTTTGAGGTGGGGGTGGGTGAGAATGGTGTGCATTCCTGCTTCGCCGATTTCGCCTTCGCCGATGTGTTCGTGACGGTCGAGCTTTCCGCCGAGTTTGCCCTTGGCGTCGTTGAGGTGGATGACGGCGAGCTTATCGAGGCCGATTTGTTTGTCGAAATCGTCGATGACGGCTTGAACGTCGGTTTTCAGGTCATGGCCCGCTGCCCAGGCGTGGCAGGTATCGAAGCAAACCACCAAACGCTCGGAGTTCAATTCGTTGAGAACCTGACCGAGATGCCAGAACGGGCCACCGAGACAGGTCCCCTGTGCGGCGGTGTTTTCGAGCGCGACTTTGACTTTGAGGTCGGGCGTCTTTTCGAGGCAGATTTTCAGGCTGGCCGCCAGTGTTTCGAGTCCGGCTGCTTCGCCGCTGCCGATGTGGGCGCCGCAGTGGGTGACGAGGTAATCGCAGCCTAACGCTTCGGCGCGCTCGATTTCATCGATCATGGCCGCGATAGATTTGGCGCGCACAGTTTCATCGGGCGCGGCGAGGTTGATGAGGTAGGAATCGTGGACGACGAGCGGCCCGAATTTCGATTCGCTCCACACCTGTCGCCATGTGGAAACCTTTTTCGGGTCCAGTGGGGCCGCGTTCCACTGTCGCGGCGACTTCGAGAAAATTTGCAAGCAGTTCAGTCCCAAACTTTGGGCCTGAATGAGAGCGGAGGGGAAACCTTTTCCGGTTGGTAAGTGAGCGCCTAGTGTCATAAATGCAAAAAAAGAGCGGAGCAGAAGAGAGACGAATAGACCTGACTGTGACAGCGGGGGAATCCGCCACACAGAAACAGGCTCTCGCTTTTCTCTTCTGCTCCGCTCCTCTTCTAAAAGTTCTTAGAATCCGCCCGAATTCGAGCAGGTGCCGCAGCCGCCGCCAGAGCTGGCTGGAGCCGCTTCGCCGTCTTTCGGTGTGAAGGACGAGCCGCATCCGCACGAAGAACCGGCGTTGGGGTTGTCGATTTTGAAGCCGCCGCCCATCAGGGATTCGACGAAGTCGATTTGAGCGCCGCCGAGGTACATCGCGCTGCGTGGGTCAACGATTACGCGCACGCCGTTGGCTTCGAATTGCTCGTCGCCTTCCATTGGCTCTTCTTCGAGCGTCATGCCATATTGGTAGCCCGAACATCCGCCGCCCGCGACGAACACGCGGAGCATCGCTTCTGGTTTGTTCTGGCGCTCCAGCAGACCATGCACTTCTTGCGCGGCACGGTCCGAAATCGAAATCATCGAAGTTATTGTTTCCATAATAGTGAGCGGTGACGGTGTTCTCCGTTGGCCCGCGCTGAATTTTACAGCAAGAAACCAAACGTCGCGTCAAAGGTTCCGTTCCGCTCGTGCATTTATCTTCATGCGTTGGAAACAATTTTGGTCCTAATTCATTGGGAAGGGCGCGTTTTTAACCTCCCCAACAAGGCATTCTACGAGATGGATTTGTTGGAAAAACGTTGCTTGACACGAGGGCTATTCTGTTGCATATCGGATGTGTCTCCCAGTCTTCGTCGTATGTGGCGAAGTAGAAATTACTCATGACGCTTCGAGGAAAAACGCTTTGTTTGGTAGGCATTAGCATGGTGGCTTTGCTACTTGTGCTGTATGTTTTCACGCGCCAGGTTGTGCTGAACAATTTCAAGCGTGCCGAAGCCAATAAGGCCCAACTTGAGGTGCGAACCGTCGAGGGCATTTTGCGCAGTAGCTCAGGCGATTTCGGGAAAACTGTGCGTAGTTATGCATGTTGGGACGACACTTTTCAGTTCGTTAAGACGCGCAATCCGGTCTATCTCCAGAAAAATTACTATCCCGAAATCTTACGTCTGAGCGAAGTCGATTTCGTTTACATGATCACGCGCAGTGGCGAGGTCATACCGCTGGGAAGTCAGAAGCCCGCTGATTTGCAGCGGCAAGTTCAAGAACTCCATACACACTTCACACCAGAATCCGCGTTCTTAAGCTCTTCGACCAAACGTTATTTTCACAGTGCGATAGTGGCATTGGCGGATGGGCCATACGTTGTGGTAGCTGCATCCATCATCCCATCAGATTTGAGTAACAACGTGCGCGGAACGCTTGTTTTCGTGCGTGCGCTTAACTCGGAGCGCATGGAGCGTTTGACACAGGCGACAGATAGCCATGTCACTCTGCACGCGATTCGTGGCTCGCTCCCTAAGTTCTCAACGGACGTAAAGGTGGAATTCGAGGGCATGCAGAGGCCCGTCAGCGAGCAGAACGTCGTTGCCTCGACACTTTTGAAAGATGAGATTGGAAGGGCGCACTTTATTCTCGAAGTGCGCCATCCACGCGATATTTACGAGCGTGGCGCACAAACCGTAATTACCTTCGCCGTTGTGCTGGTATTAGCGGGAATTGCTTTCACTGCGCTTTCGCTGTGGCTCATCGAGTTTCTTGTGCTTCAGCGGTTGGCGGCGCTTTCCAAAGATGTCGATGGTGTGCGCGAAAGCAGCAACTTAAGCTGTCGTGTCCGCGAAGATGGCAGCGACGAGCTTTCGCTGTTGGGGCAAAACATCAACGCTACTCTCAGTGCCCTCGAAAGCTCTCACCGCTCTCGAATGGAAAACAAAGCCCGTTTGCGTGAAAGCGAACGGCTGCACCGCCAATTGGCCCATGTCGCGTTAACGGCGGGCGATGCCTTTTTCGTGGCCAGCCTGCTTCCTGGCGATGATCTGTTGGATGCCCCGCTGAAATGGGAGGGCGACTACACGCCGCGTTATGCCAGTTCGGGCGATGTGCCTGAAACGCTGGGCGAATGGATCGCCTGTGTCAGCGAAAACTATCGCTCGCCACTTCGCGTGGCGTGGGAGAATGCGGTTGACGGCAAGGAGTTCGAAATCGAGATTGCGCTTCGCGACGCCGAGGGCAACGAATTGTATTGGCTGCATCGCGGCACCTTGCTGCGCGGCGAAAATGGAGAGCGCGACCGTATTCTGGGGGCTTGCCTGGATATTACCGAACGTAAAATGTCCGAAAGGCGTCTCGCCAATTCGGAAGAGCAGCTCGCCCGTGTGTTGCAGACGGTGACTGACCCCATCTGGATTTTTGACCGCGAAGGAAGGCTGCATTTCGCTAACCCCGACGCCGCCCTGCGCGTATTTGGCGTTGATGCTTTGTCGTTCGATGGGGCGCGTTTGGATGAAGCGCGTTGGAAGGTACAATCGCTGGACGGCAAACCGTTGCCCCTTCACGACACGCTGTTCGAGCGCGTCAAAAAGGCCACCGTACCGCTGTTGAATCAAGAGTTCTCGTTGGAAACGACATCGGGCCACCGGGTCGCGCTTTCGGTGAGTGCTTCGCGACTTATGGACGCGAATAATGAATTTGCGGGTGTCGTCGCCTCAATGACGGACATCACCGAACATCGCGCTTTACAAGAGCGGCTTTCGTATCAGGTGTTCCATGACTCGCTGACGGGGTTGGCGAACCGCCAATTACTGCGTAATCGCCTCGAACACGCATTGGCTCAGCGCTCTATTGCTTCTGGTCAACTCGCGGTGCTGTTCCTCGACCTCGACAACTTCAAATTCGTCAACGATTCGCTCGGTCATGAAACGGGCGACATCCTGCTTCAAACCACTGCCGAGCGTCTGCGCCGCATTATGCGCTCAGGTGATACCGCCGCGCGCCAGGGAGGCGACGAATTTGTGATATTGCTCGAATCGCTCGATAACCCGCACCATGCGGTCGAAATCGCCGGACGCATCCTGGAATCGCTGCGCGAACCGATTCACATCGAAGGCCACTCCCTCGTGACGCCGCCCTCGTTGGGTGTGGCGTTTTATGAGGCTGGAACCAGTGCCGACGAACTTATACGCCGCGCCGATGGGGCGATGTACGAGGCCAAACGGCGCGGCAAAGGACGCATCCAAATTTGGGAAAATTCTTTCTCCGGTGTGGCTCTTGGCCGCTTGCAAATGGAAGATGAGTTGCGTCGTGCGCTCGAACAAAACGAGTTCATGGTGTTCTATCAGCCCAAAGTCGATCTCGACAGCGGGCAGACGCGCGGTGTCGAGGCACTGATGCGCTGGCAGCACCCGACGCGCGGTTTGGTGCCGCCCTCCGAGTTCATTCCCATCGCCGAAGAAACCGGGCTAATCGTGCCGATGGGGCTGTGGGTTTTGCGCGCGGCGTGTACTCAGGTCGCGCAGTGGAACGAGCAGAACATTGTTCCGCTATCGTTGAGTGTCAACGTGTCGGCTATGCAACTGCGTCCCCCTTCCGACTCGGTGAATGAGGCCGGAGTCGGCAATTGTTCGCTCGTCTGTGGAGTCACGAACATTCTGCGAGAAACCGGACTTGAACCCTCTTGCCTGATTCTTGAAATCACCGAAACGGTTCTGATGGGTGAGGCCGATTCGGCGTTGGAGATTCTGCACGAACTGCGCTCTCTGGGCGTGAAACTGAGCATCGACGACTTCGGCACGGGCTATTCGTCGTTGGCTTATCTGCGCCGCTTCCCGTTCGATTATTTGAAGATTGATCGCCAGTTCGTGTCGCGCTTGCACGAAACGCCCGAACAGGGAGCCATCGTTTCCTCGATGATTCACCTCGGCCATGCGCTCGGCTTGCAAATCGTCGCCGAAGGCACCGAAGAATGGGCCGAAGTCGAGCATCTGCGCGCACTGGGTTGCGATTTAGCGCAGGGCTATCTGTTCGGGCGCCCAGTTCCCGCCGCCGAATTGATGAAGGGCATCGAAGAGGCGCGCTGGCTTGAGACTTTGCACGCTGCTTAAATGCACGCATACGAACCAAAATCAAACCCCCTCGCAGAGATGTCTCTGCGAGGGGGTTCTGTTTGCCGGGGGAACGCGGCACTTATTTGCGAGTGCGCCCTAAAATCGCGAAGGCAGCTGCTCCGGCAAGGGCGCCGATGGCCATGTTGCGCGGCAGCGAGTCGGGCGGTGCGGACGGCAGGAAGGTCACTCCCGTCTCGTCGGTTTTGGCAGGTTCGCCCACATAGCGACCGTGTTCGGGCGCTTTGAAGTTGTGGAAGAAGTCGCGCAGTTGTTGGGGCACATCGCCGCCCGTCATCGGGTGGCCGTGGCCTGCCCCCACAGTTGCTGGCTCCAAATCGGCGAGCTTGCCAACCGAGTGCTTCATCTCTTTCCAATCAGGCACAAAGGGCGTACCACCGCGCGCGAACTGGGTGGGTTTGAGTGTTGTCATGCCCACAACCGAATCCATGTCGGCGGTACAAAGCGCGTCGCCCGCGAGAAGAACGCGGTCGTCTTCGTGCCACAGCGAAGCGTGTCCGGGCGAATGGCCGGGTGTTTCGATGATACGCCAGCCCTTGAGAATGTCGAGTTTGCCGTCTTCGGGGTAGATTTCCAGCACATCCGAAATATCGAATTTCTGTGCTGGCATGAGGCGCGCCATTTGGGCTAAGGCGCCGCCCACCGTGGGGTCGCCGGGTGGGTAGTAGTCTTCACCCGTCAAAAACGGCTTTTCGAGTCGGCCCGCGTACACCGGAATATTCCAGCCGCGCGCGAGGTCACCCGCGCTACCGACGTGGTCGATGTGTCCGTGTGTCAGCACGATGGCGACGGGAGGGCGCCCCAATTCGGCGGCAGCAGCCTTGAGCTGGTTTGCCGCTGGGCGCACACCGCTATCGACCAGAACGAAGTCGCCCTCGGCGTTCTGGATGAAATAGGCGTTGACGAAGTTGAAAATGTTGATGCGCCACACATGGGGCGCAATGGCTTGAAGTGGCATAGGACTCCCTTACTTGGTCGCGTCGAGCCATTCGATGATCTGGGCGATATGGTAGGCATCGTGGGCGACAACGAGTGCGGCGCCCTCTTCGACCGAGAACTTGCCCGCACGCGGGCGGGTGCCTGTGCGCTGCCATTCGCTGTCGCTCAGTCCTTCGAGCCACGAGGCGAGTTCGCTGCGCAGCACTATCAGGTTTTCGACCTGATGCAACGGGTCGCGCACGTCGTAGTGCTTGGCGGCTTCGATGGGGTCCCAATCGCCAAATTCCGGCTCATCTTCGCGGATGATATGCTCGAAGCGTTCGCGCGACACGGTATCGTAGTCGTTGAGGTGCGCGATGATTTCGCGCAGCGAGAAGCGCTCAGCGTCGGGGCGGGCGTCCCACTGCGGCGAATCGGCGGGCAACTCGCGCAGCAAAAACTGAATGACGCGCGCATTGGAGGCAACAGCCTGCCAGATATAAGAACGAGCAAATGAGGTCATCAACAGGCTTTAGTCGCAATTTTCGGGCGCAAACGAGGACTTTGAGCCAATAATGTCTCGCGAGTCGATTTTAAGGGTGTGTGACTATATCTCCCCTCGAATCTGCTGAGGCGACTACCCGTTTCCGTGGGCTTTGCGGTTGAATCGAAACGCCCTTGTCGTCGACGCCGTCCGGCCCGATGCTCCATAACGTGTACGAATCGCCCTGAACTACGTAACGCAGTGGCTCGCCTTTGCCGAATGGGTCAATAGGAATTGCTTTCAGATAGGTTGGCGTGAGCTGGGAGAGTTGGGGCGGGTAGGAGCCGCGTTCGGCGCGGTAGGCCCGTAGAGCCAAACGGGTGAGGAGTGAACGTAGGTTCGATTTGCGGCGTGCATCGCTGAAGAGCGACTTATTTGTCGAGTCAAAATAGATATTTGAGAACGACGCTATCAAATTATCAGAAACCGTAACTGGTGTTTGAGTCCCTACAGGTTTGTCGGCGTTGGCGATGAAATCGTCCATCATTTGGGCCATATTACTCATTGCATGAGGGAGGAATAATCTGCCAACCAATTCAAATCCTGATTGGCTCGGCGAGTTCGCATAGTCGTTGGAAGAAACTAACATGTTCCACTTTTGCTCGGTTAAACCCTGTGAGAATGGCTGGGCATTGTTCAATAGGGTTTCCAGGCTCCCCGTGGCAGACTTGGCCTGAGTGGCATTGAGATGAGAGGGAATATCTTCGAGCGAGTAGTGGGCAACAGCTTGAAACGACATGCCGACCAATGAACCAACGAGATCTGAGCCACGTTCGATATTAATCCCCATTTCCAGATTATCGAGGCCCAATTCGGCGGCTTTTCCCCATTGTCCTGAGCTTTTGGCGTCTTTTGTCCGAATGTACTGGCCGAACGACAGGGCGCGCAGTTGTGCCCAACCCGCAAAAGTGGTGGTTGAACCGCGCATATTGGGGGCACGGCATGGGAGAGTCTTGGCCTGAGCCATCTTCTGCCATGCCGTTGCATTCGCAGCTATCCAAAGTTGTCGCCGCTGCGGCGAATACTGTACCGCTGCTTGTTGTGGTGTCAGGCGCTGAACGTCATTAATGGAATCGACAGGAGGATTGGCAGGCAAAATAGCCTGAGCCGCCGCGATGTAGGCATCGAATCCATTGGGCGAGGGCAAGGGGGCGCTCGGCGGAATTTGAGGTGCGGGAGGTGCTGTGATTCGACTATATGCCACTACTCCAAGCATGGAAAATGGCAGGAAAAAAACAAAACGCAGCAGCATGGTTTTGATGAGGGATGTCTTCATTTTTGCGCGCTTAGTGTGGTGGATGAATGGTAATGCTGCACGTGTGCATATTGACAGTGGGGTGTTAGGTTTGACACTGTGACGCGAGCCGATTTTAAGGATGAACGACTATATCGCCCTTCGAGTTGATGGAGGCGATGGGACGCTTCTGGGGAGGTTTGGGTTTGATCGAAATGCCCTTATCGTCGATGCCATCTGGCCCAATGCTCCACAGCGTATAAGAATCTCCTTTGACGGCATAGTGCAGCGGTTCTCCCTTTCCGAATGGGTCGACTGGTACGCTTTTCAGATAGGTTGGTGCGAGTTGGGAGAGTTGGGTCGGGTAGGCGCCGCGTTCGGCGCGGTAGGCCCGCAGTGCCAATTGTAAGAGCAGCAGACGTTCGGCGGATTTGCGTCGCTCATCGTTGAAGAACGAACGCTTCATGACCGGAAAGTTCATGCTTGCGAGGGTGGACGTTAGGCCCGTGGGGGCCGCGACTTGGGTTTGGGCGCCCGCTGGTTTATTGGCCTCGGCGATGAGGCTATCCATCATTGCGACGGTTTCGGCCATAGCGCGCGAAAAATATAGCGAGCCAATTTTGCCCATTATCCCTGCTCCACTTCCCCCGCCAGTACGGCCGATTGAGGCTGCCATGCTCCATTTCTCCTCGGTTAGCACCTCCGAGAAGGGCTGGGCTTTGTCGAGCATTGTTTCCAGACGCCGTGCCGTTGTTTTGGCTTCGGTCGCGCTGAGGTGAGACGGTACATCCTCGATTGAACGTTGGCCGATAGCTTCGATTGCGATGGAAACCAACGAGCCGATGAGTACCGAACCGCGCTCGGTGTTGAGGCCCATTTCGATGGTATCGAGTCCTAAATTCGCGGCCTCGCCCCATTTGCCAGAGGTTTTGGCTTCTTTGACCCGAATCGACTGGCAGCGCGCTAACTCGCGGAATTGCCCCCAATAGAGGGGAGTGGGCAGCAATCCGCGAATGTCGGGCGAGTAGCAGGGCAGGGTTTTTGCTTCATCCATCAACTTCCATGTCGTCGCGTTAGCAGCAATCCAGGCGCGGCGCCGTTGAGGCGAATATTGTGTGGCGGCTTGTTGGGGCGTCGGACGCTTGGCATCGTTGATGGGGTCTACGGGAGGATTGGCGGGCACAATCGCTTGTGTTGCCTTGACATAGGCATCAAAGCCGTTGGGCGAGGGCAGAGGGGGGCGCGGCGGAATCTGGAAGGGCGCTGGTTTAAATACCCAACTGATTATCAAGCCGCCGACGAGAAGTGCCGGAATCAGGGAAAGGAGAGCTAACCGCTTTTTGCTGGGGGACAAAGTCTTCATTGATGCGCGTGCAGTTTGAGAGACGAAGGGCGACAATGCACGCGCCGATTCGGCGAAGAGCTTTGAACAAATAGGCGCCTATACGCGCATTCTTATTGCAAAGTCGGTCGCCGATATGTTCTCTTTTCTCGCGCAGTCGCGCTATGTCGTTCTGCTGGGAGTTATTGGCTCGTTCATCTGTGCCACTCTGCTACTTGTTTACGGGCTATTCGATGTACTGCATCTGGTGGCCCAGGTGGTCGGACGCGAGTTGGACAGCAAGAAAATTACGCTTGGTGCCATTGAGTCGATAGATGTGTTTTTGCTGGCGACGGTGTTCTATATCATCGCGATAGGGTTGTATGAATTGTTCATCGACAATTCGATTCCAGTGCCAGAATGGATGATGATTCACTCGCTCGATGACCTGAAATCGAAGCTATTGGGCGTCGTCGTTACCGTGTTGGGCGTGCTGTTTCTGGGGCAAGTGGTATCGTGGAACGGTCAAACCGACCTGCAACCTTATGGTATCTCTATCGCCGCTGTGATTGCGGCCATCACCTACTACACCCACAAAAACGAAAAATAGCTTTCGGGGCATGGCGCGCAGATAATGGCCTCTCTCCAACGGAGAAGTCTCGTTATTTTTTGGTGTTCTCCTGCCACTCCATAATCTGTCCATCTGCCAACAAGCGGTCATGCAACTTATCGTAGGCGACATCCTGCACAGCGAGGTTGCCATCAATAGCCTGAGCTGCCGCTGTAGCTGCCGACTGGCTCAGAATCATAAAGACCGGCTCCATGCGGATGCTGGTGAAGGCCACGTGGCTCGCGGACAGGGCGAATGGCACGAACAGGTTTTGGCACTCTCCCTTCTTGGGCACGATACTGCGATACGAGATAGGGTAGGGTTTCGGGTAGGCGTCGTGCAGGTCGCCATCCGTCATCAGAACACCATCGCGCACGAAACGGTTCAGGCTATGGCTGTCTACCCGGTAACTGGCGAGTCCAACGCTTTCAGGAGCTAGGCGCTTGCCCTGAACATTTTGCTGAAGCATCACATAGTCGCCTATCAGGCGGCGGGCTTCACGCACATACAGTTGGTGAGGCCAACCGCCGGTATCTTTGAACTCATCAGCACAGAAGCCCCATGTCTGCATTTGCGCACGGATGGGAGCGGGGACATGGGGACTGGTGCCAAGGTAATAAAGCAATCCCTGGATGTAATTGCGGTGTGACTGCTCGATGGCGTCCCGCTCGGCGTAGCTTGCAGTGGGATAGCTGTGGCTTTCGCCGATAAAGTCGGTCGAGACGCTGAACTGGTTATTTATGTCCGTTTTGCCGTTCGGAAGCCGTGAAATTTTGATGAAAGTCGTCAGTTGTAGCGCGGCGCCCTCGGCGACTTTGGCATCAATGAGTCGCCCCAGCAATTCGTAGGTCGATTCCTGATAACCCGCAGGAGCCGTGATGGGAATCTTATTCGCCGGGTCCTGGGTGAGGCACAGCCGATAATTGCAAGACATGAGGCTCTTATCGGCTTCGCCATTGGCAATTCCCGCATCCTCTCCAATGAGAGGCAGTAATCCGCTTTCAGGTTTGCCCGGCACGATATAGGGGCTTACTGGCACTTTCCAAGGCTCGCTCCGCACCCCGGCGAACGATTCGTCGTATTGAGCCACACTTTCGCGTCCTAACGCGAAGCTAACCCCAGCCTTTGCCATCAAATCGCCCTCGTAAGAGGCGTCAATGAACATCTTGGCGCGGTAGATAGTGCCATCCTCCATGACAATCTGGCTGATGCGCCCGTCAGTGCTGGTCACAGATGCCAGGCGTTGATTGAATCGGATTGGCACATTATTGGTCGCCAACAGGGTGTTAAATTCCTCTTCGGCAACGTGCGGCTCCACCGCGTAGCCGGGGCCTGTTTTGCCATAGTGCTGCCCAATACGTTTGAAATATTCCGCAGTAAGGCCACCTATAGCCTCGCTTTTCCCGAAATCGACCCAACCTAAGCCGCCAGAAGTCATGCCGCCGACATGAGTGTTGAACGAGGCCAGGGCGACGGTCTTTTGCATCCGCTTAGCCTGAACGGCAGCGATGACTCCGCCAGATGTGGCACCATACACACAAACCTCCGTTGTGATAGTTTCAGCTGCGCAAACTCTGGGCGCGGATGAAAGTGGCCCAATCAGACACATTAGGCCGAAGAAGATTTGCGGAAATTTTTGCATGAATGCCTGTGATTTTACCGTGGCTTTGTTTCGCTGTATCAATGGGGTGTCCACTGCACATCACTCTATTCCGTCTCGCCCGTGCTTTGTTTATAGTCCCTCAAAGGTGTGGAGCGTGCCAGCAAGGCGAAGAAAAGCAGGGCCAACCCCCATGAAATCAGCGGCGCTCGAAAAGCCATGTTCATATAAAGCAGGTGCTTGTCGGGCATATGAAAAATGGATTGTCGATAGGCACTCCAACATTCCCGCAAACCATCGCCAGCAATGGCAAAACCGCACAAAGTCCCCCATATGCGCGGCACTAATGAGCGCTTTGGCGGCGACAGCATTACGCTACAAAAACCAAGAGTTGCCCCCAAAATCCCATACGCACTTAATGCCTGTTCCCAGACTCGGACGAAGGAAACAGTGGTCCAGGGAAGGGGAAAGAATTGGAGAAAAACGGAGAGGCAGACTGCCATTAAAAATGGAAGCACCACGCCACCAACAAGGGCGCCTGGCAAACAATGGGAGGGTTTCATAGATGGCGCCTACTGGCTCATGAGTCTTAGCGCCCCGCTTTGAAATCGGCGATTTGTTGTTTCAAGATGTCGAGATACAGGTTGCCGAACTCATTGGAAGGCTCGATGTCTTTGCTGATTTCGGCGTTGGGTTGTTCGCCCTTGTGCCACTCGTTCCACGACACGACGAGCGCATATTTCGGCCCGATTTGACGTGCGCGTGCCCACGCCCGTTTGAAGGTCTCGCCGTTGTTGCGCGCTGCGGCAGCAATGTAGGAGCGCTCACCGGGCTTGCCCTGTGGCCGCACTGCCGCCGTAATTACCATTGATTCGGGGTGCCCGTTAACGACCGGGAAGGTTTGTGCGCCTCTGTCTTCCCACGACCAGTAACCATATTTCGAGATGAGATCGGGTGTTCGCAATGCGCTCTGTTCGGTGACGTAACCCGTCATCCAACGCACCACAAAGCGCGAGTCGTTCCATTTGGGCACTCCATTTTGAAAAGGCGACGGTGTGTTGACGTAGATAACTAACAATGGCTTGCCACCATCCATTTGGACGAGTGGGCGGTAAGTCGGGTTGGCGACGAACTGATTCCAGATTTGGTCGGCTTTGCGCTGCAAGCGCCCATCTTCGGCGGCAGCCGGGGCGCCCGTTACGCCCGCCATAATGGAGATATTAGGCGTTTTCTCGCCGTTGGCGCGCAGTTTGGCCCACTCATTGAAAAGCGCGAAAGTGGCGCCCTCGATCATGTCGAAATCGGGCCGCTTCTTGTCCGGGTCGTAGATGTAGCCGATATTATTCGACCAATCCTCCATCACGAAATCGACGCCCGCGCCCTGCAACTGACGCGCATGTTGGCGAATGACGGCGCGATCATCCGATGCATAAAATCCCGTCGCAGGAGTCCCCCATGTGTTGGCGCCCCAGTTATTGCTTTGGTGCCACGTCGTGTAAGCGATGCCCACTAATCGGTCTTGCGGCGCAGTCGGCGTATACGCGAAATCGTTATTCATGGCTGGAACATCGTTCTGTGCGTGAGCATACCCACCAAAAGCGGCGGCGAACAGGATGAGAGCAAGGTAGCGGGGCATGGCTACTTTAGATGCAATATAGCAGTTGGAGTGGCGCAGAACAAAAGCTGCCTTCACACCCCGAACAACTTGCGAGCGTTAGCTGTAGTAATTTCGCCCACCTCATCACGGCTCATGCCCTTTAAGTCGGCGATTTTGACGGCGACATGCGGCACGAACGACGGTTCGTTCTGCTTGCCACGATGCGGGACGGGAGCCAGATAGGGCGCATCGGTTTCGATGAGCATTCGTTCTAGCGGGCACTTCTGCGCGACTTCATGGATGATGGGCGCGTTCTTGAAGGTGACGATGCCCGTGAATCCGAGGTGAAAGCCAATGTCGATAACACGCTGGGCGATGCTCCAATCGGAGCTGAAGCAGTGGAAAACGCCGCCGCTGAGGCGCGAACTCCAACGCTCCAAAATCGAGAGAATGTCGGCATCGGCTTCGCGGTTGTGGATGACGACGGGTTTGCCCGTCTGCGCGGCGATTTCTAGTTGTTGCTCGAAGACCTCGGCCTGTCGTGGGCGCGTGGCGCCGGGATAGTGCGGGTGGGTTTCGTCGTACACGTAGTCGAGGCCACACTCACCAACGGCGACGCATTTTGGGTCGGTGAGCAGTTCGCGCAGTTTCTGGTTCGACTCGCCATCCGTCCAGGTCAGAGCCGAAGCCGGATGAACGCCCGCGCTCGACCATACCCGCGCGCCATCGCTGAAGCGGGCAATGGCAGTGGCGTCGTCTAAATCCACTGCTATCGAAAGAATGCGATTGACCTGTGCGGCAGTGGCGCGTTCGAGAACCGCATCGAGTTCGGCAAACAGCCGCTCGTCGCTGAGATGACAGTGGGAATCGAAAAACATCCCCTTTCGTATACCCATCGGCGCACTCGAAGCCGCCCGACTTTTGCCGAGAAGTCGAGACGAACAGGGCGAAACGACAAGGGAATTCAGAAAATAAGCCGCTAAGAGGTATCAAGGCACCTTGAGCGTTGTCTTACTAGTGACATTGGCTTCGAGTTTCTAAGGCTCCTTTAAAATCATGTTTTCGTTGAACAATTCCGTTTCTGCCGTGAACTTTGCCGAAACCGCGATTATTCCACCACAATGCCTTGAGCGATTTTTGCCGCTTGAAGAAGCCTACGCTCGTCCACTGCGCGAACGCGGCGTGTTGTTGGCGGGCATCAGCGAATTACAGGCTCCCTTCGAGGTCGAACGGAAATGTATGCCTTTCCACGTCGTCGTCTACACGCTTTCCGGTGGAGCGCGCGTCGAGACACATCAGGGCGAAAGCGAAATGAACGCGGGCGAGTTGTGGCTGGGGCCATCACGACAGTACCATCGCTATCAAGCCGCCAATCGCTGGAAAGTGTTGTGGTTTCACCTCGCCGAAAGTGCGCAGTGGGGCGCCCTTGCCAACGAGACTCCCGGTGTGCGGCCCACCCGCCCCATCCACCCGTTGCATCAGGCTACCGAAGAGTTCCTCAACGAAACCACGCTTCAGGAAGGCGATTTTCGCGTCGCGCACACCTACGCCGAACTCATCGGGCTATTGCTCGACCGAGCGCTGGAGCAAAAATTGAATCCGGCCAGCGCGCTTCAATTGGCGGGCCTGAGTCGTTTGTGGGAGCGAGTTGACGCCGACCTGCCGGGGGCGTGGTCGGTCGAGACTTTGGCGGCGCAGATGTATGTGTCGCCGACGCATTTTCACCGCATGGTGGTGCGTCACACCGGGACTTCGCCGATGGAGTTCGTCACTCGTCTGCGTATGCGTCGCGCGGCAGAGCTGTTGCGCGCCTCCGATCAAACCGTTGAGGCTATCGCGACTTCGGTGGGCTATGGCGCGGCGGTCGCGTTTTCCAAAGCCTTCAAGCGCCACTTCGGCGAAAGCCCCGGTAAGTTCCGCGCCCGCCGCAGCGCCGATTAAACCGCGACTTCGCGGCCTTCGCGTGCCGATAAATAAAGCGCGTCGAGCATTCGCATCATCATAACGCCCTGAGCGGCGTCGGGGTTGGGCGTCGCGCCGCTTTGTACACAGCTCAGGAAGTGTTCCATCTCGCGTCGCCATGCGCTTCCGGCGCCCTGTGTCAGCGCTTCGACAGTGCCGTCCTCGCCCACGAATTTGGGCGCATCGTCCCATAATAGCGCGCCGTTTGTGCCATGCAGGTGGCAAAATCGCTCGTCGCCGTTGGCATTGATGGCCCACGACGCCTCGAAGTGCAGGGACAGCCCGTTCTCGAAGCGAACCAAGCCCGCCGCCAAATCTTCGACATCGAAGGTGCCGGACAAATTCTCGGCGCCGCCCGCGCCCAGATGGCGCTGCTGTGGGCCGAACTTGGCGTACGCCACTCCCGAAGCCGAAACCGGAGCCGGGCAACCCGCCAACCACCACGCCAGATCGAGAATATGAACTCCGGTATCAATCAGTGGTCCGCCGCCCGAAAGCCGCTGCTGGGTGAACCAACCTCCCCATTTTGGTATGCCGTTCTGCCGACGCGCCATCGTGCGCCCGTAGTAGATGTCGCCGATTTCGGCGGCGCGACGCTTTAGTTCGAGGGTGTCGTCGCGAAAGCGCAGCACATGCGAAACCATGCAGACGCGCCCGGTTTCGAGGGCACAGTCGGCGATGCTCTGCGCGTTTTCGGCGTTGAGGGCGAGCGGTTTTTCGCACAGCACATGCTTGCCCGCGTGCATGGCGGCAATCGCCATCGGCGCGTGCAGCGAGTTGGGCGTACACAGCGAAATGGCGTCGATAGAGTCATCGGCCAACACAGCGGCAAAGTCGCTTTCGATGTGCGGCTCGATATTCCATTTTTGCGCGAGCGCTTGCGCCTTGTCGGGACTGAGATCGCAGATGGTCGCGACCTGAGCGCCCGCCGCAAGATAGCCTTCGACATGGGCGCGGCCAATGCCAGCCCCCACGACGGCGACGCGAATCGATGAATACGGCGAGTGCATGAACGTCCCCAAGTTAACCGAAATACGGGTATTATTCGGCGTGGGGTTTAATAACGGCAGTTGCTGTCACCTGTTGGGAGCATCTTCTCGCTTTTCGACTTGCCCCTGCGGCCCAATCTCTGCCTGATATTCGCTGAGGTTTTCCGTCACGTCGTTGAGAACGCCTTTGTACAATTGCGCCCGCACCTTTTGGTCGGCTGTCAGGGTCAGCTGGATTTCGTGTGGTGACGCCCAGCCGAAACTGGGCGCCTCGCCCACTTCGAGTGGCGTTGCCCAAATCGGTTTGCCCGTCGCGTCGATGCGTTGCGCACGGAACAGGCTCTTCGTTTCTGGCTTCTTGAGGTAGCCGTGTTCGTACCACAGCGCGAAAATGCTGTCGGGGCTGTCCTGAATCAAAGAAACAGTGTTTTTTCCCTGCTGCTCTGAAACCAGTGCTGTGCCCTCGCCCCACTGTGGTTTTCCCTGTTCAGCGAGCAACTGAACGACCGTGCGCCGATTGCTCGAAAACGTCACCAACCAGCCATGTCCGGGCCAGAACAGCATATTCACGCCCCAAAGGTACTCCTGTTCATTGACATCGGTTTTGAAGGGGAGGGGGACAATGGGATTTGTCCACGCGACTCTGCCCTGCGCATCGAACAGGCGGGCATTGAGCGCTTGCAACTTGTGGTCTTCCCATATGATGAGAACATTCCCATCCTTGTCTCCCGCGATTTTCGTCGCTGCCCCCCCTACCTCCGCAGTTGGGCTGTAGTTGCTCCACAATATTTTGTCGTTGCGGGAGATGCCAAACAAAGACGGACGGGGAGCGCCAGAGGGCTGGAAAACCAGAATCGCCGAGCTACCATCAGGATGCTTGACTTCTTGATAATAAGCTTTGCCATAGTTTTTATACTGTTTGTTGAGGGTGTCCCGTTCGGGAGCTAACACCGCTTCGGCGTGCGAACCTTGCAGAAGATTCAGATTCTCTTGGGCTGAAACCCGCGACCCAAGTACGCAAATCCCAAAAACCAACGCGAGGAGAAGTTTCATGTCTTATTTAGAGGCGCGGTTTTGTGGTGTAGTAGTACGGGTTTTTTGGGGACAAAACTGTATTTTCAAGTGATAATACAGACGAAAAAAGAGAGAGAATTGGTAAATAAAATTAACCTTTAAGCTTATTTTCTTTGTGATACTAACTTCTAGTAGCCCTTACATCTCAACCCCAGGCTGCATAAATTTCTGCTCTGAGAGCTAATCCCAACTGATTATTTGTGCTGGTCCGTACTATCAACAGAATTTGTTGACAGGGAAATGAGAGCTGCTGAATTTCGCACCATCATTAGTCGTTCCAATCCCTATGAAGTTCGATTCGATTCTTCCCATATCAACTGCTGCAACAACAGCCCCTCTTTCAGATGTCATGCCCAATGAAACAACCGCGTGGAGCAAGTTGGGATACCGCCCCGCCTTCGATGGTTTACGGGGAATTGCAGTGCTGGCCGTCGTTATTTATCACTTTTCCAAAATCGGTGATTGGCGGTTACTACCCGGCGGTTATGTCGGTGTCGATGTTTTTTTCGCGTTGAGCGGTTTCCTGATTACATGTCTGTTGCTCGAAGAGTGGAGCGCGAACGGAAAAATCGACTTCAAAAATTTTTACCTGCGTCGCGCCTGTCGCCTATTGCCCGCGCTTGTTGTCTGTCTCGCCTTTAGTTTCGTCCTCTACTGCCTGGCAGATCACTCTAGGTGGAAATTAGGCCTTAAACAAACTGCAGTGGTTCTACTCTACGTGTCCAACTGGGTCCGCGCTTTCGGGGGCCGGAGTTTCATGGGTTGGTTCGGACATACATGGTCACTATCGGTCGAAGAGCAGTTCTACCTTACCTGGCCCATCATTTTTGTCGCCTTGCTCTGGGCTTTTCGCACTAAGCGCCAAGCAGTCCTCTGGGTCGGTTTGCTGGCTGTGGGCGTCATGCTCTATCGTGGTGGGCTTGCTCACGCGGGCTGGACACACCAACGGCTGGGCAATGGGTCCGATACCCGTGCTGATGCTCTGCTTGTGGGCTGCTTTGGCGCATTCGTATTTCATACTCGTGCCTTGAGTCCCCAATTGCTCAAATGGGCTGAAAAAATTGCCATTGTTACCGGGATTCTATTGTTGGCTTATTGTGTTCGATCCCTCAGCACAACCGATCCGCGACTTTATCTTTATGGCATGGCATTCATTTCCATCGCATCAGGTTTACTCGTCTTCTCCCTGGCTCAAAGTTCGCCCCAAAGCGGCATCATTCGTCTACTTCAATTGAAATTGCTGGTATGGCTGGGGCGCCTCTCGTATGCCATCTATTTATGGCACATGGTATTTTTCTCGTTTGCCCGCGAACTCTTTCCCAGTGTCTCGCTGTGGGTAAGGGCGCCTGTATGCATGGCCTTAACCCTTGTAGTTGCCTCGGCTTCCTACTACTGGGTCGAAAAACCTTTTCTGCGCTTGAAAAAGCGCTACACGCCCCAGAACATCGAGCAAACAGCGAAAGCCTGAACTTGACAATTGTGTACCTTGTGCGAAGTTGGCACACAATTAGTACAAGCTCTCGTCGAGGAAGCTACAATGGAAAACAATCTTTGGAAGCGTGTGGTGGTGGCGACGGTTCTGGGCCTTGGTGCCACTGGAACGGTTTTGCCCACCTTGCAACCCGCCGCCGCACAACGAGCGTTCCGCTCCGATCTCATCGGTAGCTGGCAAAGCAATCTCGACGACCACTATACCATTCGCTCGAATGGGACTTACACCTTCACCACGGGCGACAGGCTGACGGGCAATGTCTCTCATTCGGGAACATGGAGTCTGCTTGATGGCGGACACACACTCAGGCTGCACGCGACACGGCGTGTTGTTTTGGAAGGCCGTTCAAGCCGCACTTTGCGCGCCGACAAGACTTTCCGAATCGAACTCGAAAATCCCGATTTCAACACCATCCGACTCGATGGTGCACGTTTCTATCGACCATAGGGCGCGCTTGGCTTGAAAAACAATCTGACAAAAAGAAAAAGCCCGACGAAAATTTCTTCGTCGGGCTTTTTCTTGTGAGGAAATTGGGGTATAATACCCATTCGGCTTTTTCGCGTAGGCGAAAAATAAGCTCCTTGGCTCGAACGTTTCGCACGATTCGGGCTGATCTTCCGGTTTCAAGCCGGAGGACATCCATGAGGAGGTGAATACATTGGCAGAAAATACAACCACAACGGCTGAGGGAACCACCCCAGCTGAAAATTCCGCGCCTGAGCGCGCAGAGGGTACAAACCAGCGCTATGAGCGCGGCGACCGCGCTGAGCGTTCCGCAGGCCCTCGTGTTACGGCTACCGACCTGTTGCCCGAATTGGGCGAAGGTGAAGGTTTGGCTTCCGACAAAGAAGTCTCGAATGGCCGCGCATACGAAGTCACTTACATCGTACAAGCAAACGTAGCAAATGCTGTCGAGGAAACACAGGAACGTGTTAAAACCTTGATTGAAGAAGCAGACGGCGCTCTCGATAACGTGCGCGTTTCCGAAGCTCGTCGCTTGGCTTACCCCATCGACAAGAAGAGCGACGGCGTATACGTCGTTATCAACGCACGCTTCAGCAAAGACTTGACGTTTGAACTCGACCGCTATTTCAAATTGGAAGAGCGCGTTTTGCGTCACGTCATCCTTCGCGAAGATGCTTAACAATGGGCGAAAAAATACGCCTCAGCACCTCTTGAAATTCGAGAATTGAGGCGTTATCCTATCGCTATGCCTTGCCCGCTCCGTATCACTGACGCCAGTGAAATTTAGTTGGAGCGCCAGGAGATTAAAAAATGGCTTCGTTTAACAAAGTAGTCTTGATCGGTCGTTTAACGAACGACCCCGAAATCCGCACCACCAACAATGGTCTGAAGATCGCGCAGTTCACTGTCGCGGTTGACCGCCCTTTCGGCAAAAACGAAAACGGCGAGAAAAAGACCGACTTCTTCCGCTGCAAAGCGTGGCGACAGAAGGCCGACTTTGTCGAGCAATACATTGGCAAAGCACGTTTGGTGTGCATCGAAGGTCGTATCGAACTCAACGATTACACCGACAAAGAGGGCGTGAAGCGCTACATCACCGAAATTGATGTCGCCAACATCGAAACCCTCGATACGCGCGACCGCGCCGGAGAGGCTACCCCTTCGCAGGGGGGCGGCTACGGCGGTGGCAACCGTGGTGGCGGAGGCAACTCGCGCTACGACGATGGCGGTGGGGACAGCAACGGCTATTTCGCCGATGACGAACCCGCACCCGCGCGTCCAGTACGTTCGGCCCCGGCTCAGGCCGCGCCCGCTCGTGCACCCCAACGTCCGGCTCAGGCTTCGGCACCGCAACCCGCACGCCGTCCTGCACCAACACCGGCCTACGACGACGATTTCGACGACAGCGATCCATTCGCTGACGAATAAATCGGGGTCTTTCTCGGCTCAAAAGGTCGAAAACAAAACCGCTAGAAGCGGGTTAACGAGAGTTAGCCCGCTTTCCTTTTAGAAAAACAAAAATCCACCGCAAAGGAGGATCGAAAAACAATGGCTCAAAAGAATCGCAACCGCAAACCGCTTCGCCCACTCAAGGGCAAGCGCCCAACATTCACCGACGAGTTCGTGTTCGGCTTGAACTACAAAAGCGCTTCGCAACTGAAGCGTTTCATCACCGACCGTGGCAAAATCTTGTCCCGTCGCAACTCCGGCCTGACCGCCAAACAGCAGCGCCACGTCGCCGAACAGGTGAAATTGGCCCGCTACATGGCTCTCTTGCACTACACCGCTGACCACCTGCGTCAGTCGCAAGGCGGCTAAATCTAAACGAAGCTCCGCTTCGTTTCCCCAAAGGCGAATAGGAACATATGTTCCTATTCGCCTTTTTTGTTTCGCTGTGAGGCTTCCGAACTACGAAACCGGTCTACAACTGCGATTGATTCAATTGGGGCAACCCACGTGGTTGCCCATCATTTCGGTTGCCAATTTTTAGGAATGGCGTAATGTATGGGTAATTCCTGCGATGGGCAACCACGTGGGTTGCCCCTACGAACCGGCAGATTAGGACCCCTTTCGTAAATTCGGCTTTTTTGTTTCGCTGCATTAAGTCCTTTTAAAACGCGCACCTGCCGATTTTTGCCATACCAATAGCGATGCATCTGGGAATTGATCTGGGCGGTACGACCTGTACCTTTGGCTTACTCGACGAAAACGGGCAACTGAGCGCGGCACACGAAATTGAAACGCGCCAGCACGACGCGCCCGATGTGCTGCTTGACCGCATAGCCGAGGCCGCGAAAACGGTCATCGCCGCGAGTCCTGAGTTGGTCGAGTCGGTAGGCATCGGTGTCCCCGGCCCGGTGAAGCACAAAGAGGGCATTTGTGTCTTTGCCCCCAACCTCACGGGCTGGGTTAATTTGCCTGTTGGCCCGATGTTGAGCGAACGCATTGGCTTGCCTGTTCACGTTCTCAACGACGCCAACGCCGCCGCTCTTGGCGAAACGCGCTACGGCGCGGGTTCGGGCGCCAACGATGTTCTCGTTGTCACTCTCGGCACAGGCATTGGTTCGGGCATTATCCTGGACGGGCACCTGCACATCGGCGCCTCCGAGCGCGGCGCCGAAATCGGCCACATGACGGTTGACATCAACGATAAACGCGGTTCGGCTGGCAACGTGGGTACTCTCGAAAGCATGTGTGGACGCGATGCCATCGTATGGCGTGCCCTGCGTGCCCTCACATGGGGCCGCGACTCGATGCTCCACGAACTGTGCCCCGACCTCAGCAAACTGACGCCACGCGATATTACAATCGCAGCCGAGCGCGGTGACGAAATCGCTATCCGCGTCTGGATGGAAACCGCTTCATATCTCGCTGTTGGTATCGTGAACGTCATTTTCACAGCAGATGTATCGCGCGTGGTCCTGGCGGGTGGTGTCGCCCAGGCGGGAGACGTGCTGTTGTTGCCACTACGCCGCTCTGTCGCAGCCCGCACCTCGAAACTGCACTTCGATGTCTCGCAAATCGTGGTCGCCACCATCGGCAACCGCGCCGGACTCATTGGCGCCGCCCAGTGGGCGCGCGAACAAATCGTTTAAAACACTTAGCAACCCTTGAAGCGCCCTCTCACAGCACAGTGGGAGGGCGCTTTTTTATGTCTCGCTCACCCATCGGGCAGACATAGCGAAAAATCGAGTTCAACAAAGCAGACTGTTAATTTCCTAACATTCTTGTAATATTTATAAACACTTATCAAAATGCGCCGTTAATTACGAACACGTTTCGCAAACATATAAAACAGCGAAACAAAATCTCGTAAGACCAAGGAGAATCTGCATCGAATGTGACATACTCGTCTCAAGTGCAGATAAGAATTAGTAATTCCCATGCGGACATTTAAATCACTCTCGAACTTGCTGGCTATCGGTGCCGGCCTTTCTGCCAGCGTTTCCGGCACAACCGTTGTTTTCGCACAGGGCACGCCCACAACCAACGTCCCCACCGTTTCGATAGCTCAGTTCAAAGCAGTGGCTTTGCCAGCCAGAATCGCGGCCAGAGCTTCCAAGCCCGTGCCCATTTCCAGCCTGCCAAACATAGCGCGCTTTAGTCCTCGCTCTGGTCGAGCTATAAGTCGTGGAGTTGGCGGACTTTCCATTCCCGATACTTCGCTCAAGGGGTCAACTTCGGTAGACCAGTGGTTTGATCGCCTTCCTGACTGGGGCCTGCAAAACAAACCGAAAAAAGATGATAAGGAGGTCGGCGAACCGTCTTCTACAAAGGAAACACAAAACGGACGCCCTTACACCGTCACCAAGACGGATTACTCCATTACCGAGACGCCCGACGAAATCGTGACCTTCGCCCCCGTTAACGGCTTCTGGCTCGGCGGTTTGGTGCAGGAAGATGGTTTGCGCGAGGGATTGGGTTCGCTGCAAGAAATCGCAATCCCCGCCACTAAACGGGCAACAATGAACGTCTCGACCGACTTACCTATGGGAGGTAACTTCCGCGTTATCAAAAACCCCAGTGCCACACAGTCTTCTTCCGCGATTGGCGATTTGATGCAAAAGGGCAACAAAATCCAGTGGGGTGGAGCGCGCACTCTGAAAATCGTCGAAAACTACTCCGAAGAACAGACCGCTCACCAGCTTGGACTCGATGCCCGTTACGCCATCGCTTCCATTAAAGCCTCGTTCTCGACCGAGCGTTTCGGTTCGCAGCACACCGTCACGGCGGCTTTCACCGAGAAGGCCTTCACAGCTCAGGCCGATTTTGAGGGCCGCACCCGCCGCGAAGCCTTCTTCTCGCCCGCCTTCACCGTCACCGATGCCCGTAATCTGGTCATCCAGAAGAAAGTGACGCCAAGCAACCTGCCCGCCTACATCAAATCCATCACCTATGGCCGCGTCTTGTTGTTCAACCTGACTTCGACTCTTTCCGAATCGCAGATGCGCGGCGCGCTCGAAGCCTCCGTGAACGGAGGCTCCTGGGCCGTCAATGCCAGCTACGAAGGTAGTCAGGCCGCGAAAAATGCCTCGTTCGAGATGCGCGTAACGACTTTGGGTGGCCCACAGGGCGGCTTCACACAGTTGATTCCCGCTAAAGGTATGGCCGACGTATTGGCAATCATGAAGAGCTATCTGAGCGAGAAAGCCCCGCTTTCGACGATGATGCCGATTTCCTACACCGCCAACACGCTCCGTGAAGACCGATTGGCCGAGCTGACCACGACGACCAAATACACCGTGACCAAATACGTCGCCAACCCAATTGGCGAGCGCTACAGGCTCAAAATGTGGGTCGATGTCTACAAGACTCCAGACGATGGCGTGGCCGACAACACCTACGAGAGTTATGGCAACCTGCGCGTCAATGGCGACACATGGTGGGAGTTGCCCAATCGCGGCAAAGCCAGCGCCAAGCACGGCCTCAACGCCGTCGTGAAAATTTCCGAGGACGAAGCGAACAGCAAGAAAGAATTCACCTACAACTACTACTATGACAAGACCAACAAGTTCGACTTCGCGTTGCTCCTCATGGACTGGGATCGGGTTTCCAGCAACGATACTTGGATGAAGGTCGAAGGCTCAATCGACCTCAGAAAGTACGAGGGTAAAAAGTACACAGTGCAAAACGGTTCGGGTCGCCTCACCATCATGGTTGAGCGCACCGATTACCTCTAAACACAGGCTCCGAGCAAAGGCCGATGGAAACAATCCATCGGCCTTTTTCGTGACTACTGGGCAAAAAGAATCTGTGCATGGACTGCGACTTGCTTACACCCAGGCATCATGAAACGACTGCTGCTTTTATTGGCGCTTGCGCCCGCTGTGGCGCTGGCTGCTCCCAAGCCCGATGGCACCGAGCGCCAGACAGCGCGCCCGTGGACGGGCGGCGTCGATATTTTCGAGACGCCGGGCCGCGAACAGGAGTTGAAATTGCCATCCGTCTTTCGGGTGCTGGGTATCAAAAGCGGTAAAAAGGTCGCCGATGTCGGCGCGGGCGGAGGCTGGCTTTCGATTCGTATGGCGCGTGCCGTTGGCCCCAGTGGCACGGTATACGCGCAGGATATTTTGCCCAAATACACCCAATTCATCGACGAGCGCGCCCGCTACGAGGGCTTGCCCAACATCAAAACCGTCCTCGGCACCGTCACCGACCCGAAACTGCCCACCAACACCCTCGATTCGGTCGTCATTCTTAACGCCTACCATGAGTTCGACCAGCCGCTGGCAATGCTCACTAAAATCAAACGCGCCATGAAAACCGGCGCCCGTCTGGGCATCATCGAGCGCGACACCGATGAACTGCGTCTCGAAGCTCAGCAAGCCTACGAAGAATCGGGCGAAATCCTGCGCCGAGTCGGCGAACAAGACGACCAGAACGACCTCACCGACGACCACACGCTCGCCCTCGACATCGTCCAACGCGAAGCCGAAAAAGTCGGCTTCCGCTTCATCAGCTCCCACGAACTAGGCAACGACAAATACCTCGCCGTTTTCCAAAAATAATAACAGAGGCAGAAGGGTTTTCAATTGCGCCATAGTGACAGAGTCGGGATTTTTGAATACCCTTCTTTGCCCATGAAAATTGCTTCCCTTCTCGCCCTATTGGGCGCACTTTTATGTGCCTCGGTAGTCCCTACTCACGCCCAAAACCAACCCACTGCTCCCGCTCCAACTCAAGACGCATGGAAAATGCCCGATGAGGAGAAGGAGCAATGGTTCCAAACCCTGAAACGTTTAGTGGGCAACACCAATTGGATTGTTTCGATACGCGATAACGATTTCATCATCGAATACAACGAACCCGTCGCTTTTTCATCATCGAATACAACGAACCCGTCGCTTTTCAAGGGTTTCGATCCGATAATCCCTTGGGCGAGACATCATCAAAAGAACTACTGCGAGTCACTTTGCGCTTTTCGCCTCAGGTGAGTCGCGAAGATTGGATGGCGCAGAACTCGAAAAACCAGAGAATTGTCGATCTCGGTGATCTTATTTCTCGCGGTATGGACATCAAGGAGAAAGATGGCTACTACTGGGTGGAAGGCGAAAGAGATGGCGAGGATGCGAAGACCAGGGGCTACAAATACAAGCAAGTTGCCCCAAGGCTCGAATATCGCTTTATCGCTCAGCTGTTTGCTCTCAATCGGAGTGTCATGGCGATTCAGTCATGGAGTGAACGAAAGTGGCTTGATGGCAAAGACCCCACTGCGATGAGATGCGCCGAAAAGTTGGGTTGCATTCGCCGCCTATTCGGGAGTTACAGCTTCGTCGATGCCAGAGAGTCGTGGAGCGCCTACAGCGAAAAAGCTCTCAGCCGCCCCATGTTTCCCACCGAACTCCATACCGAGCCACCCAAATAAACCAACAGGGGCCACCTACCGAGTAGTAGGTGGCCCCTGCTGCCATCAATGCCGTGTTAATTAAATCGCGCCGACTTCAGCCGCCGCAGCCGCTTCTTCCGGTGTCTGGCGGGTTTTGCCATCCAGCAAACACGCCACGTTCACATCACCCATGACATTGAGAACTGTGCGGCAGCGGTCAAGGAACCAGTCCACAGTCAGCAAGATGCCTATGTACTCTACTGGAAGCCCCACAGCATGAAAGACAAGCGTCATGGTAACTAGGCCCGCTTCAGGAATACCTGCCGCTCCTACAGAAGCGACTACTGAGGTGATGACCACGAGGAACTGTTGTTCTAGTCCCAACTGTATACCGAGCATTTGCGATATGAACAGAGCCGACATCGCTTCGTACAAAGCTGTACCGTCGTTATTGAAGTTGGCTCCTACAAGTGCGCCCAACGAAGCCGATTGTTCGCGTAGGCCGACTCGGTTCTTTAAGCACGAGTAGGTAAGAGGCATGGTAATGGAGGAACTGTCCGTCGAAAATGCCATTACCAGCGCGTCACGCATGGAGCGTAGTAACGGCAGTGGACGAACCCATGAGCCGAGAGTAATGCGGGTCAGATACCATACTCCCTGGAGGAATAATGCGCATAGAACGGCAATAACAAAGTGGCCGAGTGCCTTGAAACTGCTGAAGCCACCTGAGCCAACGATATTGGCTATCAGGCCAAACACCGCGATTGGAACTAATTCAATTACCCATCCTAATATCGTGATGAGCGCGTTCAAAAACAGGCTGACAACATCTTCGATGTTGTTCAGTGGCCTATGTTTTTCGCGCCGCAATGCAAAGCCAAACGCAATAGCAATAAAGATAACGCCAATGACCTTTCCACCATCTCCCAACGGGCCAAGCAACGAACTGGGCACGTTATCGAGAATCATAGTAATCGTGTCAGGTTTTGCGTCTTTACTTACGGCATGAGCTGCAGGTGGGGCCAGACGACCATGCTGGCCGGGTTTCAAAATGTTCGCGACGAAAAGACCAATAAGGATGGCAACGACGGTATTGGTTAGCAGTAAACCAACTAGGCGCGCTCCGGTTCTCCCCTTGATTTCAGCGGTCATGAGCGCGTGAATGATGGCGATCAGAATCAGGGCTGGAGCCAATGCGCCGAGCAAACGCAAAATCAATTTGCCCGGAATGGCGAAGTCGGCCACGCCTGGGCCATAAACAACTTTCCCGAATAAGGAAATGGCAAGGCGGTCTGGCCCCATAAGATAGCCGATTAGGAGGCCCAGTAACATTCCGCCAATGATGCGAACATAAAGTGGTGTTCCATGCCATCGTGACCACAAACCACCAGAAGGTGGTTTGGCATCATCAGGTGAAGGGGGAGATAGTTCTTGAGTTTTTTCCATATGAATACCCCACAACTTAGCCCATAACATGGGACATTTGCAAGGCAGAGAAATGGAATGACGTTGCCAGGTTTCCAACCTATTTCATAAGCGTAAAAGTTAGAAGCGACTTCCAAATATTGACACAATCGTATTTTTCATGCGCTACAATGGTTCGCTGGGTTTAATCAGTCAGTTTTAGATTTATACGGATGCGGTTTTTTCTATCCCTGTTGGCTTTGGGGGGCGTTTCTGCCTCGTGTATGTTCGCTCAAAATCAGATGGCGGCTCAGGCCCCTTCCGAAAAGGCGCTCGTGGAATGTGGCATTGATGTCCGTCCGCAGGATGTTCCCAATGGCGACTACGGTGGTTTTTACAGCTGGCCTGAATTGGTGACGGAGATGAAGGGATGGGCAAAGCACACCGACATCGTTCGCGTGCAGTCGCTTGGAAAAAGTGGCGAAGGCCGCCCTATTCCATTGTTCCACATTACGGGCAAAGCACAAACAGTTGCCCCTAAACCCGAAGTATTTTTCGTAGTCGGCATCCACCCCCGCGAACAGGCGCCCACCATCTGCATCGTTCGTTTCATCAATGAACTGCTCGCGGGCTATGGCAAAGACCCCGAAATCACCAAGCTGCTCGATACCCGCACCCTGTGGGTTGTGCCGATGTTGAACGTCGATGGCAAAATCTACGATTTCCAGCACGGTAATGGCACCACCAAGGGAGCCGACTGGCGCAAGAACCGCCGCGAAAATGGCGATGGCACCTACGGCGTCGATCTGAACCGCAACTTCCCGATTCGTTGGGGCGGCAACCGCGCCTACGACGCGGCCTGGAAAACCACCACCGCCGATACGCGCGGCAACATCTACGAAGGTCCCGCCCCCGCCTCCGAACCCGAAACCCGCGCCGTGATGGATTTCATTTCCAAGCATCCGCTCCGCGTCTTCCTCGATTTGCATTCTCCCCTGCACGACATGCGTTCGCCGGGCAACCTCTCGCAAAGCGAGCGCGACATCTTCGCCGGGTTGCTCGACAAAATGCAAAAGACCCAGAAAGAACCCTATCCGCTTCAGGTGCCCAAAGCAGCCCAGGAGCCACGCACTGAAACGCGCGGTGGCGATTCGGGCATCTCTTATCCGTGGGCCTACTATTCGACCGGGGCTTACTCCTTCAACATTGAAATCGGACTCAAAGGCCGTTATCCCGTCCCCGCCACCGTCGAGCAGGAATACACCGACAACATTCGCGGCCCTCTCTTCACTTTGCTGCGCGAGGCCACCGATCTCAAAGCTGCTGGCAAAGGCGATTTGAAATTTGGCGCTTCGCAGTGGGACGGCAAACCCGAACCCGGCGAGCGCATTGTGTGGAAGCCGCAGATAAAAGGCGACTACTCCTACGCCATCGCGCAAAGCGCCGATGCGGCGGGCGTTATCCCGATGGAGTTCCACCTCGCGCCGACCACCGCTGGTTTCCCGATTCTCATTCAGAAAGAGGCCAAACCCGGCACTCGCATTCCTTTGTCGTTGTACGTATGGGACGACAAACGCCAACTCACCGTTTTTAAAGACACGCTCGTCGTGCGCTAACGATACCATTTCCAACATGAAATCTCGCACTTTACTCGCTCTCGGTCTGGGTTCGCTCAGCCTTATGAGCGCCCTTGCTCCGCTGGTGTGGGCACAAACCGAACCCGCCGCAACCACCACCGAAACACCCGCCATTAAAAACGACAAAATCATCGTGCTTAAGCCGAGTTCCAAGTCCATCGTCGGCGCCGATGTCCCCAACGATGCCAACTTGTTCGAGCCGGTCAAAGCCACTCGCCCCCTTAAAGTCGCACTCTATGAAGGCCCCGGTTCGGGCGATTCGGGCGTCGAAGCCGTCTCCTCGCGCGTCGCCATGATTCCCGGTTCGGTTGTCACTCGCCTCAAACCCGAAGAAATCGGCACCACCGATCTCACTCCATTCGACTTCGTCGTTTTCTCCGGCGGCTCTGGTTCGGCACAGGCCAAAGCCATCGGCGATAAAGGGCTGCAAAATGTGCGTACCTACGTGAAAAACGGCGGCGGCTACCTGGGTATCTGTGCGGGCGCCTACCTCGCTTGCTCCAACTATCCGTGGAGCCTCGGCATCCTCAACGCCAAAACCGTCCAGCCCTGGCTGCGTGGCTCTGCCGCCTTGCAGCTCGAACTCACCGAAGAGGGGCGTACCACCTTCGGTGATGTCAAAAAGCCATTCTTCGTGCGCTACCATAACGGCCCCGTTATCCAACCCGACAACAAACCCGACCTGCCGCCTTATAAGGTGGAGGCGTGGTTCCGCACCGAAGCCGTGCGCGAAGGCAACAAACAGGGCCTCATGGTCGATACCCCAGCCGTTGTCAGTGGCATCTATGGCAAAGGTCGTGTTCTCACCATCTCGCCACATCCCGAAGATTCGCGCGGTCTGGAAAATTTTGTTCCCCACGCTATGGTGTGGCTGTCCGATAAAACGCCAGTCGCCAAATAATAAAGGCAAGTCAGTAACAGTCCATTTCCCGTTTGTATTTTCGATGAACGCAACACTTTCTCGCGCGCTACTCGGCGGCGCCTTCTGCTTATTGTTAGCCGGAGGCTCGCTGGCCCAGACTACTCCGGCGGCACCCGCTGCATCGGCGACTCCCACCGTCACCGAAGCTGCCCCGGTCATAAAACTCGACCCTTCGCTGTTGGTGCCACCCGAAATGAGCGGCACCATCGCTAAAGATGGCTCCAAAGTTCCCAACGAAACCATCGTCATTCCCCCGGTCAAATCGAAGAAGGCGCTTCATGTCGGCGTCTACGAGGGCTTGGGTGCTCTCCCCGAATGCATCGAGGATGTAAAGCGCAACGCTCTTTCCCTCGGCAATGCCAAAGTGACGCTCATCAAGGCCGAAGACTTCGCGAAGATCGACCTTTCGCAGTTCGATGTGCTCGCGTTTCCCGGTGGCCTCAGCTCGAATCAGGGCAAAGGTCTGGGTAAAGAGGGCCGCGACGCCGTGGTGCGCTATGTCTACAATGGCGGCGGTTATCTGGGCATTTGCGCGGGCGCCTATCTCGCCACCACTGGCAACGATTGGAGCCTCGGCATCATGAACGCGCGCACTGTTTCGCCCAACTGGTTGCGCGGCATCGCCTTCCTGAAGATGCAGCTTTCGCCCGAAGGCCAGAAGCTTTTCAATGGCCCCGCCGAAACGTTCTATGTGCGCTATAACAACGGCCCCATCATCGAACCTGCCAACAAACCCGAACTGCCGCCTTATAAGGTTGATGCCTATTTCCGCACCGAAGTTGATGGCTATAAAAGCACGCCAGTCGGTATTCAGGTCAATTCGCCCGCCGTTATCCGCTCTACTTACGGGAAAGGACGTGTTTTCTCCATCTCGCCACACCCCGAATGTTCGCGCGGTCTGGAGAACTTCATTCCTCGTGCATTAGTGTGGCTGGGAGATAAATCCAATAAGTAAAAGAGAAACACGTTTCTGAAAAATATCAAATGTTTCAGGAATTGTTTCATTCTGTTTCTCCGTTATAAACCCGACGTAAATTATTAAATATCCCCCCGCTAAGAACTTGCACAAACAAATTTTACGTTCATATTTAAGGCTAAGGCCTGCGATAGTTTTTTCATAAGGCCTGACGTTTAATATTTTTTATAGTCATGACCATCCCATTTCGAGGCTCCTGCAAGACGCGCACAGCAACTAAGGCATTCACACTTATAGAACTTCTAGTTGTGATTGCTATCATAGCAATTCTGGCCGCCATCTTGTTCCCAGTCTTCGCTCGCGCCCGCGAAAACGCGCGCCGCGCCTCCTGCCAATCCAACCTCAAACAGTTGGGCATTATGATGATGCAATACACGCAGGATTACGACGAGCAATTCCCCATCACCTTCCACGGCATCTCGGCTGTCAATACCCGCCAGCCCTGGATGCGCCACATGCAGCCCTACATCAAAAGCACGCAGGTCATGCAGTGCCCAAGCGAAGGCGCCGCTCCCGGTTGGGCCGCTTCGCAGCTTTACACTGGTGGCTACTTCCCCGTTCACTACGCTTACAACTTCTACATCGGCGGCAACAACGACGACTCTGCCAACAGCATCACTCTAGCGGCTATGCCTAAACCCGCCGAAACGATTTTGATGTGCGACAGCGGCGGCACTGTTCCCACCCGCACCAACCCCGATGGAGTCAGTGTGCCCGCTGGAACTGCGCCCGAAAAATGGCCTCGTATGATCAAGACCACCACTGGTCAGGGCGGAGCCTACACCTCGTGGATTCTTATCCACGCCGCCAGCGGCTTCTGGAGCACCACCTACGCTAACTACGGCGCTCCCGCCGCCCGTCACTTTGGTCAGACCAACGTGCTGTGGGCCGATGGACACGTCAAATCGCAGCGCATGGAACAGATCATGTCCACTGGAACCACGCTCGCGACTGGTGGCCTCAGCGTCTATCCCACCACTTGTATGGATCCCACACGCGGCTGCTCCGGTTAAGTCTCCGGGAAAGATTTAAAGAAAATTTACAACCTCTAAGCGTCGTATTGGTTTGAAAAAATGCCTCGTCGTTTTCGGCGAGGCATTCGTTTGACAGCACATAGTTGTTCATTGCATGAAGTTCTCAAAAAAACTCGGATTTACTGTTTTAGGTCTGCTTCCCACCGCTGCGATTGCGCAGGAAACGCCCGCCATTCCTTCCGTCCCCGCCGATGCCATCGCCCGCATTCGTGCCGAGGGCATGAATAACTCGAAGGTTATGGCGACAGCTCAAGTCTTGTGCGACCGTTTTGGCGCCCGCCTCACTGGTTCACAAGCGCTCCTCGATGCCAATGCCTGGACTCGCGATGAAATGGCGAGTTGGGGGATGCAAGCCAAGCTTGAAGCCTGGGGGCCATTTGGCCGCAGTTGGGAACTTCAGCGCACCGAAGCACAGGTCGCCGCCCCTTATGTGGCTCCCCTCATCGCGGTGCCCAAAGCGTGGTCGCCACCCACCGCTGGCCGCCTCGATGCCGAAGTCGTCATTTTCGACCCCGTCACCGACACCGATTACCAGAACGCTACAGGCAAACTACGCGGCAAAATCGTCCTCACTTCCAAGCCGCGCGAATTGAAGCCCGAATTTGAGCCGCGTGCTTCGCGCCGCACCGACGAAGAACTGCAGAAGATGGCAGTTGCCCCGGTTCCCACTCCAACGGCGACTCCAACACCCGCTCCCAATGCGGCGCCCTCCAATGCTGCCTCCGTTCCAACGGCAGCAGCCCAGCGATTGGCGCGCAAACTCAACTTCTTGCGCGAACAGGGCGCCGCTCTTCTGCTCGATAACTCGAACACTGCTTCGGGCGGAACCGTGTTCACTGCCAGTGCGCTCGTCCCACAGGACAAACCACTTTCCAAACCTACCGCTACGGGACGCACTCGCTTGTTGGCACAGGACGCCGAAGCCGAGGGGCGTGTCTTGCCGCAGATGACTCTCGCCACCGAGAATTACAACCAACTCTACCGTTTGGTTGCCAGTGGCCAGAAAGTGCGCATCCGCGCCCAAATCGCCTCCAAATTCGGCGGCAACGCCCGTTGCTTCAACACCATCGCCGAAATCCCCGGCTCCGATTTGAAAGATCAAATCGTCATGCTGGGCGGCCACATGGACTCGTGGCAAGGCTCCACTGGCGCCACCGATAACGCCGCTGGCGTATCCGTCGCGATGGAAGCCGCGCGTATCCTGCTTGCCACTGGCCTCAAGCCACGCCGCACCATCCGTGTCGCGCTGTGGACTGGCGAAGAAGAGGGATTGCTCGGTTCGGCGGCTTACGTAAACGAACACTTCGGTCGTATCGACACCAAAGGCACCACCAAAACCTTCGTCCCCGGCCCCGAATACGAAAAGCTCGCAGCCTACTACAACCTCGATAACGGTGGGGGCAAAGCGCGCGGCATCTTCGCTCAGGGCAATACCGCCGCCGCTCCTTACTTCAAGTCGTGGTTGTCGCCGCTCGCCGACCTCGGCGCCGGAACCACCACGCTGTCCAACACAGGCAGCACCGACCACATCTCATTCGACCGCATCGGCTTGCCCGGCTTCCAGTTCATTCAAGACCGCCTCGAATATTTCACCTTCACTCACCACTCCAACCAGGATAACTACGACCGTCTTCAGGAAGACGACCTCAAACAGTTGTCCGTCGTGATGGCGACGATGGTCTATCAAACCGCTATGATGGACGAGCGCTTTCCTCGTAAACCCTTCACACCATGATTTTTTCTCACCGCGTGAACTTTATGCGTCGTAAGCCCGCGCCCTGCATTGCCCTGCTTTCCGGCGCTCTCCTTTTGGCGGCTTCGGTTCCAGGTCAGGCCGACTTCGCCCGCGCCCAGAACGGCATGGTCGCTTCGGTTGACCCCATCGCTACCCGCATTGGCGTTGACATCATGAAGCGCGGCGGCAACGCCGTCGATGCCGCTGTGGCCGTGGGCCTCGCCCTCGGTGTCGTCAACGGCTACAATTCGGGCGTCGGTGGCGGTTGCTTTATGCTCATCCACCGCGCCAACGGCGAAATCATCGCCCTCGATGGCCGCGAAATGGCGCCCGGTCGCGCCACCCGCGACATGTTCGTTCGCGATGGTAAAGGCGACACCCACCTTTCGCAAACTGGCGCCCTCGCCTCCGGTATCCCCGGTTCGGTCGCCGTCTACGAACGCGCCGTTCAAAAATACGGTCGCCTCAAATTCGCCGATTCCTTGCTGCCTTCCGCTCAGGTCGCCGAAGATGGCTTCCCGCTCACTAAGTCGTATGTGGGCCGCATGAAGAGCGTCCAGAAAGACCTGCTCTCCTTCCCCGCATCGCGCGAAATCTACTTCAAAGCCGATGGCACCCCGCTCGCCGAAGGCGATGTGCTGCGCCAGCCCGACTTGGCCCGCTCCTATCGTGCGATGGCCAAGCAGGGAGCCAAATGGTTCTATCGCGGCGACTTCGCCAAGGCTACCGAGAAGTGGATGAAAGCCAATGGCGGCATCACCACTGCTCGCGACTTCGCCAACTATAAGGTCATCGACCGCAAGCCCATCTACTCGACTTATCGTGGCTTCAAGGTCGTTTCATTCCCACCGCCCTCGTCCGGTGGTGTCCATGTCGCGCAAATTCTCAACATCCTGAGCTATTTCAATCTCGCGACCATGACGCCCGCCGACCGCGAGCATGTTCTGGCCGAAGCCATGAAACGCGCTTTTGCCGACCGTGCCTTCTACCTCGGCGACCCCGCCTTCACCAAAGTCCCCGTCGGACTCGTCAACTCCGAGTATGCGCGCTCATTGGCCGCGCAAATCCAGCTCGATAAAGCCGTTCCAGTCAAAGGACAGGGCGACCCTTATCCCTTCGACCCACACGTGTTCGAGAAGCACACCACTCACTTCTCGACCGCCGATAAGGAAGGCAACTGGGTTGCTTGCACCTCGACTGTCAACACCTCGTTCGGCTCTAAAGTCACCATCCCCGGCACGGGCATCGTGCTTAACGACCAGATGGACGACTTCGCCATTCAACCCGGCACCCCGAACGCCTTCGGACTCATCGGTGGCGACGCCAACTCGGTAGCTCCCGGCAAGCGCCCGCTTTCCAGCATGAGTCCTACCATCGTGTTGCAAGGTGACAAACCCTTCCTTGCCCTCGGCGCGGCGGGTGGCCCCACCATCATCACCCAGACCGTGCAAGCCATCGTCGGCGCCATCGACTTGCGTTTGCCCGTCGATCAGGCTCTGGCCCTGCCGCGCCTCCATCAACAGTGGGTGCCCGACTCGGTTCGCATCGAAACCACCATGCCCGCCGCTATCCGCGAATCGCTGCGCGCTCGTGGGCACGTCCTCGATGAAGTGGCCTCCATCGGCGCCGCTCAGGTCGTCGGACGCGATTTGCTAACGGGCGAGTTAGTCGGCGCCAGTGAACCCCGCGTCGAAGGCTTGGCCCTCGGCTTCTAAAAATTCGTTTTCCAACCGGGGCTTTCTAATTTCGCCCCTTCAATAATATTTTTCATCATGAAACGCTTCCTTTTACCTTTGTTCGTGATGAGCGCTACGCCGTTCATCGCTCAGGCCCAATTAACCACCGCCCCAGCGGCTCCGGCAACTCCGGCGGCTGAACTCACCGCTGCTGCCCCAACCACCACCAACGGTATCACCAACACCCCGCTGGCCGACGCTAAGGACGCCAAAGTCAAAGTCGTTATGGCCCCCGGCCTCTTCTCGGCTCCCAAAGTGCCGCGCCCCCTGAAAATGGCCGTTTACTTCGGTGGCGGCGCGGGCAAAGGTAACTCCGACCTGCTCGTCACTGCTGGCAAGCGTCTTGAGGGCGCCGTTGTCGACCCCATCGGCCCCGAAGAAGTCGGCACCAAAGACCTGTCGCAGTACGACATCATCGTCTTTGCGGGCGGCTCCGGCTCCGGCCAGTCCAAAGCCATCGGCGAAAAAGGTCTGGAAGCGGTTCGGACCTTCGTGAAAAATGGCGGTAGCTACCTCGGCATCTGTGCGGGCGCCTACCTCGCTTGCTCCAACTATCCGTGGAGCCTCGGCCTCATGAATGCCAAAACTCGTTCCAGCAAATGGCAGCGTGGTGGTGGCGCCGTGGCCCTCGAACTCACTGGCGACGGCCAGAAACTTTTTGGCGATGTCGAAGAGAAGTTCCCTGTCCGCTACAACAACGGCCCCATCATCGAGCCAGATAACAAACCCGATGCCCCGCCATACACCGTCATCGCCTACTTCCGTGACGAGTTGGCCGAGCATGGCACTCCCGTTGGCCTCATGAAGGACACCCCTGCCGCCATGTGTTCGCAGTACGGCAAAGGCAAAGTCCTCACCATCTCCCCACACTTCGAGGGCACCAAGAACGCCGAAAACTTCTTGCCCACCGCATTGGCTTGGCTCGGCGACAAAAATGCGCCAATGCCCGCTCCTGCCAAATAATTAACCTGTTAGAAACAAAGAGCCTCACCTATTGGTGGGGCTTTTTGTTTATTCGCAAGCACACTTCTCCAAGTTGTTATAAACACATTGGCGGTTTTCTGCGAAAGCACCGGAATAACCCTTTTTCTCCCTGTTATCCATCTGCACGTCTGCTAGTGACCAGTCATTTACCTATGCGAACTCCTATTCTTGCTATTGCCTTTTCTTGCGGCTTACTTCCTTTTGTCGCGGTCGCGCAGAACACAACTTCGACTCCGGTTCCCACACCAACGCCCATGCCCTCCCCGATTGCCGTCGCCGACGTGCCATCGGTGCCCGCCGATGTCATCGCCCGCATCCGCGAAGAGGGGATGAAGAACTCTCAGGCGATGTCCATTCTGCAAACCATCTGCGAGCGCTTTGGCCCCCGCCTCACTGGTTCGCCCGCCGCAGTGCGCGCCAACGAATGGACGCGCGACGAAATGATGCGCTATGGCATGACCGCGCACCTCGAATCGTGGGGGCCATTTGGCCGCAGCTGGGAACTCAAAAAGTTCACCTCTCAGGTTTCGGCGCCTCTCGCCTTCCCCGTCACCGCCTACGCTAAGGCATGGTCCCCGTCCACTCGCGGCGAAATCAACGCCCCCGTCGTCATTTTCAATCAGCAAAGCGACGAAGATTACACCAAAGCTAAAGGCAAACTGCGCGGCAAAATCGTGTTGGTATCGGCGCTGCGCCCCATCACTCCCGAATTTGAGCCGCGTGCCACTCGCCGCTTCCCCGAAGAGCTGAAAGAACTCGCCACCGCCAGAGCGGGCAGCAACGCCCCATTCGTTTGGACGCCGCCACCAACTCC
>SDZD01000043.1 GCA_004172935.1 bacterium | reverse complement strand
CAAGAAGAAGAGGGCCAGACCCTCGTTGAATATGGTTTGCTGATCTCGCTCATCGCTATCGTCGTTATCGGCGTTTTGACACTCTTGGGCAACAAAATCAAGAACACATTCAACAGCACCGCCAGCAACCTCAACGCCACAACCTGATCCTCAAAAAATCAAAACAAGAAAGCCTCCCGAATTTTCGGGAGGCTTTCTTGTTTTTGGTGAACCACGCTCCTAAAAAATTATTTTGCGGAAGCAGGTGGTGGGGGCGGCATCGTCACGCGGGTTGTTTGCACGACTTTTTTGATATTACCGTCGGCGTCGTATTCCAATTTGTCGACGCACACCGAGCGCTCCCAATCGTGGTGAGAAAGCGAGCTGTTGTGATAGAAGGAGTACCACTGGCCTTTGAATTGGACGATGGAGCCGTGATTAGTGAAGCTATCGGTCGGGTCCATATAGACGCCCTTATGTTCCCACGGGCCGAGCGGGCTTTTGCTGGTGGCATAGCGCATCTGGTTGTGTTTGCCGTCTTTGTCGTTGTTATCAGCGTAGGATAAATAGTAGATGCCGTTGCGCTTATGAACCCAGGTGGCCTCGTGGAAATCGACAAGGCCCTTCATCTCTTGAAGTTGGCCGTCGATTTCCATCATGTTGTCCTTTAACCTGCCACCTTTGCAGGTTCCGCCTCCGCCATAGTAGAAGTAGGCTTTGCCGTCGTCGTCGATGAAGACGCACGGGTCGATCATGGATTCGATGCCTTTGATGTAGCCCTGAACTTTGAAGTCGCTCGCGGGGTTTTTGCTGGTGGCGATGCCGATTTTCCATGAGTCGTTCCACTTGGAGTCGCTGGGATGCGGGAAGTAAAAGTAGTAGGTGCCATTTTTATAGACGCAATCAGGCGCCCACATAAAGCCGCCTTCGGGGCGTCCCCATGTCACCTGTGAGGCACGCAGAATTTCACCGTGGTCTTTCCAGTTGACCATGTCATCGGTCGAGAAGACATGGTATTGGTCCATCAGGTCGCAGCCACGCGACGGGGAAATGTCGTGCGAGGCGTAGATATAAAGGCGTCCATCTTTCCAGACGTGAGCCGATGGGTCGGCGGTGTACATGCTGGTGATAATTGGGTTCTGCGCATGGGCAGCGCCGCCAGCAAGAGCAGTGGTCGCGAGGCAAAGCGCCGCGCGCACTGCCTGAGATGAAATGAAGTTTTTCATGGAAATCAAAGCATTCTTTTTCGGTTTGGTAGCAAGGAATGAGGGCTGCTTTTAGCGGATGCCGGTAAGCAACTCGAAAACGAGTTGGTCGAGCTTTTCGTACAGTAGTGGGCGGTTGGTGAGGGCTTCGACATCGAAGTCGTGGCTTTTAAGGGATTCGGCGGTGTCTTTCGAATAGCCCTTAGCGAAGACTGCTTCGCCGCCGCCGTTGAGTTCGTTGAAGAGGCCCATGATTTCGCTGTCGGCATTGAACTGTGCGGCTTTTTCTTTGAGGATGAGGTAGGTCCTCATGCAGCCTTTGGCGAAGTTCCACACGTCCTCGGCGTTCGAGGTGCGCAGTGCGTGGGCGTCGAAGTGGCGGGAGCCGCTGTAGTTGTTGTCTTCCAGTAACTTGACGAGATAAAAGTTCTGCTTGATGTCCTCTTGGCCGAAACGCAAGTCCTGGTCGAAGCGGCCCGGCTTCTGGCCATTGAGGTCGATGTGGAACAGCTTTTTGGCATCCATCGCCTGGGCGATGTTGTGGACGAAGTTGAGTCCCGCGATGACATCGTGGGCAAATTCGGGGTTGACGCCAACATTTTCGGGTTCATCAAGGGTTTCGATGAAGGCGAGAGCGTGTCCTGTCGTCGCTAAGAAAATATCGCCGCGCGGTTCGTTGGGCTTGGGTTCGAGGGCCAGTTTGTATCCGTATCCTTGGTCCTTCTGATACGCATTGAGGAAGTTGAGTGCTTCGCGGAACCATTTGAGGGTATCAAGCGGGTTCTTGGCTCCATCGACTTCGCTTCCTTCGCGTCCGCCCCAGAAGACATAGGTTTCGGCTCCGAACTCGGCGCCCAGGTCCATAGCGCGCATCGTCTTTTGAACGGCGTAGGCGCGCACTTTCGGGTCGGACGAAGTGAAGGCTCCATCTTTGAAGATGGGCTGCGTGAACAGGTTCGTCGTCGCCATTGGCACCTTCATGCCCGTTTCGGCGAGTGTGCTTTTGAATTGCGAGACGATGGCGTCGCGCTCGGTGGCCGATGAACCGAAGGGCACTAAGTCGTCATCGTGGAAGTTGACGCCGTAGGCGCCCAGTTCCGCCAGTTTGCGAACGCTGTCGTTGGGGTCAACAACGGCGCGGGTTGGTTCGCCGAATGGGTCGCGTCCCGGATTTCCAACCGTCCAGAGGCCGAAGGTGAAACGGTGTTCGGGGTGCGGTGTGTAGCTATTCATGTGAGATGTATTTGTGTGATTTGTGGTGTGTGGGGAGATTAAGTGCTGTTTTTAAACGAGCGCCGCTGTAAACGGGCAAAAATGACCGTCGGCGCGTTCTGGTTCGCCAGAGCGTTATGAAATTTCTCGACCCATTAAAGGCGAGAATGGTTGGTGTTTTCGACTGGCTTTTTCAGGCCATCAATTATCGGGTTTCATTTTCAAGCCGAATGTGGGAGTTACGATAGGCGAAGCCGGAGCGGGGCCAGTTGACTCACCTTCAAAGAGTGGCACGTCTTCGGGTTGGATGAGTCGCGGCCCTTGCCACTCGTCCTCACCTAACATCCATTCGCTCACTTGACGCAAGTACAGTGTTCTGGGAGGCGCTTCCAACGCTGTGAGGCTACGCAACAGATAGCGTCCAATGCCCTCGCTGTTGACGGCGCACACCGATACATCGCGTCCTATTTCCAATCCCGCTTCCTGAAGGGCACGCATGGCGCCAATTGCAGCGGGGCCAGTTGTGCAGAACAAGGCGGATGCAACGGGGCGCCCTTCCTTGAGAGCGTCGCGAATGACTTGATAGGCGGCGTCGATGGGGCGGCGTTCGGTCGAAGAGCGCAACTGTCCCGCCAGTCCGTGGGATTCGATGTACTGGCGCCAAACTTCAATTCTTCCCCGCACCACGGCATCTTCGCCTTGTGTATTGAGGCAGTCGATGCGGCGATGACCCAGATTGGTCAAGTGGTTGAAAAGTTTGTTTTCTGCTTCTTCTGGGAAAAGTGTCACTGAAGGCAGTCCTGCTGCGCTTTCGTCTTGGTCGAGAACGACGACACGGCAGCGCAAATCGAGCATTTTCGAGGCGAGCCACGAGGGGATTTTCTCGTCGATGGGAATGAAGTACATCCCATCGAAGCCTGATAGAGCTTCTTGAATAGCGTTGTCGGCCCAGTGAGCGTAGGAAACGGGGCGCAGTGTTACCTGATGCCCTTCTAAAACTCCCTGAACTCCTTCGCGCCATTCGTCGAAGTCGGCGGAGGCGCCAGCGGGGGTAACGAAGCCAATGGTTTGTTTGCGAAGCCCGCCCGCAGGGGTGGCGACGTTGAGGCGACCGTTATCTTGACGCACCAGCGTACCGCGCTCCATGAGTTGTTGCACTGCCGTACGGACTGTAGTGCGGCTCAATCCTAATTCTTCGGCGAGTTGGCGTTCACCGGGAATGCCCGCCAGCAAATGATCGGCATGGGCAATGCGTTTTTCGATCATCTGTGTTGCTAATGCGACTTTTTTCATGGAGACCTTCGAGACGGGGGTGAGAATGACCCTTTTAAGCCTCTAACAAAACCCCTGTATCCGAATTGTCGATAGAGAATTTTAGTTGTTAAGCGCAAAAATTTATGAGGGCAAGCCTCAAAATAACTCCGCAATAGTTTTGGTAGAGGCCCATGATATTATACCCTGCCCCCAAATAACCAAAAACAGCCTCTCTCGATTCTGGACTAACTGACAGAGCCGAGAGGGCTTCCCTCTGACACTTTGATGGCATCAGAGTGAAGCCCTCTCGAAATTTGCTTGCTTAGTTCATTACGTTCTGGGCGCCGGCCAACACGTCTTTCCAAACCTGTCGGAGCGGGTAGTTGGTCTGGTTCAGATAGGTCCACTGGTTAATACCGTTGGCAAAGGTGGCTGTTGGTTTGAGCGCCTTGACATGGCCATCGGCATACAGGAACAGGGTTGTTCCCAGATGGTTCGTCATCAAACTGGCTGGAGCCTGAAAGATGTTGTCGGGTGCATTGAGGCGCGGGTCGCCGTTGTTGCTGTTGCGCTCCGAAATGATGATGGTCGTCGATACCGAGTCGAACGAGGCGAGAGACACATTTTGCGTGCCGAAGCGTCCGATGGGGCGCCCTCCATTTGAGCCATCATTGGCGTTGTCAACGACTTCGCTGTCGCCGGAGTTCGCCACATAGGAGATGGGGATGGTGTTGGGGCCACCAGGAACGGCGGGAGTGTCGTTCATAAAGCCGTTCTGGGTGTTGGACGGACATTTGAACAACTGGGTGCTTTTCACGTAGGGCTGGATGAGGATGCCCCACGCCTTGTTACCGCTGGCCTCGCCGATGTAGGAGCGAAACATCGTCTCGTCGTAGTCCTGGGAATACTGCAAGACGCCGAGGCCGATTTGCTTGAGGTTGCTCATGCAGGAGGCGCGACGGGCATTCTCACGGGCACGGGCGAAGACGGGAAAGAGGATGGCGGCCAAAATCGCGATGATAGCAATCACAACCAAGAGTTCTATTAGTGTGAAAGCAAATTTTTGATTGTGTGTACGGCGAACGATTGAATGGGTCAACATAGGGAACCTTGAATCTAATTTCGATCAAGCCAGTGCGCAGTAGAGAGAACGCTTTTCCTGATACTGAGGGAGCAGCTGAATGGTTGGGCGAGGTTGCTTTCATAGTTGGTTCTCGAAAGCCGTTCCTCGCCGCGATTCACGCGACTATCACGAGTAACTGGTAAGTCCTGGTGTTTACTGCCGTTGGATGAGGTCACCATTAATATACCCATAGAGCGCGCTTTTTAAACCTATTTCGGTATTATTTTCCTGAGAAAATTGTCCGTGCTTCGCGTTTTTTCGAGTAAAAGCCGGTTTTTTGTGGTTTCGAGGGCCAATCGGTTGATGAGTCAGAGGAATTTCGCGGCTTTCTGCCCGTTTTCAATGGCAGCGTTAGAGGGGAGTGGAGATTATTAAAAGGTACGCCCCACGCTCTGGTGAAGAGCGTGGGGCGTACCTTTTTTATGAAGGAGGGTAGGCGGTTAGTTGGCGTCCACCGAAACGCCACCAGCGGCGACGCCTTTTTTCCACTGGCTGGGGGTGATCCAGCGGGCGTCGAGTCCATCGCCTTTGAGGATGAGCGAACCGACTCGTGGTGAGGTGGCACCCTTTGCTGCTTGTAGGTCGAGGCGAACCCGCACCTGAGCGCCGGGTTTCATTCCCGTCAGGGGCAGGGAAGTCGCGCCGGATACGAGCGGCAAGGTTTTTGAATCCAACGCCTTGCCGCTGGCATCGGCTACTTCGATGGTGGCGGTTATGCGGCTCCCTGCGGGAATATCTGCCCACGCCTGAAGCGTGGAGAGAGCGCCTTTGAGGGGGCGCCACTCGGTTTGATAAGTACCTGCGCCCAGTGACTGCGCTCCTTTCTCGGAAAGCAAATTCACGTTGGCCTGATTCAATGCTCCGCCCACGACGGCGAGGTCGTGGAGGGCGAACTGACCGCCTTGCATTTGCGGTGTGGTGCCGATGGTTTCGAGCGCGCCCATATAAGGCAGTTGATCTTTCTGGGTGTCCTGCTTGCCATCAATATAGAGGGTGCCCTGATTGATGGTGGAATCGTAGCTGTAGGCGAGATGTACCCAGCGTCCGGTTGGGACTGCCGCTTGCCCTGCCACGTCGCGTCCGAAGAAACCGAACTGCAACTTTCCGTCGCGGATTCCGGCGTGAAGTGTCGACCCCGATTCGTTTTGTCCGGCACCCATAGGGGCGCGTCCACCGAAGATACCGATTTGGCCGTTGTTGAGTTGGTTGATCTTGAGCCAGGTAGCCAGAGTGAAGGAGCGGTTCGCCAGATTGATGCCTCCCACCGGGACGAAAGCGCCGTCACTAATGGTCAGCGATTGGGCATCCCAACGCGGCGTCCCCTTGATGTCGAAGGTTTTTCCTGAAGCCAGGTCTTTGGCAGTGGCTCCGGTGCCTTCGTTGAATGGAAGCGAAAGCAATAGTCCATCGCCCCACGTCATGCCGATGCCACCGGGAACTTGAATGTTCTGCTCGGTCAAATTACCCAGTTGAACTTTGAGGTTGCCGTTGCGCTGTGCGGCATATTTCAGTTCGACATTCTGGGTTTCGCCGGGTTGGATGGTGAGGGCGCGCGAAGTGGTTGCCTTACCATCGACCATTAGAACCAGTTGCCCTTTATAGGCTTCGCTGCCGACATCGGTTGCGGTTGTGCTGACAGAAACGACGCCGTCATCATCGACTTGAGTTTTGAGGGCGCCGAGTCGTAGTCGGGCGGGCGATTTCGCGACCGTGATGGCGCGCGATACCAACTGATCGCTGCCTGTGAGCGACAGGGTAGCGGCTCCCGCTTTGTACATGGTGAGCGGGAAAGCGTAGCTTTTGGTTTCGCCGGGTTTGAGTTCGAAGCGACGCGAGGCAATTTTGCTTCCCTCATACAGATCGGCCTGAGTTATATCGGTCAGGTTGCCAGCGTTTTTCACTGTCATCGTCGCCATGAACTCGGCGCCGCCCTGTATTTTGGGGGGCGTTGTCAGCGTGTAAACGAAGCGCGCTGCATACGGGGTCGCGACATTGAATTGCCCCGAAATACCTTGAGATGGGTCTTTGAAACCGACGCTGGCTTTCTGGTTCTCGCCTTGAGCGCGTCCACCGTTGCCTGTGCCGGGAATTTCGGGGCTGGAGCCGCCGATATGAACGCGGAACTCGCCGGGTTCGACGATGCGTTTCATGTTCACATCGAGCAGGGACAGATCATAGGGAGTGAGTTGGAACGTCGCCTTTTTGGTTTCGCCGGGATTGAGCGACAGGCGCTGAAATCCCTTGAGCTGCATGATTGGCGTGACTACTGAGGCAACAGGGTCGGTGAGGTACAGCTGCGCCACTTCATCGCCCGCGACGGTTCCGGTGTTTTGGACATCGACAGTCACCGTGACCTGAGCGGGGTTTTGTGGACTGGGAGCGAATTGGAGGTTCGAGTATTTGAAATTGGTGTAGCTGAGGCCATAGCCAAAACGGAACTGCGGCGAAAACGGTTGATCGTAGTAGTCGTAGCTGCGCCCCGATGTTTTGTAGTCGTAGGTGAGCGGCAGCTGTCCGGTGTTGCGCGGAAAGGTGAGGGGCAATTTGCCCGATGGGTTGCGGTCGCCGAACAGCAAATCGGCTGTGGCGTTACCTGCTTCTTCGCCCGCGTACCATGTGATGAGGATGGCCGGAATGTTTTCGGCTTCCCAGTTAAAAACGAAGGGTTTGCCGTTGACCACCGTTAACACGACAGGTTTACCCGTCGCGTGGACGGCCTTAATCAAGTCGCTCTGCGCTCCTGGCATAGTGAGCGTGGCGCCGTCGCGGTTTTCGCCGGTTGTGTCGGGGATACGCGACATGTTGGACGAACTGCTGGACGAGTCGCCCATGACCATAACCACCACATCGGCTTGCTTCGCGATGTTGACAGCCTCGTCGAAGCCCGATTTGTCGTTGGGGTTTTGCCACGAGAAGCCGGGAGCATACAGCACCTGAGTTCCTTGAGCGACGTGCGATTTAATGCCATCAAGCACACTGACCAGTTGATCTTCGACCGGGCGGGCTGAGTAGTCGCCGAGCTGGACCTGTGCGGCGTTCGGGCCGATGACAGCGATAGTTTTGAGATTTTTTGCAAGCGGGAGTATTTTGTTCTGGTTTTTGACCAGTACCATCGACTCTGTCGCCATTTGGCGGGCCAATGCCCGATGTTCGGGGGTATCGTAGGCCGGGATTTTCTCCCAGTTCAGGCGGGCTGGCCCCGGATTTTCGAACAGGCCAAGGCGAAATTTGGTTTCTAGAACTGGACGCAAGGCGTTATCTACGAGCGTTTCGTTGACGACTCCGCGCTTGACGGCGCCCGCGATGTTTTTACGCCAGACGGTGCCGCATTCGACGTTGACGCCCGCTTCGAGCGCCATTTTCGTGGCCCCATCGGCGTTGGTTGAAATGGCGTGCTTGCTAATGAAGTGTTGAATAGCGTCGCAGTCGGTGACGACCATACCTTTGAAACCCCACTCCTGACGCAAGATGCCCTGCAACAAATCGGTTGAGGCGTTATCGGGCACGCCGTTCCATGTGCCATAGGCCGCCATCACGCCTCCAGCGTTAGCTTCCTCAAAGGCAGCACGGAAGGGTACTAGGTGGATTTCGCGCATAATGCGCTCCGATAACCCAATGTCGTTGCTGTCACGTCCGCCTTCGGGGGCGCCGTGGCCGGCGAAGTGCTTGGGAGTGGCGATAAGTCCCTGGCTTTGGAAACCGTTAATCCACGCGACGCCCATACGGGCAACGAGCGTGGGGTCTTCACCGAAGGTTTCTTCGATGCGTCCCCAACGGGCATCGCGCGCCACATCGAGAACAGGCGACCATGTCTGGTAAATGCCCGCCGCTTTCGATTCTTGCCCGACTGCTTGGCCGACGCGGTTTACGAGGGGTAAATCCCAAGTCGCCGCTGAGGCGATTGCGTGCGGGAAGATGGTGGCGCCGTTGCTGTAAGATTGGCCATGAAGCCCCTCGGTTTTGAGCAGGGCTGGGATTTTTAAGCGCGGGATGGCGGCACTGCCCCAGTCATCGGTGATCTGTGACACCTTTTCATCCAGCGTCATGCGCGGAATCAAATCGTTGACTCGCTCGCTGATAGGGCGCTTCCCATCGAGATAGATGGGATTTGTGTCCGCCGCTGAAGTAAAAACTGGAAGTAGAAGAATGCTCGCCGTAGCAACACAAAACGTTTGGACGGTACTCATACGGATTTTCTGGAAAACGTCGATTTAACGCCTGAAAGCCATCCTGGAAAAACAACTGAAAGGAAGACTAATGCAGACGACTCGAAAGGTCGCTTCTTTTATGGAAGTAACGGATTGGAATTTGTAGACCGTAGTTATGCCCGAATGTTTTGAATTTTAAACCGTTTTTGGTGCTAAATATTGAATTGAAGGGGAATGTATAGATATTAAAACCTAAATTGGTTGATTTTTGGCCTTTGAGGGGGGATTTTTGAGCCAGATGGCGAATGGAGTTGTCAGGCTATGGTCGCATCATTTCAGCGAGTAGGGGCGAGATGGCATCAGCCCAGATTTCGTAGCCCCTGGAAGTCGGGTGCAGGGCGTCTGGCATCATCTCCTTGCTGATAGTGCCATCAGCTTCGAGGAATTTATCACCGAAGTCGAAGAAGCGGGTTTGGTTGCCATCGTCCAGTTTCGCCAGTTCGGCGTTGATGCCTTTGAGTTTGGCGCGCGCCGGATTGGTAGCTTCGGCGCCGCGTGGGAAAATTCCGAGTAGCAGCACTTTGGTTTCGGGCAGTCGGCGATGGATTTCGGCGACGATTTTCTTATCGCCCTTGATGATGTCTTCGGCGGGATAACCCATGTTGTTGGTGCCGATCATCACAACCACGACTTTGGGATTGATGCCTTCGAGTTCGCCATTATCGAAGCGCCACAGTACATGCTGGGTTTTGTCGCCTTCGATGCCAAAGTTGGCGGGGTTATATTTGCCGAAGGCGCGTTTCCATAACTCGTCGTTGTTGCGCCAACGGTTGGTGATGGAATCGCCGATGAACAACACCCCAATCGGCCCTTCTTTGATGCGTTGAAGGAACGACTGGTGCGATTTGAGGAAGCCCTCGTTGATAATATCGCCAGCGCCCAGTTTGGGGGCACCTACATCGGTTGGCTCTGGCCCGGTGGGAGTTGTAGGCAGAACTGGCGCGGCGCCGGGGGCGTAAACCGCGACTTCGGTGGTAAAGGCGTGGACTGGTGGGTAGCCCGCGTTTTCGGTGTAGTTATCGACGTAGGTGAGGCGCACATAACGCGCGGTTTGAGCCGCAAAGTCGAAGAGGTGCTTCTCTTCTTTTTTGAGTGAGAAAGTGGTGCTGCCGACCTCAGTGAAAGTCACTCCATCTTCGCTGAGTGACACCTTGACGGTTTTTGTGGAGCCGAAGGGCGGTACTCCAATCGCCACGTAGCCCAATGAAACGGGTGCTTCCAAATCTATGGTGACGGTTTTTGGGAAAACGGTCGAATTGCCCGTCGCATAGGTATTTTCGCGCTCGGAGCGCCACGAGCCATCGGTTAGGCCGCCATCCCAACCCGCTGTGTTAAGGTCGCTGGAAACGTACTTTTTGCCCTTCGCCAGATTGGTACTGGGAGTGGCGGTTTGTGCGTGCAATGGGAAGTTCGCCCCGAAGCTAGTCGCCAACGCTAAGGCGAATAAAGAGACCGAAGTGTTTTTCATATTAAATTGACCAGAGGTTTTACTGCGAGGATTGAAGGCTGCGAATGAGGTTGGTGAGCAGACGCGCCGAAATGGGGTCGCTTGTGGCGTCGAGCCGCATTTCGCTGGCGAGGACACGCCCGTTGCCTACGCGGATTTCTACAATTGTGCTTCCGCTGACATTGACTACTTCTTGAGGTAGTTTCAAATAGGCGTGAATATCCATCTGTTGCGCGAGGGCCATGACATCCTGGCGCGAAGAGTCGATTTGATAGCGCCCGCTCGCCGCGTAAGGGACTTTGGCTGTGCCCGCATCGAACCATGCCATATCCAGAGTGGCGATGCCATCGAATATCGGCGATTCGGGGACGTTCATCGTCACCATTTCGCCTTGAGCGCTCTGGTATTTCTTGATTTGGTCGGGGAATAACTTCACCAGGTTTTGCCCCGGCTGAAGAAAGAGCGCTCGGCCCCCCGCTTTGAAGAAATCGGTGAATTGGGTAACTGCGGTAGCGTTATTCACCACCCCATCCAGATTGCCCACAATGATGGGAGTTTTGGAATCGAGGCCATTCAGTGAATCAATCGAACGGACGCTGCGCCCTTGAAGCGCTGTTTTGAGGCTTCCTGTTGGGTCGAACACGGCTATCTGTGTTGTGTTACCCGACCATTCGCGAGTGGTGAGGGTGATGTCGTACTGGTTTTCTGAAAGCGTGCGTCCGGCTACTTGCAGTTTCAACACGAGTTGCACATCGACGCGCGGGCTGGGCAGAGAGGGGGGCAGGGCAATATTGGCATTTACCCACAGGTTGCTGTAGTAGGGAACGGCTGCGACGGCTTGCTGGCCTGTTGCGAGAATTTTGATGCCGTCTCTGATTTGCCAGATGAGTTGGCTGGGGGGCAGTGCCAGACCGGACTCGGCATCGTTGACGATGCAAACGCGAGGAGTCAGCGATTGCCCCGCGAAAAAGTGGCGACCGTATAGCTCGGCGCTAACCAACACTGGTTGAAGCGCTGTTTTGAGCGCGTAGTAGGTCACTTTGGGCTGGATGCTATCGGCCTTCCAGACGTTGGTGAACCACGTCAGGTAGGAGAAATGCATGATGCCCGCTGTGTTCGCGCGGTTCGCGCGACGGAATACTTCGGCCAGCTCTTTGGTGATGAAAGCCTGGCGGCTCATAAAAATGGCTGGGTCGGCGTTCTCGTAGGCGTCCTGTCCCACGAATGATTGAGCTGTGGCATGTTGGAATAAATAGGAGCGTGTTGGGTGCCCATCGTTGCGCGGGTAGCCGGACGACATCTCCTGACTGATGAGCGGGCGCCCCGGTGCCGCCGAGCGTGCGAAAACCTGCCCATCATAAAGATTGAATGGCGAGGGATTATACCAACCGTAGTAGCTATGGTTATCGTCGATGTCGCCATCATCGAAGCCGTTCGGCTTGACGACGGTATCGTAACCACGTTTGGCCTGTGCCCGCGTATAAGACGAGTCGGCCACGATGGGGCGCGTCGGGTCGATTTCGCGCATGGTGCGAATCATGTCGTCTAATACCGCCCATTTGCGTTTGAGCATGGCCGGGTCGCCTTCGAGAACGGGAAATTTGCTTTCGTTATTCACTGTCCACAGCAATATCGAGGGATGATTGCGGTACTTCTTGATAAGGGCGCTGTACTCGTCTTTCCACACCTTGAGCAGTTCGGGGGTGGGAGGAGCGCCTTGCAGCATGAGCCACGGCCAAGTGCCTTCGTAGGAAACGCCCATGCCGATTTCGTCGGCGGCTTCGAGCCACGTTTGGGTGAAGGGGACGGTATGGGAGCGGGTGACACGAACGTTGCCGTCGTGGGCTAACTGCGTGAAGCGCCGCGCTAATGCTGTGTCGTTGGGGCGGATGGTGTTGGGGAAGTGGTTACCACCGCGAAGCCAATACGGTTTGCCGTTTAGTAGAAGCTGTTCGCCCTTGACTCCGAAAGTGCGGAAGCCGAACTGCACATCGTAGCTATCGACGTTTTGATTGCCGACCGATAGTGAGACGGTCAACTTATAGAGATTGGGATTGTCGGGAGTCCATAGCTTCGGCGAAAGCGCTGGAGTACGCAGCGTGATTTCTTGTTGAGCTGAGGCGTTAATTTGGAGCGGTGTGACCTGGGGGCTGTCGAACAGCAACTTGCCGTCTTTGGCATCGGTGATGCGGTATCGCACGTTCACCAGTTCGTTTTTGCTCGACTTATTAGCCACATGAAGGTTGAAACTGGCGCTTTGCAGACCGGGAACGACTTGCACGTCCTCAACGGCAACGGGGCTGGTGACTAGCAACTTGACGGGTTGCCAGATGCCGCCGACATCATCGGGAAACATGCCATGAGGAAGCGAACGTAGCATGGCAGTGGTGACTTCGACTGTCACCGCGACTCCCTCCACTTTGTTGTCGTTGACGGCGCCGTTTTGCCTTCCGATGCAGTGCACTGCTATGACATTGCGCCCCGGCTTGACGGCGGAGGTGATGTCGCATGTCAGCGGCCCGAACATGCCCGTATGGTCGCCAACGCGCGTTCCGTTGACCCACACCTCGGAAATTTTGGCGACGGCGTCGAAGTTAAGCACCAGCCGTTTCCCCGCGATGTTGGCGGGCAGATCGACATATTGGCGATACCAGCCAGACTGCGTTTTGTTCCAATCGAAAGTGAGTGAGTCGAGTTGCTCGAACTCTTCGATGGTCAGTTCGTCGGCGATGCCTTTGCTGCGAGCAGGGCCTTTGAGATCGTGGAAAGTGGTTTCGCCGTGAAGCCAGGCGTGGGCGGGTTTCCAGAAGCCGGGAACTGGCATGATGTGCCAATTGGAATCAGCTGTGTTCGATTCAATCGGTTGCCCGTTGGCTTTCAAATCCTGTTCGGGCATGAACAGCCAGTTGCCATCGAGAGAAAATTCGGCGCGTGGGGTTTTGATGTCGCCGATGGTGACGGGCCGATATTGTTCGCGTTGTTTGGCACGCATCGCTTCTTTATTGACAGTCGGGGTTTCCCACACCTTGTCGCCGACTGCATTGAAGGTGCTTAGCTGTGCCCCGACTAATGGCTCGACTTTCAAATCGGCGTATTCGGTCGGTAGCCAGCCGCCGCCTAGAGTGACGCCACCCGTTTGCCACAGCGGGGTTTTATCGACGGCGTTGAGGCGAGGCAATTGTTCGTCGTTCAGGAAAATTTGGATGCGATTGCCTACCACTGCGGCGCGAAAGCGATACCATTGATTGGCTTGCGGTATGAAATCGAGCGGGGCATAGCCGAGGAAGACGGCGTTGCCATCGGGGGCATAGCGGGCGATATAAATTTCGCGGTTGATGCCACCGCGTAGGGCGAACACATATTGGCTGTCACGATCACGGCAGCGCAAGCCCGCCCAAATTTGCACGCCGCCTTCGGCGTTGGGAAGCGCCCTCGCCCGAAACGACATCTGGTAATCGCCGGAATTAGTGCCTGATGGCGACATCACGAACCCGTTTTGGATGATGGCCGAATTGGTCGTCGTGCCGATTTTTACCCGCCCCACTGGTTTCCACTGGCCGGGTAAAGTCGCGGGCAGTTTGATGGATTGGAACGGAACAGGTGACACCAGTTGTGGCGCCGCAGGTGCGGCGACGACAGCGGAGTTACCGAACATGCAAAAGGCGGATGCAGTCAAAAAGCAGGCGAAGGAACGTTTGAAGAAGTGAATACCCATCGTGAATCAATACGGGTTGGGGGAAAGTTATTCGTGGTGCGATGCTGTGATGATAAAGCCCGAAAAAGGACGTGATCCTTTTCCGGGCTTTTCGAAGTGGTTGTGGACAGGTTTAGTTCATGGCGAGTTGCGAAGCGGCGAGCGCGTTTTGCCAGTTGGTTCCAACGCCGCCGTTTTGGCTGGCGATGACCCACTGGTTGACGCCGCCAGAGATGGTGCCGAGCGGTTTAACCGACTTCACGTGCCCATCGGCGTACAGGAAGTTGGAGATGCCCAAGTGACCCAGAAGGCCCGAACCAGCATTGTTGCCGAGGTCACCCGCGTTCTGCATCTGCGAGTTGTCGCCGTTGCCGCGCTGTTCGCAAATGACGATGGTGGTGGCAACCGACTCGAATGCGGCGATGGATGTGCCTGTCTGGTAACGCAATGGGCGCAGCATTGCATTGGTGAGGCCAGGGCCATTGGCGGCTGTGCCATCGTCGCCGCAGTTGATCTGGTACGATTTAGGAATGGTGCCGTTAGTGAATCTCATGCTTCCTGTTGTGGTGGTGGAAGGGCATTTGAACAATTGCACGCTCTTGATGTAGGGCTGAACCAGTACGGGCCACGCCGTTTGGGCAGAGGCGCCAATCGGTACTGCTGGTTCGGATGGCATCATCATCTCGTCGTAGTCCTGTGTGTACTGCATGATACCCAGACCAATTTGCTTGAGGTTCGACTGGCAGGAAGAGCGGCGGGCATTCTCACGCGCTCTGGCGAAGACGGGAAACAGGATTGCCGCCAGAATAGCGATGATGGCGATGACTACCAATAATTCAATAAGAGTAAAAGCAGTGTGGCGATTGTGAGAAACGCGAAGGTGTGTTTGGGTCAGCATAAAAGCATCTAATCCTTTCCACTCGGATACGGCAGCGCGGAATTAGAGAACCGCTACCTGTATCAACACTGGGATTTATTTGTTGGGCCGAAGCGAGCGAATGGGATACCTCTATTATACCCGCCGAAAATCATTTTTAAACCTAAATTGGTACTTATTTTGAAAGTTATCAATCTATTTTTAGACCAATTTAGATACGTGTCGATACAACCTCTCTCAAAAGCTGCGAGATCTTTCAAAAGAGGTTGTATTAGCCTTAACCATAGCAACGTTCAAACGAATTTGATACCTGAATTGGTATTTAAATGGGCTGCCTGACAGTAGCTGAATATCCGCCCGTGCAAAAATTAATTCGTTGCACTGAGCGCGAAAGTAGGAGCGCCCAACGAAGGCAAAGCGCGGGTGACGGCGTTGGGCTTGAGCGATTTCACGTGACCGTCGGCAAACAGGTAAGTGCCTGTTTCGAGGTGGCGGATTCCGGTGCTGGCCGGGTCCCATGCAGAGCCGCCATAAGCTGCCGGGATGATGGTGGTTGTAGGGGCGATGCCCGATGCGCCGTTGCCATCGCATTTGGAAGAGGGGCCACCAATGTAGTACGCGCCGCCATTGCCGCTTGCGTCTGCCGCCATGATGGTTAGTGCGGCCTGATCGAGAACTGCTATGGAGACGCCTGTGCCACTGACAATGCCGAAACGGGTGTTGTAGCAGTAGTCTGTGAAGCGGAATGGCCCGGCTGTGGCGGCGACATCGCCAGCGGGGTTGGTTTCGCTTGGGCACTGGTAAAGCTGTGTGCTTTTGATGTAAGGCTGAATCACAACCGCCCAGCCGTTGGTGATGCCCGCAGTGACGGTATCGCCGCCGTTAAGCACCATCGGGAACTTCTCGTCGTAATCCTGTGTGTACTGCAACACGCCGAGTCCGATTTGCTTGAGGTTCGACTGACAAGAGGAGCGACGGGCGTTCTCGCGAGCGCGGGCGAAGACAGGAAACAAGATGGCTGCCAGAATCGCGATAATGGCAATGACCACCAACAATTCAATAAGGGTAAAAGCTCGGAAAGAGGAGTGAGTTGTGACTTTGAAATTTGACATGGTTCTTCGGTAAATCAGTAAAACGGTTTGATTGTATGATGCAGGATTAAAGGTTGTTGTCTGCTACAGATATTGGGGGGCTGGTTGACTCCCCGATGAAGAGTTCGGCGTGTTGGGGGCGCTTGAAAAGCGGCCCTGTCCACTCCTTTCCGGCCATCCACTGAACGCATTCTTCCAGAAATGGCCCCGGATCGGGCATTTGGATGGAAGTGACCGCCGGATAAAGGAATCGTCCTAGACCTTCATCGTTCGCGGAACACACGGAGATTTCGCGGCCCGGAACGAGGCTCTTCTCGCCCATCGCCCGCATCAGTCCAATCGCTGCGGGCAGGGTTAGGCAAAACACGGCGCTGTCCTTGAGTTCGCCGCTGGAAAGCCAAATCTTGGCTTCGGCATAGGCGCGTTCCATTGGTTCGCCATACGAAGCTTCGGGATGGTTGCGTAGTTCTCCACTGCAATCATTGGCGCCTAACCACGATTGCCACTGCTCCAATCGCCTTTCGATGACTAAATCCATCGGTTGCGTGTTGAAGGCAGCGATGCGGCGGTGACCCAACTCGCCCAGATAGTCGAGTAGGGTTGCCACCGAAATTGTAGGCACCAAATCAATGCTGGCCAAACCCAGATGAGAATAGTTGGCGCCTGTAATAACGACTTTGGCCCGCCCCGTCTGCAAGCGCTCGGCGATATTGGCTGGGAGTGCTTCGGCTGGAGAACCCAGAAAAATTCCGTCGAATTTATCGACGGCCTCCAACAACATCGGGTCATCCCAATGATGGAACGGCACACAGCGCACATAGCCGCCGTGAGCATGAACTACTTGCTCCACCGCGCGCCGCCAGCGCAGTGCCGACGAGTTGAGCATCGGCGAGAAGAAACCTATGTGCAGCGGGCGAGTGGAAACGCGGTTGCGGGTGACGCAAAGGCGCCCCACCTCGTCTCGTTCCAAAAGACCATCAGCCATCAGTTGCAGCACCGCTTTGCGCGCCGTCATGCGGCTGACACCATTTTCATCGGCCAGTCGCACTTCCGCTGGAAAAGCTGTCAGCGCGTAATCGCCACGTGCGATTCGCGTTTCTAAAAGCTCGATGATGCGGTCAACCTTAGCCATGAAAGTATCGTTCGACTGAACGCTAAAAGCGTATTTTTATACGTTCGATGTCTAATATACCCACTGGGAGCGATGTTTAAACATTTTTCGGGCCAAATTTGGCACTTTTATTTGCGTTGGAAATGGGAGGCCAAATTTTCGATAAATACGGCTAACGCAAAAAAGGGCAGCCCGTGAGGGCCACCCTTTTGAACTGAGCGTTTTGAGTCGCTTACGAAGCAGCCAACAGGCCTTCGATTTGTTGAAGGTCTTCGATGGAAAGTTTCACTTGCGAGGCTTTGGCGTTTTCCTTCACCTGTTCGGGGCGCGAGGCACCGATAATGGGAGCGACCATTGCGGGTTGGTGCAGCAACCATGCGAGGGCCAATTGCGAAAGAGTCAACTCGTGGTCGTGCGCCCACCCCGCCAGCTTTTTCAGAACGGGCAGATTGTCGTTGAGGCGCTTTTCCAGTCCCTCGTTGCCTTTGGCGCGACTGCCTTCGGGAATACCGTTCAGGTATTTATCCGACAACAAGCCCTGAGCCAGAGGCGAGTAGGGAATTAGGCCAAGCCCTTCCTTCTGGCAACGTGGCACATCGTTCTTCTCGACTCCCCGCCCTAACATGTTGTAGTACGGCTGCGAAGAGATGAACTTGTTTAGTCCCAGATTTTCAGCGATGCGCGCGGCTTCGCCGATCTGCTCGGAGTTGTGATTCGAGACACCGATGTAGCGCACTTTGCCCGCCGCGATTAGCTCGTTCAAAGCGCGCAGCGTTTCTTCTACAGGTGTTTCGGGGTCGGCCCAATGCAGCTGATACAAGTCGATGTAATCGGTTTGCAAACGACGCAATGAGTCGTGGCAGGCATCCAGAATGTGCTTACGGCTCAGACCCTGACCGTTGGACCCTGGCCACATGCGCCCGCAACATTTGGTCGCGATGGTGATAGTGCGGCGGTCTTTACCCTTGAGCCAGCGGCCCATTACTTCTTCGGCTTTGCCGCCCGCATAAACGTCGGCGGTATCGAAGAAGTCGATGCCTTCGTCCAGAGCTGCTTCGAGTACAGCGAAGGTTTTCTCGTCGTCAATGCGCTCTCCGAAGTTCATCCACGCTCCGAGGCAAATTTCCGACACCTTCAGGCCCGAACGGCCCAGTTTTCGATAGTTCATGTGATAAATGCTTGCTTTTGTTCGCCCGCGACTTACGGATAAATCGTGGCGATGGCGCGGTTGGCTTCGCTGCTCTGGCGGGCCAAATCCAGAATGTGAATCGGACGGCGTGCCCACTCGCCAGTGATGATCAATTCGGAGCCATTCACTAGATAATCGCGCACGTTGTCGTAGTAGCGCTGGCCTTCGTCGGATGGGTTGGGAATGCGTGAGGTGATGAATTTGCCGTCTTTGTTTTGATAAAGCGTCGAGTAGCGCTCATCCAAAACCAGAGTGCCCTCGGTACCAGTGATTTCCAACCAGCCTTCTTTGCCCTTGGAGTCGATGCTAGAAATCGACAGCGTCAGCCATTGGCCGCCCTCGAAACGTACCAGAACGAAGCCTTCGTCCTCGTTGGAATCTTCTTTCCATGCTGTTTTCGGCGCCCAGAAACCGAGATGCTGAACGCCCATCACTTCGGTCATTGGGGCCTCGATGAGTTGCAGCGAATATTCCAGCAAATGCACGCCCCAGTCATAGAGGATGCCACCCGAAATGGTGCGGCTGGTGCGCCACCAATCGCCGGGTTTGCCGTAGCCGCCCATGTGGCATTCGATGCGAACCACGTCACCAATGACTTTCTGGTTTTTGATGAGTTCAACGGCCTGAAGAATACGGCCATCCCAGTGGCGGTTGTGATAGGCCGAAACCATGACATCCGACTCGTTGGCGGCTGCGATCATCGCGTCTACTTCGGCTGTTGTTATGGCGAGAGGCTTCTCGCAAACCACGTGGCGCCCCGCTTTCAAGCACTGAATCGCGAGCGGGGCGTGGGTGTTGTGTGGAGTGATGAGGACAATGAGATTAACGCCCGATTTTTCCAGCATCTCTTCGACGGTCGAGTAGGTTTCAATGCCTGGGAAATCTTCGGCAGCTACGGCCAAACGCGCCGGATCGACTTCGGCGACGGCGATGGGCGTCATGCCCGCGCTTTGCATTTGGCGCAGGTGTTGGCGACCCATGTTGAAGGCGCCACCATAACCTACGACGCCGACGGTGATTTCTGAAGCAGAAGCATAATTTTTCATGGAAGTGTTGGTTTTAACTGTTTTCCTTCGAGTCAACTACCCGCAAGCGCACATTTACTGCGGATTTAATTACAACTTAGGCTCACCAATCTCGATGTTGTCTACCATCGCTTTCACCGGGGTTTTGGCCCCACTTTGATCGAAGGCAAAGAGAATGGTCTTGATGGTTTTTCCGGCCAACTTCTGGCCAATGTAACCCTCGATTTTCCACCAGTGGTTGGCCGCATTTTTCGCGGCGGCAGGATGCATGTTATTGCCGTTGGTATCGACAACACCGCTGTCGCGCAGCGTCGAGCCATCGGTGAAAATCAGGTCAACACCAGTGCGAAGGCTGCTAGGCGTTTCACCTCGCCAGTAGTAGCGCAAGATGGTGTCGGGCTTGACGACCAGATTCACGTTATCGTAGATGGCATAGTAGGCCAGAGCCTGTTTCGAGGCATCGGGATTACCTGTTAGCACCATCGCGGCTCCTTTGCGTCCGGCGCCATTTTCCACGCGGCATTGCGGGTTCACGATGTCTTTGATAGTGATAGGCTTCGCCTCTGGCTGCGGATCGGTAGCTCCGAATTTCGTTGAAAAGCGCGCTACCAACGGTGTTGGCGGCAATGGGCGGCCATTGCTGCGCAGGGCTACGGTTTTTTGAGGCGGCGCATAGGTGAAACCAACATCGGTGGGCGCCGTGTTGCCAATTAGTTCGAGTTTGGAAATGACCCCTTTCAACTTCACCGATTCGGGGAGCGAAAGCGAAAACGAACTACTTTCAATGCGCTTTGGTCCACCAGAGGCCAGAATTTCCGATTGCTTCGACTGCCAACTTTGCACTAGAGTTGGGCCAGTGCCATACAACTCCATCGTTGGCACATCGGACTGGCCGAACGAATAGCCGCCCCAGATATTCACTGGCCCGCGATTGTTGGGGCCAACGAAAACCGCGCGGCGCTTGTAGTCGCCCACCACCGCTATTTGAGTGCTGACGATGTTGAGGCCCTGATTTCCTGCCGCGTCCACCGTTACCCCTTCGCTGCAACCATCGGAGGCGTGGTTGATGACCCAACCCGAACTGGCGCCGTTATCGTTTATGAAGCGTAGCCCGTAGCCCGCGCCGTAAACGAAGTTGTTGGTTTGGACTTCCTTCGGGCAACTACCGAACACGAACGCTTGATGGTTTTGCAGGATGTAGTTGATAAGGATGTCGCCGAGGTCGGCGCCCGGTGTGCGAGACAGTGGTGGCGCCAGGTCGGAGCGACGCACCCAGTAGTGAGGGTTGAACTGGCAGCTATCGACTACGCCCGAACCCTTGGAAACCCAGATGCCGCGCCGTAGCGGTGAACCCGCGACATAACGGAGCAGGTGCCCATCGCTGGGATTGGTGCCAAAGTCCACAAAGTTGTAGGAGTTGGCGGTGGTGACATCCATCATCCAGCACTTTGGTCCCAGCGAACGCACCGTCCACGGATAGGTGGTGATTTCATTCACGAACTGTTCGGGATACCAAATGGTGAGTCCACGCAATCCCGAATTGGCGCTGAGGCTCAGGAAAGGTGTGCCCTTTTCATTGCCGCGCCCCTCAGTGGGCATCAGCACCGAGCCGAGCGAGATGGTGTGATGCGGCACGTCGAAGACGCCGCGCAGTTCGACGCCCGTAGGCACTCTCAAATGCCCGTTCAAGCGGTAAAAGCCACCAGGAACCCACACCGTTCCGCCCGTCGCTTTTCCTGCTGCATCCAGAGCGCGTTGGAATGCGGGCGTGTTATCGAATGTCGCATCCGATTTCCCGATTTGCGCGCCGAAATCCACCACATTGAACAGCTTGTTCGTGGTTGGTTTGCGATCTGGAGTAACGGGAATCGCCGGAATTTGCAGACGCGGCGAAGTGAGAGGTTTGTTGTCGAGTTGAATATCGCCCTTGCTTGTGCTTTGGAGCGCTTTCGAGGCCTCGCCAAAACGATTGCCGATCAAAATGGCGCGAGTCACTGGTTTAGCGACTTGCACCTGAACGCCTTTCTGCGGCACATCGCAGTTCATCAGGGTAAGTTGCCCCTGTGTCGCTTGAACGCTCGAACCGCGACCTGTCAAACGTGAATTGATGATGCGAAGCGCGCCGCTGCCTTGATGCTTGACGGCAGGGCCGTTTGTGCTACTCAATTGGCAGTTGTTCAACTGCACATCGTCGTTGAATTCGCGCGTGGTGATGACTGCGCTACTACGACCCTCAAATGTTGAGTTGACGGCGACGAAGCGCGTCTCTTCGACATACAAGCCCACATCGCAGCCGATTGCGCGGAAGTTAGTCGCCACACCAATCGAACCGCCATACGCTCCGCGACGGATATAAAGGCCGCGCGAGTAGCCTTGCGCCACGACATCGTAGAAATACTGCCAGTCCGAGCGCCTCATCTCGAAAGCGGTGCCGTTTTGAAGCAGGTAACGTCCCAGCGCTGCTGCATCCGGTTTTTGCCCCAGGCCGCTTTGCGTCCAGAAACGCGGCCCAAAATTCACATTCAGAATGCGCCCGATGTCGCTGACGCTATCGAACTGCAAACCCGTTTTTAGCGGTGTGCCATATACCTGACGCACCATGAACAACTCGTTGAACTGCGGCCCGAACTTAATACCTTGATACGGATTAACCAGCGTGACCTGATGAATCGTGAAGTTGTTGCCGGTGTGCTGCGGGTCGTCGGCCAAGGTCCACGGATAGGCGACTGGGCTTTGAGCGTTTTGCTGCGGATACCAGACCGAAAGGTTGCGAACCCCCGTCCCGCGATACATCGAGATGAACGGAGTGCCCTCGGCTTGGCCGCGACCCGCGTAGGGCATAAGCACCGTGCCACGGACTGTGGCGGTTGCTCCCGGCGCCTTCCAGTCGCCGCGCAGCGTGACGCCTTCTTTCAAAACCAGATTACCGTCGAAGCGATAACGCCCACTTGGAAGGAACACGATGCCGCCTCCTTCTTTGGCGGTTGCATCAATTGCCGCTTGAACTGCCGAGGTACAGTCGGATTGACCGTTGGTCCTGACGTTATAAGGAGCCTGAGTTACAACCGTCGAGGCCACGACGAAATCTTCTGTCGGGAACTGAGTTTTAACCACATGTGGTTCATCATTTTGCGCTTGAGCGCCCTGCCAAGACGTAACGCATAAGCCCGCGACGAGTAGGCTGGGCAAAAGAAGACGAATTTTGGGCATTTTCTCGAAAAGAGTCGGTGTCCAGCACAACTCAAACTCTGGACGCAATTCAAAACACAGGAGAGAGGTGATTATACTCAAACCCTCGCATATTTAAACCTTAATCGGTATTTTAAAAATTAAAATAAAAACCTCTTTATGTACTTTATTGTGAGTAGAGGCTCGTTTCCAAATCAGAGGAGGTGAACCGCTTCAAAAAACAAAATTACTGGCAAGGGTTGTTTCGGACGGGAAGGTCTGACAGCGAAGGCACGATAACGATTCGCCCAACAAGCTGGGCAAAATCGGAAAAATTGGACCACTTCTGGGGAAATAGCACCAAATTTGGTTTAAATTCTATTGCCAATGGGTATAATAGCATCCATTCGATGAAATGTGGGAGGCTGTCGAGAAGCGAAATCGCTCTTTTTTATAAAGGTTTCGCTTTGATAGAACTTTTGCTCGTCAACATCATCTCAGTTCTGGGCAATGCTCGCTTTTCGCCATGCGTGTGCAAGTAGAGGACGAGGCGAACCAGAGAGAATTGAGAATCCCTGACCCCGACGAACGAAAGAGTTGTGTGAGGAGCGAGAATTTTTTCTCCTTTGCAACTGCCTCGTAGGATGGCCACTTGAGTTTTGAATGCTTCAGGAACCGTTCCCAAATGGAAACCAACAAAAAAACACTGCACGATCTCACCGGGGCGACGCTTGTAGCGGCGGCGGTGATGTTTGCGGGTTCATCCGCGCAGGCGGCGACCAAATTTAACCGAGAGTTCGCTCCTCAGGAGGGGCTGGTTGCTCCTGTCGAAAAGCCGCATCGCAGCGAAATCTGCTTGAACGGAAGCTGGCAGTTTCAGCCCGTCGCTTTGCCAGCGGGTTTTCAGCGCGGCGTCAGCCCGTTGCCAACCTTAACCGAACCCACCGATGGTTGGGACAAAACCCCGATTCGCATTCCGTCACCGTGGAACGTGAACTCGTTTCCCGACGACCAAATGCGCGGCGGCGATTTCCGCACCTATCCGAGTTATCCCGATTCGTGGAAGGGAGTGCAGATGGGGTGGTTACGCCGCACCTTCACGGTGCCAGCGGCCTGGAAGGGCCAGCGCCTGATGCTGCATTTCGGCGCCGTCGCCGGAAATACGCAGATAGTGGTCAACGGCAAAGTCGTTGGCGGGCATGACGACATTTTCATGCCCTTCGATGTTGATGTCACCGACGCCGTGCAATTCGGTGCGCAAAACACCCTGTTAGTCGGGGTTCGCAAATCGAGTTTGTTGGATATTCAGGGCAAATTCGGTCGCCGACTTTATCAGGGCGGTTCATTCTGGGGGCAACACATCGCGGGTATCTGGCAGGACGTGTTCCTCGAAGCCATGCCCGCCGTTCATGTCGATGATGTCTTCGTCAAGCCGCAACTCGACAAGGATTTGCTTGAAGCGCAAATCACGGTTCGCAACGATGGCAACCAACCCACGACGGTAAACCTCGCGGGCGATTTGCGCCCGTGGATTCCTCAAAATGGCAAAGATGTGCTCTCGGCTCCCGAATTGAAGTGGTCGCTAGGTGGCTCGGTTCTAAAAACCAACTCCCAATCGACCACCATTCCGGCACACGGCACGGCCACCATCACTCTATCGGCCAAGGTCGGCGGCAAGCTGAAACTATGGTCGACCGATAGCCCGAACCTTTATGGCTTGGTGACCTACGTTAAAGGCAACGGCGGTAAAGTCGCCGATGCCAAGTACACCCGCTTCGGTTGGCGTCAAATCACTTTCCAAAACGGCAAAACCATGCTCAATGGAAAACAGATCGCGTTGAAAGGCGATTCATGGCACTTTATGGGTGTGCCGCAAATGACGCGGCGCTATGCATGGGCGTGGTTCAAGGCCTGCAAGGACGCCAACCTCAATGCCGCCCGCTTGCACGCGCAGCCCTATCCCGCCTTCTATATGGACATGGCCGACGAGATGGGTTTCTTCATACTCGACGAAAGCGCTATCTGGGCCAGCGACGGCGGGCCGAAATTGGACGACCCCAGATATTGGAACAACACCGCCGACCATATCAAAGCGCTGGTTCTGCGCGACCGCAACCACCCCAGCGTTTTCGGTTGGAGCGTTTCCAACGAGGTCATGGCGGTTATCAAGAACGTCTTCCACGGCCCGAAAGAAATGCAGGACGAGTTGGTCAAGCATTTCAAAGTCTGGTACGACGTGTGCCGCGACAACGACCCGACGCGCCCGTGGGTTTCTGCCGATGGCGAAGATGATGGCGATGGCACACTGCCCACTTACGTCATTCACTATGGCGGAGCCAGTGGATTCAAGCACGCCTTGGAAACGGGTAAACCGTGGGGCGTCGGCGAAGCTGGTCCCGCCTACTATGGCACGCCGCGCGAAATCGCCCAGCAGTCGGGTAATCCGCGCTCGTACCTTTCGTTCCAAGACCGTATGGAAGGCGTCGCTGCCATCTCCTACAAAAACCTGATGGAGCAGCATCAATTCGATGCCAGCTACAGCAGCGTGTTCAACCTGGCGTGGTATGGATTGAAGCCGCTTGACCTGGGCATGGACGATACCACTCGTCCCCCTGCGTTAACCGACGGTATCTTTTTTCCGCCTTTCGTCGAGGGCAAGCCCGGCGTGCAGCCGGAGCGACTTGGCCCTTACACCACAACGCTCAATCCTGGTTACGACCCGCGCTTACCTTTATACGCGACATGGCCGCTTTTCGATGCCATCCGCGACGCTCAGGCCAACCCGCCCGTCGAATATAAGCCCGCCCATTCCTTCGTCTACAATGTCGGGCGTGCCAAATCGCCATCCGAAGGCACCATTAAAGGCGTGCGAGTTCTGTCCTCATCTGGAGGGAAATTAGCTTCGGCGCTCGCCGACCTTGGTGTGCCCGTTGCGCAAACTCCCAATGATGCCTCGCTGCTGTTTATTGATGGCGCCCAGCCTCCAGCCCCCGACGCTAAAGCCACCATTCAGCAAACACTCGATGCGGGCGGTACCGTTTTCGTGTGGGGAGCCGATGCTGCGACACTAACCCAACTGAACGCGCTGTTACCCTTGCCGCTGGAATTGACGACGCGCTCGGCTTCGTCGCTTGTGCCCACCACGCGCGATGCGCTCACAGCCGGACTCACGCCGGAAGCGTTGTATTTCTCCGAGCGCAGCCCATTCACCATTCTCCCCGCAGGGCTTGGCGGACAATTCATCGAAAAAGCCACGCCAATTCTTAGCGCCAACAACTCTGATTGGCGTACTTGGAACGGGCAGGGCGAGCCGACTAAAACCGCGATGGTGATGCGTTCCGAGCGTGAAGCCAAACCGTCGGGAGTCGCGCTTGCCCAACTCACTGCCGGGCGGGGACGCATTATCGTCTCTAACATTCCTGCAGTCGGCCAAACATCGCAAGCTATCACGCTTAACCGAACTGTGTTAGCTAATCTCGGCATCGCTTTGAATGAGGGAGCCGGACAAAGCAACATGCTCGATGCCAAAGGCGTGGTCAAACGCGCTCTGGTTCTTGGGCGTTACGGCGCGGCTTCGGTCGAAGAAGCTTTGGCCGCTTCGCCAGTCGCTCCCAATTCTGGTTCGAGCATCGCTTTAGGTGTGACTGTGAAAGACCGCGCCTGGGCCGCTGTTGATGCCAACGACGCGGGCGTTTTCAACCTGCGCGATTTGCCTGGTTCCAATCCTCAAAACGCTTCTAGCCTTTACTATAGTTTCTGGTTGAACAGTCCCAAGGACTTGGCGAACCTGCTCCTCGACCCGCACTTGCCAACCTTGGATTTATTGGTTGGCTCGGCACAGGCTCAGGTATGGGTGAACGGCAAATCGGTGCCGACCAAAACCGAAGCTGAAGTCGTGGCTGCGACGCCGCTGCTGTTACAACAGGGATGGAATCACATCTTGGTCAAAGTTGTTCGCGCGCCGGGGGCAGCAAATCGTGATGGTGGCCCCGCGCTTCAATTGCGCAGCAGCCAGCCCGACTACCTGACGCAGTTGCGCGGCGCTCAGCAAATTGTGCCAACTCCCGCTGAAACCACTGCCGTTGTTGCCAACACCACCATCGACACCGAATCGGCTAAAGCGGTGGCTATCGCTGCCGCAGAAAAGAGTGGGGCAATAGTTGTTAGCAGCGAACGCGACGAAAAAGGCACTGCCAAGCGCTTCTCGGTGCAGGGCGATTGGAACTATCCCGGCGTGTGGACAACGCCCAGCGCCAACAATCGTGCCATCTGGGAAGCCAGTCTGCCGCAAGCAGGGCAGTATCGAGTTGAGATTTGGTACGGCGACGACCCAAATATGGATCACGCCAATAATGCTCTGGTGCGTGTCCAAAACGCCGAGGGCGAAAAACAAACTCGAATCAATTTGCAGCAGAAAACCCGCCAGTGGGTCGATTTGGGAACTTTTCGCTTCAATCAGGGAGCCGGGGCCAAAGTTACCCTCGAAGGCGCCCAGGCGGGCGGAAACCTTCTCGCCGACATCGTCCGATTTACCAGAGTACAGTAGCGAAACACCAGGCGAAAGGCTATCTTAGCCTTTCGCTTTAGCCACTTCTATTTCTTCAAAGTTCACATGAACACATCTTCTGTCTTAGCTATGTCACTTCTTTTGGGATTAAGTGCAGCGGCCAACGCGCAAAACCCCGCCCCGGTGCCCGGCCCTGCGATTGTGCCCAACACCACGATGACGGGCAAGGTTATGAGCGGCTATCAAGGCTGGTTCAATGCCGCCAGCGATGGCGCCAATCGAGGCTGGCGCCACTGGGGCGGTAATCCGCCCCATCCAGGCGAGGTCACCGTCGATATGTGGCCCGACATGAGCGAAACCGACCCTGATGAGCGCTTCGAGACGGGTTTCAAGAACAAGGATGGCAGCACCGCTGTTGTGTATAGCGCCTACAAAGAGAAGACCGTGATGCGCCACTTCAAATGGATGCGCGACTACGGGCTTGATGGTGTCTTTCTTCAGCGCTTCGCGGGCGAAGTCAGCAACGATTCGGGCCGCAACCAGTTCAACACCGTCCTCAAATACGCGCGAGCTGGAGCCAAACAGTACGGGCGTGTGTACGGTATGATGTACGACTTATCCGGCGTCCGCGATGGCGGCGCCGATGCTATCATCGCCGATTGGAAGAGTCTGGTAGACAACACCCATCTCACTCAAGACGACCGCTACGTTCGCCACAACAACAAACCCGTCGTAACGCTGTGGGGACTGGGATTCATTGAGGGCGGGCGCCCCGCTTTGTTGGACGATGGCCTCAAAATCGTCAACTTCCTGAAAAACGACCCGGTTTATGGCGGCAACGCTGTCATGCTGGGAGTGCCTTACACATGGCGCACAACCGACGCGCCCGAAGTGCCCTTCGCGAAAATGGAGCAGCTTCTGGTCGCTGCCGACATCATCAGCCCCTGGTCGGTCGGAAGGCCAACCACTCCACAACAGGTCATCCAAAATGCGGATAGGGTTCTCAAGCCCGATTTGGACTGGTGCAAAGCGCGCGGTAAGGATTACATGCCCGTCGTGTTCCCCGGCTTTAGCTGGTACAACCTGCGCAAAGGCACCACGCCCTCGAACCAAATTCCGCGTTTGGGCGGAAAATTCTTGTGGACGCAGTACCTCGAAGCCAAGCGAATTGGCGCCACGATGGTCTATCAAGCCATGTTCGATGAGGTGGATGAGGGCACGGCAATCTTCAAAGTCACCAACGATCCACCTCCACCACAGGGCGGCTCCCAGTTCGTGCCGCTCGAAGGCTTGCCCAGCGATTTCTATTTGAAGGTGGTCGGGCAGGGCACCCGACTGGTGCGCGGCGAATTTAAGCCCGAAGACGATACGCTCGTCAAGAACGCGCCTTGGACACCGTTTGTGCCCGAATTCAAGCCAACCAATGCGAACACGACTGCCAACGGCGCGGCGGGTCAGTCGCCTAAAATCCGTGCCGCCAACATGGGCGAACGGCGCGGCGGTATCGTGGTCAGCAGTGAGCGCGACGAAAAGGGCACTACCAAACAGTTTTCAGTGCAGGGCGATTGGAACTATCCCGGTGTCTGGACCGAACCCGGCGCCGATAAGCGCGCCATCTGGCAAGCCACTTTGCCCGAAGCGGGACAATATCTCGTTCAGATTTGGTACGGCGAAGATGCCAATACCGATCACGCCACCAAAGCTCTGGTGCGTGTCCAGCACGCCGACGGCGAAGGTCAAGTGCGCGTCAACATGCGCGAGCAAACCGGACGCTGGTTCACTCTCGGCACTTACCGTTTTAATCAGGGCGCCGGAGCCAAAGTTACTCTCGAAGCGGCTGACGCGGGGGGAAACCTCGTCGCCGATATGGTCCGCTTCACCAAAGTCCCGCAAGCAGCCCAATAATAAGCCCTTGGCCCTGGGGACTTCGTGATTTCTAGTTACAAGTCCCCAAGTCTTTACTGGGCATATATCCACTACCCAACCAATCCATTTACTAGGAATTGCCTAGTTTCATGAAATATGCTTCAATCTAAAAAAGCCTTTACTTTGATAGAGCTTCTGGTTGTTATCGCTATCATCGCGATTCTGGCCGCCATCCTATTCCCCGTTTTCGCCAGGGCACGCGAAAATGCGCGCCGTTCGTCTTGCCAATCCAATCTCAAGCAAATCGGACTTGGACTTATGCAATACACCCAGGATTACGACGAACAGCTGATTCGGTCGTGGTATGGTGCCAACGCTGCTTCCGATGCGGTTTCCAATTACAAATGGATGGATGCCATTCAGCCGTACATCAAAAGCACACAACTGTTCAACTGCCCCAGTCAATCGGCTTATGGAACCGGGCAAGGACAGTATCTGTTTCGTAATGGTGCCAATTATGGTAGCTATACCGATCAATTCGGCCTACTATAACGTGGGCGATAACATGACCTCTCCTGCGGGTGAATACGTCTCATTGGCTGCTGCGGCAGCGCCTTCAACTACGCTGTGGGTAGCCGATGGTAATGGTAACTACGAAGCCAACTGGGCTTCCGGTAACCCGGCTGTGGCGGGAACCCCACGAACGCGAAACGCTTATATTGAGCGTCATTTGGACACGATTAACGTTTTGTATCTCGATGGGCACGTCAAATCGGTGAAGATGGACGCCTTGACCCGTTTGGGAACTACGGGCGGTTACGCAGCCTTCACTATGGAGGACGATTGAGCGACAGCTCGTGAGTTCAACAGAATCAATCTGTTTCTGGGATACTTATAAAAAGCACCAAACTTGGCATGAAATTCTACAGCGTCAGGATTGGAAGTGGTGGCCTCTGCAAATGATCTTTTAGTCGATTGCAGTGCTGCTGCCGTGCTTTGGCATAGATTTAGTGAAACAGTTCGCACCCCCGCGAACTTGTCTCGCGGTGATGTTTTTGTGTAGCAACTTGCCACCCACGAAGAAAAGATGAAAAAAGCCACTTTAGCCGTTCAAACCATTGAAAAGCGCATCGCCCATGCCGATCACATCGTGGCAGGTATCCCCAGCGAGCGCCAATTGGCCGAAGAGTTGGGGTTAAGTCGCAACACAGTCCGCATCGCCGTCCAGCATCTCATGGAGAAGGGGGTTCTGGTGCGTCAGAACAACGGTCGGTTGAATGTCGCTCCTAATCACGGCCCAAAACTTCGTACGCTGTGCTTTCTCGCACCTTCGGGGATGTCTTCCGATGCTGACGAGTGGCGCCAAAGCGTCGAGGGGCTACTGGGCGGAGTTTTTCATGGTTACGATGTCACTCTGCGCACTGCGACGCAGGGCCACTGGGGCGACCCAGTTATTCAGGAAGTGCTATCGTCCTTCGATGGCGCCTTTTTCCTCGCTCCCGCAGAAAAAATTCCCGATTGGTTGGCCGTGAAGATGAGGGAGTCCTCGTGCCGAGTGGTAGTTCTTGATCAGGACGCCAGCGCTATGGGCCTTCCTTCCGTCGTGCTGTTTCCGCCTTCCTCCGAAAACAAACTGTTCGACCATCTTTACAATCTCGGCCACCGCCAAATCGACTGCCTCAACACGCAGGAAAAGGGCGCAGTCGTTCAAGCACGTATGGCGGTTTGGAAAGAGTACATCACCTCACGTGGTCTCTCCGGTCAGTTGCACTCGTTGGAAAAGCGTAAGCCCGTTGAATCGGCCTACGAACTCATTCGCGATACCCTGCACGACGGGTTGCCATTGGCCCCTGCGCTATTTTGCACCACTGGCCCCGCTGCCATCGGCGCCATGCGCGCCTTATATGAAGGCGGTTTGAAAGTCGGCGTCGATGTCTCGGTATGTGCCGTGAACGGCGAGGGCATCGGGCGTTATCTGATGCCCACCCTGACGGCTCTTGAGTCGCCGCCCCGTTCGCTTTATTTGCGACAGGCGAGCGAATGGATGATTAACGGCGGCGAATGGCGCGGCCCCCTTCTTATTCAGCCCGAAGACATTCCGTTGTTTCAGGGCGAATCGACCGGGCCAGTTCCCGGTTAAATAGCGAATCCCTCATTAAGCACTCGCTTGCCTTTGCGCTCTACGCGGTTTTGTCGAGCCAGGTTGAGCCATAAACGGAGAGTCCCCAATTATTTAGAGAAATGAAGATCGTCCTTACTGGAGTCGCTGGAGTTTTAGGTGCGCCGCTTTGCCGCGTTTTGACCGATATAGGCTACGAAGTTCGTGGCGTCGATCGCAAAACCCGCGAAGATTTGCCCATCACTGTTGAAGTCGCCGATTTGCTCGACCGTGAGCTGTGCTATGAACTGCTGCAAGGCGCCGACGCCGTCGTGCATCTTGCCAACCACTCAAGCGAACACCTAGCCGATAAGCAGCGCTTGCTCAACGAGAACGTGACCATGAATACCAACGTGTTTCAGGCCGCACGGGAGTTGGGTATCAAAACCGTCGTTTTCGCCAGTTCGATTCAGGCCATCGGCGCCGGGAAAGAGCAGGGCGACGAAACAGTGCCAACGCTTGCCTACTTGCCCATTGATGGCGAGTTGCCAGCGAAACCCACCAACGTTTATGGCCTCAGCAAGCAGATGTCCGAGGAGATGTTGCGTTACTATGGGCGCGAAGCCGAAATGAATTGCGTCGCTTTGCGCTTTCCATTTTTGGCGCGCAACCAAAAGCACGCCAATCGCTTTTTGCATGGCATGAGCACCGACAAAATCAACGAGGTTTGGAGTTACCTCTCCATTAACGATGCCTGTGCCCTCATCGTGGCTTTCTTGCATAACCCGTTGCCCGGCTTTCGCATTTACTGTCCTGCCGCGCGTGATAATGGTGTCGCCCAGCCGCCAGCACAACTCATCGAGCGCTATTTTCCGACTACCCCTTTGAAGCAGCCGCTGCAAACCATCGACAGCCTTATCGACATTTCCCGCATCTGCGAGGAAACCGGCTGGGAGCCGCAAGACCAGTGGATTCTGCCCATTGAATCCAAATCTGTAGTCGAGACGCAAAACTCAAATCATCATCCGATGATGAGCGTTTAAATGATTTCGAAATAATACCGAAAAAGGTTTTAAAATGAGTTTTGAAGGGTATATTAATCGTCTACCTTTCAAACTCATCGGCGCAAAATACTAAACATGGTTTAGTGTTCTATGGACGTGATAGGGAATCGGGCTAAATAGCCATTATGCGAAAACTTTCTCTGCTACTTTTTCTGGCGTGTACAGTCACTGAAGCCGCAACAGCAGCACACGCACAACAAAATCAGACTGACGACTTGCGCCCCGCCATTAAATTGGCGTGTATCGGCGACAGCATCACCGCCGGAAGCGGAACCTCCAACTCGTTTTTCGCCTATCCGTCTCAATTGCAGCGTATGCTAGGCAAAAAGTGGGAGGTCCGCAATTTCGGTGTCAGCGCCACAACATTGCTCAACTCTGGCGATAAGCCCTATCAAAAAGAATCGGCCATGAAAAACGCATTGGAATTTAAACCCAATGTTGTGGTTATTATGCTCGGCACCAACGATTCCAAGCCGCAAAACTGGGCCTTCAACGAACAGTTCGGCGCCGATTATCGCGATCTGATTTCCAAATTCAAAGCTCTCGAAACCCACCCACGCATTGTCGTCTGCAATCCCCCTTTGGTTCCCGGTGCGGGCAACTTCGGCATCAACGAACCCGCCGTCCTGAAAGAAATTCCTTTGATCAAAATTATGGCTGAACAAGAAAAAGTTGAAGTTGTCGATGTTCACGGCGCTTTCGCAGACAAAGATGCGCTGTTTCCCGACCGTGTCCACCCCAACAACGAGGGTGCCAGCGTCCTCGCCAAAACCGTTTACGCCGGAGTCACTGGCGAAAAGTGGCAAGGCGACGTGCCGGATGTGACGCTAAGCGATTGGAACGGCTTCGAGCAGAAGAGCTTCGTCGTTGCCAATCGCTCTTGCTTGTTGGTTTCACCAAAAACAACTGCTCCCGGTAATCCGTGGATTTGGCGGACCGAGTTCTTCGGTCACGAGCCACAGGGCGACATCGGCCTGCTGAAAAAGGGTTATCACGTCGTTTACATGGATGTGCAGAACATGTACGGCGCGCCCGTCGCCATTGACTTGATGGACAAATTCTACGCGGCATTGACGACACGCTTTCAGTTGTCGCCTAAAGCGACGCTGGAAGGTTTCAGTCGGGGCGGATTGTTTGCCCTCAACTGGGCTATCCGCAATCCCAATCAAGTCGCGTCTCTGTATTTGGATGCCCCTCTCTGTGACTTGAAGAACTGGCCCACTCCCAGCCCCGATTGGGAGAACCTCAAAAAAGTCTATGGCCTCACCGAAGAAAAGGCCCGCGCTTATACCCTGAGTCCCATTGACCACCTGAAGCCTCTCGTCGACGCAAAGATTCCCATTCTGGGGGTCTATGGCATGGCCGACACGACGGTTATACCCGCGAAAAATATCGAGCTTTTGGCCCAGCGCTACCGGGACATGGGCGGAGAAATCGAACTTATTCCCAAACCCGGCATCGACCATCACCCGCACAGCCTGGTCGATCCCACTCCCATCGTCGACTTTGTTGTCAAACATTCCTGATGAATCAACTCCCCCGGCAGCCTAGCTGTCGGGGAGTTTTTTGTGCCACAAAAAATGCGCAAAAAATCTGCTGTATGAGGTTTGAAATTTGGCGCAGATGGGTATAATGGCTTAGTAAAACGGTTTAATAAGACGATTTACTAGCCCATTATGATAAAGATGAGTGACATCGCGACCAGAGCAGGAGTTTCCACCACCACTGTCTCCTTCATCTTAAATAACCGGCCCGAAGCAGAGCGCATCAGCGAGAAAACACGGCAAAAGGTTCTGCAAGCAGCCGACGAGATGGGCTATCGTTCCAACCAGTGGGCGCGTGTCATCCGCACTGGAAACACGCGAATGCTCGGCTTGCTCGGCGGCGATACGGCGCTTGAACAGGTCGGGCTGATGTTGGCGGGCGCCCTTGAAGCCAGCGATGCTCAGGGCTACACACTAAAAATACTTTCGTCTGATTCGGTTGGTAGCACCGCCCAACAAATCATTCGCCGCAGTTCCGAACTCAGGCTGATGGGCATTTTGGCGCTGCACCTCTCCGAGTCTTTTCTGGATGAGTTGCACAGCGAAGCGCGAAAAAACGGCACGCCTGTCGTGTTGATGGATTCAAGTTCTGGCAACACCGAACTCGCCCGCGTGGTCTCGGACGAGGACGGCGGAATCGACGCCGGAGTCGAGCACTTGGCGAAGCTGGGACACACTCGAATCGCCTTCATCGGCGGCGAACCGGGCGTGCTTACCGCCCGCAAGATCACCTTTGCTGCCGCCATCGCAAGGCACAGGCTCGTTCAATCCGACGATTATATTCAAGACGGTTGCTATGGCGACAGAGAAATGTCGATTGGCGCCGCGCGCACGCTATTATCTCTGCCTACTGCAATTCGCCCGACTGCCATTTTCTGCTCCGGCGATGTCATTGCTCTCGCCACCTTGCAAGCTGCCCACGAATTTCAGCTTTCCGTGCCGCGCGAGCTATCGGTAATCGGTTTCGCCAACACCACCGTCTCCGAGTACGCGTTTCCACCACTCACCACTATCGATCAACCCTTCAAGGAAATCGGACGCACCGCAACCCATGTGTTGATGGATCTAATCCGCCAAAAAGAGCGCGAGGAGAATCCAGGCTCCGCGCCCGATTCAAGCAGCGCTTCACAAAACCAACTACTGGTCGGAAAGGACGGCACCAACACCTACGTTTTGCCAACGCACCTCATCGAACGTGACTCCACAGCCCGTTCACCATAGAACACACATTCCTTTCCTAAAAGCAACGAGGCAATCTCTCCATATCAATTGCCTCGCACAACGAGATTCATTGCCCAAATATCCACAAATTCACCGAGGAATTTTTTACTATGTCAAATCGTTTAAATCATCACCAAGCTTTTACTCTTATAGAGTTGTTAGTCGTAATTGCCATCATCGCTATTTTGGCTGCCATCCTATTTCCAGTTTTTGCCCGCGCCCGCGAAAACGCGCGCCGTGCCTCCTGTTCGAGCAACATGAAGCAAATTGGCTTAGGCGTCCTCCAATATTCGCAGGACTACGACGAGCGTATGATTTCAGGGCGTATGAGTCCTGGCAACGCCGATGGACAGGGCGGCAGATGGCGGGCCATGCTACAGCCTTATGTGAAGAGTGGGCAACTGTTCCGTTGCCCGTCCAACACACGCAACAACGATAACCCCGAAGACAACCAGTTCACCAACAATGAGGAGAAAATCTCCTACGCTGCGCCTATTGACAACGGTTCGGGAGGCGCTTTTGGCGCTCGCGGACAGGCCGGGCCAAATCTCGCTGATTTCAACGATGTCTCTCGAACCATCATGGTTGTTGAAAGTAACTGCCCCCACACCGATTTTTCGGTGACCAACGGTTATTGGAATGGCATAAAAGCTTATAATGCCAATCTACCCGCGCTCTATTTTGGACACCTCAGCACGGCGAATTTCCTGTTTGTCGATGGTCATGTCAAAACGATGAAGCCGATTCAAACCATCAGTAACCAAACCGACTCGGCGGGTAATCCCGGCATGGGCGGCTCCGGCTCGGTCAACATGTGGAATCGGCGTGCCCTCAACTACACGGGCGGCGACCTGAGCAACACAATGGACAAGTTGACCACCTCCGACGCCTTTTATAAATAACTCAACCGAACTCATCCCGTATGGTAATCAAACCCGACTCCACTAAACGCTTGACTCTCTTCGAGTGGGCAACAAAGGCTGCCACTGCGGCCTTTGTCGCTTGCTTATTCAGTTGCCCCGCCGTTCATGCCGATACTTTCGGTCCCTATAACGGACAGGTTAGCATCGACGGTGCGGGCATCAAGAAGGGCTTCAAATCTCCAGCCATCACCAAAGCGAAAGCCGATTGGACTATCAATTTCTGGGTTCGACCCTCTAGCCAGCTTCAGGATGAAACCTTGTTGGCTGGTTTTGGCGACACCCGAAACTCGACGGGCCAACAGCGCTATTTGGCGAGTTTTGCCGATGGCCTCCGTTTCTGGGGTGCCTCCGTCGATGTACCCACCACCGCGAAGGTCGAACCGGGAAAATGGCAGATGCTCACCGCCACCTATCAAGGCGGCGTCATCAAGATTTATAAAGATGGCGTCGAACTGGTGTCACAGCCCGTTACCCTCACCGATGCTGCGTCCGAAGTGAACTTAGCGCCGATGAGTCCCTGGCCGAGCGCCAATAATTTTCTCGGTAAAATCGCCCGTTTCACGTTGCAAGATCGGGCTTTATCCACGGCAGAAATCCGTGTCCTACTGCAAGAGGGGGCTGGCCTTGATGCCCTGAACTTCGAGAAGGGCGGCCCCGAAACATGGCAACCACAACGAGAGCGAGGGCAGGGGGGTAATCCCAACCAGAATCCCACCACATTCCCGAAATCGCGCGCACCCTTGGGCCAACCCCAACCCGCCCAGCCACCAACGAAAGCACGCTTAGTGGAAAAAGCCGATGGCGACATCGTCATCGCCGGACAGTGGAAGTTGGTCGAATCGCCCAAAATCACGGCGCCGGGAGCGACGCTTTCACAGCCGGGCTTCAATTCGGCCAGTTGGTACAACGCGACTGTACCGGGAACCGTGTTGACCACATTGGTCAATCAGGGTGTTTACCCCGACCCGCTTCATGGCCTCAATAATCTGGCGATTCCCGAAAGCCTGAACAAGCAGGATTATTGGTATCGCGTCGAGTTCGCGACGCCCCGCCAGTTCGTTGGCCGTAATGTCTCGCTCAACTTCAACGGCATCAACTATCGAGCCGAGGTTTGGCTGAACGGAAACCGCGTCGGCGACATTGCGGGAGCCTTCACGCGCGGAATCTTCGCTGTTGGGCGCTTCCTTAAGCCCGGCGCCAGCAACGCACTTGCGGTGCGTGTCTCGCCACCGCCCAACCCCGGTATACCCCACGAAGAATCGTTCGCCGCTGGGGCTGGCCCTAACGGTGGCTCGATGGTGGGAGACGGCCCCACTTTCTTTTGTAGCGAAGGATGGGATTGGATTCCCGGCATTCGAGATCGCAACACCGGAATCTGGCAGGATGTTGTGCTGCATCCCAGCGACGCCGTTTCGCTGGGAGATGCCAAGGTCGTTACGCGCCTTGTGACGCCCATCGGCTCGAAAGCCAATGTTACCGTTTCCGTCGACTTGACTAACACCTCGAATACAACGCAACTTGGCACGCTGCGCGGCCAGTTCGAGGGCGTCAGTTTCGAGAAGAAGGTCGTTATCCCACCATCCGCGCGGCAAACCATTACCTTTTCCCCGAACGAATTTGCCGCCCTTGCTGTTGCTAATCCGCGTTTGTGGTGGCCCAATGGCTATGGCAAACCCGAAATGTACACCCTGCGCCTGTCGTTCAGGAGCGCAGCGGGCAAGGTCTCCGACACCAAGCAGCTCCGATTCGGAATGCGCGAAGTTTCGGTCGAACTGAGAGCCTTCGACTCCGAGGGGAAAATCGGGCGCTATGAATTTTTCCCCGCCGCGACAGGTAAAACACAGGTCATCGACAACAGCCTTAGCGGTTTGGTTAACACCCGTATGGGCTGGATGCCCTCCATCGTCGAAGGCGGCGAAAAATCGCCCGCTTTGCGTCCTGCTCCTGATGGCGAAACCGGCTCTTTTTTGGTTGTGAAAGTCAACGGTCAGCGCATCCCATTGCGCGGTGGCAACTGGGGCATGGACGATGCCATGAAGCGTGTCTCGCGCGAGCGTTTGGAACCATTCATCCGTTTGCAGCGCGATTCAAACTTCAATACCATTCGCAACTGGTGCGGCCAATCGACTTCCGAAGCGTTCTTCGACCTGTGCGACGAATACGGCATTTTGGTCTGGAACGAGTTCTGGCTCACTACCCAGAACTACAACCAGGAGCCGCGCGACACCACGCTTTTCCTCGCCAACGCCGAAGATTCCATTAAGCGTTTCCGCAACCATCCCTCCATTGTTTTGTGGTGTGGGCGCAACGAGGGTGTTCCACCTGCAGCCATCAATACAGGACTCGATTCTCTCATCCGCGAGTACGACGGCACACGCTATTATCAACCCAACTCCATCGCTATCAACCTGATCGGAAGTGGTCCGTGGAACTATCAAAAACCAGCCGATTACTTCAACCGATTCAAAGGTTTTACCACCGAACTCGGTTTGCCCAATCCGCCCTCGGCAGACACGCTACGTGCCATGATGCCGCAGGCCGACTTATGGCCCATCAGCGATAACTGGGTCTATCACGACTGGCATCAGGTGGCGGCGGGCGACGTTAAGCCATTCATGAACGCCATGCAAACCCAGTTCGGCGCCCCCGAAAATCTGGATGATTTCGCTCGCAAAGCGCAAATGCTCAACTACGTCGAGCATCGCGCCATGTACGAGGGCTTCAATGCCTCGTTATGGAAACCTTCGGTGGGGCGTTTCCTGTGGATGAGCCACCCCTCGTGGCCTAGCATGTCGTGGCAGCTCTACAGTTCCAACTATGAAACGGCGGGCGGCTACTTCGGAATCCAAAAGGCGTGTGAACCCATCCATGTTCAATTGAACGCCGCCGATGGTTCGCTGGCAGTGGTCAATACCACTTTGGCCCCGCTTCCCAAATCCAAACTCATAGCGCGTGTCTACAACCTCGACGGTACTCTGGCCTCGTCCGATGATGCCACCATTGATGTCGCTGCCAACGATGTCACGCCTTCTTTCAAAATCAAGGCAGCTTCGTCCCCAACCTACTTCGTCAAGCTATTGTTGCAAGATGAGCGCGGGCGCTTGCTCTCGCACAACTTCTACTGGCAAGCCACGCAGGAAAGCGATTTTCAAAGCCTCAACCAGATGCCAAAAGTCGCCCTCGCCTTGAAAGCGCGAGCGCGCCAAAAGGCGGGCACCACAACGGTTATCGTGGACATCGAAAACCCATCGAAATCGGTCGCGTTGATGACAGATGTGGTTTTACGAAACGCCTCGAACAACCAGAGAATTTTGCCTGTATATTCGAGCGAGAACTACATCTCGTTGCTACCCGGCGAAAAGCGCCAGATCACTTTGGAATGTCCGACTCAGGCTGCTCAAGGCCCGCTCACCGTCACGACGGATGGCTGGAATATCTCGCCAGTCGCAGTTCGAGTCGGTTCCTAGAACTATTGCGCCCAACCCAGAAAGTAACTCCATGAAAAACCTGCATACAAACCTAATCCACCCAATGGTCACTCCATCGGGTGGAAGGCCCTTTTACGTCAAAAAACTACTGAGTAGCGGCGTTCTATCTCTGCTATTCGCTGCTCTTATGTCGGCAACAACACCTCCAGTCTCCGCCCAGAGGGCGGCTAATTCGCCGCGAATGGGAATTTCCTACATCTATCCCACCACCTACGACGATTGGGGCAACGCCTATCTCGCGGGTAACGGCAAAATGGGCATCATGGTCTTCGGTAATCCATTGAACGAAACCATCATCTACAACGACCGGGGCTTCAACCTCGCCAAAACCAACGAGCGTTCATTCGCTCAGGTCAGCCCGCAAGATATAGAGGCCATCCGACAACTGTGCGCCGACGGCAAGTTCGCCGAAGCCAACAAATTGGCGGTCAGCTCGGCCCAATATAAGGGCGGTGGCGAAGGCAGCCGACACCCCGGCTACAAAATGCTTATCGCCATTCCCGAAGAGGGGCCAGTCCGCAACTACTCGCGCACCTGCGATTTCCGAACGGGCGAAATCACCGTCAAGTGGGCCGATAGTCGCGGCAACTGGGAGCGCAAGTCCTTCGTTTCGCGCAAAGATAACGTCACCGTTCAATACCTGACGGCGCCCAGCAAGGCCAAGCTGTCATGCACCATACGCCTCTCTTCCGAGGGAATGCATTTCCCTGCAAACATGAGTTTCGCTAACGAAGCCTCCAACGATGGCCTCAATATACGGGCGAGTTACGGCGCTAACACTAATGGGGCTGGTTACGAGGGAGTGACGCGCATTGTCACCTCTGGCGGCACCAAAAGCGTGCAGGGCAATGTGCTGACGATCACCGGAGCCAACTCGGTGATGATGCTGACGCGCACGGCCAAATATTACAGCGACAGCGTCAACCAGTGGAACCGCAAGAAAATCCAGGCCGATTTGGCTGCTCTGCCCACCAAATATAGTTCGCTATTGGCCGGACAAATCGCTACGCATGGGGCCATTTATGATCGGGTTCGCCTCGATTTGAACGCCTCGCCTGCCGACCGCTCTCTCTCGAACTCCGAATTATTGGATAGGCAACGCAAATCGGCGACGCCCGTGAAGGCGTTGTGGGAGAGGGCCTTCGATGCCGGACGCTACTATTATCTCTCGTCTAGTAGTGAATTAGCGCCTCCCGATTTGTTGGGTATATGGACGGGCGACTCCGATGCGGGCTGGGGCGGCTTCTATCATCTCGACGCCAACCTCAACCTGCAAGTGGGGGGCGGCAACATCGGCGATATGCCCGAAGCGATGGAGGGCTATTTCCACATCATGGAGAGTTGGCGCGAAGGCTTCCAAATCAGCGCCAAAAAGCTGCTCGGAACCCGTGGCATGGTCGCCGCAGGAAATACTCCCGGCATTGGCGCGGGTTTGATGGCGAGTATCAGCGACTATTATCCCTACCAGTACGCCACCGGAGAAGCCCCCTGGTTGCTGTATCCGATGTGGGAGCACTATCTCGTTACTGGTGATAAAGCCTTCCTGCGCGATCGACTTTATCCGTTGCTACGCGAGATGGGTTATTTCTACGAAGATTTCCTGACCAAGACCGATAACAACGGCAAGTACATTTTCGCTGGCTCCATTTCGCCCGAAAACCAGCCGTCCAATATCAAAGTTTCGCTGCTCAACAACTCCACTTTCGATATTTCGGGGGCACGCTTCGCGCTAAGCGCTCTCATCGAAACCTGCAACACATTGGACCTCGATAAAGGGGCAGGGCAGGGTGTCGAGAAGTGGAAGAAAATTCTCGACAAGTTGCCCCCTTATCTCATCAACGAAGACGGCGCCGTGCAGGAATGGTCGTGGCCGAATATAAAAGATGCCTACGGTCATCGCCATTCGAGCCAGTTGCTCACCATCTGGCCCTACCGCGAATTTACCCCGGAAAACAATCCGGTGCTTTTCAACGCCTCGGCTATGACCCTCGCCAAGAAAGATGCCTTCGATTACGGCACCGGACACGGCTACTTGCACAGCGCCCTCATCGCGGCGGGCTTGAACAATGCCCCCGCCCTCAATAGCAAGCTGCTGTTCCTGCTGCGTAAAGACTTTTACTACGACAGCCTTTGTACCTCGCACAATCCGAATCACGACACATTTTGCACCGACATCGTCAACACCGTGCCAACCGTGATGATGGAAATGCTGGTTTCCTCTCGCCCCGGCGTTTTAGAGTTATTGCCCGCCTTGCCCGCATCGCTGGATAAAGGTTCGATTTCCGGCGTGAAAGGCCGCAATCGAGTCACCATTCAAGACCTAAATTGGGACATGACTGCGAACTCGCTGAGTTGCACGCTCAAGTCGGACATCGACCAGAGCATCACTCTCATCGAGCGCAGCGGCATCGAGAAAATTACTACAAAAGCGAAAGTGAACGCCTCGGCTTTTGGTCCCATCGCCCGTGACATCCAACTCAAAGCCGGAGCCAGCACCAAAATCTCGATGGCCCTCGGTGATTTGCGTAAGCCCGCCGTGAATATGGCATTGAATCAGAACGTGAGCGTCTCATCGGTGGGCAACGACTACGCTGCATCCAATGTCACCGATGGCGACCTGACCACCCGCTGGTCTTCTGTCTCCACCGATAATCAATGGGTAACCGTCGATTTAGGCGTCTCAAAAACCATCAATCAGGTTCGACTCAACTGGGAAGCCGCTGCTGGCAAAGACTACGACATCGAAGTCTCCGATGATGCCAAGTCATGGACGACGGTCAAATCCATCGCTGGCAACTCCAAAACGGGCTGGCTCGAATACCCTGATCTCAACACCAAAGGGCGCTACCTCCGAATCAACGGGAAAAGCCGGGCCACAGAATATGGCTTCTCACTGTGGGAAATCGAGATTTTCTGATTAGTCCTTTGCTACAGCCCCTAATTGTTTCCCCTTGTAGGGGCGAACCTCGTGTTCGCCCTCCATCGACCGAGCTGGGTTTAAAGTTCAAAATATGGCCAAGTTTTTATCTGCAAATAGCGAACTATTCGCTTTACGGTGAATCTAACCTTGAATCCAAAATTGGTATAGATAAAGTTCCGGGCGGGTCGATTTTCCAGAGAAAGAACGTTGAATATCTCTTCTTTGCCGTGAATCGACCTGCTTGAAAAAATAAATGAACCAGAAAAGGTTCATTGGTGCTGGCTGTTTGTGCAAGCCAGACGACTTTATCGGCCACCAATTACTAAAGGCCATGAGTAGTTCAACAACTATGAAAATGCGGCTCACTTTGCCTGCCTTACTGCTGGCAACGGCCATTTCAGGAGTCGTCGTTCAGGCGGCTCCTTCGCTAACGCCCTACAATGTCGTGTGGCAAAGCGCGGGCGAAGATTCCAAAGGTTCCATGCCACTCGGCAACGGCGACATCGGCCTCAATGTCTGGGTGGAAGAAGGCGGCGATTTGCTGTTCTACATCAGCAAAACTGATGCTTGGGGCGACGATGTTTTCGGTTCGCGTGGCCTACCCAAAGTGGGGCGTGTGCGGGTTAAATTCGCTTCCAACCCGTTCCGTTTAGGGCTTCCATTTCGCCAGATACTGCGCCTCGAAGATGGTTCTATTCAAATCGAAGCGGGTGATGCTGCCGATCAGGTGCGCTTGAATGTGTGGGTTGACGCCAATCACCCTGTCATTCATCTCGAAGGCAGCAGTGATAAGCCCCAGCAAATGCAGGTTTCCATCGACAGCTACCGCTCCAAAGCAGCTGATGGCCTTAATGCCGATCTGATTTTTCCCGCTGAGAAGGACTCCGTCGCGTGGTGCTACCGCAACACCAATAAGGCCATTCCCGAACTCACCAATCGTACCTTCGGCGCGGTAATCAAAGGCGCTAACCTCGTCAGCACCAACGATTCGACTCTGAAATTATCCGCTCCCCAAAAACAGTTTGAATTTGCGGTTTATCCGCTTACCGCCCAAACCGCGACACCCGACGAATGGCTCTCGCAACTTGAGCGTCTGGTTGAGAATGTCAATAAGACCAACCTCGCCACGGCGCGTCGTGAGCATTCCAAATGGTGGAGCGATTTCTGGAATCGGAGTTGGGTTATCGCGACGGGCAACGCCGACGCCGAAAAAGTGACGCGCAACTATGTTTTGCAGCGCTTTGTTACCGCCTGTGCCGGGCGCGGAGCTTTCCCCATTAAATTCAACGGCTCGCTTTTCACCAGCGACTATGGCATCAAGCGCCGCAATGACCAAACCAAACAGGATTACGTCGAAGAGGTCAACGCCGATTATCGCACATGGAGTGGGCAGTATTGGTTCCAGAACACGCGCCCTATGTATTGGCCCATGTTACAAAGCGGCGACTTCGAAATGATGCTCCCGCTGTTTCGCATGTACCAGAACCAGTTGCCCCGCAACACCAAAGCGGTGCGCGACTACTACGGCCACGATGGCGCCTATTTCGCTGAAACTAACCCTTTCTGGGGGCAGCTTCCTAACATCGCCCCCGATGCCACGCCTTCGTGGACGCTGCAATATTACACCCCCATCCTCGAACTCAGCTCCATGATGTTCGACTATTACAAATACACGGGCGATGAGGCATTCGCGCGCAAAACTCTCGTGCCTATCGCCAATGCCGGAGTGACCTTTTTCGACCAGCATTTCAAACGCGAGGCCAACGGAAAACTCAATCTGTTCCCGGTCAACTCCATCGAAATGTACTGGGGTGTCAAAAACCCAGCCCCCGATATTGCCGGCCTCAATTATGTGTTGCGCTCGCTGCTCAACTTGCCCGACTCGCTCGCTACTCCCCAACAAAAGACCAAATGGCGCGCATTGCTAAACGCCGTGCCGCCGTTGCCACTCACCGAGAAGAGCGGTAAAAAAGTCCTGGCGTTCTTCGAATCGGCGCCCGACCCCAAACTCAAGAACGGCGAAAATCCCGAACTATACGCCATCTACCCATTTCGTCTGTACGGTGTGGGTAAGCCCGACCTCACTTTGGCCCGCGATACCTTCGACGCCAGAATATTCAAAGAGGCCAAGTGCTGGCGACAAGACCCAATTCAGGCCGCCTATCTGGGCAATGCCGCGACTGCCAAACGCGGAGTCATTGATAATTTCTCGATTCAAGACACCACCCTGCGATTCCCTGTTTTCTGGGCGCCTTCCAACGACTATGCGCCCGATCAGGACAACGGGGGCAATGGCCTCAACGCCCTTCAACTAATGCTGTTGCAAGGCGAAGATGACAAATTGATTCTGCTTCCCGCATGGCCCACCGACTGGAACGCCGAATTTAAGCTGTGCGCTCCGCGTAACACCACGGTCGAAGCACAGGTGCAAAACGGCAAAATCACGTCCGTCAAAGTCACGCCTGCGTCGCGCCGCAAAGACCTGTTCCTCACTCAGCCCGACGGCACCCTGACTCCGTTTAAGTGAGCAAATAGTACCCGCAAAGGTCTAAATTTTTTCTGCTACTTATTGTGCGTTTGCTAAGCGCCCTGCCGCGATTTAATAAATTGTGTGACAGGGCGCGACTTTGGCCGTATGAGGCCGTCCAATGGGTATCCAGTTAAATAATGTGCTACCAACAAAGTGAGGAAAAATTCTTGAAAAAGGCACCATTTTTGGTTTGAAAAGTAGTTTAGGTGGGTATAATAGAACTAATCGGAGCCACAAGCCAGCGCGAATAACCAATCCCGTCGCAGTGTGCTAACCCGAAGAATCTGGTTCCAACAGGAAATTTTGTCCCATGAAAAAGCTCATCCCAACCACCGGTACAGGTAAGAATTCCATCATGCGTGGGTTCACATTAATTGAATTGCTGGTGGTGATTGCCATCATCGCTATTTTGGCAGCCATTTTGTTTCCCGTCTTCGCCCGTGCAAGGGAAAACGCCCGTAAGGCTTCCTGCCAATCTAACCTCAAGCAAATCGGCCTTGGGATGCTCCAGTATTCGCAGGACTACGACGAACAAATCGTCGCCGCTCTGCTCGATAACTACGCGGGTGTGACTGGAAACCAGGCATCGTGGGCCTTCATCATTCAGCCCTACGTAAAAAGCACTCAGCTCTTCAAGTGTCCCTCCAACACCACAGGCGCCACCGATTTCATGCAGGGCACCAATGGTACCATCCCCGTTTCCTACGCGGCCAACGCCGGAAACGATGGTGGCCCCAACAACGGTGGCAGCAGCGATGGAGCCAACGGTCAGCGCCCATTCCCTCATTTACCCTACAACAGCCGTGCTCTGGCAGCCATTGATTCGCCCTCGACCACGCTCGCCGTTGGCGAATCGCAATTCCAGAACACCGCCCGCCTGGATAACGCCCAGTGGGACATCTATGAGAACACCGCTTCGCGCAACAAGCTCACCAACCACTTGGGCATGACCAACTTCCTCTTCATCGATGGACATGTCAAATCCATGAAGCCACTCGCCACCGCGACTCCAAACAATATGTGGATTATCGCTAACCAATCGACATGGGCGCCCACCGCCAACTGGATGAGCATGTTGGCTAAATCGCAAGCGGCCATGAACTAATCGACCACGCCAAAAAATGCTCCTTCCAAATTGCTGCGGTCTTTTTGGAAGGAGCATTTTTTTGTCCGTGAATCCCCTCTTTTGTCCGAGATTTTGGGGGCCGGGGAGGCTCTAAAGTGCGGTTCCCAAAAACCAACGATTGTTGAGTGGCAGTCCCTACCTGAGTCGGCAATTGCTACTCAACAATCACCAGATAAATTCATGAAAATTTCAACCGCTGCTTCCTGTCTGGGAGCATTGCTGTTAACCGGATGCATCGGCAGCAATGCATCCGCACAGGAAAAAGCAAAACCTAAAAAGTTCGTCGTCGATTACGTCGATCCCTTCATCGGAACGGGCCGAAGTGGCAAAACATTCCCTGGTGCAACCACGCCCAGCGGCATGACCCAACTCAGCCCCGATACCATCACCGGAGGCGACAACGGTTCGGGTTATCGTCACAGCGATAAAACCATTCAGGGCTTCAGCTTCACTCACATGAGCGGTGTCGGTTGGTACGGCGATTTGGGCAACTTCCTCGTCATGCCAACCACTGGACCGCTCAAAACCTGGTACGGCGAAACCAACAAACCGGGAACGGGCTATCTTTCTAGCTTCGATAACAACTCCGAGGTCGCGCAAGCGGGCTACTACGCCGTCACTCTCGACGACTACAAAGTGCGCGCCGAAGCGACCGCCTCACCGCATGGTGGTATGTTGCGCTTCACCTTCCCGCAAAACCAGCAGTCGCGCATTCAAATCGACCTCGCTCGTCGTGTCGGCGGCACCTCGCTGCGTCAAACCGTCGAAGTCGTTGGTCCCAACACTATCGAAGGCCAAATCGAATGTACCCCGCAAGGCGGCGGCTGGGGCCACGGTGCCGGACAGCCTCGTTATACCGTCTATTATCGCGCCGAGTTTAGCTGCCCCTTGCAGGATTTCGGAGTCTGGAGCGCCAAGCTCCCCACTGACCAGAACTACAGCGAGGCCATCGAAAAGCCTTGGTTCGCCGAGGCGTGCAAAAACGCCGACGTGCTACCGGGCACACGCAAGATGGAGGGGCGTCATCTTGGCTTCTACGCCAATTTTCCAACTCAGGCCAACGAGCACATTTCGCTTAAAGTCGGTCTCTCTTTCGTAAGCATCGAAGGCGCGCGCCGTAACCTTGCCACAGAAATCCCCGCTTGGAACTTCGATCAATTGCGCACCAAAGCCCGCAACGCCTGGGCCAAAGAGTTGAGCCGTATGGAAGTCGGCGGTGGTAACGAGGAAGAGAAGACCACGTTTTATACCGCGCTTTATCACACCCTCATCGACCCGCGCCTTTTCTCTGATGTCAACGGTGACTATCCCGGTGGCGATGGCAAACCACACCCGACCAAAAAATTTCTCAAGCGCACTATCTTCAGCGGTTGGGATGTTTACCGCAGCGCCTTTCCACTGCTAACTATCATCGCGCCCAACACCGTCAATGATATGACGAACTCGATGATCGAACTCGCCGAGCAAAATGGGCGCGGTTATTTCGACCGCTGGGAGTTCCTCAACGCCTATTCGGGATGCATGAATGGTAGCCCCGCAGTCGTTGTCATCAACGATGCCTACCAGAAGGGCATCCGCAATTTCGATTTGAATAAAGCGGTCACCTTTTCCGATAAGACCGTTGAACTTGTCAAGCAGCAACAAGGCGACCCATTCCTGCTTTCCCAACAAATGGAGAATCGCAACGCTGAATGGAATGTGTCGCAACTAGCCAAAGCCGCCGGGCAAAATGCCATCGCCGAAAAATGGGCCAAAAGCGCCGCGACCTATCGCGACAACTTCGACCCCAACGTGCCGTGGACTTATGACGAAGCGGGCAGCAAGTCGAACCCGAACTGGAAAGGCTGGTTCCGCGCCCGTGATAAAGAAGGCAACTTCACTCCTTGGCGTGGCCTCGAAACCGAGAAAACCTGCCAGGAGTGCAGCGTCTACCAGCAAGGTTGGCTTGTGCCCTACGATGTCCCCGGTCTGATGCAGTTGGTCGGTGGGCGTGAAGCCTTCGTTGACAAACTCAGCGACTTTTTCGACCGCACTCCGAAAATCACCGACTGGAATCCTTACTACAACCATCCCAACGAGCCAGTCCACCTCATCCCGTTTCTCTTCAATCGCGCCGGGGCGCCGTGGCTCACCCAGAAATGGGTTCGTACCATCGCGCAAACCTACAAAACCGGCCCGAACGGACTGTGCGGCGACGAAGATGTCGGCCAAATGTCCTCGTGGTTCATCCTCGCTGCTTCTGGTATCCATCAGGCGTGCCCCGGAGATACCCGCTACGAGTTGTTCACCCCGTTGTTCGACAGGGTGCAAATCCGCATTGACCCGATGTACGGCAAGAACAAGCGCTTCACCATCGTCTCGCATAATAACGGCCCCGGCGTCCGCTACATCCAGTCAGCCAGGCTCAACGGGCGCCCCTTGAATCGCTGCTGGCTCGACCATAAAGAAATCGTCGCGGGAGGCACCCTCGAACTCGAATTGGGCGCCGAACCGAACAAGAACTGGGGCATTTGAACCCGTTCCAAAACTAAAAGTGAAAGCAACATGGTTTTGAATACATCTCGATTTTCTGCTCTCTGGGCCATAATGGCGGCACTCACTCTGATAGGTGCCGCTTCCGCCCAACAAAACACCACCACACCAACTAACACCGCAATGGCTCCCGCAGTAGCTCTGGTCAAATCCGGCCAATCCGTCGCCTTTTTGGGCGCTTCCATCACCGAGTTCGGCTGGAACTCACCCACTGGTTACGTCAAGCTTGCATTCAATAATCTCACTGACAATGGTATCGACATCGTCCCCGTTCCAGCGGGCGTCAGCGGCAACACCTCGCGCGATATGTTGGGCCGCTTAGAGCGCGATGTCCTCAATAAAAAGCCGACGTGGGTAACCATCGACGCCGGGGGAAACGATGTCTGGCATAACAGCGTGGACTTCGCCGAATACATGAAAAACATGACGGCGATAGTCGATAAATGCCAGGCGGCGGGTATTCGCGTCATTGTCCAAACCTGCACACCCATTGGTGAAGATCCAAACAACGAATTCAACCCAAAACTCGGCTACTACAACACCTTCTTACGCTATCTGGCCGAACAAAAACACTGCCTGCTTGCCGACCTGAACGCCGACAGTGTGAGTGTTATAAAAACCAAAACTGGTCCCGACAACATCATCACTACCGATGGAGTTCACATGAACGACCGGGGCAACCGTCTGATGGCGACCGGACTGCTCAAAACTATGGGCCTTAGCGCCGAGCAAATCGCCAAAACCATTTCCGAACCCAAATAAACCGACCTCCAAACCGAATCAATCCAACACCAACCAACATGAGCGAACCCATCTTTCAGTCCTATCAATTCGGCGCTTCCGAGAAAGCACAACTTGACAGCGATGGACACTTCGTGTTTCCGTCGCTACTAACCGAATCCGCGCGCGAAAAACTCATCGAATCGCTGTCCAAAGTCAATGCTCTCGACCAAAATCTCGACCCGATTCCCCAGCGCTACTCTGCCGAATACGACGAATTTCTGGCCTCCGTCATTGCCCATCCGCAAATGCTCGAATTGGCCCGTTCGGTTCTCGGCCCCGATGTCCGCTACGATCACTGTGTCGATTTAAGCCGCGCCGGAAGCAGCCCCGCTATGGGCTGGCACACCCACGCTTACTCCGACGATAACCCGGAACTCGGCTTCATCCGCATTTTCTTCTACGTCAACGGCTTCAACAGCGGCGACGGAAGTCTGCGCGCCGTTCCTGGTAGCCACCTCTTCCGCCAGAACATGCGCAATAACTCCGATGATGGACTGCGTGCCGAATATCTGGACGACAAAACCCACCCGCAAACCGGCGACCCGCTCGAAATCGAAGAGTTACATGCGCCTCCCGGCACTGTCATTGTGATGTGGACTCATGCTTTGCACGCCGTCGCACCGCGCCGCCCCGAAAGCCCCACCCGTTGGGCCGTCGTCTATGCCTTCCGTAATCCCGGCTCCCCTTCGCACGCGCGCTGGGTCACTCCCCACTTCGAGAGTAACCCGCCCACCGGTGCCGAAGGTCTAATGAGCCTCTATTAATAGCGCATTCCACCTCACGACTCCGCTTCAAAACATCCAACCAATAATGCATTTTCGTTCGCCTAACTTCCGCTTGCGCCCCATCGCTTGCGTGCTTCGCCATCGCCTTCTCATCGCTGGATTGGCCCTGTCCACTCTTGCGCTATCTGCCTGTGCCGACCCTATCACACCTATGAAAAACATCTTGGACCCAGAAGACTTGATTCTGCCGTTGCAAAATACCACCAAAGGCAGCGCCAATATTCTCGGTGGCGAGTGGGGAGGGGACAACGAGCAAGCCGTCAGCGTTATTGATGGCCGCACCCAGAGCAAGTATTTCAACAAGGCCGTGACAGGGGCTGGCGCTCCGGGTGTCAACACCGGCTTCGTTATCGCTCCTGGTGTTGGTTCTAGCATCGTCAGCGGAATCCGCTTCGCCACCGCCAACGACATGCCTGATCGTGACCCCCTCACCATCACCATCGAAGGCTCCAACGCCCCTAATGCCGTTGAAGCCAATAGCAATAGCTTCACCCTCATTTATTCGGGTCCCACCGGACTCGAAGGCCAACAGCGACGTGGCGAGTGGGGCCAATCCATCAGTTTTCCCAACACCACGGCCTACAAAAGTTACCGTGTCTTGGTCACCAACACACGCGGAGAACGCACCGATGGCACTCAGTACAGCGAAGTGCAACTTATGGGAGCGCCAACCGATCCCAACGCGCCGCGCATCGTTTACGCCCAGCCCGCCTTGAAGCGTACCCAGATTAACGAAAAGTGGGCCGACCGCGCTACCATTACTGGTGCCACTACCATCACTTCGCAGTCTCCACGCAGCCTGTGGTATCGCGGTCCCGCCAAAGTCTGGGAAGAAGCCCTGCCTCTGGGAAATGGACGCCTTGGCGCTATGGTTTTCGGTGGTGTCGCCGACGAGCGCCTTCAACTCAACGAAGACACCCTTTGGGATGGTTACCCCCTCGACGCCAGTAACCCGAAGTCGCTGACAGCGTTGCCAGATGTTCAGCGTTTGCTTTTTGAAGGCAAAAATAAAGAAGCCGAACGCTTAGCCGCCGCCAATATGATGGGTACCCCCAGCGGTGTCAAACCCTACCAATCACTCGGCGAACTATGGATGGAGTTTCCCGGCCAAACCTCGGCCACCAATTACAGTCGCGGCCTCGACTTGGCGAATGCTATCACCAGCGTCAGTTATGAGAATGCAGGTGCTACTTTCAAACGCGAATCCTTCTCTTCGGCCCCGGTAGGAGTCATCGCCACCAACATTACCGCCACTCAACCGGGCCGCATCAGCTTCCAACTCACCCTCAAACGCCAGAAAGATGCCCAGTGCTTCGCGCATCCCACCAACCCGAATGCCATTGTCATGCGCGGCCAAATCGACCGCAAAGACGAGCAGGGCACACAGCGCGGTTTGAAATTCGCCGCCGAGGTAGTGGTCGTCGCCGATGGGGGCAAAGTCACCAATGAGGGTGGCATCCTCACCGTCACCGGAGCCAACAGCGCCGTGCTCCTCGTCGATGGCGCCACCAACTATCGCGGCGGCGACCCCGAACAACTGTGTAATACCCGACTCACTGCTGCTGCGCGCAAATCGTTCGCTGCCCTTAAAGCCGAACATGTCGCCAGCTACCAGAGCCTCTTCGGGCGACTCACCCTCGACATCGGCTCTTCCGGCCCCGAAGTCGAAGCGCTACCGACTATAGCTAGGCTCGCTCGCTTCAAATCGGGCAAAACCGATCCGGGCCTCATCAACACCTACTTCCAGTACGGGCGCTACTTGCTCATCAGCAGTTCCCGCCCCGGTGGAATGCCCGCCAACTTGCAGGGCATTTGGGCATGGCAGATGAATCCGCCCTGGAACGCCGATTTCCACACCAACATCAACGTCCAGATGAACTACTGGCCCGCTGAAACCACTAACTTAGCCGAGTGCCATCTGCCGCTATTCGACCTTATGGATAGCCTCGTCAAGCCCGGTAGCAAAGTGGCGCAGGTTCAATATGGCGCACGCGGCTGGGTAGTCCATCATCTCACCGACCCCTGGGGCTTCACTGCTCCCGCCGATGGTTTGCAGGGTATCTGGCCCGTCGGTGCCGCATGGCTCGCTGAGCATCCCTACGAACACTACCAGTTCTCCGGTGATAAAAAGTTTCTTCAGCAACGCGCATGGCCTTTGATGAAAGGCGCCGGGCAATTCATCCTCGACTTCCTCGTCGAAGCCCCCGCCGGAAGCCCCGTCGCGGGTAAGTTGGTCACTAATCCATCCTACTCGCCGGAAAACGAGTTCTTCCTGCCAAACGGTCAAACCGCCGTCTTCACCTATGGGGCGACTATGGACTTGATGATCGTCCACGAACTGCTAACCAACTGCATCGAAGCCAGCAAAACCCTGGGCATCGACGCCGATTTTCGCCGCGAATGCGAAACCGCGCTTTCCCGTCTCGCTCCTATCCGCATCAGTCCAACAACTGGACGCATTCTGGAATGGATCGACGACTACAAAGAAACCGACCCGCACCATCGTCATACATCCCATCTGTATGGCTTGCACCCGTCCAACATGATCACTACTTCTACGCCCGAACTCTTCACAGCTGCCCGCAAGGTTCTCGAAAGTCGCGGCGATGGCGGTACGGGCTGGTCATTGGCGTGGAAAATCAACATGTGGACCCGCCTCCACGACGGCGACCACGCTAACCTGCTTCTCACTAACCTACTCAGCGATAAAACGCTACCTAACCTTTTCGACACTCATCCGCCGTTCCAAATCGACGGTAACTTTGGAGCCACAGCCGCCGTCGCCGAAATGCTACTCCAAAGCCAAATCAAAGATGAAAAAGGTATCTACGAAATCCAGCTACTCCCGGCCCTTCCCAGCGCATGGGCAACCGGAAGCGTGCGCGGTCTCCGTGCCCGTGGCGGCTTTGAAGTCGATATGCAGTGGGCGAACGGAAAACTAACCTCAGCCACCATCAAAAGCAAAGGCGACACCGTCTGCAACGTCAGCTACAACGGCAAAATTATCCCCATCAAACTCACCAACGGCAAAACCAAACAACTCACCTTCAAATAATCGAAGCTAACGCAAATGGGGCGAATGCAAATTCTGCATTCGCCCCATTTGCTGCGTGAGTGTTCCTTCTCCCACGCATTGGGACGAAGTGCCGGGTGAGGGCCGCGATGCGGTTATCGCCAACCAATTTCAATCAACGAGCGACTATATGAATTCGACGAGTGGTCCCTTCTCTACGAAGTGGGGAGGGGCAAAAACGAGAGGCTCCGGCAATTCGGTGAGTGCTTGTAGGGCCATGACTTGTCATGGCCGCGAGATAGAATCACACACCCCCAAAAACCTCACGAATTCAATGAGCGTCCCCTCTCCCGCTTGCGGGGAAGATTAGGTGAGGCCCAAAACCCTCAATTCCCCGCCTTTTCCTTCCCAAACAGTAAGCAAACCGGTTTCCCCGGTATGTTCTCCAACAAATGCTTCTGTGTCAGCGCCCCCGTCTCCGAGTCCACGCTGAAAACGGAAATGCTCATGTCTTCTTGGTTACCCACTAGTAACCATTTCCCGCTTGGATCGAATGTGAAATGCCGAGGATTGCGCCCCACTGGCGAAAACCCAACCAACTTCAATTGCCCATCGCCTTCAATGGAATAAGCCGCGACGCTGTTGTATCCACGGTTCGAGGTATAAAGAAAGCGCCCATCGGGACTTGTTGCAATCTCCGCCGCGAAGCTCTCGCCCGTGAAATCGGCGGGTAGGGTAGAAATGACCTGAATCTCCTCTGGCGTCGAGTCAGCGTTCTTGAATGCGGTAATGGTGTTGTTCAGTTCGCTGACCACATAGAGGAACTTTCCCGAAGGCGATAGTGCGATGTGTCGTGGCCCCGCCCCCGGCACAACTCCGACCGAAGAAGGCTCACTACCAGTCAATTCGCCCGTCGCCGCATTGAAGTCGTCAATCGTCACTTTATCCATACCTAAGTCGGCGACAAAAGCTCGGCGGTTATCTGGTGATAGCACCACATGATGAGCATGGGCTTCCTTTTGCCTCCCCTGATTTGGCCCCGACCCTGTATGTTGGACTAACATCGCGCGAGGCCCAATCGAACCATCTTCTTGAATCGGCCAAGTCGAAATGCTGCCCGCACTATAAGCAGCAGCCAGCAGCCATTTCCCTGTCGCATCCATCGTCAAATGGCATAAATTACCCCCAAATGCGAAGGAATTGAGCGCCGTCAACTGGTTAGTCCCCGGTTCGATACGAAACGCACTAATTCCCCCCTTATTTTCTCCTGCCACTTGCCCCCACTCATTCACTGCATACAGGAAGCGTCCATCGGACGAAGCCGCCAGAAAAGCGGGATTGGCAACGGCAACCGCTGTTTGAGGCGCGCTCAGTTCGCCATTCTCTGGGTTGAAGTACGACACACAAATCCCCTCGTTGGCGTTGCGTGTATAGGTGCCGATATAAAGCGTCATATGGTTAGCGGGGAGATATTGTACTGTTGGCTTGGTCTGATTGGCCAAATCATCAGCTCTGGAAGCACCAGCAAGGCAGCCCAACAGCAACAACTTCGATAGGTATTTGAACATAGTCTCTGGAGAAGGGAAGCAAACAACTTCAACCCCTCAAAGCAAACGCCACGGCAGCCCCTACCCATAAGCATCACGATGGCCCGCCAACGGCACATGCGGGCTAAACATAATAGACGAGTAGGGGAAGGCGTTACAACCAATAGACAATACAGAAGACGCCATGTGGCGAAATTGTATATACTGAATACAATGAAATTGGACCTGCCTTCTCTCTCAACCAGGGCGAAATTCCCCGATTTCAACTTCCCCAAAATATCGAGATTGAAAAAAGATTGATTAATCAATCTTTGTGCAGCTTTAGGTGTTTAAAATTACACAAAAATGCCTTTTGCTAGTCTTTCGAATTGATTAAAAGGCCCAAAAAAATTGATAGCAGCCGAAATTCAATCTTTATATGTGAGGGGAGTCCTTGAAAAGAGATTATATCCAGTGGGTATTTGGTGAACGCTAAAGGATTATGTCCACGAGGGGATACGTCGGGACAGGTATTGACGTGTCTACGAGAGGTTTCTGAGTTCGGCCTTCCTACTACTTGTGCGGGTACTCTACATCGTCAGGGTGTAGACGGCAACAAGCACCGGATGAAGGCCGCGAAGCGGTGACCACTTTTGCCAGAGATGACCTGCACCGCGAACTAATGAGTGGCCTTTCTCTCATTTGCTGGGAAGTTAGGTGGGGGCTAAAACGCCAAATTCTTCGATGTGGAGATCACAATCTCTCTTCCATATAAAGCTACGGTTTTTCGCCCTTTAATATCGCCTTAAAAAATAATTTAGGAAATTTTCCGAAAAGGGGTTGCGGAGTTCTGAAAATGCCGTATAATTTCCCGTTGCCCCTGACGAGGAGGCGCCGGACGCAAGCAAATCGCAAGCCGAAAGTGCCGAAATTCTCA
>SDZD01000102.1 GCA_004172935.1 bacterium | reverse complement strand
CTAATTAGTTGTTAGTCATTAGTTGTTAGTCATTAGAAGGGATTTGTCCGAACTAAAAACTAACCACTAAAAACTAACCACTTTAAAAGGTCAAACATCATGTTGATGCCTAAGAATGTGAAATATCGCCGTCAGCACCGTGGACGGCGTTCAGGCGTAGCGACGCGCGGTAACTATATCGCGTTCGGCGACTTCGCCATTCAAGCAACCGAAGCCAGCTGGATCACCTCACGCCAGATTGAAAGCGCACGTCGTGCCATTCGTGGACACGTTAAGCGTGGCGGTCAATTGTGGATTCGCGTGTTCCCAGACAAGCCAGTTACGCAAAAGCCCGCCGAAACCCGTATGGGTTCGGGCAAAGGCTCCGTCGAGTTCTGGGTGGCCGTTGTGAAACCGGGCCGCATCTTGTTCGAGATGTCGGGAGTTGCTCCTGAAATCGCTGAAGAAGCAATGCGCCGCGCCCGGATGAAGTTGCCAATGGCGACCAAATTCATCCAGCGCGAAGCCGAAGTCATCTCGCAAGCCGTCGCTGATAAAGCAGTGCAGGCTCCTGTTGTCGAAGAGGACAGCAGCATCGGCGAGGAAGTCCACGTCGAGGAGATTTAAACAATGGCCGATTTGAACCAGTACATTTCGAACGCCGACTCCAAGGTCAAACTGCATGAGGTTCGTGCCCGCGTCAAAGGCGCCGACGAAGCCGAATTGCAAGACATCTTGAAAGTCTGCGAACGGGAACTATTCGATCTTCGCACACAAGCGATGCTCCAGCAGTTGCCCAACCCTATGCGTATCCGGCACGTCCGCAAACTTATTGCGCGCGTCCAGACCGAACTTACCGCCCGTCAACCACAGGCGGCCTGAAGAAAAACCGCAACGATTTCGGTGCTGGGCGCTTATAATTCGCTCAGCACCGGAACCACGGCGGGGATTTAGTCCCTACAGGAACAGAAAATGGCAGAACAAACAATCGAAAGAACAGCGCGCAAAGTCCGCGAAGGTCTGGTTGTGTCCGACAAAATGGACAAAACCGCCGTCGTCGCTGTCGAGCGCCTCAAGCGCCACCCGTTGTATGGCCGCGTTCAGCGCGTGACCAAGCGGTTCAAGGCGCATGACGAAAATAACGAATGCAAAGTTGGCGACCGTGTCCGCATCATGGAAACCCGCCCCCTGAGCAAAGACAAAAACTGGCGAATTCTGGAGATCGTCGAACGCGCCAAATAAATGGTTCGGCTACAAACGATGGCCTTGGCATCATCACTGTGTTTTGACATTCGTGCAGACCAGTGATGGAACCATGCGTCGAGAGTAGCCCCGAAGCGTGAAGGATTCTCATGATTCAAACAGAAACACGATTGCGTTGCGCCGATAACTCCGGTGCTCGCGAATTGCTTTGCATTCGAGTAATGAAAGGCTCGAACGCCAAATTTGGTAACGTCGGCGACCGCATCATCTGCGCAGTCAAAGAAGCGATTCCCGGCGCTCCCGTTAAAACCCACGATGTCGTTAAAGCCGTTATCGTGCGCTCCGTGACCGGCGTTCGCCGTGCCGATGGTTCGCACATTTCGTTCGACGACAACGCCGCCGTCATCATCAACAATGACGGCAACCCGCGCGGCACGCGCATCTTCGGCCCCGTTGCTCGCGAACTTCGCGACAAGGGCTTCATGAAGATCGTGTCGCTCGCCCCGGAGGTTCTGTAAATGCCAAGCAAAGCTGAACATCAGCCCGTCAAATTGTCCATCCGCAAGGGTGACCAAGTTGTCGTTATTTCCGGCAAGAACCGTGACCGCAAGACGCCCAAAACCGTCCTCGAAGTTTTGCCCAAAAAAGGCAAAGTCATCGTCGAAGGCGTAAACGTCATGAAGGACACGCCCAACAAGCGCCAGCAACAGGGCGCCGATGCGGGTATCACCGAGAAGCCAATGCCAATTGACGCTTCCAACGTGATGCTCATTGATCCCAAAAGTGGCAAAGCGACCCGCGTAAAGCGCGTCAAAGGCACCGATGGCAAAGTCAACCGCGTCAGCGTTAAAAGCGGCGAAACCATTGGCTAAAAAAAATCCGTCCGTCTTCTCGCCTCGCGAGAAGTCGGCGTGAATGGCTGGAGGAAATAGTTTTTCTATTCCTCTCGCTTTATTCGGACGCTTGGAAACCGTCCGACATCATCTCGATGACACCATTATTGAAAGAACGTTACGAAAGTCAGGTTAAGGAAACCTTGCAAAAACAGTTCGGTTATTCGAACGTTATGCAGTTGCCCAAGTTGGAGAAAATCGTCGTGAACATGGGCGTAGGCGACGCCAAAGACGACTCCAAACTCATGGACGTTGCCGCTGCCGAACTCGCAGCCATCACTGGTCAGCGTCCGGCGATTCGCAAAGCTCGTAAGTCCATCGCGGGCTTCAAGTTGCGCGAGGGCCAGCCCATCGGCTGCGTCGTTACGCTGCGCGGCGAAATCATGTGGCAGTTCTTGTTCCGCCTCATCAACGCCGCTTTGCCTCGTATTCGCGACTTCCAGGGTATCCCCGACCGTTCGTTCGATGGTCGCGGCAACTACACCTTCGGCGTCAAGGAACAAATCATCTTCCCCGAAATTAACGTGGACAAGGTGACCAAAATGCGTGGCATGGATGTTACTTTCGTGACCTCCGCCAAAACCGACGAAGAGGCCCGCGTGCTGCTTCGTGAATTGGGGCTTCCTTTCCGCAAGCGCGGAGGAGAGGCACAGGCGTAATCGCAAGTTAAAGGGCTTATTATGGGATTGTACGGTTGGCTGTTGACGTTCGCATTACTCGTCTTTGTGGTGTTTATCACTGCGGGATTGATGAAGATGCTTCAAAACGCGGCGACGAGCGTCCCTAAAGGCCGTTTAAAAGACGAAGAGAAAAATGGCAAAAAAATCTAAAGTCGCCAAAACCCTGCGCCAGAACGCCACCACTGAGTTGACGTCGCGCCACAAAAACCGCTGCCAGTTGTGCGGACGCCCCCGTGGCTACATGCGCACATTCGGCATCTGCCGCATCTGCTTCCGTGGCATGGCGCATCGCGGTTTAATTCCTGGAGTGACCAAAAGCTCCTGGTAAGAATTGGTGGTTAGGGAAGAAAGGTTGTTGGGTGGTTTTTTGAACTCCGTTAACCACCTGACGACCCTAACCCCGACCAACCCACACTTCTACGAGTGGGGATATCAAGTAGAGGACTCTATGCAAACTGATCCCATCGCGGATTTTCTAACATCCATTCGCAACGCGAATCAGGCGAAGAAAGTGGACGTAACCGTTCCTTCTTCCAAGATTAAAGTTGAAATCGCGCGCGTCTTAAAGCAAGAAGGCTACATCGCCGAATATTCGACGACAGAAGATAACAAACAGGGCACCATCACCGTTGTCCTGCGCTACAACGACCGTGAACGTGTGATTCAGCACATCGAGCGTGTCTCCAAACCAGGCCGTCGTGTCTACGTCGGCAAAACCGAGATTCCTCGCGTTTTGGGTGGTTTGGGCGTTGCTATTCTCAGCACACCACGCGGTGTTTTGACCGGCTCTGCTGCTAAAACAGCGGGAGTAGGCGGCGAACTGCTCGCCAAGGTGTATTAAAAGGTTTTTAGTTGCTTGGCTTTCAGTGGTTTGATTCTTTCGCCACCTAAAACTAACTACTAACCACTAAGGACTAATTATGTCACGTATTGGTAAAGCACCCATCACGGTTCCTTCTAGCGTTTCAATCACCATCGCTGATGGTATTGCTACCGTGAAAGGCCCCAAAGGAACGGTCACCGCACCGGTTCCGGCCAATTTCGAAGTTAAGACGGAAGGCGAGATTCTCACAGTCGTTCGTCCCTCCGAAACCAAACTGGATCGCGCCCAGCACGGCTTGACCCGCGCTCTGTTGTTCAACGCTGTTAAAGGCGTAAGCGACGGCTTCACCAAGGTTCTCGAATTGCGCGGCGTCGGCTATCGTGCCGAAGTCGCTGGCAAAACGCTGAAATTGGCGCTTGGCTACTCGCATCCCGTTGACATCCCATTGCCAGAAGGCATCGCTGTTACGACAACATCTTCGACCCCAACCTCGGAAAACGGTTTGTTGGCTGCCACCATCACGCTGTCGAGCCACTCGAAGCAGATCCTCGGCGACTTCGCCGCTGATGTCAAGGGCCGCCGCCCCGTTGAGCCTTACAAGGGCAAAGGTTTGCGTTATCAGGGCGAAAAAGTCATTCGCAAAGCTGGTAAACAAGCCGATAAGAAGAAAAAATAAGTGGCTTGGGTGGCTTAATCGCTGCCAAACCGCTTTAATAAATAGCCCCGGTCGGCAATCGGGGCAACTACTATGTCGAAGAAAACTTCAGTTCAACTGCGCCAGCGCCGTCATTTGCGCTTGCGTCAGAAAGTTTCAGGAACGTCCGCCCGCCCACGTTTGTGCGTGAACAAAACACTCAAGCACATCCACGTTCAAGTTATTGACGACGTGGCGCGCGTAACCCTCGTCTCGGTTTCGACGCTGCAAAGCGACGTTGCCACTCAGATTGAAGGTGGCAAAGGCTCCAAAGCTGCAGCACGTGTCATTGGCACTGTTATCGCCGAGAAAGCCAAAGCAGCGGGTATCGAGTCGGTCGTGTTCGACCGTAACGGCGTCGCTTATCACGGTGTCGTGCAAGAGTTGGCCGAAGCCGCGCGTGAGGGCGGCTTGGAATTTTAAGATTATGGCAAGAGTTCAAGTTGATTCCGAACAGCTTCGGGTGGAAAAAGTCGTCCAACTCAAGCCGGTATCCAAGACCGTCAAAGGTGGTCGTAAGCGTCGCTTTTCGTCGTTGATCGTCGTTGGCGATAGCAACGGACACGTCGGCGTGGGCATGGGCAAATCGGCCAGCGTTCCCGACGCGATCCGCAAAGGCTCGCAATCTGCGGCCAAACATCTGATCGAAGTGCCAATGGTCGGCACGACCGTACCGCACATGGTTATTGGTCGCAACGGCTCGGCACGAGTGATGCTCAAACCCGCGTCTCCTGGTACTGGCGTTATCGCCGGCCCCGCAGCGCGTGCAGTTTTGGAAGCTGTCGGTATCACCGACATCCTCACCAAAGCAATGGGCTCCGACAACGCGATCAACAACGTGTATGCAGTGCTCGACGGTCTGCGCCAGATGCAGCGCGCAACCGACGTAGCTAAGCGGCGCGGTGTGCCGCTCGAACAATTGGCTATTCCCGCCAAACTCAAGGACGCAAGCTTATATGAACCAAGACAACCGCTCGTCATCGAATATCAAGGTGACGTTGAAGAAAAGCACAATCGGCAATCCCAAAGACCAGGGGGCGACCGCCGTGGCCCTAGGTCTCCGCAAGGTGGGCGCGGTCGTGGTCCTGCCCGCCAACGATAGTGTTCGCGGCATGGTGTTTAAAATCAAACACCTTGTCACAGTCGAAGAATTGAATTAAGGCGGGACTTGGGAATCGGAACGCGGAAAAATGAATAGGTAGCCAAAGAACTACCCATCTCCTCTTTTTCCAACTTCTGATTTCCAACTTCCGATTTCAGATATGGAATTGCTCACATTAACCAATCTTTCCCCCGCGAAGGGTGCGCGCAAAAAGAAAAAGCGCGTCGGTCGCGGTATCGGAAGTGGGCATGGCAAAACCTCGACGCGCGGCCAGAAAGGTCAGCACGCTCGTAACTCGGTTTCGCCAGGCTTCGAAGGCGGCCAGACACCGCTCTTCCGTCGCTTGCCCAAATTGCGTGGTAAAGGCAAAGGCGCTATGCCTTTGGGCCCAACCCGCAAGGAATACGGTATCGTCAACCTGTCGCAACTCGACACTTTGCCCGCCGGTTCCGTCGTAGATGCCGCTTCGCTCCGTGCCTCCGGTATCGTCAAAGGCCGCTGGGATGGCTTGCGCGTTTTGGGCGTTGGTGAACTCACCAAGCCGCTCACCATTCGTGCTAACCACTTCACAGCATCTGCTACCGAGAAAATCGAGGCAGCAGGTGGCACCATTGAACTCATCGTTAAGGTGAATTACTCTGGCCGCAAGCCCAAAGAAGTAACAACAACCGAAGCCTAATCAGCTTTGAACACCTAACAGCCGCCGATTTCCCCGTGAAGTCGGCGGCTGTTTTTGTTTCGGGACTTGATAACACTCCCTCTATGATCAACACCCCTGACATTACCTTTCGCCCAATCCAACTCGTTGACGCCCCTCTGCTGTTCGCGTGGCGTCAGAAACCCCATGTCGCGGCCTGGTGGAATGTTGCGCCCTACGAGGCGGGCACCTACGAAGAAGTCGAAGAGGAAATCAGAGAAGACCTGGAGTTGGGCGGTCACGACTCTTTCCTCATCCTGTTCGACGGCCAACCTATTGGCTATGGCCAAACCTACAACGCGGGTGACGCCAGTGGCGACTGGTGGCCTGACGAAGACGAATCGACATCTGGCCTTGATTTGCTGATTGGCGAGGAATCTTTGACTGGGCGTGGCCTCGGCCCGTTGGTTGTATGTGCCATTTGCGACCAACTTTTCGCCGATCCCAAAGTGCAAAGCATTATCGCCGACCCCAACCCCGATAATTTGCGCTCGATACGCTGCTTCGAGAAAGCGGGCTTCCTAATCGAGCGACACATGGAAACCCCCGATGGTCAGGCACTGCTAATGCGCTTATGCCGCGAGTCGAACTGAGGGATTCTCTAAATCCTCCAATTTATTCGGACAATAACAATATTGGGCTGCATAAACCGATTTACGAGGCCCAAAATCCCCCCACTTTCAGCTATTCAAACGAATTGTTTTCAGTGTTTGTGTGGATTTATGAGGCGCGGCGGGCTGTATAGCGTCACACTTATCCGCTTGCTCCATGAAAAAAGCACTTGAACCCTTGATTTTGGGCTGGCGCGTGCCAGATTTGCGCGCGCGTATGCTATTTGTGTTATCGGCCATCGTGTTGTACGTGTGCGTTTTACACATCCCCATCCCTAACGTTAACCACGACCAGTTGACGAAGCTGTTTGAATCGAGCGCTGGTATCCTCGACTTCATCGACATCTTCGGTGGTGGCGCGCTGCGTAAGTTGTCCATCCTCGCATTGGGCATCATGCCCTACATCACGTCGAGCATCATCTTCCAGATTCTCACCATCGCATTCCCGTACTTCAAGGAATTGCAGCAGGAAGGCGAATATGGCCGTCGCAAAATGGCGCAGTGGACTCGTTGGGCTGCTATTGGTTTGACCCTCGTTCAAGCCGTTATCGCGACACGTGCTTTCCAATCGCCAGCTTTTGGCATCTTGCCCTCAACTCCTTCGGCGTTCTTGCAGTCGGTAATGGCTCTTACAGCAGGTACCATGTTCCTGTTGTGGCTTGGCGAACAAATCACCTCGCGTGGTATTGGTAACGGCATCTCGTTCATCATCTTTGCGGGTATCGTTGCGCGCTTGCCACAAAGCATGGGCGAATTGGTTTCTGCCGGAGCCACCATTCAGTTGATCTTGTTATTGGCTGTGTTTGTTGGAACCATCTACGCCGTCATCACGGTTGTTCAGGGCGAACGCCGCATTCCAGTTCGTTATGCTCCTCGTCAAGCTGGACAGCGCATGGTGCAGGGCCAGAAGTCGTATTTGCCGCTCAAATTGGCAGCTGCGAACGTCATTCCCATCATCTTCGCGGTTTCAATCGTGCTGTTCCCCGGCCAAATTGCAACTTGGTACTTGAAAGCTCACCAGACCGACACGGTTAAGAGTGGCCTCGTCAACTTCGCCGAGTTCATCCAGAACCAGTTCAACCCACACGCCTGGGTCGCCTCCATCTGCTACGCGGCGCTGGTTATGGCCTTCACCTACTTCTACACGGCGGTTATCTTCGACGTGCGCGACCTGTCCGACAATCTGAAACGCTATGGCGGTCAGATTCAGGGCTACGCTCCCGGACGCCCAACCGAGCAGTACATCAATAAAGTCCTCACCCGCATCACCTTCGTTGGTGGCGTGTTCCTTTCGACTTTGGCTCTGATGCAGTGGTGGTCGCCAACCATTCTCCAACTTCCACAAACCTCGTCTTCGGGTGGCTCGCTCCTCGTAGGCGGCACCTCGCTCCTTATCGTTGTTGGTGTGGCGCTGGAAATCATGCAGAACCTCGACCAGCAGCTCAAAATGCGCCAGTACGAAGGTTTCGCGAAAGGCGCTGGTAAAGGCCGACTGTAAAATCTCATGCGCGCGCTCATCACCTTTGCATTTGTGCTTTTTCTGGTGGTGAGCGCGCCTCTATTGGGCGTTGGCGGTGTGGCGTTTAGATTTTCCCCACTTTCGGGAGTATTTGTCGTCTTTCTCTGGTGGCTTGTGATGCTGCCCTTCACTGGCGCTCTATGCGTTGTGTGGCTTAAAGACGAGCGCCCTCGTTTTCTTCCCTCCGACATCTTTTATCCAGCTCAGAAGCGCAATTACAAAAGCTGGAACTCCATCAACGGTTGGCCGCGCGCTTCCAATCTCTGCTACGAATGTGGCCAGTGCCACCAATCATTCCCCTCACAAACTGATTTTCCCAACCAGTGCAGTTGCGGCAATCTGTTCATTACTCCCGATCACATCGGCGCCCAAACCCCATCGAAGGTATTGCTCTATGAAGAGTAAGACGCTCTACGCAGCGCTTCTATCACTCTCTTGCTCTAGCTGTGCCACCTATGCGCCCTCGATAACTCCCACCCCAACTCCCAGTAGAAATGTCAGTCATGCTCAATACAGCTCGCTTGCCAGTGAGCTGCAAATCAAGCTGAATGCTCATTCGGCTCTTCGCGGCGCCAACATCCAAGTCGAATTCACCAGCAAAAGCACGATGGCTATGCGAGGTACTGTCCTCACTTTGCGCCAGAAGAAACGCGCTCGCCAAATCGTCCGCAAATTGACTTCAACTCCGGTTGCAAACGAACTGCGAGTCCAATCACGTCGCTGAAATCTGAAATCACGGCGCTATCCACCACCTCTTTTCGAGGAAAGTCCAAATCATGCAAGAACTCAAAGGAAAAGTCGTGCTTGTCACAGGCGCATCGCGCGGTATCGGGGCTTCCGTAGCCCTACAGGTGTCAGAGAAAGGCGCCGATGTAATCATCAACTACCGCAGCAAAGGCCCCCGTGCCGAAGAAGTGGCCGCCACTGTGCGCGCCAATGGGCAACGCGCTTTTCTCGCTCAAGCCGACATCACCGATGAGGTCGAAGTCGTAACCATGATGGCGGTGGCAGCAAGCGCAGGAAAAATCGACGTTCTAGTTCTTAACGCCAGCGGTGGTCTCGAAAAAGACAAGCCCGCCGACTATGCCATGAACCTTAACCTCACTGCTCAGGCGCGTGTGGTCGATCTCGCTTTGCCGTTAATGCCCGAAGGAAGCCGCATTGTTTTCGTAACCAGTCACTTGGCCCACTTCTTCGGCGAGAAGCCCGTCCCGGCCCTCTATGAGCCTGTAGCGGCCAGTAAAAAAGCAGGCGAACAGGCTTTGCGCGACCGTATGCCCGAATTGACGGAAAAAGGCATCTCTCTGGTTGTCGTTAGTGGCGACATGATTGAGGGCACTATCACACCAAAACTGATGGAGCGCGCTAACCGAGGAAGCATCGAAGCGCGTCGCCAACAGGCTGGCTCATTGCCTACTGTCGAAGAGTTCGCACAGGCCATCGTCACAGCCGCCTCCGATACATCGCTCGAAAGCGGCCACGTAATTTTCGTCGGCCAAATTGACTGATAGAAAGGTGAGTAGGGGACGACGATGATAAAGACCATAGTCATTGCGCTGTTTTTTATCCCCTTTGTCGTTTTTATCGGTTGGATAATCATCGTCGCCTCTGGTGCCCTACGTTCAGAGCGCCAGGAACGTCTGTCCCCCACGACCTACAACCCTAATCGGGCCTATGTGAACTGGACGCCGGGCGATGGTTGGCCGCGCGGCCCGTTTTTGTACTATGAATGCACGCAGTGCAAAGGCACCGTTCCTTCGAAACCGGGCACTCCCAGCCATTGCCAGTGCGGCAATCTCTTCGCCGACCGGGAACGCATTGGGGCCAAAGATGAGACAAAAATCCGTCTCTTCGAAGAACGCCCCGAAAATAATCCTAATCCTGTACCGCGCTAGCAGAAAAAGCAACCAGAACAATCGGTTTCGTTATTCCAGCCGCGCGAAGCGCCCCTGCTGTGTCCATGAAGATCGGGTACCCGACAACGTCAGGGGGTGGTGGCCGTAGGCCGAGCAGCGCGGGCTTTAGCCCTGCTGCCCGCAAAGTCGCGCAATATCCCTATGATTGTCACCAACGGCTTAAATACACAATGCCCACCAGTGGAAGCCCTCAATTAAATCAGAATCCCTGAGGCAATGATAGTTTGTAGAGGGCAACCCATTTTAAACACAGTAGTCGTTACTTTAGTGGCAGCGTATTATGGCGCCTAAGTCATAAACAGCCCCCACCGAACGCGCCTTGTGGAAAAGGCACATAAGCCACAAAATTTTCTGTTTCATGAGATTGGTTCTTCTTGGCCCACCGGGGAGCGGTAAAGGCACGCTCGCTAAGCCACTCGCTCAGCGTCTTGCCGTCCCGCATATTGCGACAGGCGATTTGTTTCGTGCAGAAATTGAAGCCGAAACCGAACTGGGCATCCTCGCCAACGAATATATCTCGAACGGAAACCTCGTCCCCGACGATGTCACCAACGAAATGGTGCGCCAGCGTCTCGCAGAGCCTGACGCCACTGGTTTTGTGCTCGATGGCTATCCCCGCACCCTCGATCAATCCCATGCGCTTGATGCGGCTTTGGTGGAGCTACAACGCCCATTGGATGCTGCCATCCTCATAGATGTGCCCGACGACCAGATAGTAACGCGCGCCGTTGGCCGCTTGCTTTGCCCCAACTGCGGCGCAATTTACCATTTGGTCAATAAGCCGCCACAAGTCGCGGGTATTTGCGACATTTGCCGAGGCGTTTTAAAGACACGCGATGATGACACGCCTTCCACTGTAAGGCACCGTCTTGCGGTCTATCATCGCATTACGTCGCCCGTTTTGGGCTTCTACGAAGAGCAAGGAATTTTGAAAAAAGTCGACGGTGTGGGAAATCCTGACGAAGTTTTGAAAAAAGTCCTTGCATTCTGGGAAAAATAGTGCTATTATTATCCCCTTGGCGCAACTCCCGATTTAATAATTATGGCGAAAGACAAAGGTGTGGAAGTAGAAGGGCGCGTTGTTGAGACGCTGCCCAACGCGATGTTTCGCGTTAAGTTGAATGAAGGCGATCATGTGGTGCTGGCCCATGTTTCGGGCCGCATGCGGCAGAACTACATAAAAATTCTGACTGGCGACCGTGTTCTCCTTGAACTCAACGTCAACGACCTCACGCGCGGGCGGATCCTCTACCGCTACAAATAAGCGCATCTTTCGTCGCTCTTGTTTCTACAGGAACGCCGAGGACTTCAAAAAATGCAAGTTCGAGCATCGGTTAAGGCACGCTGCGAACACTGCCGGATCATACGCCGACATGGAAAATTGTTGGTGATCTGCAGCGCTGTCAAAAAACATAAACAACGGCAGGGTTAATCTGGTTGTTAGGCGATAGTTTCCAGTGGTTAGATTATGTCCCCACTAAGAACTAAGACCCCTAACTACTAAACACAAAATTATGGCACGAATTGCTGGCATCGATTTGCCCCGCGACAAGCGCATTGAAACGGCGCTGACCTACATCTACGGTATCGGCCCCGCTTTGGCGAAAGAAATCATCGCCAAAACGGAATTGACACACAATCCCCGCGTCCGCGAACTCTCGGACGCCGATGGCGCGCGTTTGCGCGAAGTCATCGAAGCGGATTACCGCGTCGAAGGTGACCTTCGTCGTATCGTCAACGCTGACATCCGCCGTTTGATGGAAATTCAGGCGTACCGTGGAATCCGTCATCGTCGTGGTCTGCCCGTGCGCGGACAGCGCACCAAGACCAACGCACGCACCCGTAAGGGACCGCGCAAAACCGTTGGCGTTAAGCGGGGCAAGAAATAAGACATGGCTGAACAACGTTCATCTCGTCGTGCAAAGAAAGCATCTGCTCGTGGGCAGGTTTTCATCCAAAGCACGTTCAACAACACCATCGTATCCGTCACTGACGGCGAAGGCAACGTCTTTTCATGGGCGTCCGCCGGAACTGTCGGTTTCAAGGGCACGAAAAAGGGAACGCCTTACTCCGCTTCGGTTGCTGCTCAAAATGCAGCCCGCAAAGCAGCTGAGGCTGGCATGAAGCGCGTCGACATCTTCGTCAAGGGACCCGGTTCGGGCCGCGAAACGGCGATCCGCGCGATTCAAGCTTCGGGTCTCGAAGTCGGAACCATCCGCGACGTTACCCCAGTCCCACACAATGGCTGCCGCCCACGCAAACGGCGCCGCGTCTAACTTTCTACTGCTGAAAGTCACGGCGCCAACGTCGTGATTTTTTGTCGTCTAACCCAATTTGCATCGGTCGAGCAACCTTGCGCGTTCAAACCAAGCACGCAAACGTTTGGCCCGATGCCAATCAACAAAGGAAATCTGAACATTCTATGGCACGTTATCGTGGCCCCGTCGGCAAAGTGAGTCGCCGCCTTGGTTTCGGCATCTCGGAAAAGGGAGAGCGCATTCTCGCGAAGCGCCCTTATCCCCCCGGTATGCATGGTCAGGGCGGTGGAGGTGGTCGTGGCAATTTTTCTGGTCAGAAAAAACAGTCCGACTACGCCGTCCGTTTACAAGAGAAACAGAAAGCACGTTACATCTATGGCGTGCTCGAAAAGCAATTTCGTCGCATTTTCGATGAGGCTAAGCGTTTGCCCGGTGAAACCGGCGCCAACTTCTTCTCTCTCCTAGAGCGTCGTCTCGACAATGTGGTCTACCGTATGGGTCTCGCGCAATCGCGCGCTCAGGCTCGTCAGTTGGTGTCGCATGGCCACATCATGGTCAATGGTCGCAAAACCGATATCCCGTCGTTGACGGTGAAAGTCGGAATGCAGATCTCCGTGCGCCCTCAGTCGAAGACCACCACTTATTTCAAAGAACTCGCGGAAGGCGGCAATGGCCGCCGTGCGGTCCCCGCTTGGATCTCCTACGACAACGGTGCAATGTCGGCGCAAATTTTGTCATTGCCCCGCCGTGAAGATGCCGAGCCTGGTATCAACGACCTGTTCATCGTCGAGTATTATTCGCGCTAAATCTGGCCTTTTCGAGCGGATGGGAAGCGGAGCGCGAATAGAGGACGCCCTCCCGCTTCCCAACTGTAGGATTGAGACCCGCACCTTTTACTTTTTATGCTCAATTTGACTAACGATAGACAACTGCGCGTTCGGCCCGTTCAGGCGAACGACCGATATGGCAAGTTCGTCGTCGACCCGCTCCCCAAAGGATACGGACACACGCTGGGCGCTTCGCTCCGGCGCGTTTTGCTCAACTCGATTGAAGGCGTGGCCAT
>SDZD01000042.1 GCA_004172935.1 bacterium | reverse complement strand
CCCCTTTTTCCCCTCAATATGCCTCTTCGCTTCCAAACCTTTGGCGCGTGGGGCGTCCCTGACGCCTCGCCGCTCGCGTTCGATTTAACCGGCGCGAATCTCTGGCGTGGTGTCAAAACGTCGGGCGTGCGGCGCCTGGGCGTTGACACGCCCAACGATGAACCGGCGCCCGCCATCCTCTATTATTCGCTGATAACCGCCACTATTGGGCGCGGCTCCTACACATTGAGCGGCGGCGCGGCTGGGAACTCAAGTTTGCTTGTCGCGGCGGCTTCGCCTTTTGGTGGCACGCCTGGCGTGTCGTTCCTGAGTGGCAAGCCCGCGACGCCGCACCGGTTCACGCTCGTAAACACACGAGCCAATGACGAACCGGTGTCGGTGCATTTCTTCGTAGAGGAAGCCACCAACACGCCCACGACGGGAACACAAACCGAAGTGAAGGGGCTTGTGTGGTTCGTTCGTTTGGGCGCTCCCGATACGGGCGGCGTGTTACTACGAGTCAAAGACGGCGCGGCGGAAGTGTGCCGCCTGGCGGCGACGTGGACGGCAGCGGGACAAGATAGCCTTCACACACTGTACGCCCTGGCGTCGCCAACTACCGCCCAACGCGACGAAACAACCGCGCTTGAGAAAGTGCTTTATTCTCAGGTGGATTCGCTCGACGGTAAAGACACCTGGCGCGGCGTGCCCATTCGATTGACGCTGATTCCCGAACCCGTCGAGCGCGTCGAAAACGAAATCCCGATTCGCCGCCTTCATGTCGTCACCGAAGGCACCGGAAAAAAGGGGCTTCAGACTCTCGAATATGCGCCCGACCCAAACGCCGCGCCGCTCGAAGACGGGCAAGCCGCGCCCCTGGTGTACGGCGCGGCTACTGAAGTTGGTGCTTCTGGTGGCGAGTGGCATCTTGTTTGGAGTCGGCCCAATTTCGATGTGTCGGGCACGCTCGAATGGGGGCCGTTCTATGCCGGGCAACCGATAGCGAACTTAGGCGACCTGCAAACGGCGGTTCTGGCGGCCATACCGAAGGATGCAACGGGCGCGGCCCTGGGCGCCGTTGCCTTCGAGCGCTACGAAGTGGACGGGGCGCGGTTTGGACTGCGCGCCACCATCACCAGCACTAACCAGCGGTTCACGCCGTTTGTGCATGGAATCAGCGCACGAACCGAACCGGGCGCGCGCGTTGTGGATGCCACCGGGCCAACTTTTGACACGGACGACCTTTACACGAGGGCAGGGGAGAGTGCCCCACGCGAGAAAAACCCGATTCTCGAAGTCGAACTGGCGGGCGCGGAATCGGGCGAGCGGACGGCAAAGGCAACTTTTCGCGATGTGTCGGGCAACACACTGGGCGGGCTGGGGCTAGACGACTTAATCGGGCGCGTGCTGAAGCTCGAAAACGCGGGCGGGCCGATGCTGACAGACGGGATTACGCTTCGCGGCTCCTGGGACGATCTAGCGCACTTTGCAACGGAAACAACAGGCGGGACAACTCTTCGCGGCGGGCGATGGCTCTCGAAAAACAAAACGCGAATCAGCGTCGAAGCGGGCGACGGGCACACCATCACCAACGAGACGCTTTGTGACCCGCCACCAGTCGGCGACGGGCGCACACTGGGCGCCCAACTTCGCGCACTGTTGCGAATCTGCAGTTTTGGTGAATGGCAATTGGCGGGCGTGAACGTGAATCTTGGGCCGATTCTACCGAAGGGATACGCTCGCGATGGCTGGGCGTCGATAGGCGATAAGAACGCGAGCGTGCAAGCGGCGATAGACGGGCTAATGTCGCGTTTCGGTTTGGGGCTTCGACTCTATCAAGATGAGTTTGGAGTGTGGCAATTTGAGGCGCGGCCCTCTACTATAGTCGCCGCCTTTCGAACCTCTCGCGCAGCCGGGCGCCGGTGCATCCTGGCACCGCTCAGTTTTCAACGCGACACAACGGAGTTCTTCAACTGGTTTCGAGTCATAGGCGGGAGCGACGCGCACCCCATCGAGCGCACCTATCTCGATAAGGCAAGTTTGAAACTCGCGGCGGGCAACCTCACACACGCCCGCTATCTGGGCCGATTGAAGCCGTTCGCAACGCTTCGAGACGCGGGTTTGCCGACCGCTCGCGCCGTTAATTATGCACTGCGTTCCCTTCTCGACCTTCACAACATACCGGGCCGACGTGCAACGCTAGAATCCTATTTCACCCGGCGCCAAACAGACGGGCGGTTATTCGCCCCTCGCGACCGTGTGACCGTGGACAACATCCTTTGCGAAGTGCTGTCCTGGCAAGCGAGTGAGGCGCGCGACCGGTTACGGTTGAACCTTCGCGAAGTCGTCTAGCTGTCAACTTGAGTTGACAAAACGCCCGTTTCCCCTTGGCCATGTAGTTTTGCCCCCTGGCCACCATCACCCCCGACATGTTCAACCCCAACTTAGAAGACGAATTAGGAGCCGTGCGCGAGATTGTCGCCGTCGCCGTTGAGAAGGCGCGCACGCCTGGCACCTACAACCAAAGCGGAAACGCAGCCGGGCGCGTCTCGACGGTATCGCGGGAGATGGCTTTCCCGGCGACGGCGCCCACTCTCACCGGCGCCCGGCTGATTGAATTCAAACGCGGCGGCGCGGGCGAAGACGTGGACGGAAACCCGATCTGGGCGCTCACCCTCAACGCCGACGCCCTCGACAAATCACCTTTAGCCTAATCATGCCTTTTATCCCCTATCAGGTGCTAGAAGCGGCGGCCCTAAACGCCGCGCTCGATGCCAAACAAAATAAGCCTGCAACCCTCACCACGTTGCCCGCAGCTGCTACCGATGCGGCTACGACTCAAACCCTCGTGAACGCGATTCGCACGCTATTGATTAGCCTGGGCCTCGCGCAGTAACCCCCACAAATGAAGCCACCTTCAACCCTCGCAGTATTGGCGACGCTCGCGATCATAGCGGCAGCCTGGGAGATATGGACGATTCTAAATCATATTCCCGGCGACACCTTTTCGGCGACCCTTCGCGAACTGGGCGAAAACCAGCCGTTTATTCCCTTCATGTGCGGGATGCTCGGACGCCACCTTTACGGCGACAATCCCGAAACGAATGCGGCCCTATTAGCCGGTTATGATGGCGGCGTGTTCTGGCCTCTCAAAGACAAAAAGGAAACCCTCTAATGAATCTCCCCTTACTGAAAATCGAAGTCGAAAAGCCCGAATTCACGCTTAAAAGCGTGCAGGAAATCGCCGGCATTTTGAACGCCTCGACGACTCCTTATTTCGTGGAAGTGGACACGCCCGACATGACCAACTTTTTGATGAATACCGGGCTTTATGCGAAGTTGCTCGCGGTTTATCGTGACCACCCAAACAAACTCGTTCGCGTCGCAGCTGAAGGCGCTCTCGATCTAGCGCAGTCGCAAATTAAGTTCGTCAACGTCTCGAACGGAACCATTCAAGCGACGCTCCCGATCTTGGTTGAAAACGCGGTTTGGACGCAAGCAGACGCCGACTCAGTAGTCAATTACGCACGCCGCTATAAGTCGCGCGCCTTCGACCTTTTCGGCGTCGAAGTCACCGAAGGCGACATTCGCGCGGCCCGGCTACTCGACCGGGCACAGGCTGAAGTGCAAACGCTTGAAGACGCTCGCGCCGTCGTGTCACAGCTCGAATACCGACAAGCGCAGTTCCGCGCGGGCATCGACCCAGACACCGAGGGGGGCGTCTAATGCCCCAAATCGCGCGCTATACCGCACCAGCGACGGGCGGTTCTGGCGGTGCAATCGTTGGGCGCGCCAAAACAAACGGCGGCGTCATTTTGCCCGGCGTCCCTGGCTTTAGCCCTATTGGTTTGGGAACGAACGCATTAAACGGAAGTTCGCTCTATTACGCGCCGTTTATCGCTCAAAGCTCGTTTAGCTTCGATCAATTTATAGTCGAGGTGACGACCGCAGGTGTTTCAGGCGCAAACGTGGCGGTAGCGCTCTATAATGCCGACGCTGACCTTTTGCCAACGTCGCTTTATCTCGATGGCGGCACAGTCGCCACTGACACAGTAGGCGTAAAAACGCTCAGTGTGTCGAGCGGAACCGTTCCAGCCGGGCGCTATCATCTCGCGCTTTTGCCTTCGGTGACGGCAACCTTTAGGGCTTTTCGTGGCGGGCAAGACTTGGCCGGCCTCAACCCTTCACTTGGAACGGGCTACCTGGTGTCATTCCTGACGGCTTCGCGAACCGCGTCCCTAGGCTTCCCCTCTACGGCCATTCTCCCCGGCCCGACGTACTCAAACCAGAACTTTAGCTTTTTTGCGCTGATGCGCTTCACCTACTCCTAACCCCTTATGGCCTATACATACGATCAACCCTATAGCTTAGATGGCACCGAGGGGCAGACAATCAGCGTCTACCAGTCCACCGACTTGGTAACGCCCCTCACCTCCTACACCAGCGACACCAACGGGCGCGGAAAAGTAGCCCTCACGGTATCGAATACCGTTGCAACTACGCTCTATTTTGTGCGCGCTTCGGATAGCAAGCGGTTAGCCGTCGTCACCGTCGAACCGCGCGAAATTGCGTCGCTACAAGTCACCACGCCGCCCAACGTTACCCAGATTCGGCAGGAGATGGACGATAACAGCACCAAACTCGCGAAGCTCGACGCGAACGTTTCGACCCGACTCGCGACCGCTGGCTATACCGCGCCGACAACGCCCCCGACTGTTTTGCAGATTCGTCAGGACTTGGACGCTAACAGCACGAAGTTAGCAAACCTCGACGCCCTGGTTTCGAGCCGTTCGACTTTTGCCGGTGGCGCCGTCGCCTCAGTCACCAGCCCGGTAACACTCACGGCGGGCGAACACACCAACATCGCGACGGACGTTCGGAGCGGCTTGACGGCGCAGGGGTACACGACTGGGCGCGCGATTCTGCTCGACGTGTTGGATGGCTTAGTGAACGCGGTTAAGCTGTCAATTGAAGGCGGGATTCTGGGCGCCGTCAAGTCGAAGACTGATAACTTGCCCGCCGTTCCCGCTTCGAAGACTGATGTTCAAGTGACCGTCAACCCAACAGCGGTAACTGTCAATCCTACGCCCGTCACTGTTAACCCAACCCTCACGGCTGGGCAAGTCGCGCAGTTGGGCGCCATCGCCTCGACCTCGGCGACGCTCGATGGCATGATTACGGGCGGCGCTTTCACGGCTCCGGCCCTGGCTAACGCTCCTGTTGGCTCTGGCGGTGGTGGCGGCTACACCGGCGCCGACCGCACGCGAGACAACGCCACCAGCGCTAACGTGTTGGCCGTCCGCGAGCGCCTGGCGGAACAAGTCGCCGAACCCGCGCCCATTGTGGCCGTTCCCGCCTTCACTCCGCCCGCTGGCATGGTGCGCGTTCTCTTGCGTCCGACCTTCCTCGGCTCTCTGGTGGATGCGAACGTGTCGGTGTACTACGCCGATCAGGAGACGCCCGAACTTGCGGGCGGCGTCGAGATGGTGAAGCACTACGCGACGTTCAAAAAGGATGCGACCAAATTCGGCGAATTCTACGGTTTGCTAATGCCTGTCGGCTCGCGCGTCTTTTTCGCGAACGATAAGAACGCAGCGTTGAACCGCTCGACGGGCGCGTTTCGAGTGACCGCAACCGGCACCGGCTGGCACTATTTGGACGACTTAATCGAGGCTTTTGAGGACTAACAGAGAGGGGCTTGTTTCGCGCGAAACAAGCCCCTCTTTTTATTTCTTCTTGCCCTTCGTGCGAAGCAAACGGGCGGGCGAATGCTGGCGGTGTTGCTCGGCGGCGTCGGCATCGGCGAGCGTGACGTATTTGTAGGTCATCGTCATGTCTTCATGTCCTAAAAGCATCTGAAGCGCTTTCGGGGTGCCACCACTCCGAATAAATTCGGTGGCGAAGGTATGGCGGAAGGTATGAGGTGAGACGCGCCTAGTCGATATACCGGCGACTTCTCCCAGACGCTTGAGAGTGTGTTGTAAGGCTGTTGGCGTGATACCATCCAACGGGTTATCGGGTCGGGCAGAGTAGAAGAGGCGGGCATCCGCCTGGCGTGGATGCTTACTGAGGTACTTGCGAAGTACGCGAGAAGTATCAGGCCCGAACCATACCTCTCGCGTTTTGTTGCCCTTACCTGTTACCACAGCCACGCGGCGCGCTAAATCCACTTCATCAACGCGGAGCGAGCAGAGTTCCGACACACGGACACCGGTATCGAGCAAAAAATAAATAATGGCTTCATTCCGGGCGCGGTTGAGTCCGCGCGGTACCGCGTTTAACAATGCGGCTACTTCCTCTATCGCGAAGGGCGAGATATGGTTTTTCGCCGCCTTTGGTTGCTTCTTGCCTTCCAAGGGATTGGCGCGCGCTAACTCACATTCTACGAGCCACGCGAAAAAACCGCGCAGATAGATGAAATAGAGTTGTACAGCGCGGCCCCCAACAGGTTTAAAGGAGCGTGGCGTGTTGGAGTCCCACCTACCCAGCGGCCCGGTGTGGCCGTTTTTGGCGTGGGTGAGAAAGCGGCGAATCTCAAAAAGGCTAACGCGCTTTGATTTCTCACGATCCAAGAACCACACGAACTTTTCGAGGGTATCGCGTTTAGCCTCGATTGTTCTTGGAGACTGGCATTCGGCGGCGCAATCGTCAATCCAATGCGCGTAATAGTCGCGCACGGTTTCGGTGTCTATCCAAATTGATGGGCCGGAAAGGTTGCCAAAATCGGTTTCTTCTTCTCCTGATGTTGCAGCAACGGGAGAAACGGAAATGCCTTTTTGTGCGTTTTGTGCCTGTGCTAAAAGGGTGAGTTTGGGACGTTTTGCGCCGCGAGTGGGCGCCTCAAAATCGAACGAATCAGATGGTGAAAGTTGCATGTTTGCACGAAAAAACTAGGTTTTTGTGCGTGATGCAAAGGCCGGACAGGGCGTTATTTTTATTCACGTTGGCTTTATAAAGCCAAAACACGCCGCAAGATTGCAGTCTTGCGGCGTGAAAGATGGAGAATAGCGGACTCGAACCGCTCACCTCCTGAATGCAAATCAGGCGCTCTCCCAGATGAGCTAATTCCCCTTGTTTTTATCAGTATACAAGATGAAAACAACTTTTCGTCTTGTAATGGGCGATGCAGGGTTCGAACCTGCGACCCCTTCGGTGTGAACGAAGTGCTCTCCCACTGAGCTAATCGCCCTTTTGAAATGGCTTCTTCGGGTGATTGGACTCGGCGAGCCGGACTTTCCTTGTTGCCTCGTTCAAAAGCGGCTACTTAGCTTAAATCAAATCTTTCGTAGTGGCAAGGGGTTTTTAGAAAAATTTCGGAGTGAAAAAATAAATATATAACTAGAATAGACATACATCCTGAATCTAAGTATAGTTGCTGTGGAGGCGATTTCTCTAAAGAACTTATGAGTCGAGATTTATCCAGAGGTGATGTGCCGACGCTGATATTGACGGTGCTGGCGGATGGCAATTGTCATGGTTACGCCATCGCTCGCGAAATCGAGCGCAAGAGCGGCCAGCTCTTCCAAATGCGCGAAGGGGCGCTTTATCCCGCACTGCGCGTTTTGGAGCAAGATAGCTTTGTCGAGGGCCAATGGGAAGTGCAGCCCTCTGGCCCAGCGCGCAAGGTCTATGTGTTGACCAAAGCGGGCCACGAGGAACTAGCCCGCCGTAAGGCGGAGTGGAACACCTACGTCGAAACCTTTAACCGTGTTTTAGGAGGCCCCAATGTCCAGACAACTTGAACAATACTTGAATCAATTGCGCTTGCAACTGAAAGCGTTGCCTACAGACCAGCGCGAAGCCGAAGTCGAAGAAGCCCATCAGCACCTGTTGGCGCTCATCGAACACCGAGTCGGGCAAGGTGAGACTCACGAGGCGGCTGTTTCTGCGGCCATTCAACAATTTGGTACTCCTCAAGCCAATGGCAAAGCCCTGCGTAAAGCATGGCGCCGGGGAGAGCCATCGCGTGAACGCCTAATTTCCGTACTTCATTCTCTGGTTGCAGCGGGAGTTATCTTTCATCTGCTCGTCGGAATATTTCCATTTCCACCTGGGGTATTCAACTACTACCCCTATTACATCCACTATCCCTATTCTCTCCTGACTTCGATGTTTCAAGCCTACAACTTTGATACTGCGTGGGGCTGTCTTGCGCAGTTGGCGTTAAGTCTGTTCGCGGCGGCTTCATTGAGCGCTCCCCAAAAATATCGGGCTTTGTTCTTGGCGCTGCTGACTAGCCTAAGCCTATTCAAAGTCGCGACTGTACTGCCACCGGGGAAGGTCTTATCTCCCTTGGCTGTCAGTTACTATTTGGCTACTCAAATGCTGTCCTTCGCCCTTAGTAGTTGGGCATTATGGCTGATAGTGAAACAGGGAAAAACACCTGTGCGCACCCGGTGATGAGCCGTAAAAAATACCCGGCAGCTTTAAAAACACTGCCGGGCATTTTCGTTTAGCGCCACTGGCCTGCGCCGCGTCCGTGGCGACGGGCCAGCATCTGCAAGTCCTGAAGGTCTTGTTCTTCGATGAGGATTTTTTCGATGTCTTCGGTCGAGATGGTGGCTTGGCCATCGAAGCGACCAGAGAAGGCGATTTTATCGAGCGTTACCCATTCGGCGGTGACATCTTGCACGAAGCCTTGAATCGGTTCGTCGGAGCCGATGTCGATGTGAACGGCGAGGTCGTGCTTCTGGCTGGCGACGAACAGCTCCCACACCAAATCGGCTTCGGGGGTGATGGCTGGAAGAAAACCTTCTTTCCAGCGAGCTTCGCGCATTTGAGCCAGAAAGGCCAGTCTTTCTTCGTACAGGCCGCCCATGTCGAGTCGAGCGATTTGGTCGTAAGGGCGCCACAGCCAGCCATCGGGGCGACCATTGGGAGTGAGCGAGCGCAACACCACGCCCTCGGATGAGACGGCTTCGACCCAGCCCGCCGAAAATTTGCTGGAGTACGACGAGGGATAGGCGCACACGAGAGCGTTCTGCTCGCGGGCGCGACTAAGGATTTCGAGGGCTCTCTGAGGTTGCATTGGTAAAGCGACGCGCAAGGTGACACCAAGGACTTTAACACCGTTTCAGGGATTCAAAAATAGAATTTTGAGATGTCGCCACGGCATTTCATTGGTGTGCCAGTGTGAGCTTATGAGTGGCTGCGAGAGAACGGGGCTTTTCAATGAGCGTCTGTTCGCTTACACCCTACGTCCGTTAGGATTGCTGCCCCCATTTCCCCCACACCATAAGATTGTTACTTGAAATTTCTTCAAGGAAAAGTATGGAATATAAAGTTCAACGTCAACTCACAGCGGCCATCGAAAACGTGCCCGGACGCCTTGCCGACATCAGCGAAATCATTAGTCGGCACCACATCAATATCGAGGGCATTTGCGTCGTTGATAACGTCGAGCAAGGAGTTATCCGCCTCATCACCACCCAACCCGCCGAAGTGAAGCGGCTGTTGAAAGAGCAGGATATTTACATCGTCGAGGCCGATGTTCTCACTGTCGAACTTACCGACCAATTGGGAGCGTTGGCGAAGATCACCGCTTCGTTGGCGACAGAGAAGATCAACATCGACTATCTATATTGCACGTCGCAACGCGAAGGCATCCCGACAAAGATTGTTTTCAAAGTTTCTGACATGGTTAGCGCTCAGCGCATTCTTGGTGCGTTGGAGGTGAGTTAACTCATGGACTTCGGCTCGGTAGCCATCATGGCGCCAGGAGCGCTGGGTGTAAGCTTTTTTTACCACCTCACCCAGCAACTGCAAAACAACGATGGAAAGGTGTTCTTCGTTGGTCTGGACAACTCGCGTAGCATCAATGCTTTGATGAAGAGCGGTTTCCAAATCTCCGATGGCAAAGCCGTCCATCAGTTGCCTCCTGACGAGCTGATTTTCCCGACACTCGATGCTGTGTGGGATATGGGCAAGCGCCCCGAAATAATCCTCGCTTGCCCCAACCCCGACCAGTTGTTGCAAGTTGTTTCGACAGTGGTCGCACTCATCGAGCGCATCTGGGCGCAGGAAGGCAGCGAGGGCGTGCCGAAGATACCCATAGTTGTTCTTACCTCCAATGGCATCTACTTCCAGCGCGTCCGCCAGATGTTCGTGGAAAAGCTGGAAGAGTCGATTTTGCTAGGACGCTTGCCCGATCTGTGGCCCGACCACATGCCCTATGTGGTTGGGCATCTGCTACGCGGCGTCACGATGCAAACCGGAATACGCCACGGTTCGGGTGCCGCGACGATTTACCATCCCGGCCCCAGCGGGCATTCGGCCTTAGTGGGCGGTGGCGAAGCAGTGCGACAGCGCTGCTGCGAACTATTGACGCAGCGTGGCGGTTGGTTTGATAACTCGGCGGTCGCCTCGCCGACGCGACTGGAATTCGAGAAGGCCATCGTCAACCTGATGGGCAATTTGCTCGGACTCCTCTATGCCTTTCAGGACGACGGCAGCTTTAAGCGTTTGACGATAGGCGAAATCCTCGTTCCCGAACACGAGGGCGATGTGCGCGAACTTGTGCAACGGGTTTTCGAGGTTGGGCGCGCAGTGCGGGTCTTCACGCCTCAAGAAAAGGACGAGGACGTTTTCAACCATATCTACACGCGGGCGCAGAGCGTCCGTTTGCATGTGCCATCTAGTCTTCAGGCCATCGAAATTCAAATCAATGAAGGGTGCCTGCAGGCGAAATTCCCTCCGACCGAAACATGGCTCATCGACCCGCTGATTCGCTATGCCCGTTCATCGGGCCTCGTCGAAGCTGCCGAATATTTCGAAGGGCTACGCGACAAACTCATCGCCAAGATGGAGAAGTCAATTCTGTATAGCGTTGGAAAGGCGCAACGTTAATCGGGCGGTAGAGTATTTTGCTGCCCGCGTTTGCCAAACCAGCGCGGGCGATGCAGGGGAAGCCCCAAATCGCGCATTTCGAGGCCGAGCGTGCGCCACGACAGCGAAACCTCAGCAATGACGGAGAACGCGGCGCCGAGCATTAGCAATAACCCTACACCGAAGAAGCCCAACAGGAAAGGTTCGCCGGACGATAGTCCACGCTGCGTCCACAGAATGCCGACTGTTGTCGCCGCGAAGCAACTGATGGCGCCATATAACCCAGTGGCGGCCAGCCACGAATAAAAGAAGCGCCGATGGAAAACCGCGATTTGCTCGTGCAACTGCGAGCGCCGTTCGGGCGAAACCGAGGCCGTACGACTTTCGGCGGCTGCGGCGCGGATTTTGTCGGAGATGTGTTGCTGCCGCGAGTTGACGCTGATGGTGAGCGTGCCACACGCCGAAATCATCACCATCGGAGTCACTGCCGCCGAGATTGTTTGAAGGGCCGAGATTTCGCCGATCATATCAGGCTCCAATGCAAGGCAAGCGCAATGCGGTTTTTCAGTCGAAGCGGGTTTGTAGCCATTGCTGGGCGAGTTTCTGGTCGTGCTGTGTTTCCCATACCCAGTTGGTGTTATCTGAGTCTTCGAGAACGGCGCGAATTGCTTCGCGTGCCCGCTTCGGTTGGCGGTCGGCGATAAGGGCATCGGCTAGATAAAGATTGTTCGTCGAGTTGCGCGGCGCGATTTGCAGCGCGCGCTCATAAAAGGCGATGGCGCCATCGAGCATACCCCCCAACGCGAGCGGCTTGAGATGCGTGAGTTTGCCCAGAGAGCGTAATGGCCCCGCATAGTGGTACTCCTCGTTGATGCGGGCGGCGCGCTGCAACTCTTTCTGCACACGCACAAGAACCCCCATCAGCGCCAGAGAATTGCCGAGGCGCCCCACTTCCATATCACAGGTGCTGCTCCAAAATGGCCCCTCAACGCGAGCGGCGTCGATTTTGGTGGCCTGAGAGGCGTGGGAACTGGCCGCAATATAAAGCGCTTTTGCGCCCTTGCTGTCGCCCGCTTCGGCGCGTTGCATGGCCTCGAAGTGTTTGAGGCGGGCGCGGCGCCACTGCCACTCATAGTCGAGTGGGGCTTGTTCCAAGAATTGAGCGCACTGAGCGAGAGACGGTTCTTCGTGGCGATTGGCGTAGAGTCGGTCGAAGTCGGCGAGGTTCACCCCCACAGTGTTCCGTAAAAACGGAAAACGGCCCGCGATTGCGAGCCGTTTCGAGTTGAATCTGTCGTTTTGCATCCCTTTTGCGCGCGTTGCGGTCAGGGCGTTTGGCGTCTTTATGGACGCAGGCGCCCGGCGTTAGCGGTGCGCGGCCCGCAATGATGACACCGCGTTGTTCGAGAGTGCGTTTGCTAGATTTTTTCATGGCTCACCTCCCTTGAAGAAGAATTGGACGTGCAGTGTAGGGTAAGCACTGCAGGCAGATATATGGACGCAGCTGGGAGAAAATGGTTTGAGGTTTGTTGGGCGGAGTTAAGTGACATCGCAAAGACCTTTTAATCCTTGATCTACCCGAAAAATGTTGGGCACAGGTATGATAAATCGAACTTTTGCCCCTCCATACCTTAGCGTTATGGTACGAGCAATTTTGTCCTTAAGAAAAATTGCGGTCCGCAATGTTTAAATCTGGACCAGAATGGGTATATTGGATTTGCAACTGAAATGTCAGCGACTTTTTCGACTCTTTAACAAGCCCTGTAACCGCGTTCGTAGCACTTTTCAGGTGGCTGGCATGATAGTGAACAGCTGGAATTATTCAATCCGCTGACTCAAAAATAATTTTATTCAGAACTTTTCGAGATGAAAACTCAATTCAACCTGGTGCGTGGCGCACAAAACAATTCGGCTTCAGTTATCGCTCGTCGTGGCTTCACGCTTATAGAGCTTTTGGTAGTTATCGCCATCATCGCTATTCTGGCCGCTATTCTGTTCCCCGTTTTTGCCAGGGCACGCGAGAACGCGCGTCGCGCCTCCTGCCAGTCGAACCTGAAGCAAATCGGCCTGGGGATTTTGCAATATTGCCAGGACTACGATGAAAGATTCCCTCTGGCCGTCAATGGCAGCGACATCGCCCCCGTTGGCTGGGCCGATTCGATTCAGCCTTATCTGAAAAGCCTTCAGCTTTACCAGTGCCCCAGCGAAACCACGGCGCCAAACCCCGATCCTCTCTCGACAGGCTACACCGACTACTGGTACAACACCGTCTTGAGCCGCTCGGCTAACAGTGGTGTCACCAACAACGTATCAGTGTCTCTTTCTGCTGTGGCTAATCCCACGCTCACCGTGATGAACGGCGATGGTGATTCGACCAACGGTTCAGCACGCTATCGTGCTGACGGTATCAGCTCTTCCAGCACGAACAACACTGGCGCGCCTAGCAACTCAGTGCAGGTTGGTCTGGTGGCAACGGGAGCTATCGTGACTCGCCACCTAGATGGCTGCACCGTCTCGTTCGTCGATGGCCATGTCAAGTGGTATAAAGCCGAGAACGTGGCTCAGGGCCGCGCTCGTATTTACAAACCCGGTGCAACCTTCGATGTCTCCGGTTCAACGCCCACCTTCCGCGTCTTCGAATAAATCCAATCCTCTCAGCCATCCGTTAGGTTCCATAAGACCTCTTTCATGTACATGAAAGAGGTCTTACTATTTGTGCTTATGCAATATGTTCTTATTGTCCACGAAGTCGAGGATTACACGGCTTGGGAGAAAATTTTCGATGAGGCCGCCTCAATTCGAAAGGACGCCGGAGAAATCAGCTATCAACTGCTCAAATTTGAGGAGGATGCTAACAATGTCGTGCATTTTTCGCGTTGGAGTTCGTTGCAAAATGCCAAAGAGTTTTTCGATTCCCAGCGCTTGGTCGAAATCCGTAAACAAGCGGGCGTTAAATCGCCCAAGTTCATCTATCTCGATGAAATAGAGACGGGGATTTTATGAGAGATGAGGGGAGAGGGATTGCTTGTTTAAATCAGGCTATCGACAACGGTATCGATCTGCGTGATTTGCGAGGCATCAGCGCTACCACCCAGCGCCGACCACGCGACATTGGTATCGGAGGGGAAACAGCCTTGCTGCAAGAAGAACTGCAACGAGGGGGTGATGTCTTCGACTGTGCGTAGCACCTCATTGTTGTTCCCGGTCTGGCGGGTAATGAAGGAGTCGGGGATGGTGGTGATGTGCCCAGCCGCCACCAGAATGAGGTCGTTGAGGGTGACGAACGGGCGCGAATCGGCGAGTGTTGTGAGTGGGCGTGCAACTTCTCCCTTCAAATAGTTGGCGAAGTATTGGAGGTTGCGTACTAGTAGGCCGCTGACGGCGTTGGCATCAGTGGGGCCTTCTTCGCTACGTCCATCGTGCCACTCGATTGTGTAGTTGCCGTTTTCGTAGAAGAAGGTGGCGTCCTCGCATTCGACGACTTCGTTCTGCCATGCTGAGCCGCTGCCGACGTGTGAGGCGCCAATCCAGATTTCGGCCTGTCCGCTTTGGCCGCGCGCGAACACGGTATCGAAGTTCTCGATTTCGTGGGCGCGGTACAGTTCGGCCTCGACCGATTTGATTTCACCCCATGATAAGACCTCGCCCTCGCCGCACCAGAACAGCAGGTTATGGACCTGGTGAGCGAGGGCGTTGCCGATGCACGAATCGAGGATGAGGTGCCCATTGTTGCGTAGCCTCCCCGCCCACTGCGCGCGTCGAAAATACGACTCGGAGCGCGGATGGCATCCCACGAATTTGGCGCGTTTGAGCGCGCCAAATTCACCTGCAAGTAAGCGGGCTTTCAGGCTCTGTCGTGTGCTTTCGATGATGAAGTTGAAGCCTACCTGCGTTTGAAAACGGGAGCTGCTTTCGGTTTCAATCATCGAATCGAGTTCGCGCCAATCGAGGGTAGGGGGCTTTTCGAGGTAGGTCGCTAACCCGCGCTCGACACAGGCGCGGTGCATAGGAGCGTGCAGGGGAATGGGCGTGGGGATGGTGACGAAATCGAGCTGTTCGACGTGCGCGTCGAGCATTTCGAGGTAGTCGGCGTAAATGGGCACGCCGCGCGTTTGCAAGTCGGCGACAAGGGGCGAATCGGCGAACTTTTCTAGTTGTGGGTCACACGTCGCCATTACCTGTAACTCGCCGCTGGCTTCGAGGGGGCGTAGCGCCTCATGATGGGCGTGCGCGAAACCCCCCAAGCCGATAACGGCCACCTTCAACACTTTTTGGGACATTGGTTCTAGTGTTTGTTATTTGGGCTTTATCAGGCTCTTTTCGGCTTCGGTTTGGGCTGCGACTTGATTTCCTCGATACAGGCATCTATCCACCAAAGAAAATCGGGGTCTGCTGTTTTTCGGGCTGCCCACAGGATGGGGAGCGATTTCATGGGGCGCCTCGAAAAGACTTTGACGGCTTTTTCGCGTTGGCGAAAATCGGGCGACTTCAACAAATAGAGCAGGTCGTTCCAATATTGGTGTTCGGTGAGATTAACGCGCAGTGTCGCTGTTGCTGGCGAGGTGTCGAGGCACAATTGGGCGTTAATGGCGGCTACTTGAAGGCGATGATTTCCCGGCGGAACGAAATCGACCAGAATGGTTTGCTCGGTTTGAGGCTTGCTCCATTCTTCTTCATCTAGACGCCAGCGGAACCAGTGTTTCTCTTTGCCGAGGGGAGGGGCCGATAGGCGAACGCGAAAGCTGTTTTTGTCCTGTTGTGTCACGCTGATTTTCGTGTCGGGCGGCGTGCTGGGAACCCATGTGTATTCGGTGAACCAGTTTGGGCCGGCTGCCAGTAATGGGATGCTGTCTGGGGCGATTAAGACAGCTTTGAGAGTGTTGGTGGATTGGAATGGATGAGGTGTGTCGGGTGTGAATATGGGTTCGCAGAGGCCCCACGCGGCTCGCCAAAGTTGCTGGTCTTTGGTCATCCATATGGCGCCGCTGGAGTCGCGAACAATTGAGTGGATAGAATCTTCGTCGTGTCCGGGGGGTGGTATCGGAGTTAGGGGTGGGGAAAATTGGTGGCGAGTAGTTTCATGCTTTGTCCACTTTTCAGCGGATGTCCATTCCCAGGTGTCGTTTGAGATATCGATACATAATACACCTGCTGGATTGAAATAGGGGGCTTGATCCCAGTGATAATTTTCCCAGAGCGTAGCATTGGTAATAGCTACGAATTTCCAGTTGTGCCACTTCTGGCCATCGAACAAAAACAACTTTTCGTCGGGGCTCAAAAAGGCGATACGTTTTGTAGAGGAAAAGCGGGGTGTTAAATATTTGCCATCTCCAATTTTCAAGCGTGATGCGCCCTCATAGCCGAACAATTTGAGCTGACTTTGCGTGGCTTGTAAGAAGTCGGGGAAGAGTTGCCATGTGCCTTTTGTCGGATCGAGCAATGCGACTGCTTTGGTGTCGCTATCGGGAAATAACCAGATGCGTCCCCGTGTATCTGGGCTGATGTAAAAAAGGTCTTCTATTGGATAGGTGGCGGGAATCGGGTAGGAGCGCCAACGGCTACCATCCCATTCTTCCACCACTCGCTGACTCAAATTCGGTATGCGCCAGAGATGATGGTTGCGGTCTTCGGTGACCCCACCGTAAACGTGAAATGTTTGCGGGGTTTGTGTGGCGGGAATGTTCAGGTAGGGGCGTAAATCGGGGGTGGTGATGCCAATTTGACTGGCGAGTAGTCGTCCATCGCGTTGGAGTAGCAAGGTCGAGGGGCTGTAAAAGAATTGGCGACGCCAATCGATGTGGACGGCTGGGCGTGGTTGGCCGAACGGCATCCACCACACACCTCCGTTCATAGAGCCAATCCACAGGCCCGACTTAGTTGCCAGAAGCGGGCGATTGGCGCGTTGCGAAAAACTACCTCCGTAGTCCAGCCCGCGCAGAATACGCTCGAAATGGCCTCGTGTGGGCGAAGCGGGAGTGGATGGGGAATCTTGCCAGCGCCAAAGGTCGCTCTGGCGCTGCGAGTAATCGTCATTGGGAGCGTGGTACAGAGGGCTATCGGCGACTAGATACCACACGCCTCCAACCTGTTGTATTGTCTGAACATCCTCGAATGCGTACTTCTCTGGATCGGTGAAGCGCTTGCCAGTGAGCGTTTGTGTGTTGAGTTCAAAAAGCCCTGCATCGCCAACTCCCAGCCAGAAGGTGCCGTCTCTGGGAGCGACCACCGAGGTATAGGGTTTGTCCTCCACGCCGGGGAAATTGGGGTGATGTATCCAGTTATCGCCGTCGTACTCCAGCAACCCGCGCAGCGAAAGGTAGTTATAGCCTCTGGTTAATTCATTTGACCAAAACCAGATGTGGCCCTTACCGTCTTCCAATGCTTCGAGCGAGTTCTTCTCGACTGTGGGGATTAATGGTTCTTCTGGCACTGCGACATGGAGCTGTTCAGGTTCGACTGTGTAAACACTTCTCAGTTCGCCATTTTCTACACGGTAGATTTTGGTTCCAGTCGTTGTTAGCCATGTGGCGCGCTGTGTCCGAAAAAGGCGATAGGGAGGGAACATCCTGTCTTGCCATGTCGCCAGAACACTGCTGGTGTTGCCCTGATGCTCTGTGAGCAGACTAGGCCCCTTTGAGTCATAGACCGAGCCTGCTCCCCACAAACATAAGATGCTGCCATCGCTTACCCGTTGGATTTCGAGCGGGTACAATTTCCCGGCTGGCTTGAATGGGTAGGGATTCCATTTGCTACCGTTCCATTTGAACAGAGTGCCGCCTTTCGAGGATTGGAGTCCCCATATTTCCCCGGTCGAGTCTTGTTGAACCGCTTCTATATGGGTGCGAGCTATCGCTTCGTTGATGCGCGCCAACTTGCTGGTCGCAGTTGCGACTGCAAGCACGTCTCTTTCGCGGGGGGAAGGGGACAGTGCTGGGAGCAGCGCGCAAAGTGCGGTGATTATAAGGAGCGAGAGGGGACACAGCCGCAAGAACCAATTGTTCGCAAGTTCTTGCTGGCGCTTTACCATGTGTAATGCACCTTATAGGTCACAACCTTTTCGCTGTCGGGCGGGATTTGGACGCGGAATTCAACGGTGTTCGCTTCGTTTTTCACGAAGGCATTGGACTTTTCGGTGATGTTCCAGTTGGCGCCCCGGTAAAGGTGTTCAACGACGCGCACTTCGACTGGGGCGGCTTTGTGGTTGCGCACCGTGATTTGAAACGACTCGTCGATGTAATTTGAGTCGATTTTGTAGGCGGTTCGTTTGCGTTCGCCCACGAGGTCGAAGGCATTGCCCATTGCAACACGCACGGTTTCGCCCTTCGGGGTGTGGTCGATGACGTTTTCACCGATGAATTCCATCTGACCATCGGCATCGCGCTTGTAAAAGCGAAGGCGTCCCTTGGGGAGTGGGATGCCCAAACCATTTTCGGGGGTGTTGGCGAACTCACGCATTACCATGACTTTGGTGTGCGAGGTCACGCCGTAGTTTTGGTCATTACGAATGCCATCATAGGAGTAGCTGCCAGAGGGAATTGAGGCGCCGTCATATATGTAGAGGGTTTGCGATTTGATGCCGGGGGCGCGCGCGAATTCGACCTGTTTGGTTTCGCGGTCGCGAAGCGTCGTGGGTTCGCTCAGGGTGTAGAGGTGGTATTCGTCGAAGGTTTTTTCTGTGACTGTTGGGGCCATCGCAGCACCCATTCCCCCGAAGCCTCCCATCATGCCGCCGCCACGACCTCGGCCATTGTTGGAATCGATTTTGTTGACATCGCCCGCCATCAACTTGATGCGCGCGTTCTCGAAGGTTTTGCCGCTGGTGTTATTGAATGTGACCCAGCCCGTCAAATCGAGGGTATCGCTGACGCCGATTTTGTTTTCGGGGGCGACGAGGTTGTAGTCGGCTTTCCATGTCATGCCGCCAGTGACGTAGCCTAATTCGGCTTTGAAGGGGCCGCCCTCATCTGTTCGAAGCACCCAGTTCAGCGTCGGTTTCAAAATGGCGTCTGAGGGGAGCGCGGGGAAAACGGGTTCGCCGGGTAGGGAAAAGCGCAGTTGCCCATCGACTTCGACGATGGGCTGAGAGACGCCATTATAAGGGTCGCCGCCAAAACCACGAGCTGTGTTGGGAGAGACATAGCCGCTACGAATAATTTTACCCTGCACTATCTCTGTCTTTTCGCCCTTTGTCACGCGGAAGTCGATGGTTTTGCCTTCGTATAGTGAGAGCAGTAAGGATTGAGAAAGCGGGTCGGCGCGGTAGGATTGCTCCAAAATTTGGAATTGGCGCTTGCCTGCGGGGTCGCGTAACACCACCGAGTCGGGTTCGAGTGAGGCGGTGGTGTCGGGAAACACAACGCGGTTAACGCCGACTTTCAAATCGAGAGGAATGGTATCGCGTACCACCGCGAAATTCTGGTTGTAGACAGTGAGGGAAGGTTGGGCACGAACGATTGTAGCTGTTGCAGCCAGGGCGCCTAAGAGCGACGCGGAGCGGAGAAAGAGAATTGTTTTCATCGGGGCAAGTAACGAAAAAGGTCGGCCCGATTAAATGGGCCGACCTTTAGATGGACTCGCTTTTGGCGAGTTGTGGGGTTAGTTGTCTTTCTTCGCGCGCAGGGCTTTGTCTTTGGCTTCGAGTTGGGCGACGGTGATGCCTAGGGCTTTGGCGACGCTGGCTTTGTACTTTTCCTGAATGGGCTTGATAGCGTCCATACGGGCTTTCTGGGCGGCACGAATGGCGGTTTTCTGGGCATCCGTCAATGGTTTGCCGTTGATGAGCTCGGCGTGTTTGACGGCGGTGACTCGCTTGGGGCCTTTTTGACCTGCTGCCCCACCTGCTTTGGCGGCGGGTGCGGCTTGAGCCGAGAAGGTGCTGACGGAAAGCGCGACGGCGCTCAGGATGGCGATGCGGAAGAAAGTTGATTTTTTCATGCGTGATAAGTGGTGTTGGATAAGTAGTTCGGTTCCTTAAGAAAACTCGGCTAGTGGCTCAGAGCCGAGGCCGGAATCGGTTGTGGCTGTGTTCCCTCATGGTGCCATTTCAAGCTTAGGCTTGGTGATGTTGTTCCCTGTTTAAGCAGCGAAAGCGTGATGGGATGCTTGCCCGCTTTGAGCTTGATGGTGCCGATGATTTCGCTACCGGGTTTGTAGCCGTAGTCAGCGTCGATTACGATGGCTTCGTGTAGGCGCAGCAGGGCTTTGGAACTGGTAGTCAGCGAGAAGGTGTAGTCGCCGTCTTTGGGGACTTCGATAAAACCAGTCAACGCGATTTCGTTGGCCTTGGCCGATAGCTTGGCGGGCCACGCGGCGAGCGGAGTCGTGCCTGTAGAAAGTGGTTTCAAGTTGGCTGTCTGCGCTAACCACGGAGCCGATTGTTGAACTGCGCGCCAGTTCAACCCGGCCGAGGTGCGGGCCACCGTGACAGCGGGAACGAGTTCTTCGTCGTAGGGGCGTGGCGCTTCGGCGTCGGGGCGGCGCACGCCTAAGACGGTGTCGTGCAGTTGCTTCTGGAGCGCGGCAAATTTCGGGTCGTTGCCGAGGTTTTTGGTTTCCTTCGGGTCTTTGACGACATCGTAAATCTCGAACGGGTCGGCGTGGCTGGTGACATCATAACGAACGCCGACATAGTCGCCTATGCGCAGCGCCTGCATCTGGCGCCGAGCGCGGCCCTGATGGGCGGATGCAAATTCGGGATAAGAAGGTGTCTTACCCGCGACGAAATACTCGAAGTACAGTCGCGATGGCGCCTGGGTGCCTTTGCCCTGCAATACAGGTAGCAGCGAAACCCCGTCGCTGCGCGCGGGTGCAGGGAATCCGGCGGCTTCGCTAAATGTTGGCATCCAATCCCAGAACGCCGAGGGAGTTGGACTGGTGCGGCCCGCCGCGATTTGCTGGGGCCAGCGCGCGATAGCACCGACTCGAATGCCGCCTTCCCATACATCGCGCTTGATGCCATCGAAGGGGCCGAAACTGCCGAAGAAGTTTGGCTCGTTGGCTTCGGGAAGATACGACTCCTGACTGGGACCGTTATCGCTGGTGAAAATAACGAGTGTGTTGTCGTCGATTTTGAGGTCTTTGAGCGTGGTCAGCAAATCGCCGACGCAATCATCAATGCGGCGCACATCGGTCGCATAGCGTTTATACACATCGGGCCACGGTTTTTCGGACGTCGCCGGGTTTTTGTCGTCGTCCCACGTGGCGTTCGCGTAGTCGGGGTGGCAGTACGAGTCGGGTGTGCCATCAGCGGTGTTAATCATGTGGCCGGGGGTGCCCAGCCACTGAACCCCGCCTTTGAGTCCGCCGCCAGCAGGGAATGCCTTCGGCGGGTATTGCAACTTGGCGTGCGGCGTGTCGTAAGCCAGATAAAGAAAGAAGGGCTGTTTCGGCTTAGTCGTTTGCTGTTCGGTGATCCACTTTTTGGCGCGTGCCGTGAACAAATCGGTGGTGTAGCAGCCGTCATAGTCGGCCACGACGTTTTTATCGCCCTCGAACAAACGCTTGCCGTCTTCTTTGGGATAGTGCGCGTGACCTGCACCATGAGGGATGTAGCCGAAATACGAATCGAATCCGCGCTTTTGCGGTGCTGAGGGGAACTCGTTCCTCGTCTCTTCCTTGCCCTGCAAACCCCACTTGCCGATAGCTGCCGTCGCGTAGCCCGCCTGTTTCAAAACGCGCGGCACGGTGTAGTTGTCTTCCAGTTCCTTATCGAATTGGTTGTCGCGCACATTGGCGTGGCCTTGTGTCACACCCAGCAAGAACGAAGCGCGCGAAGGCGCGCACACCGGGGCCGGGCAGTAGTGCTGCGGAATTTGAATGCCCTGTGCTGCCATGTTGTCTAGCTGCGGCGTCAGGTGCCAGGGATGCGAGCGGTCGTTGGCAGCGCGGCGCGAGTTCTGAAAGAATACGCCTATATCGCCGTAGCCTAGGTCGTCGGCGAGTACGAAGATGATGTTGGGTTGTGATTTGGGCTGTGCCTGACTGACATTGCATCCAGCAGTAGTGAGCGCAGCCAGAGCGAGCGTCGAACGAATAAATGGAAATCTGGAAGACATTGAGGACATCGAAAAGCGAATTGGGGCACAGGCCCCAGCACGTGTGCCTAACACGAGTAATATACCTTTTTTACCATGAGATAGCCTTCGCTTAACGGTCGAGTTCGCTGCTTGTGTTGAATGTTGGGCTTTGGCCTGAGCGTTGGAATCCGGCGCGTGCGTTGTAGACCGCGCCGCTGGCAATGCCAGTTCCGTTGCCCTCTACGAAGCCTCTGTACCATTTGACGTGTCCATCGGTGAACGCGAGGTTAAACCCGTCCAGGTGCTTCTTTTGGCCGTTGGCTACGCCGTTGCCTTTCACAAAATAGGTAGTGGTGTCGCAAGCGCTGAAAGCGGGAGCTGCGCCATCGCCCTGTCCCGCGAGGGTGCAACCGTTGGTGCGGTAGGCACTTTTGGAATAGGTGGTGTCGTCACCTTCGCCCAGAAGAATGGTGAGAGACGGGTAGGCTAATGCCGCTTCGCTGACGCTGGTGCGGTAGTTGGGCGTTCCGGCTGAGCCATAGATTCCGTTCCAGCTAAGAGTGGCGTTGTACCAGTAGTCGATATAACCGACCTGGCTTGGGTCGTCGGTTGGCGCGGTTTTATCGCTGGGGCACTGGTAGACCTGCAAGCTCTTGATATAAGGCTGCAAGATGTATGACCAGCCGGTTGTGAAGTCGGTGTTGACCACGTTGGGGCCGATGGGCCAGCGCTCATCGTAATCCTGCGTGTACTGTTTGAGGCCCAGTGTGATCTGCCTGAGGTTGCTTGAGCAGGAAGTGCGGCGCGCGTTTTCGCGGGCACGGGAAAAAACGGGGAACAAAATGGCGGCTAAAATCGCGATGATAGCGATAACAACAAGAAGCTCTATCAGGGTAAAAGCTCGCTTGTGGAGACGATGAGCGTTAACGGTCGGTGTATTCATGATTATGAGGCTCTATGGGCTGGCTACTATGGTTTGGGCCGAGGTATTTACTGCCTTGTGGACTTCGAGAGCAGAAACGAAGTGGAAAGCGCTTACCCTGGGCAAAAAGCTAAAACGGCTGGCTTAGATGTTGGCTGTGATACCCGACATGCCACTCATTCGACCGCGCAACAACACATCGCGGCGCAGGGGCAAAGACGATGAGTTGGATGGGCGCAGGTCATAGCAAAGGTAGGCAACATGAGCAAATAGAGCCTTCTCGTGTTCGATTCTCTGAGTTCTGAGGTAAATATGAATGCATAAAACTACCTCAGAGGTAGGATTATACGGCGCAGTATAGATTGACACCTGTAGGGCTGGCAACGCCAAAGATGAAAAACTTTCCGTGAAATGAGGGGAATAGGCCTATTAACGCTATGTGAAGGGGATTTCACTACTTGCAGAATAATAACAAACGTGTTAAGGAGCGTGCTTCTGGGCGCAGCTTAAACGTTGACACCGCCCAGATGGGCTTGGCAGAATGAGGTGCCAGGGACTACCCACCTGTTATCTGCTGCCGCTCGCAATTGGTATCGCGCTTTTGACGTGGTATGAAATCGCCGCCCTGTCCGTTGGCGATAGGCCCGCGAGCTAGGACAGGCCATTCATCTATGATCCGCTCATTCCTCATTCTGACGGCGTGCGTTAGCGCTATTCCCATGTCCGCCCACGCGGCTGACGCTCCAAAAATCTCCGAGCCAATGGTGTTCGACCTTGTCCGCCCGTTGGGGGCCAAACGCGGCGAGTTGGAAGTTAACACGCTCGGTCAGCGCAACCACACCAAAGGCTATAGCCCGCTCGAATGGGCGCCAGAAATCGAATATGCTGTTGCTGACGGCCTGGCGGTCGAGTTAGAGTTGCCACTTGAGGGGCGTCATGTGACCGATTACAAACTCGGACTTCAGGGCACGCTAGGGACTTTCGCGCGCGGACGCGCCGTTCATGGCATCCAGTATCTGGGACTCCATAGTCGCGAACTCAATCGCTGGGAAAGCTCGCTGCTCTATATTCTCGGTGCGCGTTATTCGAAAAAGTGGAGTACGCTCAGTATGGTTGGCGTTGGTGATGTTGCTTTCTCCGGCCCTTCTGATCGCTCCTTGTTGCTCAATCACTCGACCTTCTATGATGTTTCCAAGTCAACGACGCTCGGTGTCGAAATCAACTTCCGCGATGCCCAGAAACGCTCGACCCTGTTGATGCCACAGGTGCAACACAGCCTGAGCAAGAACTTACAGGTTCAGGCGGGGTTAGGTGCTATCCAGGAATCGGGCGAGAAATGGCGGCCACGTCTCGGTTTGCGCGTTATCCGTCAGTTAAAGTAAGCGCTTCTGCGTAAGCGCGCTGACTGAACAATACCGGTTTCGTTGTGAAGCCGCTTCAAGGCCCGTCAGCATGGCAAAACTGGCGGGCACAATCAATACATCGTAGTTTTTTCCTGAGAGTTGGCTTAAACGGTGCGTGATAGAACTGTCGAAAAAATAATAATCGATACTGTTGAGAAAAGCCAATCTGCAAGGTGTTGATAAGGTAGGTTACCTTACATGCCTGCGGGTTTTTCCTTATTATTGGATAGACTTACTATCGCGAATTGGCGATCCGTTCGTATAAATGAAAGCTCCGTTGCCGAAGAACGAAAAACAGCGTTTGGCGATCCTACATGAATACAACATTCTGGATACGTCGCCCGAACAGGCCTTTGATGACCTCACGATCTTGGCCTCGCACATCTGCGGCACTCCGCTTTCTTTTGTCACCCTGATTGATAAAGATAGGCAGTGGTTCAAGTCGAACTACGGACTCGAAATTCGCGAGACACCGCGCGACATTTCTTTCTGCGCCCATGCATTGCTTACCCCCGATAAGCTTTTGCTGGTGCCCGATGCCAGTAAAGATGAGAGATTCTGCGATAATCCGGCAGTGACTGGTGATATGGATGTCCAGTTCTACGCTGGTGCTCCACTCGTTACCCCCACGGGCGAGGCGCTGGGAGCACTATGCGTTGTTGACCGACAACCCCGCGAACTGAACGAGGCCCAGAAGGAAGCTCTGCGCGCTCTGGCACGACAGGCAATGGCCCAGTTGGAACTGCGCCGTCAATCGATGGAGTTGGCGAACCAGATGGCCGTGCGTGTGCAAACCGAAGCCGCGTTGCGCGAAAGCGAGAGCCGTTTTCAGGCATTCATGGACTATAGCCCGGTGGTGGCTTTCCTCAAGGATGCACAGGGGCGCTATGTGTATGTCAATCGCCCATTTCTCAGGCGCTTTAAGTTGGAATCTGAAGATATAATCGGCAAGCGCGATTCCGATCTGTGGCCCAATGTCGCGGAACATTTGCGGGATAGGGATATGGATGCGCTAGTTGCGGGCGAAATTGTGGGCAACATCGAATCGTGGCAAGAAGCTGATGGCAGTTGTCACCATTGGCAGGTCTACAAATTCCCCTTGCAGCATGGCGGAGGCAACCGTCGCCTTGTTGCGGGGTTGGGGTTGGATATTAGCGATACCGTGCGCTCCCAACAGAAGTTGGAAGAGTACCACCTCAAGTTGGAAGAAGCGCTGCGCCTCAAGGACGATTTCGTTTCCGTCGTCTCGCACGAATTAAGGACGCCGCTGACCAGTATTCACGGCTCGCTCGGCCTTGTCGTCGGCGGTGTAACGGGGGCAGTTCCTAATCGCGCCCAGACTATGTTGGAAATCGCTCAGCGCAACTCCAAGCGCTTACTGGCGCTCATCAACGATATTCTTGACCTGCAAAAAATCGAGTCGGGCCGACTCGATTTCGAACTGGAAACGCTGGATTTGGTGCCACTGGTGCGCAATTCTCTCGAAGCCAACGCTGGCTACGGGGCGCCATTGAACGTCTCGTTCGTGTTGGACGAATCCTTCGTCAAAGAAGCGGGCATAAGCGAACTTTGGGTCGATAGCGATGCCTCGCGACTCAATCAGGTACTCGCCAACTTGTTATCGAACGCCGCGAAATTCTCACCTCACGGCGGCGATGTCGTCGTCACTCTCAAAAAGCATGATAATCTGGCGCGCGTCGAAGTTCACGATCAAGGCGAAGGCATTCCCGAAGAGTTCCAGACGCGCATCTTCCAAAAATTCGCGCAAGCCGATGCCTCGGCCACTCGCCCACGCGGCGGAACGGGCCTGGGCTTAAGCATCTGCAAAGCCATTCTTGAGCAACTCGGTGGCGATATTAACTTCGTCACTGGGCCGCAAATCGGCACCACCTTCTACTTCGAATTGCCACTGCTTTCAGCGAAATGCTAAGCCGATAAAGGTGGGCTGAACAGCGTGTTCAGCCCCCGATTTCACCTGCCGCGACTTCGGCGTTGAAGTCGCCGTGGCACCCCCAGGAAGTCGGCCTTGGCCCCATCACGAACTCAAGATTGCCGCCGCGAAAGATGTCGGCGTGTCGAATGAAAGCGTTCTCTAGCGGCTTCCCGTCGAGACTGGCGCTCTGCACGTAGATATTCCCATCTCCCGCGTTTTTGTTGACGACTTTGAATGTTTTACCGTTGTGCAAACGGAAGCGGACTTCGGGCAATCGTCCTCCGTGCAAATAATAGATGTCCTGCCCCGCGAACGGGAAGAAACCCATATTCAAGAAGCAGTACAGCGAACTCATCGTTCCGTTGTCTTCGTCGCCGGGTAGGGCACGCCCCTTGTAAAGCGCCCTCACTTGTTCGGCCCAATAAGAAGCGAGATAGGGGCGGTTAACAGCGGCGAAGAGCCACGGCGTTTGGAAAGAGGGTTCGTTGGTGAAGTCGACGAGCTTATTCTTGAAGGCGTAGTTGAGTCGCTTGATGAACATGTCGCGCCCACCCATTTTCGCCACCATCTCATCGAGTGCGTGAGTGGGGCGAAACGAGTACGTCCAGCATGTCCCTTCGTAAAAATCGACGTTGTAACCCGCGCGCGCTGCCGTGTTCGAATAGCTGCCGTCGCGGTGTCGGGCGTTGATAAATCCCGAAAATTCGCCATCTTTCAAGCCCTCATTCCACACATTGAGCCAACTCTGTGAACGCTTCTGGTACTTATCGAACTCGGCCTGTTTACCCAGCGCCTTCGCGAGTTGCCCGACACAGTAGTCGTTGTAGGCGAACTCCAATGTTCCCGCTCCCGATTTCATGCGCCACGAGTAGCCCGTCTTAGGTTCTTCGATGCTGGTGTAGCCTTTGTCGCGATAATCGGCGGTTCGCACTTTCTCGGCGTTATCGACTTGTACTGCGTGCGCCGCTTCCCAGTCGATGCCGGGAATCTGGTTCCAGTAAGCCTCGGTGATGACGTTATCGACTTCGTTTCCGCCTTGCCCCGCCGAGTATTCGACCCCGGCCACAACAGTTTCGGGCACAAAGCCGTTGTGCTTGTGGCGGGCGATAAACGAATTGACTACCCCTCCAAACGTTTTCGCATCCGTCAGCGCCAGCAACGGATACACGGTGCGCCAGCTATCCCACAGGGTATATTGGTCGTCCCAAAACGGCTCGTTCGTATCCCAGAATTCGCCAGTGCGGTCGCGCGGTTGAACCAGAGTATGAAAAAGCGCGCTGTAAAAGCGCTCGCTTTCCTCCCGACTGGCCCCGTTTACTGTCACTGGTTTCAGGGCATCGTTCCAAGCCTTGGTGGCTTTGCTTTGCAACTTATCGAAGTTCCAATCCGGTATCTCATCTTGAAGGAAGCTTGCCGACTGTTGCTGCGATTTGAACGACACCCCAATTTTCAAAAACACAACTTCGTTCTCGCGGGTAGGGAAGCCAAAGAACGCTCCGCCCTCGGTGTTATTGATAGCCGCCGATGTCGAACTGGGAATCTTGGTTTTTCCCGTCCAAGTGCCGAAACTCTGTGGCTTCTTGCTCACATTCGCCGTGAAGTACAACTTGTACTGTCCCGGCGCCCAGTTGCCTTCATAAGTCCCGCCACCACTCATCGTTGCCGAGTCAGGGGCGAGGTTCACCGCTCCAGTCACCAGCGCATTGCTCTTACCTATCTTCCGAGCTACATCGAGTACGATATGTGAATCGGTCGCCGCCGGAAACGTGAATTTATAAAGTACGCTGTGTGCGGCTGGCACCATCTCGCATTTGATGTTGTAGCGAGCCAGAGTGACCGCATAGCGAAACGCCTGAGACGACTCGTTCGCTTTGGGAGAAATATGCTCCTTTTCGCCGATTTCCAACCCCGTCTGCGGCGATACCAGCAGGTTGCCATAAGAGGGAGTGCCGCCCGTCCCCTGAGTGTGTAACTGCGAAAAGCCAACGATACCGCGCTCGAAGACATAGCCGCTGGGAACTGCCTGGTCGCTATCAGGGCTGGGATAAACCGAACTATGCGGCAAACATGGCCCCGGCATCGTCGAACCTCGCCCCTCAGCTCCAATCAGCGGATCAATCAACTCCGCAGCAGTGGGTTTTGCTGCCCAAACAGGACTGCAAGCAAACACGGATAGCGCAAAACCGGCCAGTAAAATTCGTATCATCGGTGGAATATAGGCGGAAATATAGGCCTTACCCGCAAACAATACAAGGCCGCTGGTGAGCGCCCACCGAGTGAAAACTGGGGGTTAGGCACCCGTTGGCAACCGCAACTCCACCTGAAGTCCCCCATTGGCTGCGTTGCAAACCCGAACCTGGCCTCCATGAATTTCAATCGCGCGTAGCACAATGGAAAGCCCCAGTCCCACCCCGCCATCGCGTGGTGTACGACCTTGTCCGGCTCGGTAAAAGGGCCGAAATACTTCGCGCAACTCATCTGCTGGCAACCCCGGCCCCTGATCGCGCACTGTGATGACGGCGAATTGAGTCGTTGTATCACTTGTGATGGGCGCGGGCGAAACAAAGCAACTTTCGGTTGATTCCTGCCAACGCGCCACTTCCGACTCGGCCTTGCTATCATCGGAAAGCATTACCTCTACTGTGGTCGATACGGACGTGTGGCGCACAGCGTTGCGAATCACGTTCTCGACTGCCGAGCGCAACAGGTCGGGCGTGCCCAGTACGACATAGGCGTCGTTAGGAGTGGGGCGGGGAGCCACTTGCAAAGTCACGCTTTTATTGGGGCTGGCCTCGTAGTTGGCATCTGCTGTCACGCTTTCCAGAAGATGGTGCAAATCGACCGAAGTATCGTCGCGCGATTGCACGCCGCTTTCCAAGCGCGACAGCGTCAGCAGACGGGCAATAAGTTCGCTCAGGCGCCCCACCTCACGCTCGATGCGATCATGGGCTGGAGTCAGAGAGACACTGGGAGGTGAGTCGATTTCCTGGGCGTCGCGTGCCAGTTCGAGGGCGACGCTGATGCGGGCCAGTGGCGAGCGCAGTTCGTGGGCCACATCGGCGAGAAGGCGTTTCTGCGCGATGATGAGGCGGCTTTGCTCGCTCATCGAGGTTTCGAGGCACTGCGCCATCAAATTGAAGTCGCGCGCCAGGTCGCCCAATTCGTCGCGCTGCGCTTCGATAGAAGGAGTCACGCGCGCCGACCAGTCGCCCTGTGCCAGACGGTGCGTTGTCGCGCGCAAAGTTCCGATAGAGCGCGTCAGATAGCGGGCTACTATACCGCTCACCACGCCCGCCGTCACCAGAACCGCCAATAGTCGCAGCGCCTGAACGGCGGGAGTCGCGTTCCAGGGGCCGAATCGCGATTGCGGCAGCGCGCCAACGAAGGTGTAGCGGCGTCCACTGGGAGCCATCGCCGTGTTCGCTGCCAGTGTGAAGCCGTTCAGCGGTTCAAAACTGGTACCGGGGGTGGTTTCCGACTGCTCGCGCAACTGCTGGAATTTGGGAGCCTGCGATTTGATGTAGCGCAGCCCCGATGGGTCATAGCCCGAAACTTCGACTCCTTTGGCGTCGAACAGCCACGCCCGAATGCCAGTTCGCGTTTGTAAGTCCTGTAAAAAGTCGCGCGACTGCGAGGTTTGAGGGTCTTCGTGGTCTTTGGCCAACGAGACGGCGTAAAACGCCACCGCGTCTCGGTTGATGGCCCTCGCCCGCAAAATGAGGCGCTCGGTACGGCTGGTTTCCAGAGCCAGCAGGAAGACGCCCGCTAATGTCATCGCCACCCAGAACGCCCCAAAGATTTTGAAGGCGAGCGCGCGAGGGAGGCGGAGACGATGTTTCATGGCTATTGAGATTTGAGTAAATAACCGACGCCGCGCATCGTCTTGAGGTGTTCCATTCCATCGCCTTGAGGCCACAGCTTGGCGCGTAAATTGGAAATATGCATGTCGAGAGTGCGGTCGAGCGGTAATAGGCGGCGCTTAAGACCATCATGCGCCAACTCATCGCGCGTCACGACTCGGTCGACATGGCGCACCAACACCAACAGCACATCGAACTCGACGGCAGTTAGTGGCACCTCGCGCCCGTCACTGTGCGCCGAACGTGCCCCGACATTAATCGCGAGTTTTCCGGCTTGCAGCAGTTCGGGCGAGGGAGGTGCGGTGCTTGGGGGAGCGGGCGCAGCATCGGCGACGCGGCGTAGCACGGCTTGAAGGCGGGCCAACAACTCGCGAGGGTTGAATGGTTTGGGCAGGTAATCGTCGGCGCCCAGTTCCAACCCCACGATGCGGTCTGTTTCATCGCCGTGCGCCGTCAGCATCACCACTGGTAGTTTGCGTGTTGCTTCAGCCCCCGAACGCAGACGCCGCAGCACCTCGAAGCCATCAATGACCGGGAGATTGACATCCAGAATCATCAACGCATAGTCGCCCGTTTGTGCTTTTTGCAAGCCACTGGCGCCATCTTCTTCGCTGTGGACTTCAAATCCACGTGTGGTCAGGTACTGCTCGACCAATTCACACAATTCGCCGTCATCATCCACCAGCAGTAGCCGTACTGCGCTTACTGAGTCACTCATCGTTAGTTCCTGAAGGGTTGCGTTTACATTGCATTGACATTGATTTGACCTTCGCCAGACATGGCCTTAGCCCTGTCTTGACACCCCCCGTCGGAAAATATTAACCGCAGTCAACCAAAAAGCGGAAGCGATTCGGGAGACAAACGCGAAGTTTCGCAGCAGGCCGTAACACAGGAGGAATGGAAGGAGGTTTCGGGAATTAACGATGCAGACACTATTCAACGATTTGCGAGGACGCTCAATCTATGCCGAGGATGGCATCGGAGGGCGAGTCGAAGACATATTTTTCGACGATAGAAGCGGCTCTGTTCGTCATGTGGTATTTTCGCGCGGGCTGTGGCCCAACAAACAGCGCGGAGTGCTTGCCCCCGATCTTGTCAGCATCGATTTGGAATCCGAAGGCCATCTGTCCGCTGCCATCACTTGCGCCGAAATGCAGCGTGCCCCCCACCCCGATTCATGCCCGCCTATTTCGCGTCAGATACAGCTCAACCTCGATCCCAATGCTGTGCCTGACGACATTGCGGACTGCATCGAACCCGCTAGTACCGAGCCTTCGGTGGTTGCAAACGAAACGAAAAACGGCCTCTTCAACAAACCCGAACTGACTTTGTTCGATGGGCTACTTAAAGTTCATCGCTACAAGCAGGACATGGCGCACTTGCGCAGTGTGCGGGCTGTATGTGGCTACAGCGTCGAAATTGAGGATGGCCGCATCGGAAAAGTGGCCGATGTCTGGCTCGACACCGCGACCTGGCAACTCGCCCACCTGAGCGTGAGCCTCGATTCTGTGAAACAGCGCGTCGCTGTTCCTCTTTCATTAGTGCGTGGAATCTCTTGTAACACCCAAACAATACGTCTAAGTGCCTGTTGGAGTTATGAAGGCGGCGAGTTTTGCTTGGAGCCGCGTGTCGCACCTCCTCGCGACAGGCTTCGCAGCCTCGGTAGCGCCTTCCGATTTAGCGCCTTTCCTGCGGATGTGACCTCGTGATGATGACAATGACAAAGCACGAACTCGAACGCGAAAAGATGCGAGATGCCAGTGAACGGGCCGAGCGCCGTTTAACCCTGCTCTTCTTGCGCGCTCAACGCGCTTTGGAAAGATGCAGTGCAAACACCCCCGTCGGGGATAGTGAGGGAGAACTTGTCGATCAGCAACAGAAGCAGTTGCAGCGCAGTTTTGGGCGTTTGGCCTCTGCCCTCAGCCAACGAGATAAAGAACGATTCCAGTTGTTGGCTCGCTCGATTCACGATTTGAAATCCCCTTTGATGGTGGCGGCAGGAGCCGCCCGGCAACTCCGCCACAAAGATATAAGCGAAGAAGAGCGCGAAGAATGGCTCGATTTAGTTGTTCGCAATGTGACTAACATGGAATTTTTGGTTGTTGACCTCTTAAAAGAGGCGCGTCAAGAGGCGCAGCGCTCGACACGATGGGATGCCGTCAACTTGAGCGAATTGGCGCGTACTGTGGTGCGCGATTATGATGCGACCCCAAACAACCATGCGCTGCACTTTGCTGAAGATGAGGCCAGCGACTGCACGGTGATGGGAGATCGCGAATCGCTGCAGCGTTTGGTGTCCAACCTGTTGTCGAATGCGGTCAAGTCCTCCAGCGCCGGACGTGATGTGTGCGTTTCGGTGTGGCGCCGCGCAAACGGTGTGCTACTCGGAGTCGAGGACGACGGACACGGCGACCCCATTTCCAGCACCGAGCGGATGTTTTTGCCATTCACTCGTTTGGATGAGTCTCACCCCGATAACGATAGTGCCGAGATAGCGCATATCAAGTGCATCGCGCAGATACATGGCGCAGACATCTGCGTTCAGGGCACGCCGGGGTATGGCACGGCCTTCCAAATTTGTTTTCCAGTGCCACATTAAGCCAACGGAAGTGATTTATGAGCTTATTTCAATGGGCGGTCATTGCTCTTGTCATATCGCTGGGAGCGGGCACGCTGGGCTACGGAGGCATGAATCACGGGACAGCGGTTGTAGCCAGAGGATTCTTCGGAATTTTCCTCGCTATCTCGCTGGTGCTACTCGTGATGGTTGTGATGGGAATAGGGGCCGTGAGCGGACTCTGACGACCCATCCGAAGGAAGAATTATGAACGACATCAAACATAACAATGGCATTGAGGCTTCGCGCATCGACGCCCGACTGCGGCTTATGCGCCTGGCCGATACACAGTTGATATTGGCTAACCCCAGTGCCGATGTACGCGGCCACCGCGTCATGGATTCTAACCAGCGAAAAATCGGCTACGTGCGCGGCCTGATGGTCGATGAGGCCACACCGAAAGTGTGTTTTCTCGAAATCGCTTTTGGTGGAGTCCTGGGCTGGGGCGAAAGTGCCTTTCTCGTTCCAGTCGAAGCCGTCGTGCGCGTCGAGAAGAACGCCATATTCATCGACCAGACCTGTCAACGCTCTCTGAGCGAAGTCAGTTATCAACCCGAATTACAGGAGTTTCAGCTTGATTCTCCTTTTCAATTTTCCGAGTACGAGTACTACGAGTCTCATGGGTCTTCACCCTACGGCAAGTTGTAACAGTTGAAGATACGAACGCAGATAAAAGGAATCAAGCTATGGAACCAATGAAACTTGTCGAAGTACGGGGCGATATTCTGGTCAGCTGGGCCAGCGATTACGGCTTCGATGTATTCATCAAAAATTGCGCCACGCAGGAAGAGTTCGAAGCATGGTGCGGCAACTGGCCCGACCGTCAATTGGCGATGCGCTATCAAGACACCGTCTATGTGAAAGTCCCGTTCCGCCTGGACTCCTACGGTGAGTTTTGCCTCGATTACGATGTGCTTCCTGTCCCTGAAGCCAACGCCCGCATTACCCTGTGGAACGAGCGTTACAGGAAGTGGCTAGTCGTTTGATGGAGACTTCAACTAATGGGGCGCATCCTCAAGTCGCCTATGGTTCAAGTAGCCGCTCGAACAAATGGATGGTTTGTTTGCCTGTGTTGCTGATTTGTGGGCTGGGTATGTGGCGATGGGGCTTCGCGCAGGGACGCGCAGACCTGACTTCCCACGTAAGCAAATACGAACGCCGTCTGGGCGACTCTGAGGCGAAACTCCGTAACTCCGAAGTCCAACTCAATCAAGCGAAAGACGAGTTGGCCCAATCGCGCTATCGCGCCCGCTTGCTCGAAGCGCGCTCATTGCTACTGCGGGCCGCTATTGATCTGGAACGTCGCAACTTCGGCACTGCCAACAAGCACCTGCACACCGCCGCCGCCGAACTGGAAAACCTCCCCATTTCCGACTCGGCCAATTCAGCGCTCTCGACCCTGCGCCGCGATGTGTCTAACACCAACCTCGTGGTCGCCACCGATGTCGAGCGCCAACGCGAATTGGTACTCGAACTGGGCGACCGCCTCGACCGCCTTACCCCGCTCGCGAAAGTCAACGTCTTCTAATCAGCGCGAAGCAGAAAAGTTATAGCGGCATCACCATCTCGGTAATGCTGCTTTTCGCGCTTCGGGCTGGTGTTAGCAGCGGAACTGCAAAAAGTATTCGCAATTTTATGGGCGAACTATTGCTGCGAAACTGGTGTCCTACATTTATCTCCTGTTGATAAAGACCGCCATATGCAACTGAACCGTGCCCTGACTCTTGGCTTGATGACCTTATTGGGCGTTGGACTTTCGTCCACTGCCCCTGCACAAACGCGCCAGACTCCAGCGACTCGCCACACCTTCGCCATCGGCGACAAGGATTTTTTGCTCGATGGCAAACCCGTCGTCATCCGTACCGGAGAAATGCACTTCGCCCGTGTGCCGCGCGAATATTGGCGCCACCGCCTCCAGCTCCTTAAAGCTATGGGCATGAACGCGGTTTGTGCCTACCTCTTCTGGAATTACCACGAGTTCGAGCCAGGAAAATTCAACTGGTCGGGGCAAGCCGATGCCGCCGAATTTTGTCGCATCGCCCAGCAAGAAGGCATGTGGGTGATTCTGCGCCCCGGCCCCTATGTCTGCGCCGAATGGGACGGTGGCGGTTTGCCGTGGTGGCTGTTGCAAAACGAAAGCATTCGTTTGCGTTCATCCGATCCCGCCTTCATGAAGCCTGCTACCAACTGGTTCAAAGAAGTCGGGCGCGTACTCGGCCCGCTTCAAGTCACGCATGGTGGCCCCATTCTTATGGCTCAGGTCGAGAACGAATATGGCTCTTTCGGCAAAGACACCGACTATATGGGGCAACTGCGCCAGAACTTGATAGATGCCGGCTTCGATGTCCCGCTTTTCGCCTGTGACCCGGCGTGGGCGATTCGTAACGCTTCGCGGAGCGACCTGTTTCAAGTCGTCAACTTCGGCAGCGACCCCGAAAACTCCTTCAAAACTCTGCGCCAAATTCAGCCGACTGGCCCCCTCATGAGTGGCGAATATTATCCCGGTTGGTTCGATACCTGGGGCAGCCCCCATCACAAGGGCGATACCCCGCGCTACCTGAAAGAATTGGAGTACATGCTTCAAAACCGCGCATCCTTCAGCATGTACATGGCGCACGGTGGCACCACATTCGGTATGTGGCCCGGCACCGACCGCCCCTTCAAGCCCGACACCAACAGCTACGACTATGACGCCCCCATCTCCGAAGCCGGATGGATCGGCGAAAAGTTCCAGCGTACCCGCGAGTTGATGGGCAAATACCTCAACCCCGGCGAAACCCTGCCCGCGCCACCCGCTCCCATTCCAGTTATGAGCGTGCCCACTTTTCGCCTGACACAAAACGCGCCTCTGTTTTCTAATCTGCCTCGTCCCGTCGCCGATACCAAACCGCGTTTTCTAGAAGCCTATAATCAGGGACAGGGGGATGCTGTCTATCGGACAATGCTGCCTGCTGGGGCCGAATGCACCCTACAAGTTGAGAACGCCCGCGATTTCGCATGGGTGATGGTCGATGGTGCATCCGTCGGTTTTTTCGACCGTCGCTCGCGCCGTAACACGGTAAAAATTCCCGCACGTTCCAAACCCGCCGAACTCCTGATTCTGCTCGAAACGATGGGGCATGTGAACTTCGGCAACGAAATCCACGACCGCAAAGGCATCTACGGCGAAGTGAAACTCATCGGCGTCGATGGCTCGGCCACTCCGCTCAATAGGGCATGGCAAATCTACAATTTGCCCCTTGACGCCAAAATGCTGGCTGGATTGAAGTGGGGTAAAGCCGATGCCAATCCAAAAGGCAATGCTCCCGGTTTTTGGCGCGGCACATTCAATGTCGCTAAACCCGCCGATACCTTCCTCGATTTAAGCCGCTGGGGCAAAGGCGTCATCTGGGTGAATGGGCACTGCCTCGCGCGCTTCTGGAATATCGGCCCGACTCAAACCGCCTACTTGCCTGGTGCATGGATGAAACGGGGGGCCAATCAAGTTATTGTTCTCGATTTGCTCGGCCCACAGGAAGCGACCCTCGCCGGATTGCAACAGCCAATTCTCGATATGCTGCGCCCCGAACTCGACTTCGCCATCAAGGCCACCCAGAAATCGACGCTCAGCCTCAATGGAGTTGCCCCGATGATGAGCGGTACTTTCGCTCCCGGCCCCGATGCTCAGGAAGTCAAATTCGCTGCCCCAATGACAGGCCAGCAGTTCTGTCTCGAAATGCTGAACTCGCACAACGGCCAACCCTACGCCGCCATCGCCGAACTCGATTTGCTCGATGCAGCGGGGCAGTCGCTACCGCACCAGAACTGGAAAATCGCCTACGCCAGTAGCGAAGAACTCGAAGGCGAAGACGGTTCCGCTTCTAACGCCATCGACGGACAAACCGCCAACTTCTGGCATTCGCGCTGGAAGAACGCCCAGCCACCCTATCCTCATCAACTGGTCATTGATGTCGGTAAACCAACTGCCATCGGCGGCTTCCGCTACACCCCGCGCGCCGGAGATAGCAACACACCGGGGCGCATCAAGGATTACCGCGTTTACGTCGGCAATGCCCTCGCGAAATAGAATTGCAAAGGACTGTTCCTGCCTCGCGTCAACCTCTGACGCGAGGCAGGTTTTTACTAGGGGACTTACGATGAGGAAATCCCTTTTTATCGGCCTTACCGCTTTATTATTGGCTTCTACTTGCTTTGAACCCATTGCCCATGCCGATTCCCCACCCACAAAAAAGATGACTGCTGACCGCCCCGAAAACCATCTCCGCGAGCCTTTCTGGAACTCGAAGTGGATGTACGGCGAGGCGTTGCTATTCGTGCAGCCAACCGCCGCTGAGCGTCCGTTCGCGCGTTTGGCCTTCACTCCCAATAAAACTGTTGCGCTGCAAAGCGCCACTGGTCTGATCGCGTACGTGGAAGGGCAGGATTATATAGTCGATGCGAAAACGCGCACCATCACTTTGCCTCCCGGCTCCAAAATTCCTTTTGTCACCAGTGCCCAGCTATCACCCCCGCCGGGTTCACCCAACTCGATGGGAGGTAACATCGACGGTAAGAATAACCTGCTGTGGGCAGAAGGCCATTTCTTCCACGACATGGAAGTGGAAGCGACCTACAGCCACGCCAAGAACGAGTGGAATGGCTACGCCCCTGTTGTCGCGAAAACCAACTTATCTAAAACACTGGCGCTTCTGAAGAAGAAAAAGACTCTGCAAATCGTCATGCTCGGTGATAGCATCTCCGCTGGCTACAACGCCTCGGCCCATGTCGAGGCTGCCCCGATGATGCCGCCCTATGCAGAGTTGGTAAGAAGCGGCTTACAAGCCGCCTATGGCTCGCCCGTTAGCCTGAAGAATTTGGCTGTCGCCGGAAAAAATGCCGAATGGGGGCTGACTCAAACCGACGCAGTCATTGCCGCCAAACCTGACTTGGTACTCCTCGCCTTCGGTATGAATGACTCCGGCGCCTTCGCCCCCGAAGCCTACATCGCCAACATCAAAAAGACTATCGACACCATACACGCCCAACTCCCGAACACCGAGTTCATCTTGGTCGCCAGTATGCTCCCCAACTCCAACTGGGCCGCCGTTCGAGTAGATCGTTTTCCCCTCTACCGCGACGCCCTCAATGGCCTGACTGGCCCCGGTATCGCCCTCGCCGATATGACAGCGGTATGGACAGAGATGAGCGCCCGTAAAGCCTACCTCGACCTGACGGGCAATGGCCTTAACCATCCCAACGACTTCGGCCACCGCCTGTACGCCCAGGTCATTCTGGGGCTACTCGCCAAAAAGTAGTCCCACCCGACAGTCAGAAAACTTTCGTGGAGGCGCGCTTCGGCGCGCCTTTTCGTTTTTACATTCCCGCTATATGCCTCCGTTCTCCCTCAGCAAAATCAAAGGTAATTGATGTTTAAGATCGCGCCAAGAGGGGTATATTGCTACTTCTTGGTTACAGTAACTTATTTTCAGTTTGATGAAATATTCATCAAATCTCTCACTGTAAACAGGGCATTGACCCCGTGAACAAACTGCTGTCTTTTTTTCTTCTTGTCTTCGCTTTTGGCTCTGCAAGTGCTTCGCGAGACAACACAGCCCAAGCCGCGCCCATTAGTGGCAAAGTTGGCGTCGGCACCTATGATACGCAGGCCGAATTTACCAATGTGAAGGTCGTGAAGGGCACCACCACCCTCTATCAAAGCGACTTCACTACAGGCATGGCCGATTGGGCTACTTTCGGTGGCACATGGGATACCCAAAATGGCTCACTGCGCCAGACAGGTGGCGAGATTCCTGCGATGGCGTGGGTAGGGGATAGCAGTTGGAACAACTACACCCTCACCTTGCGGGCGCGCAAAACTGGCGGCAACGAGGGCTTCCTCATCACCTTCGGTGCTCCTGGTAACATCAGTTACACATGGTGGAACATTGGCGGCTGGGGCAACACCAAACACGGCCTGCAAGTGCCCGGCATCACCACCCCCGAAGTCGGCGGCAGCATTCAGACGGGCGTCTGGTACGACATCAAGGTTCAACTCGATGGCAGTCACGTCCGTTGCTACCTCAACGGCGCTCTTATCCAACAGGCGACCCGCATCGTCGATTTCAACGAGCGCGGCGAGCGTATCCAGGAAATCCAGAACTCAGCGGGCTATCAGTTGCTCTCTCAAGCCGAGAAGGATAGTTTTATTGAGCTGTTCAATCGCTCGATCTATCTGGGCGCCGCCGCGCGTGATACCTTCAACGCCATGCCCGGCACCGCCGAGTTCGCGTCGCTCGATGACGATGCTCAGGTCGCCATCATTCGCGCCATCAACCGCAAGCGCCTCACCTTTAATACAGGTTATGGTTTTGGCGGCGATGCCTATCGCGATCAGACCATTATCAACTCGATGGATGCTGCCGTCATGCAGTACAACGCCTATGGAGTTTTCGATAAGCACGTTACCGCCAATAACGATCCCGGTGTACCCACCGCCGATGCCAACTACGATGGCTGGATGCGCTTTGGTCAGCAGATGAGCTACCGTACCGCATTGCATGAATTGGCGCATACCCTGGGTGTTGGCACCTATTGGGCGTGGCGTAACTTCATGGCGAACGGCATCTGGACAGGCATGTACACCACGGCCCAGGTCAAGCAATTCGATGGGGCCGATGCTGTTATCCGCGATGCGGGCATCCACTTCTACCCCTATGGCCTGAACTACGACAACGAATCCAGCCCCGTCAACGATTACCGCCATGTCATGATTGTGGCTGCCATGCGCCGCGACATGGGAATCGCCAACACCCTGTGGATGCCTTCCTCCACTAGCGTTCCCAATGGCACCTACCGCCTCATGCCCCGTCATGCGCAGGCTTCGGGCCTAGAGGTGCAAAGCTCCAATCCCGCCAATGGCGCCCCAACCGACATCAGCGCTTACACCGGAGCCGCCAACCAAAACTTCCTGCTCGACTTGCAAACCGATGGCACCTACCGCATTCGCACTTCCTTGGTGGGTAAGCGCCCCCTCGAACTGCCGTATGGAATTGCCGATAATGGCAACCAAATCAAGCTTTGGGACGATAACGGCAACTCGGCTCAGCGTTGGTACTTGGTGCCGATGGGCGATGGCTGGTACAAAATCGCCCCCAAGAACAACATCGGCAAATCAATGGATGTTGCAGGTGGCCCCGGTGGCACTGCCGATGGAACCATTGTGCAGAGTTGGGATTACCTCGACGGCACCAACCAGCAGTGGAGATTCGTTCCCGTATCCACCACTTCCGTTACCAACGGCACCTACCGCCTCACGCCGCGCCATGCGCCGAACTCGGCCCTCAGCGTCAAGGATTCCAATCTATTTAATGGCGCGCAACTCGACATCCGTGCCTACGCTGGCGGCGCCAACCAGAAGTTCCTGCTCGACCTACTGGGCGATGGCTCCTATCGTATGCGCACCAGCCTCGCTGGCAATCGATCCCTCGACCTGTTCAACGGCGACACCGCCAACGGCACCAAAATCAACCTGTGGGATGATAATGATGGCGCCATGCAGCACTGGTACTTCTTCCCCTCCGATGATGGATGGTATCACATCGCTCCCAAGCTCAACACCGATAAAGCAATGGACGTTCTCGGTGGCCCCCCTGCTACTGGCGACGGCAGCATCGTCAACAACTGGGACTACCTGGGCGGCACTAACCAGCAATGGTCTCTAATCCCCATCGACAACAACAGCGCTCCTGTGCTAAGCGATGTCACCCTTACTCCAACAAGCCCCAAAACCAACAGCGTTCTGGCTCCCACTTTTACCACCAACGATGCCGATAACGACAAAGTGACCGTTTCCTACGTGTGGAAGAAAAACGGCACCGTCATCCAAGATGAATCTGGGAAGAGCCTCGATTTATCGAAGTCCGGCAACGGCGATAAGGGTGACAAAATTACCGTCACTATGATCGCCACCGATGGCGTCGATAGCAGCCCTGCCAGCACTTCACAGTCCGTCACCATTGCCAATAGCTCCCCTGTAGTCACTCAGGTAACCCTGACACCAACTCAGCCCTTAGTTACCCAGACGCTAACTGCTGCAGTCCAGGCTACTGATGCCGATGGCGACACCCTGACTTACAGCTACGTGTGGAAGAAGAACGGCAACATCATCAATGGCGAGACGACTCCCAAACTCAACCTGCTGAAGCCGGGCAATGGTGCTGGCGGCGATACCATCACCGTAATCATCACTGCCAAAGATGGAGAAACCAACGGCGAATCTGTCACTTCGGAAGCTGTCACAGTCACCAAAATCATTAATTCGGCTCCTTGTTTGGTATCGGTGCTGCCAGCCATGTCCAGCGACATAGTGGGCGCCAAGCGCACCTTTGCTATTCGGGCCATCGATTCTGATGGTGCCAGCGACATCGAATCGGTTTGGTTGCTCATCAACGACCGCCTCAACTGGAGCGAAGGTGCCACGCTCATCTATGTGCCAGATGCCGCCACTCCCTCAAAAGGTTTGCTGTATCTTCGTCAGGGCGACGCTTTTCTTGCCCCCGTCCCGGTCGGCACCGGAACCAATTCGAGCGCAGTTCTTGATAACGGCGCCGTTAGCATCACTGCGAAAGAAGCTACGGTTAGCGTTCTCGATACTGCTATCACCGTGACTCTTCCTCTCACCATCCGAGAAGGTTTGAGCGGTGAGAACACTCTTTTCGGTCGTGTTCAAGATCGCCAGTACGCCGTCGATGACGCTTCGCTGGCTGGCGACCAGGGCTATGTCCGCAGCGGCTTCTACACCGTTACTTCCCAGTTCGTGGCGCCAACCAACAGCGCCCCAACTGTCGGCGCCTTGACTCCATCCGCAACCAGCACAACTCTCACTTCGGGAGGAATCGCTCCTGCGCCACAGAATTTCGTGTTGCAAGTCAAGGATGCCGAGGGCATGGCCGACATCGACACCGTATGGTTCCTCGCCGCGAAAACGCGCAGTTGGGGCAACAGCGCGACATTCGTTTATGTCGCCCGCACCAAGCGCCTCTATCTGCGTTCCGACGACGGCTCGCAGTGGCTGGGTGGCGGGATAATCGGCTTTCCCGGCACCATCGAGAACTCGCAGGTGCGCCTCAACCTCGCCAAAGTCACAGTCGCCCTGAGCAACGATGGCAAAGGCTTCGCTCTAACCCTCCCGCTCGAAGCCAAGCGTGGCTTGCTGGGCAGCAACAAAATCTGGCTCCGCGCCCAGGATAAACAAGGCGCTACGACCTTGACTGGCGACGATCAGGGCTATGTTGCAGCAGGGACATGGAATGTGACACAAAGCGCTGATACCGGCTCTTCCAAACTCTCCAACGGCAGATCCTAGTGCCATCAACCCATAACAACAGAGGCGCCCCTGAATTCAGGGGCGCCTCTGTTTTGCGAGAAGGCAACAGGTTTAGTCGTCGGCGCGAGTGAAAAGGCGCAAACCAGCGCGGTCGCTGGCGCTTGACCATGCGCCAAAGGTGGGTGGGGTAGTGGACTTTTCGAGTAGCGCGTTCAACTTCAACGACTTGACGTGACCATCGCAGAACAGTACGTTCGTGGTGTCGAGGTGGCGCCCCACGACCATGCCTTCCAGGTTGGCTGCGGTAGCGGCTGTGCCATGAATGGCCGGGGGATTGGTGGCTGGGTCGATGGTATCGGGTTGGCCAGAGCCACCGTTATTCCACTGCCACGACAATTGAAACGAGCCGTTGCCGTCTCCCGCCATGAAGGTGGTCGAGGGCGAGTCGAACTGGACGATGGAGTTGACCACGCCGAAGTTGGTGGTCATGGCGCCGCCCCATGAATCGCCCGTGTTGCCCCAGTAGGCGTTGCTTCCCACATAGCTGCCGAAGAAATCGGGAGCGGTGTTACCAGGCAAATCTGTCGTTGTGCTACCGGGGGCGATATAGTTGTAGCGGTTGTTGGCATCCGCATCGCTGGGGCAGTTGAAAAGCTGAGTGCTTTTCACATAGGGTTGCGCACAGTCCATCCAACGCCACCGACCAGGGAATGAGTTACCTGTCCATAGCGGGGTAAGTTTTTCATCGTAGTCTTGCGTGTACTGTAGGATGCCTAGCCCAATTTGTTTGAGGTTGGATTGGCACGAAGAACGGCGCGCATTTTCACGCGCGCGAGCGAAAACAGGGAATAAAATAGCAGCCAGAATGGCGATGATAGCAATAACTACCAAAAGCTCTATCAAAGTAAATGCGCTTTTGCGAAATGTATTGTGCTGGTGGGTGGGTAACATAGGAACCTTCGATATTAATGAGAGCAGGATTGTAAACCATTGGAATTAGCCCCACACCTTGGGCTAAGGGTTACAGTACCAACCCCAATATACCCAAATGTAATCCTTTTTAAACACCTGTTAGTAATTTCTGGATGCCTTGCCATTTGGGACTGTGCAGCAACCCACATCACATTCTGTGTGGGCTTGAAGCGGGCAAATTTGATTCACTGGAGCCTAGAAAAACGAATGAGCAGAGCTTCTATCCAACACATTGCCGATCTTGCCGGGGTTTCCAAGATGACGGTGTCGCGCGTTTTGCGTGGCGAGGGCGGGTCGCGCTATCAGGAACAGATTTTGGAAGCAGCGCGCCGCCTCGATTACATTCCCGTCCGTCCCACTCTGCAAAACCGCCGCGTCAAAACCAATGTTATCGGCGTGTTGGAAGAAGGCCACTTTCTATTCGAAAGTGAAATTGGCTCCCAGACTTTTCGTGGCGTCGCTCCCACCGCTCTTAACAACGGATACGACGTGTTGATGCTGCGCCCCCAGCAACATCAACCTGTTGAGCAGCGCAAACTCCAGTTTCTAGACCGCAGGTGCGACGGATTCATCTTTATCGTATCCGGCGAGAATCGAGAAATTCTGGAATTGCTGGTGCAAAACGAGATGCCAGCAGTGGCCTGCTACACAGATGATGTCCCCGAAGGTATTAGTTGGGTCACGCCCGACAACGAGCAAGCTATACGCGACGCAGTCGCATTGCTCGTAAGCAAGGGCCACCGCAACATCATTTATTGGAGCGGCCCCCAAGGCCACTCCGATGCCCGCGAAAGGACAAAAGCCTTCACGAAGGCGATGCGTGAAGCGGACTTGCCTTTGTATCAAGAGAACTATATCTGGGATAACGAGGATGACAAAAAGCAGGGTATCGAAGGCTTGCCCGCACTGTCGGACAGCGATTCTTTCCACGACCTCATTTCTAACCACATGACGGCGGTTATCTGCCACAACGACCAACGAGCGATCACAATTTGGGATGAAGTCGTGGAAATGGGATTTCGAGTCCCCGAAGACCTGTCGATTATAGGAATTGACAACAGTCCCGAAGCCCAGGAAAGAAGCCTGACAACCCTATACAACCCATTCATCGAAATTGGCCGCGCCGCCGCCGACGTTTTGCACTCCCTCATCAATGGAGGTGCTGCCGAGGATAATTGCCAGCGTATGCCCATGCCCCTCATCGAACGTGCTTCTACGGGGCCAGCCAAACAGCCGCTGAGTTGAGAGGAAAAAAGATTGCGGCTTTGCTTATTATTCTCATCAGACATTCATTTTATGAGCGATGAGAATTTTGGTGGAGAGCAAAAATAAAAAGCGCGAGGAAATTCTAAATTTCCTCGCGCTTCGTACTTTTTATTTGGGCCCACCTGGATTCGAACCAGGGACCTCCACATTATCAGTGTGGCGCTCTAACCAACTGAGCTATAAGCCCTTACCTGCAATTTGACTGCGCCAAACGCAACGAGAAATTCTACTGGGATATGAGAACCTGCGCAAGGGGTTATTTTCTGCGTTCGGGGCGAACTTCGCGAATAAGGTGTCCAATTTCGGGCACAATCAGTTTTTCCAACGCGAGTTGAACGGCATTTGTAGAGCCGGGAAGAACAAATACCAGTGTGCGTCCCACAATGCCCGCAAAGGCGCGCGACAGCATGGTCGCAGAGCCGACCTGCTCATAGCTGAGAACGCGGAACACCTCGCCAAAACCGGGGATTTCGCGGGTAAGCATCGGGCGGATGGCTTCGGGAGTAACGTCGCGTGGTCCAATGCCGCTGCCACCAGTGAAAATCACGACTTCCGCATCGCTGCTGATGGTATCGGAGGCAACAGCTTTTATGGCTTCAATGTCGTCGCGCACGATTTGGCGCGAAGCGATTTCGTGGCCTGCCGCTTCCAGCAACTGCTCGATGAGAAGTCCGCCCTTGTCGGTTTCGAGAGTTCGGGTGTCGGAAACGACGAGTACAGCAACGCGCACCGAGTCGGGGGCTTCGGCTCGGTGCGCGTTGGTTGACTGCGATTGGTCGTCCTTATTTTTCAGGGTGGCGTGCGCTTGGGGCTGCTGCAGATTTTGGCCGTCGGGACTATTGGACATACGCTTCGTCGCAAGAGCAATAAGGACTCCTGCTACGACCTACAGGTTAGCGGTTTTGGGCCATCAATGGGGCGAAATCTGATTCCTTGGTGCTGCCCTCATGGCGTGCTGTGACGTTGCCATTTTCGTCCGTCCAAACGAACGACGGGTAAACCGTGATGTTGTAACGCTGTGCAAGGTCGCGGCGCCCTTCGGCGTTGATTTTGACCATCGTTACGTTGCGCGATTCGGCCAACACATCGGGGCGTGTGTACACCGTCGAATCGACCCATTTGCAGGACGGACACCAATCGGTGTAGAAGTCGATGAGAATTTTTGAGTGATTCTTACGGGCGCGTGCCTGTCCCTCTTCAAGAGAATAAGTCCAACTGATCCAGCGTGGTACAGGAGCCGTCGATGCGCTCGCCTGATTGGCGGGTTGATAGCGACCCAGGATCAGAATGCCGACGAAAAGAAAGGCGATGAGATTGACGCCAAACGCGATAATAGTGGTGCGCGATTCGCCTTCGGAAGATTTTGGCCCGCCCATCTGCTCATCGACCATGCGCACTATATCGGCGTCGGTCAGTTCTTCAACGACCGTATCGTGAACGACCTCTTCGTGAGATGCAACCGGTTTGGTCGAAGGGGCTGATTCTATGGCTGGTTGTTCTGGTTCGAGGGGCAGAGCCTCCTCTTTTGAGAGAATTGTATTATTCATGGTAATGGCGCCTATTCCATGAATTTGCCATTCTGAGAGATATTCTCAGTTCAAATTTGTGTTTGATGAAGAATAAGGTTTTAAGTTCGGTATCCAGCAGCGCACCGCACGTTTGTAGCGACAAAATTCTTCGCCGAATTGCACTTCCATATCGTGTTCTTCCCACAGGCGAGCTGTAAAGTTCCACAGCACGCCACCTGCCACGATGTAAATCAGAATGAGCGGGGAGCCAAGCAAAAGGCCAATCGCAGCGCCTTCGACTAGAGAGGCGCACGCCATCGGGTTGCGAACCCAGCGATAGGGGCCGCGCACTACTAGTTTGTTGGTGGCATCAAGTGGGAGTGGCGTGCCATCGCCGAAGCGAACCAATACCCAAGCGCTTCCCCATGCCATGATGCAACTCACGCAGAACAAAGCGATGGCGAGCCATGCCGGAAAAGAGAAGCGCGCAAGTGTCCAGCCTCGTTCTAAAGCGGCGCTCTCAACATGCCATATCAAGAACGGGCCAAGCATGAGAAAAGTCAGGCACATCAACGAACCCTGAATGAAGGATTTGAATATGTTGAAGGCGACCGAGGCTGGTTTGGCGCGTCGGGCGGGTAGCGCGAAAAACCAGCGCTTTACTCGGCTGAGAACGCCGTTTTCCAACTCAAAAAGGTGCTGAACAGAGCGCACGTCGTCATTAAAACCGTGGCAAGGATGGCCTCGCCCGTCAGCAGAGTTTGCGAGATGCAATACAACGCGGCATAGATGGCGCCGCCCAAATGGATAACGAGGGGGATACGGGCGCTTTTAGGGCTTTTAACGAGGCAAGCAGCCGCCCACAACGCGGCACCTATGAAAAGGATGGCATCGGGCAGGAAGAAGGCGAACAAAGCCGAATCAGGCGTCGCAGCGGGCCGAAATAACGGGCGGGCGCGCGGCTCCACGGCAAGGATGAGCCACCAGAAGGCGGCGCATAGCGATTGGAAGGCGAAATAAAGCGCAGCGATGTAGTGCCAGAACGCGCGAGGCAGCATAAGTGAGGGGGAGAGACGAATTTAACGCATGGCGTATTCGCGCTCAAATTTCTTGTGCAGTTCGTAGGTCGAAATCTTGATGAGGATGGGCTGACCATGCGGACAGATGCTAGGGTTAGGCAGTTCGACCAGATCATCCACTAAGCCCTGCATCTGGCCCTGATTGAGCGCGTCGCCCGCTTTGATAGCATTCTTGCACGACAGCAGGGTGAGCAGGGCGCGGCGGCGCTCGTCAAGGTTGCGTCCGGCATGGCCAGACACCAACTCATCGAGCAGGTCGGCGAAGGCGCGTTCATAGTCGTGCTGCGCGACCAGAGTGGGCACAGCACGGACGAGTAGGGCGTTACCACCAAAAGTCTCGACCTCGAAGCCAAGCTCTGTCAGCAACGAACCATGCTCCTCTACCGCCGCCAGCGCACGTGGTCCGCACTCTACCGAGAAAGGAATCATCAGGCGCTGCGACTCGACTCGTTCGCGCGAGGCGCGCTCTATGGCACGCGCCGCCAAAATCGTTTCGTGGGCGCGGTGTTGGTTGACGATATACAGGCCATCCTCACCTTCGGCCAAAATATAGGCATTGTTGGCGATTTGAGCCAGCGGGCGCAGTTGCAACTTGGGCGGCGCTTCATCGGGGAATAGGTCGCGGTCGAAGCCGTTCTTGCCCGCGCGAATGTCGGCCAGATGCTGGCGAAACCGCTCGTTGGCGTCGTCGGTAGGCGCGGGCGTCAGCGGGCGAGAGAATTCGCTGTTGCTGGCTGGTGCCTGGTAGCTGGCGTAGTTGGGAGTCGGAGTGTGAGGGGCGTTGAATCGCGAAGGTGTCGTTTGATAGGAGCCTCCGAATTGTGATTGAGGCTGTGCTTGCTCCTGAGACTCGACTCGTTGACCACTGAAGGGTTTATATAGGCCACCATCGGTCTCGCCATCAAGGTTCCAACTGGGCGCTAGTTGCGCGCCGACGAGGGTATCGCGGATAGCCACTCGCAAGGCGTGGTGTGCCTCGCCTTCACGGGCGAAGCGCACTTCCGATTTGGCGGGGTGGACGTTGACATCGACAGCGCCCGGCGCAACTTGGAGGAAGATGAGGCCAACCGGATAGCGGTCGCGCCCATGAATGAGACCGTCGTAGGCGGCGCCAAATGCGTGTTGCAGCGCGCGGCTAGTGACCGCGCGCCCATTGACGAACACCAGTTGGCCTTTGCGGTTGGCGCGTGTGAACTGCGGGCGCCCTGCGAAGCCCGTCACTTTGATGTTGGGGAATTCTTCGCTGGTTGAAATGGGCATCATGGCGCGCGCCGTGTCGCGGCCCCACACCGAAACTAGAGCGTTGAACGGGTCGCCCGCTGCCTCCACGCGCAAACTCTCGTTGCCGTTGTGTTTAAGCACGAAGGCGACATGCGGGTAAGCGAGGGCAAGGTGACCGACCATCTCCGCGATGCGAGCCGCTTCGGCGGAATCGGATTTGAGGAATTTGAAGCGCGCGGGGGTATTGAAGAACAAGCCACGCACCACGACTTCGGTGCCGGGGGCGCAACCGATTTCCTCCACTCCTAAAATATCGCCCGCCTCGACGACGATGCGTGTGCCGCTCTCGGAGTTCTCTTCGCGGGTGGTAATTTCCATGCGCGACACTGCCGCCAACGACGGCATCGCCTCGCCGCGAAAACCGAGCGTCTGGATGCGCCACAAATCATCGGCCTCCTGAATTTTGCTGGTGGCGTGGCGCTGCAAACACAGAACGGCGTCCTGTGCGCTCATGCCGCTCCCATCATCGCGAACGCGGATCAGCTTTTTGCCGCCTTCCTCTATCTCGATGGTGATACGGCGTGCGCCCGCATCGAGCGAGTTTTCGACTAGTTCTTTGACGGCGTTGGAGGGCCTCTCAACGACTTCGCCCGCCGCGATTTTATTGGCTACATCAGGCGGCAACTGCCGAATACGCTGGGACATAATCTTACTTACGCTTTAGTTTACCTCACAGTTTCACTGCCCTCGATGAAAAAGAGAGCGTCACCCGAAAAGCAGTGCCCCCGTGATAGAAACTTTATGCGCATCCTATTTTCTAACACATGTTAGTTGTTTTGTAGTGAGTCGGATAACAGATGAAATCTCCGTTGAATCTTCGCGTTATGTCGTTGTGTATTGGTGTCGGTGTACTGGCAAGTCAAGGCTATGGAGTCGCGTCTCCTAAGCCTGCTAAAGTTGCCCCCATCCCATCTGGCGTAGCAGGCCTCATTCGCCGTGTGACGCCGGGAGCATCCGCCAATTTTCGCGTCGAGAATCTGCCATCTCAGGGTGGCGAGCGCTTCGAGATTCGCGGGGACAATGGGAAAGTTGTGTTGCGGGGCAGCACGCCCATCGCCCAGGCGTCGGCCTATGGTTGGTATTTGAAACACGTCGCCAATGCTCATCTTTCTTGGGGCGGCGACCAGACCAAATTACCCGCGCGTTTGCCGCTTCCCCTCGCGCCCCTTCAAATTTCAACTCCTTATCCGAAGCGACACGCGCTCAACTACTGCATGTTGTCGTATACCGCCGCCTTCTGGGATTGGAATCGCTGGCAGCGCGAAATCGACTTTCTGGCCCTCAATGGTTTCAATCAGGTGTTGGTAACGGCGGGTATGGAAAAAGTCTGGTTGCAAACGCTGCGCGACTTGGGTTATCCCGAAGACAAGATTAAGCAATACATCGCCAGCCCTGCTTATGCGGCGTGGTGGCATATGGGCAACCTCGAAGGCATGGGCGGTCCGATGAGCGATGCCGAAATCGAGAATGAGGCCCGACTGGGAAGACAAATTGTGGTACGGATGCGCGAACTCGGTATCACCCCGGTTTTGACCGGGTTCGTGGGATTGTTGCCGAACGACATAGGCGACTATGTGCCCGACTTAAAACCCGATTTGTTGCCGCAAGGCATGTGGGTGTCTGGCTATCAACGGCCCATTGTCTTGAAGCCCACCAGCGCCCAGTTCCCGCGCGTGGCGGCCCTCTGGTACAAAAATCTCCATCAGGTTTATGGCGGTCATACATCAGCCTACGGCGGTGATTTGTTCCATGAGGGCGGGCGCCCCGGCAATACGCCGCTCGGCGAGGCCGCGAAAAGCGTTCAAACCGCGATGCAAGTCGCTAGTCCCAATTCGATTTGGGTGTTGCAGGGCTGGCAGGGCAATCCCTCGCCTCAATTGCTGGCGGGCCTCGACCCGAAAAAAACGCAGGTGTTGCAACTATGCCGCGACATGAAAGAGGGTACTAACGGCGCTCCTCTTCGCACCTACGATGGGATGCCGTGGTTGTGGGGCGAACTGGCGAACTTTGGCGGCAAAGTGGGACTTTATGGCGGAATGCCGTTGATGGAGAAGTTGCCCAACTTTCTGCTCGACCCCACGAAAGGACGCGGCAATTTGCAGGGCGTCGGTTTGCTTTCGGAGGGCATCGAGCAAAACCCGCTCTATTACGATCTGTTCTTCGATGACATCTGGCGCAGCAAAGACGTGCAGTTGGGAAGTTGGCTCGACGGCTACGAAACCCGGCGTTATGGCGCCAAGAACGCCACGGCGCGTAAAGCCCTTCAACTGTTGATGGAGAGCGGCGTCTATTCGCCAACTGGGCTTCAGGAAGGCCCCACCGAATCGATTCTCTGCGCCAAACCCGCGCGCGATGCCCGCAAAGCCTCGTCATGGTCGAGCGGTAAGGTCTATTACGACACCGACAAAATTACTCAAGCTGCACAAACCCTTTTGCAAGCCGCGCCTCAATTCAAAGCGCAGGAAACCTATCGCTACGATTTGGTCGATTGGACACGCCAAGCCATCGCCGAACTCGCACGCCCCACTCTCGCCGACGCGATGGCCGCCTACGACCGCAAGGACATACCCGCCTTCAATCGCTACACGGCGCAGTACCTCGAGTTATTACGCGATAGCGACCGACTGCTCGCCAGTGAACGCCACTGGCTACTGGGTGTGTGGATAGCCCGCGCCAAAGCCAAAGGCACCACGCCCACCGAAAAAGCGCTCATGGAGCAAAACGCGCGCACTTTGGTCACGACATGGAGCGGTAAAATCGACGAACTGAACGACTACGCCCATCGCCAGTGGGCGGGGTTAATGAGGGATTACTACTTACCCCGTTGGCAAGCCTTCTTCGACGACCACCGTGCCGTCCTCGAAGGCAAACTGCCCGCCGCCCAACTGAACAATTGGTACAACACGCGCCGCGCAGGGGCCGACATCGCCTTCGCCAAGGCCACCACCACTTACCCCACAACCGCACAAGGCGACACTGTGGCAATAGCCCGCGAACTACTGGCGAAATACGCCCCTCTATCGAGCGAATACGCGCGCATCGCCAGGCAAACCACAGGTTTCCGCTGGAAGTTAGCCGAAGGCGTGGCGCAGTTCAAATTCGATGTCAACGAAACCGTGCTGCAAGCCGGAACCTATCAAGCCACCTTCCAGTGGGAAGACGGCGATAGCGCCCTCAAAATCCACTCCGTCGCCCTCTACGAAGGCGAAAAGAAAGTTGCCGAAGACACCCACGAAGGCTGGACAGGCATCGAAAACCGCCAGAACAGCTTCCTCCTCGAACTCCCGAAACTCCGAACTGGCCTCGAATCCTATACCCTGCGCGCCCAAGTCGAAGGCGCCTCCAGTCTCAACTCAGCAGGCACCCTAAAATTCGTCCGAGTCAAGTAACCCCAGCGCTTGGTTACTCGTTTGGTGGCAGGAGCAAGTTGAAAAGGAGCTTCAATGAAACATTTCGATGAAAAACAAAATTTGGCTCTGGAACAGTTGGATTTCGAGGTGGCTGAGCCTGAACCCATTACAACCGAAAAGGCTTATCAAAACACGTTGAAAAGTATCGAAAGGCTCAATTGGTCATTGGCTGAGTATCGAATTCGCGGCGGTCTAGACCTACAACCAGAGATGCGGCAACTGGTGATGGATTCGATGGCAGCGCTCATCGAAGAGTGGAGCCAGCAAGCCCGCGACTATGAGGCACTGAAAACTGGACGCACCTCTTTGGGACTGTAGACGTAATCTCACGCGCTTCCCGGCGTGACAACGACAAAAAGTGACTGTTCTTTGTAACCAACTGGCTGGAATATAGCTCTGAATTGGGACGCCGTTAAACTTTGCGCGCGCTCTGCGTTGTCCTATGCCCGAAAAACTCGCTTCCGCTTCTCGCGAAATCGTCTCCCCCTCCGATCAAATCGAACCCGCTTCGCTGTATGCAAGCGAGCGTCAGGCGGCTCGCCGCGCCGGAGTGCGCTGGCGGCGCATCTCGCGCTGGGCGGGGCTGCTCATCTTCGTGTTGGGGGTCGGACTGCTGTTTTATGTCTTCTGGCAGGCGTTGGCGGCGCTCAAGCAATTCTCCCAGCCCGACTACCTGAACTTGCAGGTCAACCGCATCCAGGATTCGCCGGGAACTGGGCCGCTCGATGGCGGTAACAATCTCGCGAAAGTGGCACAGGCTGGCGTTGTTGTGTTCGGGCAAGAGTTCTTGCGCGTGCTTTATCTGTTGTTGTTGGGCTTCATCGCGTCGGCACTGGCTGCGCGTGGCATCGGCTTTTTTGCGGCCAGCGAGTCGGTTATCGACGAAGCCGTTATTCCTGAAGATTAAATATTCGGAATAGAGAAGTGCAGGGGAGAATGCAGGGCTTAGTCGCCCTGTGTTCTCCCCTTGAGTTTGTGTGCCTCGTTGCCAATTATTCGCTTCTCTTTTCTGCTTTGAACCTAAGTAATGCGTCGTTTTTTTCTGTTTTTTGCGTTGTGTCTGCTTGCCTTTAAAGCCCGCGCCGATTTTCCCGTTCTCGACCCCAACGCCACCGCTTTTCCGCGCGCCTCATTGGTCGATTTCTCCGATACTGTTCCCGCTCCAGCCGGAACCAAAGGCTTCCTGCAAACCAATGGTTCGCATTTTCAGTGGAGCGATGGCTCGCGCGCCCGTTTTTGGGGCATCAACGTCGCCAATACCTCATTACAGGAGTCGGATGAGAACATCGTGGAAATGCTGCGCACCTTCCGCGCGGCGGGCTTCAATCTGGTGCGCCTGCACCACTTCGATGAGCGCGGTGGCATCATCGACCAAACGCAGCCCGATTCCAAGCACTTCGACGCGGCCCGTTTCAAAAAGCTCGATTTCTGGATAACCAAGGCCCGTGAAAATGGCCTGTATGTCTACCTCGACTTGCTTGATTACCGCGTCTTTAAAGAGGGCGATGGAGTGCGCAACCCCGAAGCGATTGGGCGCAGCGCCAAACCATATGCGGTTTTCGACCCCAAGCTCATTTCGCTTCAAAAAGAGTACGCCCGTGCGTTGATGCGCACGCACCGCAATGCCTACAACGGTTTGAGTTATGCCGACGACCCGACAGTGGTGATGTTGGAAATCTACGACGAGAACGGTCTGTTCATGCGTCGCGGCTTATGGCGCTCGATGCCACAACCCTATGCCGACGAGTTCAAGGGGTTGTGGAACGACTGGCTGAAAAAGCAGTACGGCACGAACGATAAGTTGCGCGCAGCATGGACCCAGAACGGAGTGGCGTCGCTTGGCGCCAACGAATCGCTCGATAACGGCACCGTCGAAATTCCGGCGATGACATGGACGCCGAACCAACTGAAGCCCGAAGACCGGCCCTTCGCCGCCAGCGCGCGCAAGTTCGACGGCGCCCGCTTCGCCTACGATGTTCACCGCAGTTACTTCGCGCAGATGAAGACCTATTTGCGCGATGAGCTGAAAGTGCAAATCCCCCTCTGCGCCACAGGACGCTACGACGACCTGCCCGATTTGGGCAGTCAGGCGCGCGAACTCGATTTTATTGGCTGCAACTTTTACTACGACCATCCCTACTGGGCCAGCAATCTGCCTCAGTGGAAATTGCCCTCCTACTATCACGGCAAAAACCCGATTTCCGATTTGGGCGAACAGTCGATGGCAGCGACGCTGGGATTGGCGCGCATGTCGAACAAACCCTTTGTTGTTCGCGAGTGGAATTACTGCTGGCCTAATACCAACCGGGCAGCGGGCACCATCGAAGCCGCCACATTCGGTGCCATGCAGGACATAGACGCCATGATTCTGTTCGTCTATGAAACCAACCCCTCGGCGCGAGTCGGCTACTTCAACGTGCGCAGCGACCCCGCGCGCTGGGGCTTGGCAGCACTGGGCGGGCAAATTTTCCTTAAGGGCTTGGTCGCGCCGCTGCGCAACCATGTTGTCGTTCCTTATTCGACGGTCGATTTATTCACCTACGAGAAGCCCTACAACCCGCTCTATAACCTTGGCTGGACGGCGCGCGTAGAGAACGCCTTTTATGAAGGCGACCGCTACAACGCCCCGGCTGGCACCGATTTGATTTTAACGACGGGCCGCAGCGCCACCGGGCTTTATTCTGGGGCGCCCAGCCTGCTTTACGGGCGCGATTTGCGTAGTGATGGGGCTAATAACCTCGCGTGGGCTTCGAGCTTCTGGAAAGATTTAGATTTGGCGCCGACTGGGTCTAATGGGACGAGTTTCGCCTACAACGGCACGTTATATAGCGGGAGCGATGGCAGCAACTTGATACGTACAATGGTGCTGAATTCACAGGGATTGCGTGCCAGGGGATTAATACCTATCGGCGAAAATATCGACCAAACTTCGGCACACGGCGTATGGGACGCGAAGAATCGCCGTCTGGCGTTCACCGAACTCAATCGCGACGAGGTTCTCGGCGCCGCGCTCGACGTGATGAAGTTGAGCGGTAAGATTTCGCTCGATACACGCGAATCGCGTAATGGTATTTTTCGTTCGGACACCCGTGAGGTGCGCCGCGACGCTAAAATCGGGCGATTCGAGGTGCAAACGCCCACCGTTCAGGTGATGGCGGGCACTTTGAAAGGCTCGCGCGGCTTCGCCAACGGGTTAGCAGTTGATAATGTCACTCAGGGGGCTATCGTCGCGATGTCGCTGGATGGCAAACCATTAGAGACAAGTCGCCACTTTGTAGTTAAAATGGCAACGGACGCTCACAACAGCGACGAGGTGGCAGGGCGCGATCCACGCTTCCTGCGCCAACCTAACGGGCAGTTCCGTCTTGATGCCATCGGGCAGGGGCCAGTGGTCACTGGTTCGAAGCCCGCTGCCTTACCGTTGGAGGTGCGACTGGGCGAGTCACGCTTGTTGCAATTGTGGCAAAATGGGAGCGCCTGGGAATTGTTAGTAGAAAATGGTAAAACCACTTTCTGGTGCGATTCGCCGGGAGCCAAATTTCGTCTGGGAGGCGAAAACTCAACTGGCTCATGGCGCCTCATTTCGGCAGGAAAAGGCATCCAAATGTCTAATTCGTCCTCCTATCCCAAGGACGCATTGGCAGTGCAAGCCACTAATTAAAGAAAACATGGCACTTCGTACTGAACACAGGTCGTCGCTCCGACTAAACTGCGCGGCGGCAACGCGCCAGCCAGCCCTTCAAAGCGATGGCGCCCAAGAGGTCGAAGAACCCAATTTGATCTAAACATCCATGAAATCTACTTCTCGCATTGCCCTCGTCGGCGCGGCTCTTGTTTGTCCTCTGGCTCTCGCTTGGGCAGCGCCTCGCAAAAGCAAGTCGGCCCGTCGCGCTCCTGTGCGTCTGGCCAGCGCCCCCAAGGCCAAAGCTACACCTGCCAAGAAACCCGCTCCCGCGCCCATCGACCAATCGAAGTTGCCACGCTACGTTTCGCTCGATACCATCAAGCGCATTCAGAAGGATTATAGCCTTGAGCCAATGCCAGCCTTGCAGCCATTCTGGCAGGGACAGGCACTCAAGCGTCCGATGAGCAACTTGCTGTCGGGACCCGCTTTCGATGCTCCCGCTCCAGCTGCAGGTAAGAAAACACCGGTCTATCTGGCACAGGGCTTCCCACGTCCAGTTCCCCCCGCAGCAGTGCCTTCGAGCGCCGGTCGCGGCGGCGCACGTCCAACAATTCCGGCCTGGGTGCGTTACCCATTGGAATTCCAGTTGTGCGGTATTGGTCTGGGCACCAAAGCTGTCGATAAAGATCGCTTTAACCGAATTGACCGCTATGGTATCTTTGCGCTTCATGGCAACCCGACTGCGGTTGTTAAACGAGTGCCAACTGCGTTCATCGGTGGTGGAGGCGGCGGTGGCCGAGGTGGCGCTTCTGCAGGTGGCGGCGGCGGAGCTGCTCCTGGTGGTGCCGCTGGCGGTGCTG
>SDZD01000041.1 GCA_004172935.1 bacterium | reverse complement strand
TCGGCTGGGATTGAAGGAGCGGGGTCGAAGGTTTTGGTTGGTTTGGGGGCGCGCGGGGTTTCGGGGTCGTCGGTCTGGGTGATTGAGACTCTGGAGGGGCTATTGGAAAAAGCGAAGTCTTTGTTCACGTAGAAAGTGACTTTTTGGCTGCGCATGTTGCGGCCTTTTTCGCCGATGAAACGCACATTACCCTGAAGTTCGATGGTGTTGCTGGGTTCGTCGTAGAAGATGGTGTTGCAGGTGCCGCTGTTGGGTCCTTGCGACATGCGGATGTTGCCAGTGGCGGTCGCCTGGCGGGTGTCGTATTCCCACACCACTCGGTCGCAGAGGACACGCACTGGTTTGTTGGTGGTTTCGGAGCGCAGGCCCGACATGGCGCCATCGGTTTTGCCGTGGGTGGTGATGCTGACGTTGCCGGAGATGATGAATTGACGGGCTTTGAAATCGGCGAAAATCTTTTGGCCGCGAATGGTGGAGTCGCGGGTCAAGACGCGCAGTTGGCCCGTTGCGGTGGCCTGATTTTTATTGCGGCTGTAGACGACATCCTGAGCGTAGACGATGAGGTTCTCGCCCTTCTGGGTGATGACGATGTCCTTCGTCATGTGGCCAATATCTTTGGCGCCATCGTAGGTTGTGATTCCACCGGGGCCATTGGCAATATCGACTACACCTGCCCCAGTTGTTGGCGCAGGGGCTTTTTGGGGCTGGGCGAAAACGACCAATGGCACAAGCGGCAACAAGGCAAGACAAAGAGAGACGGAATGTTTCATCGGGCTGGAGATGATTTGAGAGATGGCCCTCTAGTGTTTGGGAGCTTCCTTGGGCGCCTCTTTGGGAGTCTCGTCGGCTGGGTCGTCGGGAACCTGAGTGGGGATGGGTTCTTCGGTTGGGGCGGGAGCAGCCGGAGTTACTGCGGGGGCCGCAGGGGTTTTGAAGCCTTCGAGTAGGTCGGGAGGAAGCAAGGGCTTGGGCTTCAGGGCCATAGGGGTCTTGGCGGGACGCGGCGTTGCGCTTGTGTTGTTGCCCGCCATACCCGCTTTTTCGGGGAATTTGATGCGGACGCGAGAATCGGAGGCGACGGTGTTGTCTTCGATGTAGACACGGATTTCCTGGCCGACGAAGGTGCGATTCTGGTCGTCGCCGAATTGGACGTTGCCTTGGAGGATGACGATGTTCTGGGCTTCGTCGTAAATGATTTTGTCGCAGGTGCCTTTGTTGGTTCCCTGAAAGATTTGAATGTTACCTGTGGCGGTAGCCTGACGGGTATCGTAGTCCCACACGACTTGATTGCACAGAACGCGAATCGGCTTTTTGTTGGCTTCGCCGCGCAGTCCTGCTGCCGCACCGTCGTTTTTACCGTGCGAGGTGATGACGACGCTGCCAGTGATGGTGAAACGGCGCTCGTCAAAGTCGGCGCGCAGGTTGAGGCCCTTAATGGTGGAGTCGCGGGTGACGACGCGCAGTTGGCCCGTCGCGGTAGCCTGATTAAGTTTGTTGCTGTAGACGGCCTGTTGCGCGTAGACGACGAGGTTTTCGCCGCGCTGGGTGATGACGACATCTTTGGTGAGGCGCGCCACTCCTTGCGCGTCGTCGTAGGTGGCGGTGCCATCGGGGGCGTTGGTGATGTCTACCTGACCTCCTCCCCCTGCTTTGGCGGGCTGCGGGGCGGCAACGGGGGATGCGGGCTTTTTGGGCTGCGCGAAAGCGACCAGAGGCGCCAACGCCAACAGCGGCAGACAAAAACGAAGCGAGAGTTTCATCAGGGTATAGAGAGCAAATTCTTGAGCTTTTCGGGCCGAATCTTGGTGGTATCGAACGATAGGTGGACTCCGCCGCCCAGTTCTAACACGCGCGTTTTGGTGGAAGCGTTGAGTCGTTTAGCTCCCAGACGAATACCGGGCGCTCGCAGTTCGATGGGTTGTTCACAGGTGAGGGCGCCTGTATCCCACTGGTATTTGAGGCGAGGGGCGTCGAAAGAGAAATCGCGCAGTTGGGCTTTGACAGCGGTGGGACAGGACAGGCTTTTCTGGGCGTAGTTCCAGCGTACTAAACGCGAGGATACGGAGAAGCGATCATCACCTGTCGCTTTCACGCCGCCCGTGGCTTCGAGATTATTGGAGGCGTTTTCCAGATGAACCAAGCGGGCTGAGAGGTGTAGGAACGGTTTTTCGTCGCGGAAGAAGATGCCATTGGTAACGCGGTGGGCGAAGGTTTGCCCTCCATCGGGAGAGAGTTCGATGCGGGCGGCGTCGAATTGCCAAAGGCGTTTGCCGTCTTTGCTGACCGTCTGGCGGGTTTGCTCGGCCATGAGGGGTGACACCTCTTCGGGGGTCACGGGCGAAATTTCATCGTCTTGAAATCCCCACCAACCAACCACAATTACAACTCCCGCTCCTGCCAACATACCTCCGCGCCGCATCCACAAACGTTGCTGCGCTCGCCGCAGAACAGCGGGCGAAGAATGCGAAGCGGGCGACGAAAGGGACATAAGAGAAAGTCGAGAACATAGTTTCGGGGAAATAAGACAAAAGAAAACACCGTCTCGTGCGAGACGGTGTTTTCTTTTCGCTCTCCGCCAAAAAATTTTCGCTTTTTGGCGTTGCCCTCCTGAAGAGAGCAGTTCCAATGGTTATCCCGTTGGTGTGCTGGTCGGGGTTTGGTTAGGGTTTGGTGTATTGGTCGCGACCGGCGTGTTCGTCGGCTGCGGTGTCGCAGTCGGCTGTGGTGTATTGGTCGGAGCCACCGTTGGCGTCGCCGTTGGGTTCGCAACTGGTGTGTTGGTTGCTGTTGCCGAAGGTGTACCGACCGTTGTTGCAGTCGCGAATGGCGTGCTGGTTGGCGTCGCTGTAACACCGGGTGTTGGCGGCGTGTTCGAGTTATTGGTGCAAACGTCCACGTTGGCCACGGTGGTAACCGTTGTCGGGAACGAAGTCAATGCGCTCAAACCAGCGAACGGAGCATCGTTCGAGTTGCGAACCTCGACCTGGAAGGAACGGGGCTGGTAAGGAATGCTAATCGAATACAAGCCGCGCTGCGTTCCAACTGTGTCGGCAGATTGGGCCGGACGGACAACCTGAGCGATGATAGGTGTGCCATTAACCGCGTTCAGGTCGCGAACAGTGATGATAACCGCATCGGTGATTGGTGTAACAACCGTAGCGCAGTCGGGAGTGTTCGAATTGCCATCGGGATCGTTAACACCAGCAGGGTTAAGCAAGATGCGTCCGGTGATGGTGAAAGGATTGGAAGTCCCGGTATCGCCCTGACGGATGGTGAAGGTTTGCACGCCCGAAGAGGTGGGCGAGGAGATGGTGATCGAGCGTGTGGTGGGTACGAGAGTACCGTTCGGCTGTTTCACGTTGAAGACCAGCGTGTATGTACCGGGAACAACGTTGCGAATGCTGGCAAGTCCCTGGGTGTTGGCCGTTGCTGTGTAGGAGCGACCGCTGGCCGAAGTCAGCGTGACGTTGCCACCAGTGGCCGTTATGCCGTCAGTCAATTGCAACAAGAATTGAATTGACGCCGGAACAGGAGTAGCTGTTGTGCCAGGGATGGGTGTCGGTTGGCCGATGCCGCCGCCGCCACCGCCGCAACCGGCGAGGTTGAGGGCCAAGAAGCCGCCCAGAACTAACAGAGTGCCGCTGGCGCAAAGCGTAGAGGCTTTAAAAGGAAGTCGTTTCGTAGTCATTGGTCTAAACCGAAGTGGAACCGATTTACGGGCGAACTCTCGCCCCAAATCCGCACGTTTGGGCCAAAATTCGGCGCCAGTTTAAAGCAAGTAGCTAAAAACCGATACCTTTTATTCTTCCCCGAATGGTGGTGGTGGAATTGTACCAGCAGGAGTCGGTGTAATTCCCGTTGGAAATACCAGATCAACAGTCGTTGTTCCGTTTGTCGCTGCAAATGTTTTGCTCTGGGTGCGACCATTAACGAGGGCCGATGCGGAGTAGTTTCCCGCGATGAATCCCGCGAATGAAGCCTGCCCGCTCGTCGTTCCCAATCGGAATGTGTCGTTCCCCACCACTAGCGATACAACTCCATCAACAACAGTCCCACTTGAATCGCGCAACCTCACAATGATGAGGTTACCGGAAGTTGGCGTACCTGTCGCGGTTGGTCTAGGTGTATTGGTTGGAGTTGGTGTGGGGCCGCTATTGCCGCCGCCGCAACCTGCAAACCAGAGGGCGCTAAAAACCAAAAGCACGGCGCCTGTGCCGCGCCAAAGTGAAAACATGAGCGAAGGTTTGAATGTTTTTGAGCAACCGAGTTGCGTGCAAATCCACATTTCCCGGCATTTCTACCAGAATTTGGGGTCAAACTGGCTTTTCACTCGTGAGAAGAAGGCTATGTTTGTAGACGAAGCGAATATTGAAGTTAAAGGTGGCGACGGCGGCAATGGTATTGTGGCCTTCCGCCGAGAGAAATATGTGCCAATGGGAGGCCCCTCAGGAGGAGATGGCGGCAAAGGTGGCGACGTGATTCTGAGAGCCGACGCACATCGCAAGACGCTGCTCGAACTTTCGCGAGTGCGTCACCACAAAGGCGGACGTGGGCGTCACGGCCAGGGTAGCCGCCGCAAGGGCAGCGATGGCAATGCAGTGGTGATTCCAGTTCCGCTGGGCACGCAGGTATTCGACCAGAATAGCGGCCAATTGTTGGCGGACTTATTAGTAGAAGGGCAGGAGTATGTGGCATCGCCCGGCGGTTTGGGTGGGCGTGGCAACACGCACTTTTCGACTTCGTCGCGCCAAGCGCCCAAATTCGCCGAGATGGGACAACTGGGGAAAGAACGCCTGATCAAGCTGTCGCTGAAGCTGTTGGCCGACATCGCGCTCATAGGGTTGCCGAACGCCGGAAAGTCGACGCTTATCGCGGCGATTTCGGCGGCGAAGCCCAAAATTGCCGATTATCCCTTTACAACACTTGTCCCCAACTTAGGAGTTGTTCGATTAGATAACGCCCGTAGCTTTGTTGCTGCCGACATTCCGGGTCTTATTCGCGGCGCTCACAAGGGGTCGGGATTGGGGCATCAGTTCCTGAAACACATCGAACGCGCTCCGGTGTTTATTCACCTCGTCGACCCGCTGGCCCCCAAAGCGTATCGCAACTTTTTGAGCATCAACCGCGAACTGAAGATGTGGAATCCGCAACTTTTGGAGCGGCCCCAGTTGGTGGCGATTACTAAAATGGACATCGTCGATGATGAATCGCGTGCCATCGCCGAGAAAGTGCAGAAGCAAATCGAAGCACTCGGCTTCGAGGTGTTCGCGATTTCTGCCGCGACTGGCGAAGGTTTAGAGGAATTGATGTGGCGGGCGTGGGATCATGTCGCCGAGGAAGTGAACCGTCGCCGCACCGAAACACAGGTGGCGCCGATTGTGATTACGCGCGTGGAAACCGACCCACCGTTGGAAGTTCGCGAAAGCGCGCGCTTTGCCGATGGCAAGAGCGAATGGGAAATCGAGGGCGGCCCGTTTGTTCGATTGCTGGGACGATTCGACACGAAGAACACCGAAGCGATGTTATATGTCCACCGCATCCTCGAACGCGGCGGCGTATTGGAAGAAATGAAGAAGAAGGGCGTCAAATATGGCGACACCGTCCACTTTGGCGACATGTCCTTCGAATTCAGTGAGTAATTACAGTAGAGGAGTAGAAGGGAAGGGGGAGTGAGCGAGGTACGGCTCAATTTGTGTTCACTCCCCCTTCCCTTCTGAAATACGGCCTCAATATGAAAACCATCGTTATTAAAATCGGCACCTCGACATTGGTTCGGGATGGGGCGATTGACGACCAATTTTTGCGCGGCTTAGCGCGCCAGATCAAGATATTGCGCGGCGAGGGCTGGCAAAGCGTCGTGGTGACTTCGGGGGCGGTGCGCGCGGGCCTCAATGTGCTGAAGCGGGAGCGCGCCCTGCACCTGGCAGAAAAACAGGCGGCGGCAGCCATAGGGCAATCGCTGCTGATGCGCGCCTATCGGCAAGCGCTGGGCGAAGAAGATTTACATGTCGCGCAGATGCTGCTGACGCGCGCCGATTTGGGCGACCGTCGGCGCTTTTTGAATGCGCGGCACACCTCGAACCAGTTGTTCGCATGGGGAGTAGTGCCCATCATCAACGAAAACGACACAGTGGCAACCGAAGAAATTCGCGTTGGTGACAACGACACATTGGCGGCGCTATCGGGTTTGGTAGTGGGAGCCGACAAGGTGTTGCTGTTAAGCGATGTCGATGGGTTTTACCTGCCCGGCAACAGCACGCCTGAAGCGATCATTGAGGCAATCACTCCCGAAATCGAGGCGGCGGCGGGCGGCGCCGGTTCGATTGGCGGCACGGGCGGAATGCGAACCAAGCTGGAAGCGGCGCGTATTTCGACGCGCGCAGGGTGCGAAATGGTGATCGCGCAGGGGCGTGCCGCCGATGTGGTGCTGCGCGTGGCCCGCGGCGAAACCATCGGGACGCGCTTTCTGGTTTCGAGCGAAGGACGCTTGAACGCGCGCAAATCGTGGCTGGCACATAGCCGCCGTATCGAGGGCACTTTGCACCTGAACATTTGCGCACGCGCAGCGCTGGAAGAACGCGGTTCTTCGCTGTTGCCAGTTGGTATCGAAACGGTGGAAGGCGAATTTGGCAGCGGCTCGCTGGTGAGCGTGCGCGATGAACGCGGCGAAATCGGGCGCGGCGTGGTGCGCTTTTCGGACGATGAATTGCGCCGCATCGCGGGGCACAAATCGAGTGAACTGGCGGCGATTCTGGGGCGCGATGTAGCGCCGGAAGCGATTCACCGCGATGAGTTTTCGTTGGGGGGATGAGGTTTTAGTTATTAGTGGTTAGTGGTTAGTGGTTAGTTTTCCGCTACGCGGCCCTCATCCGGCACTGCGTGCCACCTTCTTCCAAGGTAGAAGGGCCGAGTTGGGGGTATCTGGCGTTTTTGCTTGGAGCCAGCAATTCGGGGGTTAGTTTTTTAGGTGGCGGTCAAAAAATGCGAGCGATGAATCGAAGGTTTGCTTAATCGCTTCTGGTTCGCCATAGGCATGGCCGGAATTGGGGAAGACGATTAGTTTGGATTCGATGCCTTGTTTGAGGAGGATTTCGTCCAGAATCACCGATTGCCCGATTGAAACGAGAGAATCTTTGGCTCCGTGAAAGATGAGGAAGGGGGCTGATTTCTTATCGACATGAAGGACGGGCGAGGCATCGCGATATTTGGCGGCGTTTTCGGGGAGTTTTCCGAGAAAGCCTTCCACAAATTGCTTGCCGCTACTGGCATCTGCCATAGTGGGGTCGGGGGCGCCGGTAAAGTCGGTGGGGCCGTAGAGGTCGACGACGCATTGGACGCGGCTGGAATATTTGGAAAGTTCGCGGTTGCTGTTGTCTCGCGTGTCTGTAGTGCCCAGCAATGCGACCAGATGACCACCTGCCGAAAGGCCAAACGACCCGATGCGTTTGGGATTCACGCCGTAGCGATTGGCGTTGGCGCGAATCCAACGCACGGCTCGTTGCACATCGTCGATTTGGGCGGGGAAGCCATTCTTGCCGTCTTTGACCAAGCGATAGGACGTGGAAAAACAGACATAGCCCTTTTGGGCAAAGGCTGTGGCCCAGCCGCCCATATCGCCACGCCCACCTGCCACCCAGCCGCCGCCATGCACGAAGATGATGGCGGGCTTTTTCGCTTTGGCGTCCGCTCCGTAGACATCAAGTTGAAGTTTTTGTCCACCCGCTTCGCCATATACAACATCCTTTTGGACATCAGCGAGCGCCGCCGACTTCAGCAACAATAGTTGCGCGAAAAGGCACAACGGCAAAATCCACAAACGGAGGTTGATTTTCATGGTGTTATTGCATCGAACGCCGGAGCCTCGCGACTGCCCGACCCCACTGGTGAGAAAGCTCTTTGAGCGGTTGAGACAAGGGTAAGTGGTGCGATTTTGCCAAAGGAATATCGGAAAGCCTCGGAGCTTCTTGAGGCTCCGAGTTTGCGGACGGGCGTCTTGATTTTTCGATGGCTTCTTTTCGGGCGCGTCCCGCTTTTACTTTAGTGGAGCTTTTGGTGGTCATTGCCATCATCGCGATTCTGGCGGCGATTTTGTTTCCTGTGTTCGCGAGGGCGCGCGAGAATGCGCGCCGCGCTTCCTGCCAGAGCAACGAGCGGCAAATTGGATTGGGGGCACTGCAATACATGCAGGACTACGATGAGACGTTGTTCTTTTCGTTTTATGGGACAGCGGGCAACTCGGATGCGACCAACTATAAGTGGATGGACGCGATTTTCCCTTATGTGAAGAGCGAACAGGTTTTTACCTGCCCCAGCGATAGCGCGTCCAATAGTCGCTACATTTTTCACTCGAAACCCGAAGCCCTCACCACGGCGACGCCGGGACAAAATTATGGCTCGTATGGGTTAAACGGCGCCTATGGTGCGGCGGGCGATGCTTACACACCCCCGCGCTCTTCGGCGGCTTACAGCGTTTCGACGGCTTCGATTGGGGTGCCATCTTCGACGGTGTGGATCACGGATAACAACAACGCGGTTACGGCGGTGAATACGGGCGGTTCGCAGGGATTTTTCTGGACGACTCCAGCGGCGAATCCGGTTATTTCGGCGACAACGCCCCGACAGTTACAAAACATCGTCGAACGACATCTCGATACTACGGGCGTGTTGTTTTGCGACGGTCATGTCAAGTCGATGAAATTAACGGCATTGGCACAAACCAAAACCATCGGCAGTGACCAAGTTATGACGCTGTTCACAATTGAGGATGATTAGAGGTGTAATCGGGCGAAAAACAGTCTTTTTCGGGGTTCGTGGAGAAAAGAAATTTTTTCCTGAATTTATTTTGAACATATGCGAACTTATCTCCGTCACATGGCTCGGAACTTGAAAGGACTGTCAACATGATCCGTTACTTTGCACCACTAGCCGTCGTTTTTGCTTTGGCATCAACGGCTCAGGCTCAGAACAACAGGCCCGCGTATCAAAACTCCTATACCTCGCGAAATGGTCAGGTGGTCGTGGCGAACCCAGAGCCTACAAATTCGAAATCGAACTCAAGGCCGGGGTACTCTAACTCCTATATTGCTCCAGACGGTAGCGTGGTATTGTCGAGAACAACCATCAACACCACCGACGCTGGACTGAATGCTCTTAGCGCCATCGGGGCACAAACCATTTTGTCGGGAGGCTACCCAACTTATCCCGCTTATGGCTATCCGGCTTATCCACCGCCAGGCTATGGTTATCCGGCTTATCCACCACCAGGTTACGGTTACCCAGCACCGGGTTATGGTTATGCGCCACCAGCCCCCTACCCTTACGGTTATGCACCGGGGGCTTACTTTGTACCCAGCCAGCAATCGTATCTTGGCACCTCTCCCTATAGCTGGGCGCCACCGCCAGTGATAACGACGATGCCGCAAGTTATCGTGAATAACCCCTATCCACCCAATTACGGATACGGTTCGCGGACAACGACCAACAACAGCGGAATTGGTTTCAACCGGGGCGGCATTAGCGCTTCGTTTGGTTCCAGCAGCAGCAGTACCAACACCACAGTCCGCGCCTGGTAATTCCATTGGCTAACGAAAAAGCCCGACTCAAATATTTGAGTCGGGCTTTTTTGTGGGTTAGTCGTTTCGCGGCCTCAGGTGGACAAGATGGCTTTGTTGCCCACTACTTTCAATGTGCGGAACGGTGGGTTGAACGGCACGCTGGAGTATTTGATGACCGGGTTGATACGCGAGGAGAGCTGATTTTTGATGAAACCGGGAGCCTCGATACCGCGCAGTTGCAACGACAGAATATCGAGATAGACGTTGTGGTCGCTGGTCTGGCGCAATCGGGCGTAACCCGAAACCGGGCCGTTAACAATGGCGTAGTTCAGTTTTCCGGTGATGTGCATTTTGTCACCGACGTACTTCACCTTTAGGTCCATGTCCTTAGTGCTTTTGCTGTTGGCCAACATGCGCGTCAAGTCCTGCTCGGTGATGACGACACGCAATTGGGTTTGAGCACGCTTGGTGCGCACCTTTCCTTCGCTCCACAGCGAGGGAACATCAACCTGCACGTTTTGGGCGTGTAGCTGAAACTCGGAGACGAACAGCGATTTCAGTTGGGTGGCACCGCCCGAAATACGAACATCGGAAAGAAAGCCTTGGGCGGCTTTCGAGGTCGGTGTCAGTGAGATAGCTAAGGGACTGCCATCTTGATTTTTAATAGTAGCACGTAATAGTTGCTCGACCCGCTTAACGACCTTTTGGCCTTGCGCGTCGGGCTTGTCTCCGGGGGCAGCTTTCGCCTGGAAAGCGGGAGACAAGATCGCAGTACCCAGTAACAACGTAACGACTGCGCGCGAAGAAATAGAAGTAGCTCGCATTACAATAGTCGGACGCACCGCTCCCGAACGCGCTCGATAAAAATTGTAACTTCTGGATGAACAATTTATCGGGCACGCAAAGAAAAACCCCGCCATTGTGGACGGGGTTTTCTTGACGGCGCCAGATTTTACAAGCGCAGGTAGTTGTCACGAGCCGACGAGTAGCCGGTGGTATCGCGGTAGGTGACGCCGGAACGGAGGCGGATACCCAACTCGGTGCCAGAGGTTAAGCGGGCGTCGGCAACTTTACCCTTGTTCTTGGAGCGGTCGTACAGGTAGCCGCCCGCAGCGCCGAGGACGGCGGTAAGGGTCGAGTTCTGCTTCAACACGCGCCCCAGCAGGAAGCCAGCGCCAGCGCCGATGCCGACGACTTTGAGCGTGTCATTATTGGAACGGCCCTTACCAGTGGCCTGAATGCGGCCTCCGACCTGTTGCACGGAATCGTTGTCGAGCGAAATCAGAGTGCCGTCGATGGCGACGTTCTGGTTTCCAGGCAAGATGGCGCGAGTCCAGCGCAAGTCGAGGGTGCCGGGGGTGTTGCCCGACTTCTTGGTGACAGCCACAACTTCGCCCATGACTTTGGTGCCAGCGGGGAACTCGGAGTCGCCGGTTTCCTGCGAACTTACGGTGGCACTGAATGGCTGACCGACGTAGGCCGTGGCAGAGGTGATTTCCTGATCGAGTCGGGCTTTAACGACCGAGTTGGCAGGAATGGAGATTTGCGAGTAGCCGCCGACCTGCGAACCGCTGCCGGTGTTGCCCGCATAGGCTGGGCCGGAGTAACCCTGGCCGGAGATGGAAACCAACTGCTGCGGTGCGCTGTAGTTGACCGTGGCGCCCATAGCTTCGCTGACGAAGCGCAGTGGGACATAGGTACGACCGCCGTAGGAGCTGGCCGCCGAGTCGAGGGTAACAGGCACATTGTTGACGCTGGCCTGACTCGAACCCAGAGTCATACGAACAATGGTGGTGCCACGCTGGGCGGCGATTTGGCGGGTCAGGTCGTTGTAATTGACCGTGGCGCCGAGGGATTCAAAGATGTCGCGCATCGGCACGAGAACGCGGTTGTTTTTCGTGAATGCTCCTGATTCGGTGCGAAGAAGTTGGCCATTGACCGCGATCTGAGGAGCGGGACCGCTCTGTGCTTGGGCTACGACGCCCAAACCTGCACTCAGCGCTAATACAGAAACTCCCGTCTTGGTGATGATGTTATTTTTCATGGTTGACATTCCTCTTACGTTCGGTTAGGAACGAGGGCTATGACGGGAGGTATCGGCAAATTGTTCGCCGAAATTTCGTTAATCGTCTTGAATTGTTGTCATGGGCAGCACTCCATTGGAATTAGGTGTATTTAGAATGGATAGCTTTATCGACTTAACATGCCCATCGAGAAACAGAATTCCGATGGTGTCCAAATGTCGATCCAGAATATTTCCAACGACATTATTTGTGCCAACCTGACAGTAGAAATGGCCATCGCCATCCATGACCCAGGCCGTGGTTGTGGGAGCTTCAACGCGCGCAAGCGAGACTAAATCGTTGGAGAGAGGATGCGAAACGGGCGGCGTTCTATCGGGCTGATTCGGCCCGTAGCCGTGCATGATGATGTAGGAACCGAAATCGGAGATTTCTTCAGCGGGAGCCAGATTGCCATAGTAGCGCCACGGCTTGCCAGCGTTTGAAGAGGCCGAAGGGCAATTAAAAATTTGCTCGCTTTTGGTGTAGGGGAAAATGGCATCGAGCCATTTATAGCGGGCATTAGGTACGGAAGAGGATTGGGTCGAAAGCCCCTGATTGGGGTTAGTCACATACCAGTCGGCGACTAAAACATCGTCGTAGTCCTGACTGTATTGCAGGAGGCCCATGCCGATTTGGCGGAGGTTTGATTGACAGGCGGCACGGCGTCCATTTTCACGGGCACGGGCAAAGGCGGGGAACAGAATCGCTGCCAAAATCGCAATAATAGCGATAACTACGAGCAATTCCACCAAAGTAAACGCGCTTTTCATGGATGAATCAAAGGGAAAGCTCCCCTAATGACGCTTAGAATGCGCTTATGACTTCAGAAGAATCATTGGCAATTTATTTAGTGATGTTTGGCAATTCTAATCTATGAGGAGGATTGTAAGAGGGTGGATGAAAAGAGATGTGCGTTATTTCTCAGAGCGCGCCCTCATCCACAAAGCAAAATTCCTCAACTCTGGGCGTAGGCCGGGATTCGCTTCGATAAAATCGTCGATAATTTGCTGTATCTTCTCTGGATAGTAGTGCCCCCACTCGCCAAGACCAAGCAATGAACTCTCGACACAAGCCTCCGACAGATTAAGCCCCTGCTCAATGACGGCAAGAATGTGCTGGTCGACTGTGGGGCCACTGGGCCACTCAGGATGATGATGAGCCAGCCCATGCAAAGGCAATGTATCCCACCACATGTAACACACAGAGTTCAATGGACTGACTCCCGGTTCATCGAGGTGACTCAAATAAGGCGTGCAACGGGTGGCAAAGCAATCTTTGAACAATGTCGCCATTGAATCAATACATCTCAATCGGTCTTCAAGTGACACCACTTCCCCTTGCAGGGCGACCATGTAACTTGAACATGAAAAATTAATTAAATAGTTCAACCCTTGATTAACCTGGCCATCGGAGAAGGGGCTGAGAAGCGTTCCTGATTGGTTAAAGGTCCGAGTAACGTAATCAACAATGGTTTCAGCAGGCCCATCCCAATCTTCCCAAGCGCTATCCCAATACCACTCTTGTAGAGGCTCAGATACAGGATGGTCGAAAACATAAGTTATCCACTCGGAAAATGTCATTGTAATTCTGCCTCAAAGTAAATCCGCGCCTATCGGTGCTTCACCACGCCAATTTGCGGGCACATCTCCAGCAGTGGGCAAGTGGAGCATTTGGGAAGATTTCCGGTACAGATATGCTTGCCGAAGGGGACCAGGAGGCGGTTGATGTCTACCCACTTTTCGCGCGGTAGCTTCTTTTCGAGGGCTACCATAGTTTTTTCAGGGGTCTTGGTTTCGACGTAGCTCCATCTGTTGGTTACGCGGTCAACGTGAACATCTACACCGATGAAGGGTTGGTTACAGGCGATGCTGAGGGTGAGGTTGGCGCATTTGGGGCCTATGCCGTGCATCGAGAGCAGAGCTTCACGGTCACAGGGGAGTTCGCCGCCGAACTCTTCGACGGCACGTTTGGCGATAGCTAGGATTTGGGGGGCTTTCGATTCGTGGTAGGTGCAGGGCTTGATGAGGGCATCGACTTCTTCGACGGAGAGTTCGAGCATTTGGGCGGGAGTGCGCGCTTTTTCGAGGAGTCGGATTGTGGCAGGGAAGGCGACTTCGTCGTAGGTGCGGATGGAGAGCATACAAGCGATTAACTGCTCGAAGACGGATGAGTAGCCGTCTTCCTTGAGTTGGAAGAGCGCCGCCTTGGGATAGGGAGCGATGGCATCCTCAATTCGCTCGAAGGCGACATCCAAATCGAAGGGGATTTTTTCGGGCATAAGCCCATAAAAAGCGAATCCCCTGCCATAGACAGGGGATTGGTTAGTTTTCGGTGTCGGGAGTTGGCCTATTCGCTTTTTCTTGTGCATCGAGAAATAGAACAAGATCATACGCTTCAGACAAAGAAGAAACCAATTGTTTGCGAGCTTCGACTACGGCCAAAGTCATGGTTCCTTCACGCATTATCTCACGCACACGTCCCAATTTTTCAGGATCAAGAGTCTCAATGAAATCTCGCATTTGGCAGTCTGAGCAGAGAGTTTCTTGCCCTTTTCGGTTACGACCGCAGCGTTGGCATTTATATGTTGGGGCGTCATCTTTTTCTTCATCCATCTTTCTATACCTCAGCGGCTTCTTTTAGTCTCCGAGTTCGGGAGTTGGCCTATTCGCTTTCTCTTGTGCTTCGAGGAAATACATCAGGTCAACCGCATCTTTGAGAGAAGACTTCAATAGCTCATGGGCTTCTTTTACAGCTTGGATATTGCGCCCTTCGCGTATTCGTTCGCGCATAGATTCTAATTTTTGTGGGTCTAGGGTCGCAATTAAATCTCGCATTTGGCATTCTGGGCAAAGAGTTTCTTGCTCTCTCCTGTGACGCCCACAACGATGGCATTTGGGCTTTTGAGAATTCATCGGCTTCTATCACTCGGCGTCGTTGGCTTGTCTGGCGCGTTTGCGCAGCACCCACAGGACTACCATCGCGGCTCCTGCGAGGACGGAGAGGGAGTGTTCGAAATCCTGGCGGCGGGCCTTGATTAGAGCGGCTTGCTTTTCGGGCGAGAGTGGGGGCTTGGTAGGGACGGTTTTGCCGTCTTTGGTGAGGGCGGCTTTTCCTTTGGCGAGCGATTCGGGGGTGGCCTGAGCGGGGCCGGATTTGCCGACGTGAGAGGTAACTATGGTTTCGGTGGTGAAGGCCAAGGCGTAATCGCTGGGACGGATTTTTGAGCCTAGAGTGTTGGCGTAGGCTTTGGTAAATTCGGCGCCCGCGAACAGAATGGTCGAAGCGTAGTTGACCCACAACAGCAGAACCACGAGGGCGCCAGCCGAACCGTAGGAGGAGGCAGCTCCGGCGCGTCCGAGGTATTCGCCGAGTGCTAAGCGGCCCAATGAGAAGAGCAGCGCAGTCACGAAGGCCCCCACCCATACATCCTTCCATTTGAGTTTGGCGTCGGGCAAAACCTTATAGATGGCGGCGAACAGCAGCATCGAAACGAAGAGGCCGAGACCAAAATTGAGTAACCCAGCCACGAGGACGGAATCGCCGACGACACCGCTGGCGGCGCCGGAGACAGCGGCGAGCACCGTCGAGAGTACGAGTGAAACCAGCAATAAGAAGCCGACGCCCAACACCATCGCGAATGAGATGAAGCGGGTACGGATGAAACCCATGATGCCCAAATCGGGTTTAGGCATGACGCCCCAGATGGCGTTCAGCGAATCTTGCAGCGCGCCGAACAGGCCACTGGCACCCCATAAAGCGATAACAAGCGCAACAACAGTGGCCGCGATAGGACGCGCAGAGTTGGTTCCGTTGTCGGTGGCGCTTTTGACCATCTCCTGGATGCCCTGAGCGGCGGCAGTGCCGACTGTCTGCTCGATTTGGTGCTTGATGGCATCATTGGCTTTGCCCGCATCGCCGCCGAAATAGAGGGCGAGTACCGAAATCAGCACGACGATGAGAGGTGACAGCGAAAAGACGGTGAAGTAGGCGAGCGCGGCGGAATGGCGATAGATGCGGTCTTCGCCGAATGCGGTCGCGGTTTTGCGAATAATATCCACAAATACGGCGGGAGTGAGTTTGGAACGTGACATAAATCAAAAATGAAAGGCGTTAAAAAAGAAAATTTGCCCTCGAAAGTGTGCGCGGTGTGCGGTCGCCCGTTCGTGTGGCGCAAGAAATGGGAGAAAAACTGGGACGAGGTTAAATATTGCTCGGATAAGTGCCGCGAAAATCGCGCCAAAAAGTAGTGTGAGGCGGAATAAATTTCCGCGACATGAAAAGGTGCGTTGCGCGCGTGGCCAGGTGTGTCTTTAGAAGAGGCGTGGTTTCTGAACACTTGAGTGCTTGCTTATGGCTGTTTAAATCGCAAAGTACGGCGATGGGTTTGCCACACTGCATAATGTGGCCGCACCACTTGAAAACGTCTCTGAGACGCTTAATCGCAAGCTGTTTGATCTTCCCCGCCTTTCTGCTGCGCACGACATCGCGCCGCAAGGGCCATTTCGGTTGGCGGCGGTGCGCTGGTTGTGGGACTACTGGTTTCGCTCTCTGGCACCGGGAGGACGCTACTTCTTTCTGGCCACCATCCTGTTCTTCCTATACGGAAGCCTCACTCTGGAAGCGCAGAGTTTCGTGCCGTTCGCTTATGCGCTGGTCATTTGGAGCATCACCGAAATCGCGCGCATTTTGGAGCGGCCCAAAGTCGAGGTGCGCACCCAGCATCCCGACCGCATCGCGGCGGGCGAGCGTTTGCACGTCGATGTCGAAATACGCAACTTGAAGTCGAGCGCATTAGCGGGGGCGCAACTGATACCTCATCGGCTTCCCGACCCGATTGATTTCCCGACGCTGAGCGTTCAGTTGCCAACAATGGCGGCGGGCGAATCGGCTTCGACTCAGATAGAACTCGCGCCGCAAAAGCGCGGCGTTTACGAATTGCACGGCTTTCGCGTCGAGACGGCGTTTCCGTTTGGGCTGTTGTACGCTTCCAGCGCGCGCATAGTGCGCTCAAATTTGGTTGTATATCCGAAGTTCCAACCACTGGAACGACTGGAATTACCACAGAGTCGGCGTTACCAGCCAGGGGGCGTGGCGTTCGTGAGCGCGCGCGGCGAATCGGTCGAGTACATCGGCAACCGTGACTATCGCGAGGGCGACTCGGTGCGCGACATCGACTGGCGCGCTACGGCGCGACTATCGCGGCCCATCGTGCGCGAGTTTCGCGAGGAGTATTTTCTGCGCGCTGCCGTCGTACTCGATACCTATGTGCCCGTTATCACTCCCGAAGCGTGTGCCAATTTCGAGCGCGCGGTGTCGCTGAGCGCGGCGTGTGGCGACTACATGAACCGCGCCGATTATCTGGTGGACATACTGGCCGCCGGGCCGGAGTTACACCATCTTCATGCCGGACGCGGTCTGGCTTCGCTCGATCAGATGCTCGATATTCTGGCGCGCGTCGATTCGACCAAAAAATCGCCGTGGGAGGAGTTGGGAGCCGCAATCGAGGCGAATCTGGAACAGATTACGAGCGTCATTTGTTTGTTCCTCGATTGGGACGAAACGCGGCGCACTTTCGCGACCTTGCTGCAAAGCGGGGGCGGCGCGGTGAAAATCATCGTGCTGCGCGATAAGGCGAACGGGCCAACCACCCTGCCCACCGAGGGGACATGGCCCGATGAGATCATTGTTCTGGGGGAAGACGAATGGCTGCACGCCCGTCACCTGTAACCCCATCAAAGCACAGTTGCGACGTACCACGACGCATCCACACCGACTGCCGACGCGCTAAAGCGTCTCTGCCTCTGCCATCATGAAGCCCAAAGACCCCTCGCTTTTATTCGTTACCTCGGTCGTTGTCGCTTTGATAACGCTGTTCCTCTCGACCGGCTCAGTTCTGGTTCTGGTTCTGCTACCGTTGTATTTGGCGCCGTTGCTCATTGAGGGGCGCTTGCCGCGCGATTCGGCGCTCATCTGGGGAGGGCGACTGTTCGTGTACGCCAGTTGCGCCATTCTGGGGCGGGCGCCCATGCAGGCGTATTACTTCTTCGGGCAACAAGCGTTCGTTACGATGGGACTTATCATGGGCGGCGAACTGGTGTTGCAATCGTTCCGCGAACCGCCCGAAGGCTACAAATTCGACCCGCTACAGTTGTTGGTTTCGTCGCTGCTATTTTTGATTGGCGCGGGCACCTTCGCGCAGCCGGGCCAGTTGGCTCACCTGTGGATTGCCGCGCCGCTATGGGTAGTTCTCACACTGTTGGCGGCGGGCGATGTGCGCGAGGGGCAACAACCTGTGAGCTTGATGGCGCGCATTCGGCAGTTCGGGCTTCTCGCCATTACGGTGTGCGTTGGCTTTTTGGCGCACTCGGCGCTGTCCAGCAATCGCGGCGCCTTTATGTCGTTGAGCGCCCGTTTGCTGTCCGATTCGCGGCCCAGCGTTTCGGAGGTGGGAGTGGCCGATTCGCCTTCGTTGCAATCGTCCTTCAATAGCGAAGCCTCGACGGCTCGTTTGCTTCGCATCACAGGTTCGCTTTCCGACTCGCACTTACGGGCGGGCGCCTTCGATATTTATCAAGGCGGCACATGGGGGCCATCGCTTTCCAGCCGCGCCATCGGCCCGGCCTTGCCCAGAGAAACACGCGAAGAGAAGCGCGAATTAATGACGAAAGCCGAGATAGATAGCAACTCGGAAAAAGCCAGCCAGCAGCGCACCGACTGGGATGCCAAAATCACGGTGCTTCGCGACACCAACAAAACGATGTTCGCGCCGCTCAATGCCTCGGCATTGATACCGATTCCGTTGCAAGGAGCCGATTCGTTCGACTGGAATCGCTATGCGGGGCCGCTGCAAGTCGCCGACCCAACGCCGCTTTCTTACGGCATCAAGCAATCGCATACCGAAGTGAACGGCGTGCAGACCGAGCAGGGACCGCTGTGCTTCTCACTCGACCCGAAATCGCTGGACTCGAACATTCAGGAGAACCCCGACTACCCGCAACAAGTCGCCTTCATCAGCGAAGCGCGCGACAATTTGTTGTTCGTTCCCGATGACATCGAACCCGGTGTTCGCCAACTGGCGCAGCAAATCACGAAAGGAAAGAAAACGCAGATGGAGAAAATCGACGCGATTTCGACCTATCTGCTGAGCAACTACAAATACTCGCTCGATTTCGTGCGCGGCACGCAAGACCCGGTTTCCGACTTCCTGCTGAACAAGAAATCGGCGCACTGCCAGTATTTCGCTTCGGCAACAGTGATGATGCTCCGCGAGGTCGGGGTGCCCGCGCGCTATGCAACGGGCTACTGGGCACATGAAACCGCTCCCGATGGCACGACCATCGTGCGAGGCCGCGACGCCCATGCATGGTGTGAAGCGTATGTCGATGGCATGGGCTGGATTACCGTGGAAAGCACGCCCCCATCGGGCCGGGCCGACCCAAAGGCCAACCCGCTGACGTGGTATCAAAAGCTTCAGGAACAAATCGAGGACACCTGGACGAAGATTCGTAACTGGTTCGGTAACCTGAGTTCGCTTCAAATCGGGGGCATTATGCTCGGCGTGCTGGGCATCTGGGGATTGGAGCGTTGGCGGCAGTCGCGCAAAAAGGCGCGCAACCAGTCCACGAAACCCCAGCCACCGCTCGAACTCCAACCACTGGCGAAAGGATTTGAGGCGGCGCTCCGCAAGCGCGGCATCACCCTGTTGGACGGCCAGCCGTGGAGCGAAGCGGTGCCCGACGAATGGGCGCAGGGACAAGAATTTGTCGAAGGCTATAACAATGCTCGTTTCGCTACGCGAGACGAAAACCAGTTGCGCGACTTGACCAACAAACTCCGCGACATTCAAAAAACCAAAAACTAACCGCCATACTGCGCCCATTGCGGCGTGCAGCACGCGAAAAGACTGCCAGATCACGAGAATTATGAACCCGACAAAGAACGGTCACAACCCAACCACCGACTCCGCATCCAACGCCGCTCGCGAATCGCTACGCAAGGTCGAAACGAATTTGCGCAGCGTCATCAAAGGCAAGAACGAAGAGACCGAACTTTTGCTGGTGGCACTGGCGTCGGCGGGCCACGTCTTGCTCGAAGACGCGCCGGGAACGGGCAAAACCACCCTCGCCAAAGCTCTGGCACGCTCGATTGGCGGCGAGTTCCGCCGCGTGCAGTTCACGCCCGACCTGTTGCCCGCCGACATCACTGGCAGTTCGTTTTACAATCCGGCGGACGGCAGTTTCGAGTTTCGCCCCGGTCCGGTGTTCGCGAACGTGTTGTTGGCCGACGAAATCAACCGCACCTCGCCGCGCACGCAGTCGGCACTTCTGGAAGTGATGAGCGAGAACCAGGTTTCGACGGATGGTTTGCGCCATGCCCTGCCCGCCCCGTTCTTCGTGGTCGCGACCCAGAACCCCTCGGACTATGCCGGAACTTATCCGCTGCCCGAAGCACAGCTTGACCGCTTCATGGTGCGCGTTTCGCTGGGCTACCCCGATGTCACTTCTGAGCTAGAGATTTTGTACTCGCAGAACGACCATCACCCGCTGGAAGATTTGCACCCTGTCGTTTCAGTGGATGACGTGTTGGCGATTCAGGACGCTGTGAAGCATATCCACATCGACCGCACAATCGGCGACTACATCGTGCGCCTCACGCACCAGACACGCAGCGACTCGCGGTTACGCATCGGACTTTCGCCGCGTGGTTCGCTGGCGCTGTATCGCACTTCGCAAGCGCGCGCGTGGCTGGCAGGCCGCGCCTTCGTATTGCCCGAAGACGTGCGCGCCCTCGCCATTCCGGTTCTGGCTCACCGATTGATTCTGGACACCAAAGCCCGCTACGGCGGCGCCCAATCGAGCGATATTATCAAAGAACTGCTCGAATCGGTGCCCGTGCCACGATAGAACAATACAAACGGTGGCTTCGTAAAAACCAAAGCAATGCTTGAATCGGCGACTCCCCCTCTTGAATTCGAGGTGACAGAAAATGGCACGAACTATCGGTTACAGTTCATGTACAGCTCTTCTAGAAGTCGCTTCTGGCTTCAACGCGACGATTTAAAAGACTGGCTGGCTATTATCGAAGACTATGGGGTGAGTGCCGCATGGCAACTGCCGACTCAAGTTGTGGTACGCAAGCGGGTAAATGAAATTCTTGAAAATCGTCAATTGGGGCGTGCACTGTTTTGGAACGACGGGAATGAGCAGTGGCTGTTGCTGTGGAAAAATCAGTTCCATGCATGGCTGAATCCACGAAACGGAGAGAATGCTAACTTCGAATCGCAAACCGATTGGTATGAAAGCGATTTTTGGACGCAACCGAATGAGTGGTTTCGCCAAAGGTTTATCAGGGAATGGGAAAAACCGCATTGCGATGCACGAGAAGCGCTGGGCCTTTTGCGAACCAGTTACGAAGAGCGTCGACAACTCTCCGAAGAGTGGAAAAAAGAGGTTGGGGTGGAAGCCGAGCGTATTATTCGTGCAGCAATGCAAGTAGAGTTCAAAGGCAAAGCAAGCCTGGAGCAATATGCAGCGAGTCCACCAATTGCATTTGAGTGGATAGCACATTCGCCCATTTCAGCACGTTTACAGATTCTCCTTGAAGCTATAAGTAAGTGGAATATGGGTAATGCAAAGCTGAACGATGTTCCGCGATATGCCTATGATGGTAGGTGTGGGCTTTTCGAGCCAATTAACAGGGAAGCAGACAGATTTATCCATAATCTTCATATCTTCTCTCCCGCTCCCACAATGCACGAAAAAGTTGAGGCGCACTACTTTCTTCTGAGTTGGATACGTGAACATGCGCCGCAACTTGTGGGCGATTGGACATAATTAGCTTGTCGCCATTGCGTGGCGCAACCCAAAGCGATGCTTGAGTCCGCACAGCCGTTATTCGAGTTCGAGGCCATTCAGGAGGGCGTGACTTATCCGTTGCGTCTGGTTCGCTTCGCGCGTTCGTTTTGGCTGGAGCGCAGGGATGAAGAGGATTGGCTGGGAAAGGTGGACGATGTGTTCAACGAAATACGCGAGGCGTTCAAGATTTCGGAGGAAGCCGAGGTGCGGCTGTTAACGCAGAGGGCACTGCGGGAGAATCGGGTGTCACGTGCTTTTCAGTGGGATGATAAGCAGAAGGTGTTCGTGTTGTGGTCGGGCAACAGCAACTTCTGGTTTGATGCCCACAGCAGCGAACTACAGCATTTCGTTTCGCAAACCTCATGGTATGAAGGCTCTTTCTGGGGGACGACGGGCGAGATATTTCGGCGGCGCTTCGAGAAGGAATGGAAAAACCCGCAATGCGATGCCAGAGACGCCTTCACTTATCTGTATGCCCCGCAGCAGGAGCGCCTTCGGCGCGCGGTGCTGTGGACGCGCGGCGGCTGGGACGAAATTGAGCCAGTGGTGAGCGCGGCGATGAGAATCGAGTTCGAAGGCGCGCAGACATTGGCACAGTTGGCGAATTCGTCCAAGGGGCGCATCGAATGGATTCACTCGCCGCACGACTCCATCGAATCGGAGAGATTGAAACGCCTGTTAGCGGTTGTCGATGAGCGCAATGTGCGGGCACCTTACCGCTGGCCTCCGGTCAGGCGCGGCGGCTATCGGGTCGAGGTACAAATTGGCACAGCTTCAATGCACGATAGAATCGAGGCGCGCTTGTTTTTGCTCGATTGGCTGCACAAATATGCGCCGCAACTTGTGGGCGATTGGGAGTAATGGCGGGGCATTTTCCCGAAGCGGAACAAAAACGTATATCCTTGCGTCCTCATCGCAGTAACACCATGAAAATCTGGCTTTTACCTCTGGCCTTGATGGCGGGAACATCGTCGGCATCGCTTGCTGTCGCTGCACCACGCCCGGCGCCGCGAAGTCCGCATACGCCGCGTCTGCTGAATATGTCGCGTCAGGTCGCGACCTACCTCAAGCAAAACAACATGCAAGGCGTCTCGCGCTATGTCGATAGCCGATGGGGGCTACGCTTTTCGGGCGAAGTATTCGTCAACGATGGCGATGTGAAGTTAAGTCGCACTCAGGTTGCGAGGCTGCGCACCGATAAGACGATTCGCAATTGGGGAACTTACTATGGCGACGATGGCCCGATCAAGCTGAATTGGACGGATTACCGCAAGCGTTACGTGTGGCCGCGCGACTTCACGATGGATAAACGGGCGAGCGTGAACGGCACTGTTCGGGGCCACAGCACTGTCATTAATAACATGCGCGAGTTCTATCCCAAAGCCACTTTTGTCGAGTTCTATTTGCCACCATCTTCACACGACGGCATGGACTGGGCGAGTTTGTGGATGGTGTGGAGACAAAACGGGGCGACATGGCGCTTAATTGGCATTGCCTACAATCAATGGTCCACTTGAGACGAACAATTTGGGGCGTCGATTTTTCGGGCGCGCGGCAGGCCGGAGAGAAAATCTGGCTGGCTCGCGCCCTTTTTAACGACGGCACACTGCACATCGAACAACTACTGCGCGCCGATGAGTTGCCTGATTCGGGCATTGAACGCGACACAGCTCTTGCGGCAGTGGCGCAGACACTAGGCGCCGACACAAACGCCATAGTGGGCCTCGATTTTCCGTTTTCGTTGCCCACCGAATCGCTGGGTGGCGCGAGCTACACAGCATTCCTGAAAGCAAGCGCCGGTTTCCCCGATTCAGATGCCTTCAAAACGGCCTTCGTCGATGAGCGACGCCGCGCCGACCGCGAGAGCAGAACTCCGTTTTCGCCGCTGAATCAGCGCTTGTATAAACAAACGTTCCACGGCATCCGCGATGTGCTGCGGGCACTGGTCGAAAGTGGCGCTCAGGTGCTGCCGATGATGGAAGCCAAAGAGGACGCGGTGTGGCTCATCGAAATTTGCCCTGCCTCGACTTTGAAGAAGGAGAACCTGTACCTGAGTTACAAGGGTAAAAGCGTTTCGCAGCGCGTCAACCGCGAGACAATTGTGGAAGCGCTGCAATCGCGATTCGGCGTAAAAATGGATGAGTCGATGATCGAACGCGCCATCACCGACACCGAAGGCGACTCCCTCGACGCAATTCTGGCGGCAGTGGGCACACTTCGAGGACTTCAAGACCCCGAAGCACTCGTACCACGCGACGAAATAGATGCTGTTGAGGGGCGGGTTTATTTTTAGTACGAAGGGCACAGGGGAGCATGGGAAAGAAGAAGGAATCCAACCATTTAGGCTTTGACAATTTGGTCTGTTATTGATGGAGAGCTGCTTGAGGGCGAACACAAGGTTCGCCCCTACTGCGGAAATTCACGACGAATTGGGTACTGGCTCCTTAATCCACTCTGTGCTTCTTATGTCCCTCTATGTTTAATTCTCATCATGTCTAATGTTTTAATTATTGGCGCGGGGCTTTCGGGTTTGATTGCGGCACGCGAGTTGGGGAAGCAAGGTCACGAAGTCACTGTCGTCGATAAGGGGCGCGGCATTGGGGGCCGGATGGCGACGCGGCGCTTTGAGGGCGGCGTTTTCGATCATGGCGCGCAGTTTTTTACTGTGCGTTCGCCCGCATTCAAAGCCGAGTTGGAGCAGTGGCAAAACGCGGATGTGGCGGGGCAATGGTTCGAGGGATTTCCAACGCCGGATAACCGCAAGCCTGATGACGAGTACCCACGCTTTCGTGGCGAAAGTGGCATGACGGGTATAGGGAAGTATCTGGCGAAAGACCTCAACGTTCATCTCAGCATCGAAATCGCGGCGCTCAGCTATGTGGATGGGGTTTGGACGGCGAAGACCGCAGATGGCAAGGCGTTTTCGGGAGAGAAGCTGTTGCTAACGGCGCCCGTTCCGCAATCGCTGGCACTGTTGGCGACAAGCGGGGTCACATTACCGAGCGAGGCGCGCGAGACGCTGCAAAGCCTGAGTTACGAGCCATGCTTCGCGCTCCTGGTGCAACTCGAAAAGCCAAGCGCGATTCCAGCTCCCGGTGCGTTTTTTGTCGAGGGCGAAACGGTTTATTGGATTAGCGACAACAGCCAGAAAGGCATTTCGCCCATCGAAGGCTCGGTGACGATTCATTCGAGTGGCTCTTTCGCCAAGCAGCACTACAACGATTCCGAAGAGAATGTGGCGAAGTTGCTGTTGGAAGCCACTAAACAGTGGTTGGGAAGCGAGCCGAAAAGCTGGCAGGTGCGGCGCTGGCGCTACTCGAAACCAGAAAACGCTATTAATGTTGGGGCACTGTATGTGCCCGAATTGAATGTGTGCTTCGCGGGCGACGCACTAAACGGCGCTAAAGTTGAGGGTGCGTTTCTTTCGGGATTAAAAGCGGCTGAGTTGCTAGGATGAACGCAGAGGAATTTAGAAATTAAATTCGTAGGGGCAACCCACGTGGTTGCCCATCATAGGAATTACCCGTATATCGCATTAGTGCGAGAGACGAGCAAGCGAAATGATGGGCAACCACGTGGGTTGCCCCTACAAAATGGGTATTCAGGAGAACTCGCTTAGTACCGACTCATCTACTTTCTTAGTCCACACTTTGAAGCCGACCAACGGGGCGGAGCCATAGGAGGTGGTGAGGGCGCAGTCGGTGGCGTCGCGTCCGCGCGCCATCACGATGCGTCCAATGCGACGCTTGTTGTGGCGGGCATCGAAGGTGTGCCAGCGTCCGCCGAGATAGACCTCGAACCAACCGGAGAAATCCATTGGGTTGGGCGATAAGGGAACGCCAATGTCGCCGAGGTAGCCCGTCGCGTAGCGCGCGGGAATGTTCATGCAGCGGCAGAGAGTGAGGGCGGTGTGGGCGAAGTCGCGGCAAACACCGAGGCGCTCGATAACGACATCCGAAGCCGATTTGGTGGGGCGGGCGAAGGCGTAACCGAAAGTTACTTTCTGATGGACCCAATCGCAAATGGCTTGCACGCGCGCCCAACCGGGTTCGGTTGTGCCGAACAAATCCCAGGCGAGAGGAACCAATTTATCGACTTCGCAGTAACGCGAGTTGAGCAGAAATTGCAGACACTCGTCGGGCAATTCCTCGACGGGGTGCTGCATGGCGGTTTCGAAAACCGGATCGGGTTCGTCGGATGATTCAACGACCCCATCGGCCCACAGACGCACCTTGCCAGCTGGTGCCAACAAACGGGTGCATTTGTTACCGAAACTATCGGTGAAATGATGGATCGGTACGTCGGGTTCGACGAGCGAGCGGTAGGCACGCACGTCACCCAGGCGGTCGGGAACCAAATCGAGGAGCAAGGACATGGCGACTGGCGCCTTCAAGTCGAAAATCAGTTCGTGGCCGATGCGAATGAGCATAAAATCAAAAGCCTTTGCGTGCGAAAACAGGGAAAGAAACCGCGCCAAGTGTGGCCCCTACTGGCTTAGAGAAGCCATAGTGGGCCTAAATTTGCGTTGAAGGCGAGTATACTTTTCTTCCGTTAAGCGTCTGTTTCAGAAATATTGCAACTGTAACGCCAACGGAAGGCTACCTGAATTTTATGTCTTATTGTCTGGGAATTAAAACGGCTGCGGGCCTGGTTATGGGGTCCGATTCGCGCACAAGCGCGGGCGATCAGGTTTCGGTTTGCCAGAAGATGTATCTGTTCGTCAAACCGGGCGAGCGTGTGTTCGTGCTTGTTACCTCAGGCAGCCTGTCACTATCGCAATCGGTCGTGACTTTACTGGAAAAAGATTTTGAAGCCGGTCAGGGCTTGGCCGCAGTGCCGACGCTTTATGATGCGGCTCGCGTTGTGGGCGATACCATTCGCCGCGTCGCGAAAATCGACCGCAAATATCTGGAGCGCGACCGCTTCAATTTCAACGTCCACTTCATCATGGGCGGGCAAATCAAGGGGGCCGAACACGACCTGTATCTGATATATCCACAGGGCAACCCCCTACGCGCCTCGACCGACGCTCCCTTCCTCCAAATTGGTGAAACTAAGTATGGTCGGCCCATTTTAGACCGTGGCATCAAGTACGATTCCACGCCGTTGGAAGTGGCCGCCAAATATGCGTTGATTTCACTTGATTCCACCATGCGCTCGAACATGACAGTTGGGCCTCCGGTGGATATGTTGCTTTATAAAGCCGACTCACTCAAAGTTACCCAACACCGTCGTTTAGTCGCGTCCGATCCCGACTTAAAGGAAATCCACACTCGTTGGGAACAATCGCTACGACGCGCTGTTTCGGAACTTCCTCCCGTGCAGTTCGAGGAAGTGGAAAACGAAATAGAAGATTAAAATGGATAGCTCATCTGCGCCGCAATTTGCGGCCTTGTTTTTAGATTTTGAAAATATTTACTACTATTTACGCGAAGAATTCGTAGACCCGCCCAACCTGAATGATGCCATTCTCGAACTGATTCGGAATTTGCGCCATCATTTACAGGACCAATTTGGCTTAGATTCGATTATATCCAACGCCTACGCCGACTTCGAACGGCTAGGCTCGACCCCTCAGGGCGGTCTGTTCTTGCTGGGCGTAGACACCAAGAACGTACTGGGCACCGATCACAAAAATGCGGCGGATATGCGCTTGTGTATTGATGCCCTCGAAGTGCTGTACACGCGCCCAGAAATCCAATCGTTCGTCCTGGTCACCGGCGACCGCGACTACATTCCGCTCATCCAACATCTGCGCCGCAAAGCGCGCCACGTGTTGGGCGCCGGATTTCGCCTCAAAGCCTCCGGCGACTTACTGCTGAATTTAGGAGAAAGCCGTTTCATTGATTTGACGCCGTTTCTGTCTCCGGCCACTCGCGAGGCGATGGTGGCTCACCGCGAGTCGCAGTTGCAGCGTCAGGCCGACGCCAAAGAGCGCATGGAGAAACAGGCGCATGAAATCGAGGAGCGCGCCCGCCTCGCCCGCGAAGCCCAGTCGGCACCGTTGGTTACTAGCGAAGCCCAAGCCCCCGTCGCCGAAAACACGAATGGCGAATCAGAGCACGACCATGCCAACGGACACAGTAACGGTCACAAGAACGCCGAGAAAGTCGCGGTCAAGGCACCCGAATTGTTGCCAGAATGGCGCTTTGACACACCGCGCTCCGTCGTCAACGCCGATGCCCGCGAGTGTTTGCGCCTTATTCTGCAAAAGCTGAACATCCTTCAGCGCAACGCCCACGCGACCGAACTTTGGCTAGGGCCGTTTAAGCGCCAACTGACCGATGCGATGCCACAACTGGCCGATTGGGAGAGGCGCGAAGTGATCGAAGAGTTAGTGCGAGCTGGAGCAATTGCCGTCGAGAAGCGAGAAGGCGAGCCGTATCCCTACTCGGTTATCGTGGTCAATTATCGCCATCCCGATGTGTGGGAGTTGAACGGGACGGACGAGTCGTAGCGAGTTTCCAAATACCTAAATAAGCATTAGAAAGCGCATCGCGCCGCACGAACTGCGGTGGTGCATCTGGTCGCCCGATGAAAGGGCGCAAGCACCAACAAGTTTGGATAGCGACGAAAGCCCACAACGCGAAGCCCCATCCTCCCAATAATCGGAGCCGCTTATCGCGGCTCAATTGCGGGGCGAGTTGTTCTCTGGCACGCCAGCCCGCTACCAATGCCGCGAAGGCCCAGGCAGCCATATTAGCCATCAGTGCGCCGCGATAAGAGGCGCCCGAAACGTAATAAAGCACGATGAGCGGCGATAGCGCCACCAGTACCGCGGCGAAGGCGACTTGAATGCCGAGCATGGCGCGCGTCGCGGTTTGAAACTCTTCGCCGATACCAAGTAGCAAACTGAAAACACGCAGCGTTGGCAAACAGAGCGCACCCGCCAGCCCTAGCAATAGGGGGACTTTAATCGCGCCCCACACGAGGAAAACAGATGAGCCACCATTCCATAGCGCGTAACTGCCCATGAGCGCGCCCTGCCACGCACCGCCCGCCACGATGAGCGGGATTTGAATGGCGAGGGCATCGCGCTCGGTGGCAGGTACCAACGATTGGCGGAAAGTCGCGTCAAGGTTCATAGGGAGCCTCCCGTTTTATCGCGAGTAGTCGTCTTCGGCGCCAGTAGCGTCAGGGGTGGTCGTGCCGGGTTTGGCTTTAGGTTTGTAAGTCCATACGCTGGATAGTTGGTTGAAGACCGCCGCGTAGAAGTTGGAGTGGCGGGGCGAGATGAAGGTGAAGGGCTTGCCGGGCGAGGCGATGAAGGGGCGCAGTACCCACGACATCTGCATTCCAACCAACGCGAAGGCGACGACCCATAGGGCGAACACCTGTTTGACGCTGCGACTGGTGGGGTGGGCGATGCGGTCGAGGGGGCCAAGATCACGTGTTGTGTTTTGGCTTTCGATAGCGTTTTGCACAGATTCGAAAGTCGCTTCGCGGTTATACAAAATGCTGGTGAGACGGTGGAGTGTGCCGACAAGAAATTTGAGGCCCAGAAAACCGGAGATACCAAACACAGCAACGTTCAGCAACACGATGAAGGGGTAGTTATCGGTGGAGAGGGAGAAGAAGGCAACCACAGGGCCAAGCGAAGCGAGTACCGTCATCATGACGGCGAGGGAGGAAACCAACAAGCGCCACAGGGCGGCGAGCGAAAGGCGAGAACCAACGAGAGCGTTGAAAACGTACAGAGAGGGGAAAGAGACAACCAGAGTCGCGAAGAACAGGACGGGCACTTTGCCCATCGAGGAGATGGTTTGGAGGAGAGCGGAGGAGAACTCTTTGTTGGTGAGGGCGAAGCAGCCCATGCAGATGCCATAGAAGGCACCGAGTCCAATAAGCAATGGTGGCAGTCGCGCCGCCTCAATTTCGATGTCGCCGCGAGTGAGCGCGGCGAGAGTGGTGGCCTCGCCGCGTAACAGGCGGTCGAGGTCTTTCCAGACGCTGGAACGGAGTGGTGGATGTGTCATGGTGAGAAAGATGGCGCACTTTGGGCGTGCGTCCCCCAAGCACCATCCATTTTCGCCGCCCTCTGTGCGCGTAACGACGACCCAAGCCACGGCATTGACACACCTGAGTGCGCTCTCGCTCGTCACTTCTCCTCACACTTTTGACACATGATTTCGCTTCACTCTGGTAGGCATCGGTTCAAATTTGGCGAAAGCGGGAAGATATTATGAAAATGTCGAACTTTTTGGGGGATATTACTCTTTTACTCACGGACTAATTCATCTGAGCGCCTATAAAAGTTGAGGGAAATTTTTATAGGTCACGTAAAAACCACGATGCGGGCACGGCTTCATCTATCCACCACAGCCAGAATTCCTTGAGGCGCTTTTGGTCTTTGACGAATTCCCGGTCATATATCTCTATCGAGAATGCACTGGATGAATAGTCAACAGAAAGTATTCCAGTCCAATCTCCAGACCAATGTAGAGAATATTTTTCGTCCATATTGAACTCATGGTCTTCGTCATGGCAAACAACCCAACGGGCGTACTCAACTGCTCTGTAAGTGAAAGCTGCTCGATTTAGGAGGCGGTTCCTGTAGCCCACACTGCTAGCTACATCCATTACAGTCTGTTCCTCTGGGAATGGCACCGCATACCTGATCAAAGACGGCAGAACGTTTCTCACAGCGAACTTGCCCTCTTGGATAATCTGGCCTAAGTCCGTGCTATGAAGACCTTCAATCTCCTCTGGACGCCACAAATCAGCTGCAATAGGAATCAGCTGTGAGTCCCACTGCGGAGCAACCTTCTCTGCACATAAAAGAGCGTTCCAAGCTCGCCGTTGCCAGCCTCGTATCGGTGCAGCAAATACTTCGCCCTCTGCCTCTTTCCATCCCTCGCTCTCCTGCTCACTGTCTGGGACATGCCAGCGGGGGCCAAACATCGCCAAGATCGACATGATGTAGCGAAAGCGTAGAGGCAACACTTCATCTTGCTCGACTTGAGCACGAGCAACAGCCAGTCGTCTTTTGAGTTCTTCGGGTAACTGCTCGGCAAATTGCATGAGATGGTAGTTTGGATAAGGAATTGTCTTTCCAATCTCGATAAATGAGTTTGAACTGTTGAACCAGAGGTAATGCAGCGCTTATCACTCGAACAACAATCACCAAACACCTGAGTGCGCACTGTGTTGTGGCGTGTCCGTGAAACTTGGGTCATGATTTCGCTTTTACTGGTCGAGGACAACCCCCGTTTGCGTCCCGCGCTCAAGGCTGGGCTTCATGCTACTCAGGAGGTGAACGTTGAGGGCGAGTGTGCCGAGGGAGAAAAAGCCCTGCATATCGCGCTCGAAATGGGGCGGCCCGATTGTGTACTGATGGATGTGCAGTTGGCTGGGGCGTGGAATGGCATTGAGGCGGCGGTGGCGCTGCGGCGCGAGTTTCCGCGTTTGCCCGTGGTGTTTTATTCGATTCAGGACGACGATGCTCCCTATCGGGCATTTCGCAAGTCGGGCATCTTGTCGCATTATGCCTATGTCCGCAAATCGAACTATCTGTTGCCGGAACTGATTGTGCCGCTGTTACGCGATGCCGTGGCGGGTCGCTCGTTCATCGACCCCGACATAGAAGCGCGCGTGCAGGAAGTGGCACGCCGCGACGACGATTCGCCGATGTCGTGGTTGGAACCGAACGAACGCGAGGTCGCTAAATTACTGGCGCGAGGACATACCAACGAACAGATCGCGACCAAGATGGGCTTCAAGGATAAGCGCACCATCGCGAGGGTCAACGGCCAGATTTACGCACAGTGGGGTTTAAACGACTCACATACAGATGAAAAAGTCGCGCGCTTGCGGGCGGCGCTCATCTTCCGCGAAAACCGCCTCATCGAATGGGACGCCGAAGGTATCGCCCGCATTCAGAACGAGGGCGGCAAATGGGTTGAGTGGCATTGATGGCGGGAGAATCAACTCTCTGATGCTTTATTCGCTGTGGGTCGATGCGCTGCGTCCGTGGGCGCAGTACGCGGTTTCGATCTTCAACTTTCTGCTCATGCTGTGGCTGAGCCTGACGGTGTTTCTCAACGCGCGCGAGCGTTCGTGGGGAACCTATCTGGCGGGCAGTGGGCTAATGCTTGGCGCGGTTTTTTTCGCGCTGCATACCGTCGCGCTCGACTATTCGCTCGATACGTTGCTGGAAACCTCGCCGGGGTGGTGGGCTATTTTGTCGCTGCCAGTTGTGGCGCTTCCGCTCGGTTGGCTACTGCTGATGCTGTGGCACTGCGGGGCGTTTCAGGCGGGCGGCAATGGCACCCGGCTCAAGCGGCGCATGATGATTCCGCTTTGTTTGTGCATCTTTGGCGCGGGGTCGTTGGTGGCGCTATCGCTGTTGGGCGCCCCCAGAGGGCGCTGGACACCATTTGGACTTGATGAGCATGGGCACGAAAGCGCGTTCTGGGCGATTCGGGCGCTGCTGCTGCTATATCCGTTCTTCCTCGTGCTTTGCACCGGAACCAGCCTGGCGGCGGTTTCATCGCCGATTCGCACCGAATCGTGGCGGCGCGAGGAAGCGATTCGGCGCGCACGTCCGCTGCTGTTCGCCTCGTCGCTGTGCCAGTTTCTGGTGTCGTTGGGTGTCGCGGGTGCCCTCGTCACGATTGGAACGGGCGACATCATCACCGGGAGTTATGCCCTACTCAACCTGACGGGGCAGGTCGCCAACTGGATAGATGACGCCGATTTGACCCTCATCGTCTGCATTAGCCTGTCGGTGCTGCTGTTTGGAAAAGCCGTCGTGTCTTACGAAATTTTCACTGGCAAAACCCTGCCTCGGCGCGGCGTGCTATCGCAGTGGCGCGCGGTGATTATTTTCGCGGCGCTGTACGCGACCCTCGTCGGCGGCACGTGGGGGATGGCATGGAGGCCGATTTACACATTGCTACTATCGTCGGCGTGTTTGAGTTCGTTTCTGGCGCTGTTCGCGTGGCGCGCGCTCGCCGAGCGTGACCGCGAGTTGAACCGCTTGCGCGCCTTCGTTTCGAGCGGACACTGGCTGGAGGGGCTGGCATCGGGGCGGCAGAGCGAACTCGACCGCTCGGTTTCGTTGCCACTCGAAACGCTGTGCGAGTCGTTGATAGGTGCTTCGCGGGCGGCACTGATTCCATCGCCACTACTGGCGCCGCTGTTCGGCGAGGCGCGCGTGTTTCCGCAGCATTTGCCGTTCGATCCGAGCTGGAACTCCATCAGCACAGGCGGTGAAACGGTGCGCGCGTTGGGTGGCGAAAACGGTTGGACTCTGGCGGCTCGTCTGGGCGCCGAACGCGAAACCGGAATCCTACTGCTTGGCCCCCGGCGCGATGGCGCGCTTTACACCGTCGAGGAAATCGAGTTGGCACGCTCGACGGGCGCCTACCTGCTCGACATCGGGGCGGCGGGTTCGTTGGCGGCTCGCTTACGCGCGCTGCAAAGCCAGAAGTTGGCCGAAATCGCCTCACTCGATACCAGCGCCAAACGCCGATTACACGACGACATTTTGCCGCTATTGCACGGCGCCTTGCTAAGTTGGAACGTGCCCGGTCCCGATGCGCGCGACCTCATCGTGCAAGCGCACCGCGACATCTCGAACTTGCTACGCGAGTTGCCCTCGCAAAACACGGCGCCGCCCGATGCGTTGGTGGCATTGAAACGCGAACTGGAAGTCGAACTCGCCAGTTCGTTCGACTCAAGCCAATTTGGCGCCAACGAAGAAGCGCACGAAGCCGCCAAAAGCCTGTCGCCATCGCTATCGCAAACACTGTTTTTCGCGTCGCGCGAGGCGCTACGCAACACAGCCCGCCATGCACGCGGCGGCGACTCGAAACGCGAACTGTCAGTCGAAGTGCGCGCCTCGATTCAATCGAAACCGCGCCCTGCCCTGCAACTGCTCATCGAAGACGACGGCATCGGTTCAAACGCCCCTGTGGCGCTTTCCAAGGAAGAATCGAGCGGCGCCGGATTGGGACTTCATGCCGCGTTACTGGCGATTGCGGGCGGCGAACTGGCTGTCGAGCGTCACGCAAAGGGCACCCGCGTTTCGATCTCTGTCCCGCTTTTACAGTGAGCCTCGAAGGAACTGAAAGGTATTTTTAAACACAGAGGGCACAGAGGAGCATAAGAAGCACAGAGGAATTTTTGAGAGGGAATCTTGGTTCTGGCGCGGCTATAGTAGGAAAGGGATAGGAATGAATTTTTAAACCGCAGAGGCGCGGAGACGCAGAGATTTGAGAGGGGGGAAGGAGGAGGACAGTCGGGTTTCTGGGTGGTGGGTTGGACTGTAGATGGATGCGATATAAAAAGGGCACCTCGATTTGGAGGTGCCCTTTTTTGGTTATCCGCTGTTGACGGAGGTTTTTGCTGTGCTGACGGTGAAGTTTGAGGTGGTGCTTCGGGTGTTGCCTGCTCGGTCGGTTGCTATTACTATGGCGCTGTAAGTACCCGTTTTGAGATTGGTTCCGGTGGGCAGGTTTGTGAAGCGAGACCAGCGCGTTCCTGACAGGGTGACCGAGAACGAGAACACGTTCGCCGACCAACTGGAACCATTCCAGTACAAGCCATCGGCGAGGCGACGCAACTGGCCTTGCACGCTCATAATACCGCTGCCATCAGCGGCATCGCTGACGGCTCCGCCCAGTGAAAAGAGGGCTGAAACAGTTGAACCACTTGCGGGGGTATCGACAGTGAGAACCGAAGGGGCGTTGGGGTCAACCCAGAACGAAATCGTGGGGCTGAAAGAGCTGTTACCCGCCGCGTCTTTAGCGGTGGTACGCAGCGAGTAGCGTCCTGCGGGCAGAGTTGGGAAAGCGAATGTCCAAGCGGTTGTGCCTCTGGCGAGTTCTTCGTTATCGGCGGTTGCGGTGGCAGTCCATGAAGTGCCGCCGTTCCAGTAGCCGGCAGGAACACCCGTCACTGTGTTGGCATAACGATACAGGCGTCCCGTTACGCTGGCGACACCAAAGTTATCGCTGGCAGTGCCAGTGGCCGATGTGAATGAGGGCGCGCCGCGTCCGTTAACAGGCGAAGTAATCGCAACTGCTGGGGGCACCGTATCGGTGGGGGCAGTAGAGTAACAACTGACCTCATAATCGGTGGGGGTTAGTGTGGTGTCGTAACCAATGCCGGAAGTGGGCGTGGTATCGACGAACTTAGTGAAGTTGCCGACTTTGGAGTAGTAGGTGAACAGCGTATAGACATCGCCATCACGAGGCACATAATTATTCCAGCGAATGAGGTTAAGAGTTCCGGCGAGGTACGCGGTACCCTTAACGAGAATCTGGTCGTAACCTGTTCCCGGTGCAGAGCCGCCCAATTCCATGTCCAACACGCCACCCGATGTCTGGGTGAAATTGCCGTTGATGGTGATGGTGCCGGGCGAATGTCCCGGTCTGAAACTTCCAGCCGAATTGATGACGTTGCCTTCGATGGTGCCGATGCCATCCACAACGCCACCCGCTACTTCAAAAACACCTTTGGACGTGGCAGAGGTGTCGTCTTCTATCGAAAGCACGCCACCTTCGAGCGTGGTGGTGCCGCTGGTCTGGGTAGCGCCTTTCTTATTAGCAAGGCGCACGTGCAGAGTGCCTTCTTCAACCACAACCTGCCCGGTGTTGGTCCATTCGACTTTCAGCGTGGCATCGCTGCCAGCCACTTTAACAATTTTCCCGGAGTTCCTGAGTTTGGGAGCCTTGCCACCCGAAGGAAAAACAGTGGCATCGTCGCCGAAGGTGAGAGTGCCGCCCGCTGAATTGAGGACATCACCATCGAGCAGCGTCTGAGCGCCACTGATTTCCATATCGCCCTCGTTGTCGATGGATTTACCATTGAACAAACGGCCACCTTTGACACCCGACAGCTTTACTTTGCCGCCCTTATGATTAGTCAAGTCGTCGAGATGAACGACTGAAGGGTCGTCATTATCGTCGTTTCCATCATCGCCGTTGCCACCGTCGTCCTTACCACTGCGCGTTGACCTTGTTCCTACCAGTGGCGTAGCAGGGAGTGTCGAAGCGATAGAAATCGAGCCACCACTGGCGTTATCAATTTTGGCCAGAGTGACGGTACCCGATGCTTTTACATCAATTTGTTGGGTGTTTTTGATGTCCTTGAAAGTTACGGTACCGTCGGAGATGATTTGAGTAGAGCCAGAGTTTTGGATAGCGGCGAAATCGACTCGGCAGCCCTGAGCCACGTTGGTAACGATGCGGCCCTTGTTGGTGATGGGAGCGAACACGACAGCCGGAGCAGTGGTGCCGCTGGTCGCGGCCAACACGCTCGACTTGTTGACGTTGAAAGTGGCGACTGCCCCCTTGGGAACATCGAGCGTGCCCGCGCCAGTGAATAGGCCCGTCGAATTGGTACGGCCGCTAACTTTTATTTTGCCGCCATTTTTGACTTCGGCCCCGGCCCCAACGCTCAAATTGGCAACGGCCACAGCGACGGAAACCGCCACTTTCTTCTTACCAGGGATGACAACACTATCCTTTTCACCGGGTATCGCGCTCGGCGACCAGTTGGCAGCGTTGTTCCATGAACTACCATCCGCCCCTACCCAATAATAAGTAGTTGCGTGCGCAGTCCCAGAAGCGGCCAGAAGCAAGCCGGAAAGAAGGGCACAACTCACGATACATCTATTTCGATACGACATGCTAAATTTTAAAGCCTAAAGGTGGGCACGGAGGTTTATAGGCCTACACCTGCGGCCATGCAATACAAAGAACTCGCCACCACATGAGAGGGGTTACCCTTACAGGTCGCAACAGTGTCAACCTTCTCTCAGCCGCCAAATGTCATTGGCCGAGTTGAGGTCGCTGGGTCAAGCAAGCCCCGCTGATTGATGAAAGTTGCCCGTGAGTTATCCGAGGGGCACGGACTTGTGGGTTACCCGACTAAAAGGCGAAAAGTGGCGACAAATCATCGTTTTTTTTGCGGCCCTAAGGGGTATATTGGGAATGTGGCCTCATTTAAACCTACCTTCTTCCGACGCAAATCTGCGTTCACATTAATAGAATTGCTGGTTGTCATCGCTATTATCGCGATTCTGGCAGCGATTCTGTTTCCGGTTTTTGCCCGCGCCCGCGAGAATGCGCGCCGCGCTTCCTGCCAAAGTAATTTGAAGCAAATTGGCCTGGGAGTCGCGCAGTACACACAGGACTACGATGAAAAGTTCCCGTTGCTGCGCAACAACGGAGTAGCCGATACGACGGGGGGAGATGGCTATGGTGGAACGTGGATCGCGATTCAGCCCTACATGAAGAGCCACCAGATTTACCAGTGTCCCAGTGAAACGACGGCGGCTCAACTACCGACTTCGGCCACTCCCGGCTATAGCGACTACTTCTATAATCTGTTAATGGGCTGGGACCCCACTACCGGCAGAAACCGGGGGATGTCGATTGCAGCCATCGGTCAGGTCTCCTTAACGGTGATGGCGGGCGATGGCGTCGGCGATTATGCCGATAGCTGGGAGACAGGTTGCGGCGGGACGACAAGTTGTGGCTCGGCTCTGGCCTCGTTCCGAACCGGGTCGGCACAGCGCCACCTCGAAAGCCACAACATCCTGTTCGCCGATGGTCACGTCAAGTCGTACAAAGGCCTGACGACTCGCCAGAGCGCCAGCATCTATTCGGCTTATACACCACTGACGACCTCACAGAACAACCCCACCTTTAACCCCACCGCATAAACAATACGTCTTGCATAAGAGAAAGCGTTCTCCAAACCCGACAGGGGGCCGATGAATTATCGGCCTCCTGTTGCGGTCGTCTGCCACACTTGCTGCATTGCTGCAAACCCCTCCAAATCTCCCACATCTAACGACATAGTCAACACTCTAATCCATAACGTTATGGCACTTCATTCTCGTTTTTCCACTACATCGTTTTCGCGTTTTTGCCTGGGCGCCGCTCTGCTGGCGACCAATGGCGCACCACTATTGGCCCAGACGACGCCCGCTCGGTCGCTGAGCGCCGACTTCGTTTCGCCGCCTGATACCGCTCGTCCGTGGGTTTATTGGTACTTCATGGATGGCAACCTCAGTAAAGAGGGCATCCACAACGATTTGGAGGAGATGAAGAAGGCGGGCATCGGTGGCGCCATTTATCTGGAAGTCAATATCGGCGTACCGCGCGGGCCAGTGCAATATATGGGGCCAGAGTGGCAGCAGCTGTTTGTATACGCCGTGAGCGAAGCCAAGCGACTGGGCATCCAGATCGCGCTCGGCTCCGGCCCCGGCTGGAACGGTAGCGGCGGCCCCTGGGTAACTCCCGAACTGTCGATGCAGAATCTGGTTGGCAGCACAACATCGGTCTCTGGCCCCACTAGTTTCGACGCCGTGTTAGAGCGCCCCAAGCCGCGCGCGCCTTACTTCGGTGAAGGCACGCTGTCGCCGGAAATGCGCACTCAGTGGCTGGACTATTATCGGGATGAGGTCGTCATAGCCTTCCCAACGCCAACGGGCAACGCCCGCATCAGTAATGTCGAACAGAAAGCGGACTATTATCGCGCGCCCTACTCGTCAGCGCCCAATGTCCCCCCTCGTCTTCCGATGTCGGCGCAGTACGATTCGGTGCCCGCCGAGCAGACGCTCTCGACGGCCAAAATGATCGATCTGACGGGCAAGTTGGATAAAGAGGGCCGCTTGAAGTGGGACGTGCCCGCTGGCAACTGGACGATTATGCGGTTTGGACGCACGGCAGCAGGCAACACAACCCGACCCGCTCCCATTCCGGGATTGGGCTTTGAAAGCGACAAATTCGACCGCAGGGGACTCGACAACCACATGGCGTCTTATGCCGATGTGCTATTTAAGCAACTGGGGCCGAACTACCGTCAGGGCGATGCCGGGTTAACGATGCTGCATTTCGATAGCTGGGAAATGAGCGCCCAAAACTGGTCGGAGAATTACCGCAAAGAGTTCATCAAACGACGCGGCTACGATCCGTTGCCGCTTCTGCCAGCGATGCTCGGCTATGTCGTCGATAACACGCAGCGCTCGGAGCGCTTTTTGTGGGATTTGCGCCAGACAGCCTCCGAACTCATCGTCGAGAATCACGGCATGTACATGAAGGAGTACGCCCATAAACATGGGCTGAACTTCTCGGTGGAGCCTTACGACATGAACCCTTCGGCAGACCTGGATTTGGGTTCGACCGCCGATTTGCCGATGGGCGAGTTCTGGTCGAGAGGACACGGTTTAGATTCGGACTACAGCTGCTACGAGGCGGTTTCCATCGGGCACACCAATGGACGCCCGGTGATAGGCGCCGAAGCGTTTACCTCCGATGGCGGCGATGGCTGGTTGCAGCACCCCGGCTCGATGAAAAATCAACTCGACTGGGCGCTTTGCAACGGCATCAATAAATTCGTCATCCACCGCTATCAACATCAGCCGCAGTTAGGCAAGTTCCCCGGCATGACGATGGGGCCGTATGGCGTTCACTGGGAACACACGCAGACGTGGTGGGACATGGTGCCCGCGTTCCATAAGTACATGGCGCGCACCGGCCAATTGCTGCGTCAGGGGCTGCCCGTTTCCGACATTTTGTACCTCACCCCCGAAGGCGCCCCGCAAATTTTCACCCCTCCGCTTTCGGCGCTGTCTTCGGGTGACCATAAAGGCTACTCTTTCGACGGCTGTTCGCCGAAAACGCTGATTGCGCGCGCCAGCGTCAAAAACGGCAACATCGTGCTGCCCGATGGCACGACTTACCGCGTGTTGGTGCTACCTTCGGTCGATACCATGACGCCGGAGTTGCTGAGCAAAATCAGCTCGCTCGTCAAAGCGGGCGCCACCATCATGGGTATGCCGCCCGTCAACTCGCCGAGCCTGAGCAACTACCCCAATAGCGATGCTCAGGTGAAGGCCCTTGCGACGGAGCTGTGGGGCAAAGCGCCTTATGCTGCATCGCGCAAAGTGGGCAAGGGCAAAGTCTTTTTGACCAGCGTCGATAAGAGCACCGCGCTCAAAGACGCGATATGGATTTGGGAAAACGCAGGTGCCAACAATTCGGCGCCCGCTGGTAAACGCTACTTCAAAACCACACTCAACATCGACCAGAAGAGCGCCATCAAAACCGCCATTGCCACCATGACGGCGGACAACAGTTTCGAGCTGTTCATCAATGGTCATTCGGCGGGCAGCGGCGATAACTTCCACCTGCAAACGACATTAGACATCGCACAGTGGCTCAAACCCGGCGAAAACGCCATCACCGTGACAGGAACCAACGATACCGACAGCCCCAACCCGGCGGGCCTGATAGGTTCGCTCGATGTCAGTTACGCCGATGGCACAAAGCAAACGCTTAAAACGGGCAAGGAGTGGAGCGCCTCCACAACGGCGGCGGGACCGTGGGACGCCGCGAAGGAGTTAGGTCAGGTCGCGATGGGGCCGTGGGGACTTGATATTACGACCACCCCCATCTATCCCGACTACTCGCTAACGGCCAACGTGCTTCAAAGCGCGGGAGTCGCGCCCGACTTCTCGGCGACGGCACCGATGCGCTTCATCCACCGCAACACCCGCGAAGGCCAGCTCTATTTCGTCGCTAACTCGAAAGAGAACCCAATCCAGACGACAGCCACCTTCCGTACCACTGGTTTCCAACCGGAGTGGTGGGATGCGACGACTGGAACCATACGCGACCTGCCCGACTACACCACCAGCAAAGGCTTGACCTCGATTCCGCTGAACCTGGCTCCCAGCGAAAGCGGCTTCGTGATGTTCCGCAAGAAGGGCACACCCCGTATTCGCAACGTGTCCAACTTCCCGACCTACCAGACAGCACAAACGCTGTCGCGGCCCTGGAACGTCTCGTTCGATAGCAAATGGGGCGGACCAGCCAACATCACTTTCGAGAAGTTGGACGATTGGAGCAAGCGAAGCGAACCGGGCATCAAATATTATTCGGGCAAAGCCACCTACACCACCACATTCGATGTTCCAGCGGGCAAGCAACCCACCGCAATATCGTTGGGCACGGTGAAAAACATCGCCTCGGTGAAGCTGAACGGCACCGGTTTGGGCGTTGTATGGTGCGACCCGTGGCGCGCCACGATTCCAACGGGCGTACTCAAACCAACGGGCAACCAACTTGAAATCACGGTGGCGAACCTGTGGGTGAACAAGCTCATCGAGGAATCGGGCAAGCCCGAAGCGCAGCGCCAAACATGGACGACCTACAACCCTTGGAACTCAAACTCGACCTTGCAGCCCTCTGGCTTACTTGGCCCGGTGACATTGGAAACAGCCACTAACACCAAATAGAGCGACCTACTGACTAAAACGCGCGAGTGAATCGGATTCACTCGCGCGTTTTGCATTCGAATAATGGTGGGCATGTATTAGCGTTCACAATCAAACTGAGCGGTCCTCTTCCTAAGCCCATGACAATGATACGCGGCAGTATGTCTCGCCTCTTTCCCGCCCTACTAATTACCATCTCTTGTGGCTACCATCCAGCGTTTGCTCAACCCGAAACTTTGCTTCCCACAGCCACCGACTTAGAAAAACGCTATTCGATTCCTCGTCTCACGGGCGAAGAAATACTCTGTGAGATAGAAACCGAGTCTTACTCCGGCATTTTCTCCATTGATATTAAGCACCCCAATCCGCTTCCAGTGCCTCTGGTCTCTGGCGCCCATTCACCCCAATGGGGTCCAAAGCATAAAGTGTTCTGCTTCATTCGTGCAGGGCAAGTGTGGGTGGGTGATTGCGAGGGGCGCATTCAACCCGCCGGTCTTATTCCTCGCGAGGCACAGAACTTTCAGATGTTTTGGGACACATCCCGAAAAACCTATGCCCTCTATGACCAGCCCGGATGGACACGTATATTCGCGCGTGGCATGAACTTCAGCGAAGACCTTGCCGCTCAAAGACTGAAGGAAAGAAAGCGAATCAATTTGAGATTCGGAGAAAAAATCGTAATGCGCAACGATAGCACGTCGAAAGAGCAACGATTTTTAGAAGTAGAGGATGGTGTACCGCCGAAAAAGGTGCAATTGCCCTTCGCAGCCCCCGTAGAAGCAACCGAATCCGTCGCTTTTTCCCCTGACGCGAGGCAATTTGTCATGCAAGTTCGCGATGCGCCCTCTTCGATGGCCTCGCCAAATAGTCACCTGTGGCTGTTAAAAACCCTTGAGTCCAATGTTAATGACCCAGGTTATACAGAAGAGAAGTTCATGAAGACCATCGCCGACAACGATTACAGTCGGTTTTATGACGAGTTCGGCATCATCCCCAGAGCGACATTTATCAAAGAGCTGACAGGGCCAAACAAAGAATTTTCCGAGTCGCAACCACTCTGGTCGCCCGATGGCACAATGCTGGCCTACACGCAGACCAATCTGATACAAAACGAGGTGTGGCCCAATGTCCTTATGGGCAAGGATTTAGAAAAAGACATTGCCGTTACCATTCCCAATTATCTTCCGTCCGCAACCGAACGCGCAACGAGGAAATCGGTGGAGGTATTGTTCTGGGGATCAGAGAACGAGTTGTTTTTGATTGAGGGGACACGCAACAAAATTTACCGGGGGAAGCTGGCCGACAAAGGTTTCGTGGCATCCATTTTTGTCGAGGCGCCGGTAGGTGGCACTCTTACTTTGCTCCACCCAGTGCTTCGCGGCGAATGGCTGGCCTACACCATGCCGGAGGATGCTTCCATGACGCTACTCCTGAAAAATATGCGCACAAATGCGGAGCGTATCGTTCCTCTAATGGTTGACAACTCTGATACGGGAGTCGTTCAGGCATTGAATTGGTAATGCTTGTGAAGAGGGTGTTCTGCGATGGGTAACTCCCAGCGCTCAAACTCTGACTGATGATTGAACCCGATTTGCAGTTTTCGATTCTATGTGACGAGGTCCGCCGCGAAGATAACGGCAAATGGCTTTTGCTGGGTCTGTTCGAGCAAATTTCCGTGTCGCAATTCCCAACACAGCATCGCGCGCTGTGCGTGATGAACAAATGGATTCGCGGCGAAGGTGACTGGACACAGCAAACCCGTTTTCTGGATGACAACGACAAAGTTCTGGTGCAAAGCGAAAGCATCCCCTTCCAACTCGCCGATTTGGACGCCAGTTTCATGGCGATTCAAACCTTCGCAGGCTTGCCTCTGGAACACGAAGGCAAAATCTGGGTCGAGATTTTTATCAACGACGAGTTGAAACAGCGTTATCCCATCAGCGTGAACGTTATCTCGCGCTAGAACAGAGTCCCCCCCTAGTGGGCAACCGCAGCCCTATAAGCAGCTGGCTGGTTGCCCAACATGGCACGGTCATAAAGAATGCCTACCGGTTGGAACACACTGATAAAGGAAGCGCTTAAGGCGCTACTTTGAAGCGGAAATTCTCGCCGCCGTCGTCATCGACCGTGATTTTCTTTTGCGTGCCATCCTCGAACACGGCCTTCCCCGCATAGTGCCCCGGTGCATCAAGCACCAGCTCAACCGATTGGCACACGACAAGGGTGCTATTCATCGCGGCCTTCTTCCGTAAATCCTGTGTAACCAAGTGGGGCAGTTGACCTTCGAGGTATGCCTTGCGCCCCCCCGAACTAAAACATCCCGCAAGTAGCAGCAGAACCAGCGACAAGGGGAGAAAAATCCGCTTCATGGTCGGCAGTTTGCCCAACTTCCCACTCCTCGACCTCGCCCACTCGAAAACGGGCAGTGCCTCAAATTCGTTTCTTTTTTGCTTCGCGCCCCTCCCAAGCAAGCATGAGGGAACAGGCCATAAACACGATGCTGCCAAAGCATACGTCGCCAAGTTGATTGACAAGCGCCGCCTGTGATGTGCCCTCGCATTGCAGTTTGATTCCAAGCGAAAATAGCACCACACAGGAAAGCGCGAACGCCTTAATTTTGGAAGGAGTAATGGCTACGTGTCCTTTGTACAGGCACCACGTCTGGAAGGCAGCTAGAAAAGGAATTACGCCAATAATAGCAATGCTCAAGACGCCGGGAGATAGCACACCAAGTGGCACATTATTCAGAGCAAATCCAAAAGCGGCGAGCCATAAAATAATAGTGAAATTAATGGCCCGCGTTCTCCGATCCGACTCGGCGTTTTGAGCCTCGCTGAAGTGCGGCGCTTGGCGCCATTGTTTCGCCAAAGCATCCCCAATGACTTTGGGTTCGCCGAAACCCCACCGAACGCTCTGCCACGCTTCATTTTCGCTGAAACCGTCACTTCGCCGCGCGGCCAACATCGCTTCAAGATGGCTTCGCGTTTCATCCAGAACTTCACGGCGATGGTCTACTGGAATATCCCTCAGTGTCGATTCGAGTTCGGCCAGAAACGCCTCTAATAAAATATTGTCAGCCTTTGACATGAGCATCCTCCGTCGGGGGAAAACCGAGTACATCGTTCACGGCGCGCGAGAACTGGCTCCAAACCGCACTACGCCGCTTCAAATCGCTGTGACCTTCGGGAGTGAGCGTGTAGACCTTGCGCGAGGGGCCGCGCTCGTTGTTTTCCCACTGCGCCACAATAAACCCGTCTTTTTCTAGGGCGTGAAGGGCGGGATAAAGCGTACCTTCCTTCCACTCCAGTATCCCGCCACTGCGCCGCTCGATTTCTCTGGCGATGGCGTACCCATGTAGCCCGCCATCAGTTAAAACAGCCAAGATAAGGACTGGCACGTTGCCTTTCAATTGCTCGCGTTGCATAGAAACCCTCCGAATGCGATGTGCATCGCATTACGATGTATATCATCAATTCAGATAAAAAGCCACTCCAGAAGCGAAGTTTGAAGCTCCGCCTATCCCCACGATTTCTTAAAGTTGGTTGAATGAGGGAAAAGGCAAGAACCATCTACCACCACTGAAACGCCCAATATACTCGACATAGATACTTCACGATTATGTCACGAGCCGACTTATCTCTCTTTGGTTCTATCTCTGGCTCTGTAGGTTTTACAATGCTTATAGTGATGTAGGATGACCCATTCCGCCTCTATCCTGATGATATGTTGACGGGGATGTATTTGCTCTACTCGCTTCCGATAGGTATTATTCTTGGTTATATGACGGGAAGGGGCGTTGGTTCGACTTTCGGCCATAAAGATGTAACGGGGTATTATTAACGTTGGTTCTGGTGTCGGCTTTTCTGCATCGGGGATTAATCTCGAACTTTATCTACAGTTTCGGGAGCCGCCATGTTACACGAAAAGCTGTGACATCTTACTCATATGCCTATTTATGGCCCATGTTTAGCGTGGACTCATCATATCCGGCGTATTCTGCTTGTTGAGATACGCAAAAACTCATGCGCAAAAAGGCGCTCCTAAGTAGGAGCGCCTTTTTCAGTGGCTAACAATTAGTGTTTGGTGGCGGCGGCGTCTTTCCAGGTTAGGTCGTACTGCATGTCGGACGCGAGGTATTTGGCGTGGCCGTCGGCGTACAGCATGGCGCCGCCTGTGGGGTGCCACTGGCGATAATAGTCTGTGCCGTAGCCATAACGGACGCCGCCTGGGTCGCGCTGTGGCGAGAACCAGGGGAACATTTCATCGCGCATCAGGCGGGTTTCGGCGGGCTTGGCGAATTCGGCATCGTTCACCAATGCGGCAGTCGTGAGGAGCGCGTTGTTTTCGCTCGATTCGTTGGCGACGACACTGAACGTCGCCTTGCTGAATTTGTACGACGAGCCGTAGCAGTCGGCGTAGGAGTTACGCTTAGTGGGTTCGGAAGGGCACCCGTAAGTGGCACTGGTTTCAGGAGTCGGCCCGCCTAAATCGTTGGGGCATTTGAAAAGCTGCGTGCTTTTGGCATAGGGTTGTAGCAACACCTCGACGCCTTTGTGGCCGACTGTGCCAGCCGATGGATTCGAGTTATAGGCGTAGTAGATGGGGTAGATGCTATCGTAGTCCTGCACGTACTGTTGCACGGATAGCCCGATTTGTTTCATGTTCGACAGGCACGATGTATCGCGCGCTTTTTGGCGGGCGGCGGCAAAAACGGGGAACAAAATCGCCGCGAGAATAGCGATGATGGCGATAACCACCAAAAGTTCTATGAGGGTAAAAGCGCTCCGGGAACGAGTAATATAATGCATGGTCAAGACCAAACGGATTGTTTGCCATGCTCAAAAAGCAAGATTACCGGATTATGCGCGAGGTGAAAGGGGACATTTCGCGACATTCGAGCGAATGCCACGTCAGGCGCCTGCTTCCCTCCGCCAGCATGAACTGGATCAGGTAATTGGGGTTGGCCCTCAGCCCTCTCAGCCGCATCTCCGATAACTCGAATTAGCGACTCCCCCAGCAAACGTTGCGTTATGATTTTGGAACTTTAGACGTACAAAATATGGCTAAGGTGCCCATATAACCAGGAATGCTTTAATTTGCCTTAACGCCTAATCAAATCGAGATTAAATTTTTGGCAGTGGTGCCTATTCTTTTCTCTTCTAACGGGCGGCCTAAAGTTTTTATGTCTTCGCTCTTTGCCATGTCAGCACGTAACATAAATATATGAACAAGAGAGCAGAATCAGTTATTAAATGGGCATTGATTGCCATCACTCTATGTGGATGCCTCCCTATCTGGGAAGTATGGACTTTCAACAGTTGGGAAGCATCACAGAGTTTTTGCATTTTGCCTGTTGCCACTTTGGGTTTTGCGAATGCAATTCAAGAAGAAGGATTTTGGAATGCGGCCACCAGCTTTTATACAGTCAACTTCATCATGTTTACATTCATCTGCTGTATTGGTGGAGGACTTGGCTTTTTCCTCTCCAAAGACTCATCGTAATTTTTCTCCCTCAGTTCTACTTGCCGCGCGTGAGTTTGCGGGCGATTGTTTTCGCGGCCTGACCGTACTGGCGGGTTTGCAGATGCGCGCGTAGGCGTCCGGCTTCGCGCCACGGATAGGGATGGCGGCGGAAGGCGCTGCGCTCGTCGGGCGAGAGGGGTTTGCCGTCGCGCATTCGCTCTGTCCATAGGGGTAGCACGGTTTTGGCGCTATCGGAAAGGAAGTGCAGCCAGGCGGCGCCCGCGAGAGTGTCGTGGACGGCAGTGATGGGGGCGTTCCAGCGCGTGGAGAGCAATTCGAGTTCGCTTCCCGATTCGCGCGAGGCCAACGAGGCGTTCAGCGAAGGCTGGTCAATATACAACTGAGTGCGCTCCGAGAAGGCGCGCCAACGGGTGCCCCACTCTTCCACCAGTTGCTCGACCCAACTTTCGTCGCGCATCCAGATGACACCGGAGTTGAAGTAAGTTTTGGGGCGCGTCCAGCCCATCTCGTCGAACCAGCGCGCGGGCGGCGCGGGCCACTGTGATGGATGCTCGATGAACCATGCGTCGCGGGCGATGGAGAATTTGGTGGCCTCGTTCAGCGATGGGGCAAACGGGCGTAGTGGGATAATATCGGCGTCGAGAAAGACCATATCGCCGCGCACGAAGCGGCGGCAATTGATTTTCAGAAAGCGACTGGCCTGTACCGGGGCCATCGCCGAGCAATCCTGAACGCGCCAGTCGCTGGCCTCGCGTAGCAACGGGTGGTTGCGTTTTTTGGCATAGGCCAGCGTTTCCTCGTCGGCGACGATTTCGATAGGGTTGGACGGGTGAACGTCGCGTAGGAAAGCGAGCGACACGGCGGCCATATCGAGGAAACGACCATCACCTCGATCTACCAGACAGTAGCAGAACGTCGTCCTGCCGTCGCTCCGTGCGCTCATTCGTTAGGTTGCCCGTCCACTCGCCATGTGCCATCGGCCAGCACCAGCGGTTTGCCGATCTCATACAATTGGACGGTGTGGCGATAAGGCAGAACAGGCGAAATCTCGAAGTAGCAAGCGCCTTCCAGATGGTCGATGAGGCCATTGGAACGAATGGTGACATCGACACGATAGCGCCCCGGCTTCAGCCACGGCGTCGAGAAGGTGAAGGCTCCGGTGAGCTTGTCGGCGTCGCGCGGATGGACCCCATCGAGGCGCGAGTCGAGGTGAGCGATGATCTGTTCGCTTTCGCTGACGATGTCGGCCCACAAAATGAGGCGCGACAGGTTATCGCCGTGCTTGGTAATCGAGAAGTTGAATTCTTTGGCTTCGTCGGTGGCGAACACTGGCATCGCGGGGCGCACCCAGTCGAAGCGATAGTGTCCGCTGCCGTGGCGACGCTTGAGCGAGGTTTCGTCATCGGGCGCCGAGCCGAGCCGGATGTAGCGGTCGACAGCATCTTTGACGCCGCCTTGATAATCGACCTGACCGTTGTTAAGCACGATGGCACGCGAACACAGGCGCGACACGGCTTGCATCGAGTGCGACACGAACAACACGGTGCGACCTGTTTGCGCCACGTCCTGCATCTTGCCAAGGCACTTGCGCTGGAACTCGGCGTCTCCCACCGCCAGAACTTCGTCAACGACCAGAATTTCGGAACTCAGGTGGGCCGCCACCGCGAAGGCGAGGCGCACATACATGCCGCTCGAATAGCGCTTAACCGGGGTTTCGAGGAACTGCTCGACGCCCGAAAAGGCCACGATCTGGTCGAACTGCGATTGAATATCGCGCTTCGACATGCCCAGAATGGCACCGTTGAGGAAGATGTTCTCGCGTCCCGTCAGTTCGGGGTGGAATCCTGTACCGACTTCGAGTAATGAACCGACGCGGCCCCACAGGCGAATTTCGCCCGTCGTGGGTTCGGTAATCTGGCTCATCACCTTGAGCAAAGTGCTTTTGCCCGCGCCGTTGCGCCCGATGATGCCCAGCACATCGCCTTTGAAAACGTCGAAGTCGAGGTCGCGTAGCGCCCAGAACTCATCGCGCTCGTTTTTCTTGAACGGGTTTTTCGCCTTCGACAGTGCGGCTTCGGCGAGGGTGGTGTGCTTTTCTTTGGTGCGCGCCACCATGTACTTTTTGCCCAGTCCGCGCACTTGAATCGCCAGGTTAGATGACGTCGGCAAATTTCCTCTCCATCGCTTTAAAACACTTCATGCCAATGGCAAAAACAATAACTGCGCCAATCGTCGAATAGGCGAGCGCTCCGGCGTTCACTTCTCCCTGCCCAATCAAGCAGAAACGCGAGGCTTCGAGCAACCCGACGAGCGGATTGAGATTGTAGATACCCACAGCCCAGGCGGGAACCTTCTTCGCCACTTCGGAGGTGGCGTAAGCCACAGGCGAGGCGAAAAACAACAGGTTGAGCGCGACGGGGATGATGTACTGCACGTCGCGATAAGACACCATTAATGATGCCGCGACCAGAGCGATTCCCAGCGCCATCATCAGCGTGATGAGCAGCACTAGCGGCCACAAAAACACGGCGATGGTGGGCAGGATGCCGAACTTAATCAGCAGCGCCGTCAGCATGACGAGCGAAACGCCCAAATCGAGCAACACCGGAGGCACAACCGACAGCGGCAGACACAGGCGAGGGAAGTAGACCTTGGAAATAAGCGAGGCGTTACCGACCAGCACCGAGGAGGCCTTAGAAAGCGTGGTGTTGAACACCGTCCAGATGAGCGTGCCCGCGTAGGTGAACAAAAAGGGCGGCACATCGCCGGTTTTGAGTCCGGCCACGCCGTTGAACACAAACGACAGGATGCCCGCCGACATGATGGGCTGAATAATAACCCATATCGCGCCCAGAGCGGTTTGCCGGTAGCGCAACTTGATTTCGCGCGAAGAGAGCGCCCATAACAAGTCGCGGTACAACCAGATTTCGTGGAAGTTAAGTGACGCGCCGCCGCCGCCCGCTTTTAAAACTTGGCGAGGTCGAGGCGAGTCGGAAGCGGGCGAACCATTGAAAGGCGGCTCGCTCGCGGGAAGATTGGAAGTCATCGAACCTAAAAAGGATAGCGAAGCCTCGCCATCCCCTTCTCTAATAACAACGAAAGTCTGTTTCGCGTCCTGAAAATTAAATCTGACGACCATCTCGCGGAACCACCCCCACAAGGGCGCTTAACACCACGCCATCAATAAAGCGGTAATTCAACTTCATATGTTATATGTCAGAAGATGAATTGACTCTGTGAAATAGAAAATCCCTCAAATTTGCGTATTGCGGTTGACATGGCGAGATTTAGCGTTAGTTCTTGCATGTTTCATACGAAATTTGAATTTAACAGTGAAGAAATAGCAATTTATGTTCGCCTAATATAAGCTATTCGTTGGTTTTTTTAGCCACCATGTCTTTGAATTCATATCAGAAGCGTGCTTTCACTTTGATAGAGTTGCTGGTAGTTATCGCCATCATCGCTATTCTCGCCTCGATCCTTTTCCCTGTTTTTGCCAGGGCACGCGAAAACGCCCGCCGTGCTTCTTGCCAGAGCAACATGAAGCAACTGGGCCTTGGCTTTTTGCAATATACGCAAGATTACGATGAAGCCTATCCTGGGTCGGCACCTCCCTCGGCGGTACTCACCAAACTCCCCTTTTCGCCTCTGGGGCATTGGGTTCCTGCGGGTGTCGTCGTCACCAACACCAATCCGAGCCTGGTTCAAAATGGCGCAATTTTCCCCTACATCAAAAGTACGCAAATTTACATCTGCCCTTCCGATGTCAATGGCGATAAAAAACGCTTGTCCTATAGCATGAACCAGTTAATGGACTTCATTAACACTCCGGTCATCGACAGCGTGGCAACCAAAATCCTTCTCGTCGACGAAGGTAACACTCTCAACGACGGACGCTTCGGTGTCGGCAACGCCGATATTCCCTCGATCATCCACTTCGATGGAGCCGATGTCCTGTTCTGCGATGGCCACGTCAAATGGCGCCGTTCCAGTACCCTCGTGCCCATCAATCGTGCCGAATACGAAGCCTATGTCGGCCAACCATAAACCGAATACCATAACAACAACAAAAGCGCGAACATATGTTCGCGCTTTTGTTGTTTGACCATGTGCTGCCTTAGCCCGCGAATTTGCCGCGCAGGTAGTTCATGTAAGGCGTCAACTCCAATGCGCGCCCCGTCGCTTTTTCGACGATTTCGCCGGGAAGCAGTCCAGCGCCGTAACGATGCACATTTTGCGTCAGCCATTCGCGCAGAGAGTCATATTCGCCGCGACTGAACTGCGATTCGAGATCGCTAATCGCGCCTTGAGCGCTCTCGTACAATTGCGCCGCCAGAATGTTGCCGAGCGTATAGCCTTGGAAAGCGCCGCCAATGGTTCCCGAAAACCAGTGGACATCCTGCAAGCAACCGCGCGCATCGTCGGGCGGGGTCAGTCCCAAATCCGACTCGTAACGCGCGTTCCAGGCGTCGGGCAAGTCGCGAACGGCCAGTTTGCCTTCGAGCATGTCCAATTCGAGGTCGAAGCGAATCAACACATGCAGGTTGTAAGTCAGTTCATCCGACTCAGTACGAATCAGCGAGCGGCGCACGCAGTTGACAGCCGCCACGAACTCGCTCTGCTCAAAGTCACGCAAAGAAGGAAACTCGGCTTGAGCGCGTGGATACCAGAAATTCCAGAACGCATTCGAGCGTCCGACGAGGTTTTCCCACAGGCGCGACTGCGATTCGTGAACACCACTGGAAGTCCCCGAATCGAGCGGGGTGCGTCCGAAGCGCGCCGAAATATTTTGCTCGTACAGCGCGTGTCCGGCTTCGTGCAATGCCGAGAAGAACAGCTCACCGAACTCGTCCTCGTCGCCGCGAATGGTGATTCGCACATCGTCGGGCGCAAATTTGGTCATGAAAGGGTGCGCCGAGAAGTCCATGCGTCCGCGTGTCCAATCGTAGCCGATGGCTTTTACCGCTTCAACCGAGAAGGCTTTTTGCGAATCGAGCGAAAAATGGCCGCGCAACGGCGCGTTCGAAGCGGCGGGGCGCTCGGTCACTTCGCGCACCAGGGGCACTAATTGTTCGCGCAGAGGCGTGAAGACGGCGCGGATTGATTTCACGGTTTCGCCCGTGTCGCTCATGTCGATGAGTGGGTCGGCGATATGCTCGTGCGGAAAAAATGCAGCCAACTCGCGCGAAAGTTCGAGGGTCTTTTCCAGCAGGGGGGCAACCTTCGCGAAATTCGATTCGCCTTTGGCCTCTTCCCACACCGAATAAATTTGCGCGCTATGGGCGGCGAAGCGCGCCTCGAATGCGCTGGGCACGCGCGTCGAGCGCTCGTAATCACGCTTCGTCGTTGCCAGCAATTGGGTTGGAAAGTCGTCGCCGCCAGCGCCTTTTTCGGCGGCGTAGTCGGCACACTCATCCAAAAGCTCTCCTAAACGCGCGTCAATAAATTTTTCGTGCGCCAATTTGGAGAGCGTGCCCAGCATGTGGCCGCGCCCCTGAGCCGCGCCCGACGGCAGCAAAGTGGCCTGATCCCAGTGCGCGAGCGCGCCCGCGCCGCGTAAATCGGCGACCTCGCCCAATCGTTCCAGCAATTCATCCCAGGATGCAGGTGTTTTTTGTTCGGCTTGCATTTGCCGCGCAGTTTGCCATCTAACCCGTATTTTTGACGCACATTTCGTTAAGCGCCGACAAGCGGAGTCACTTTTGCCCTAATGTCCCCATTGTGGCGTCGTGTTTATGGCCGAACACGCGAATTGCGTCAAAGCCCCGCGACGCCTCTTTCCTAATTTATATGCTTCAACAAAGTTCGATTCTGGCGTTTTTTGGCGACGCGCAAAGTGCGCGCGAAGCATTTGAGCGCGTGCGACACGCCGGTTTTCGTCAGACCGTTCTCGTTTCTAAAACTTCCGAAGCGGGCACCGATACGAAAAATACAACGCCTGTCTTCAAAGCCACGCGCCCCTCCAGCATTACGCCCCTCACCACCGCAGTAGGCGCGGCGGTTGGAGCCGCCCTGTCGCAGGTGGCCCCGGTGCCCCGTTCCATCAGGCCCGCTCTCACGGGCGCGCTGTCTGTCGCCGGATCGGGCGCTGGCTATCTGGTCGGCAATGCGCTCGATAAGTCGCTACCCGAAGCGCTCATCAAAGAAAATCAGGCGTTTCTCTCCACGGGCGAATCGCTCGTCATCGTGCGCGCCACTTCTGCCGCCGACTTGCGCGGCGCCATGGAAAAATTACGAGGCGAAGGCGAAGGCGGACCGGTTATCTTCGTGCAACGCGCCACGGCCCAACAGTTCGAAGCCAACAAAGAGCCTCTACGCCGCGAGGTGTTGAACACCGACGCGCTACGCGAATTTGGCGCCGCGCTGGGCGAAAAGCACAAAGAAGCCACCCCACCACGCTCGGTAACAGCCAACGCCTTTCTGCTCAATCGCTTGCACCAAAACCAGAAAATCATTGCGAGCGTGGCGCGTGGTCTGGGTGAAGCGGCCCGACTTGGTCAACCAGTCTCCCTCTCGACCGAATGGTTGCTGGACAACAACTACATCGTTCAGGCTCAAATCAAGGACGTTGAGCGCAACCTGACCCCCAAATTCTACGGCGAATTGCCCGTCATTCAAAGCGGCCCCTATAAAGGCGTGCCACGCCTTTATGTACTGGCCTCGGAACTGGTGGCCACAACCGATTCGCGTATTGACCGCGAACACATGGTCGATTTCGTCCACGCCTACCAGACCAACGCCACGCTTTCGACGGGTGAACTGTGGGCGTTGCCGCTTATGCTGCGTCTGGCGCTCATCGAGAATCTGCGCCGCTTGACGGCACAGGCCGATGTGCGCCAACGCGAACGCGAACGCGCCGATTTCTGGTCAAACCGCTTGTTGAGCGCTGCCTACCGCGAACCCGACCAATTGCTTCCCCTGCTCGCCCAACTCACCAAAGAGCAAGCGAAACTGGCATCGCACTTCGCTGACCGTCTGGTTTCGCATCTCTTCGATGAAGAGGCCGCTTTAGGGCCAGTGCGGGCGTGGCTGGAGCGCAAGTTGGACGCGCCGATTTCGGAAATCACCTCACGCGAACAGCGCCGTCAGGCCGCCGACTCGGTTTCGGTGGGCAACGTCATCACCACGATGCGTTTCCTCTCCAACCTCGACTGGCGTGACTGCTTCGAGCAACTGTCGCAGGTAGACGCGATTTTGGCGCAAGACCCGGCAGGTGTTTATCGCTCGATGGACTTCGCCACTCGCGACCGCTATCGCGGACAGGTCGAAAAAATCGCGCGCCGTGCCAAAACAGACGAACTGCGCGTTGCACGCCTCGCCGTCGAGCACGCCGCCAGTTCCAACATCGAGCGGATGCGCCGCGCCGCCGCCTCGCACGGCGAACGCGAACACGAGGCGCTCATTTATCAACCGCCTGGTCACATCGGCTACTATCTCATCGACGAGGGGCGCGATGGATTCACTCAAGAGTTGGGCTACTCCAAAACTTTTGGATCGCGCATACGCCGCTGGGTCAGGAATAACCCCAACCTGTGGTACTTTGGTGGATCGGCTGTGGGCACAGTCGCCGCGATGGCGATTCTGGCACGCTTCGCCCGTCTCCTCGGTGCAGGACTTCCGTTGCCACTGCGCGTGCTGTCGGTGTTGCCTTCCAGCGAAGTCGCCATTCAAATCGTCAACTATGCCGCGACACGCCTGTTGCCACCGCGCTCGTTGGCAAAAATGGAGTTCCGCGATGGGTTGCCCGAACGCTGGAAAACTGCCGTCGTTATCCCGATGTTGCTCGGCTCGGTTCAAGATGCCGCTGATGCTTGCCGCTCCATCGAGCTTCATTACCTGTCCGACCCCGACCCGAATTTCCAATTCGCCCTGTTGGCCGACTATGTCGATGCCAGCGTGCCGACCACACCCGATGACGCACCGCGCTTACAACGGGCTGTCGAGGGCATTAAATACCTCAACGACCGCTACGGCCAGCAATTCCACCTCTTCATCCGCGACCGCAAATGGAGCGAAACAGAAGAGCGTTGGATGGGATGGGAGCGCAAACGCGGCAAGCTCGAAGAGTTCAACCGCGTGCTGCTCGGCAAAAGTGGCCGCTGCTCGGACGAGATGCACGAGGCCGAAGGCGATGCTTCGCAACTGAACGACATTCGCTTCGTCGTCACCCTCGACGCCGACACACAGTTGCCCTTCGGCGCGGCACGGCGCATGGTCGAAACCCTCGCCCACCCGCTCAACCGCCCGGTAATCAACTACAAAGGCGACAAAGTCGAGCGCGGCTACGGCCTCATTCAGCCGCGCGTGGACACAGTGCTGCCCTCGGCGATGGCGACGCGCTTTTCGCGCCTCTTCTCGGCAGCTTCGGGCAGCGACCCTTATACGCACGTCATTTCGGACGTTTATCAGGATGCCTTCGGCGAAGGCTCCTATCACGGCAAGGGCATCTATGATCTGGAAGTGTTCGACCGCATCCTCGGCGACCGCTTCCCCGATGCCACTCTGCTGTCGCACGACCTCATCGAAGGCGCCCATGTACGTGTCGGCGTGGCGAGCGACATCGTGTTGCTCGATAAATTCCCCCCCAACTATCTGGCCTCGGCCAAACGCGACCATCGCTGGATTCGCGGCGATTGGCAAATCGCCGATTGGGTACTTGGCTCGGTGCCAGCGCGCGAAGGGCGCAGTTCCAACCCGCTGTCGCTACTGAACCGCTGGAAAATCGCCGACAACCTACGCCGCTCTCTTCTGGCCCCGGCCTCCGTTGCTCTGTTGCTCGGCGGCTGGGTCGCGGGCGGAAGCGCAGCCACTGCCGCCTCCATTGGCGTTGCGGGCCTGATGCTGTGGCCAACGGGTATCAATATATTCACCCGCCTGACCACCAAACCAGAAAGCCTGATTCGTTCGCACCACGAGGTGCGGCGCGGCTTGCTGCGCGGCTTAGTCGAGACCTCGCTGATGCTGCATCGCTCCGGCCTATGCCTTGATGCCATCTCGCGTTCGCTATTCCGCACCAAGGTTTCTCACAAGCTGTTGCTCGAATGGCAAACCGCCGCCTCAACTTATGGTGGCGCCCGCACCCAACAAACCGCCTTCATCCTACGCTTGGCCACTGGCTCGGCCATCGCGGGCTTAATAGCCGCATTTTTGGCGCTTCAAGGCGGCGCCGCTCTGGTGCCCGCCGCACCCTACCTGTTGGTATGGGCTGGAGCGCCATTAGCGGCATGGTGGTTAGCGGGCGGGCGCAAAACGCTACTGCGCCGCGAAACCTCGGCAACCGAAGAGGATTACCTGCGCCCCATCGCCCGCGAAACATGGCGCTACTTCGATGACTTCGTTGGGCCGCAAACCAACTGGTTGCCACCCGACAACTATCAGGAAGCGCTCAACGTTGAAATCGCGCAGCGCACCAGCCCGACCAATATCGGCCTGTGGATGCTGGCCACCGTCGCCGCCCACGACTTCGGTTGGCTCAGCCTTGATGAAGTCGCGGCGCGCAACCTCGAAACACTCAAAACCCTCGCCGAACTCGAAAAATACGAGGGCCATCTGCTCAACTGGTATCATTCGGGCACCACCGAGCCGCTGCGTCCGCGCTACGTTTCCACCGTCGATTCGGGCAACCTGCTCGGCTCGCTGTGGACTCTAGCACGGTCGATGAAGGAGCTTTACCGCGCGCCGCTATTCGAAGAGAAAGCGCTGCATGGCCTTAAGGATGTCGTCGATTTGCTGGAACGCGCTCTGGCCGATGACAAAAAAGCCTTCGAAGTCGAACTCGCCGAAGTCAGGCGCGTTCTGGCGCAAAAAGCCAACTCGCCCACTGAAATCATCGCGGCGCTTCGTGCCCTCGAACGGCCGATTAGCGCGCTTTCCCGTTCGCTGGCGATGCGCCCACCCAAGCGCCTACCGAGTTTGCGTTCGCGCTCCAATCTGGAAGCAGCGACCAGCGACCCGCGCATCTCGATTTCGACGCCTGCCTACTGGGCGGCGCAACTCGAAACCCAGCTCGATAGCTGGACACAGGCCGCCGGGCGCTATGGTCGTTGGCTCGAACTGCTGGGGCGCCCCGCCGACGAGTTTTTGCTGTCGCTGGGCAACGATGCCGCGCATTTGCGCCGCCAGATACTGGAAATAGGCACGGATAATGTCTGCGCCGGCCCCGCGGAAAGTGGTGCCTCCGGTGCCGAACATGCCGTTCGCCTGCGCCGCC
>SDZD01000040.1 GCA_004172935.1 bacterium | reverse complement strand
GTGTTGGGGCGTCCATCATTGGGGCGGGGATTATTCCAGCTACCGCCACCGCGCTGAGCGCTGCTGTTATCGCCGCGTTGAACACTGGGACCATCACCACGTCCGCCGCGCCTGTCGCCTTGCGCATGGGCGGAAACGGCGAGAAGGGACCCCGTTGCCGAAAGGGCCAAAAGGCCCGTAATCAAAGTCGTTTTCATGGTTTGTCCTCTCGGACGCCCCCGGCTTTAAATAAGTTCACAGGAAGTTACGAATTTTTCGGCAAAATTGACGAGTTTTGTGAGACCGTTAAGGGAGGATTTGGGCATTCCGAAGAGGCACCTTTTGAATAGCCCATGTCGAGTTCTTGAGCCTCAGATTGCAACTCTTCCATCACCCTTAACTGGCGTTGCTTTTCCTGTTGTCGGGGTGTTAATTCTTCGGGAGATGGTATTGGAAGCATGGTTTACGCGCCCAGTGTTCGTTTCGTCCCCAAACAGCATAGGTTCAATATCCGGCGTTTTTATCGACTACGTTTTTCAATTGCTGGTTATCGAGGAAACAACGCAGGTTGGCGAGGAAGATTTCGTCGGCCCGGTCGGTGTAGTCGGGGCGTCCGCCTCCGGTGTGCGGGGTGATGTAGACGTTGGGGGTCGTCCACAGCGGGTGGTCAAAGGGGAGCGGTTCGGGGTCGGTGACATCGAGACAGGCAGCGCCGACTTGTCCGGCTTCGAGGGCGCGGAGCAGAGCGTCGGTGCTGACGGTGGCACCGCGTCCGGCGTTGACGAAGATGGCGCCGGGCTTAAGCACGGTAAATTCGGCATCGCCTATGAATCCGCGCGTATCGTCGGTGAGGGGCAGCGAGTTCATCACTACGTCGCACTGGCTCAGGAACTCGGCGAGTTCATCGTCGCCGTACATGGTTTCGATGTGGGGATGTTCGCCTTTGCTGCGGCGAAAGCCGACGACCTTCATGCCGAACGCTTTACCAATGACGGCAGCGTGGCTCCCGATGGCGCCCACACCCAGTAGCCCCAGCGTTTTGCCCGCCAACAGGGTGAAATCGCCCTGGGGATTGGCGTCGATACCCCACTTGCGCTCGCGCTGCGCATCCCACGATGCGTACAGTTGGCGGGTGACGCCCAACACCATGCCGAACATCTGCTCGGTGATGGGTTCGGCGTGGATGCCGCTGGTGGTGGTGACAATCAAGTCGCGCTCTTTGAGTTGCGGTGTAATCAGTCCATTGACACCGGCACTGGTGGTTTGCAGCCAGCGTAATCCGGTCGCGCCGTCGAGTTCGCCCTTTTGCAAATGTCCGTACACCACATCGAGTCGGGCCAATAGTTCGGGGTCTTCATCGAGCTGTTGGCGAGTGACGGTGGTGATGCGCGGCGACAGGGAGGCTACTTTACGAGCGAATGCGGTATCGTCACGCCAAATATAAACGAGCAAAGAATCGGACATTAAGGGTGGCAAGTCCGCAAAATGAGAGCCGCTTCGGGGTGTTCGTCTGCGTGTTTCTGGAAATGGGAGAAACGATTTTTGGCTGTCGATTGACGTTATTTGGAGGATTAGGGTTGATGAATTTTAACAGCCGAACACGCCGATTTGTGCTGGATGTTGGCGGGCATTATTTAAAGTAGTGGCTACTCCAGCGTCGTCATCCTGAGCCTGCGAAGGATCTATAGTAGCAACTCAGAAATCGTATCAGAGATGGGATTATAGATCCTTCGCAGGCTCAGGATGACGACGCTGGAGTAGCCACCAAAGAGACAAAAAGAGCCGCATATTAGGTATGCAATCCATATCCCGACAACATTTCATCTAGCCGTTAGCGGCGGTTAAAATTGCTTCTTTTGGCGCATACTAGGGCCACAAACGAGGGAGGTTGAAACGATTATGACGAAGATGCATTTATCGCTGCGGGTGGCCGATTTGGAGAGGTCGGTGGAGTTTTATCGAGCGTTTTTTGGGGTGGAACCGCACAAGACGCGACCGGGATACGTCAACTTTTTGCTGAGTCAGCCGCCGCTGAAGTTCGCCATCACTCAACATCCCAATCCGGTAGAAGCGGGCGCGGGGAGCCTCGATCATCTGGGCTTTCAAGTCGATGGCACCGAGGAGTTGGAGGCGACCAAACGGCGGCTCAAAGCGGCGGGACTGGCGACCTTCGATGAAACCAACACAACCTGCTGCTACGCCAAACAAGATAAGGTGTGGGCGCATGACCCGGACGGTAACGAATGGGAAATTTACGTGCTGACCGATGATTTAGAGGACGATTTCGAGCATGACCACGCGGGCAACGAACTGAAGGAAGGCGCCGAACTCATCCCCATCCAAGCCGCGCACCGCTGCTGCGGGTGAGTGAAGAGATTGTTATGACTGAGCAGGAAGCCGAAGCTCTGGCACGGCGTTGGGTACGGATTTGGAAGCCGGATGGGCTGAGAAGCTTTCCTACGCGGGGAGATAACCCCCTCAAACCATCCGAAGATTTTCAGGGCGTTTTTTGGGACTTCGAGTTTAAGGACAGGAACAGTATCTGCCTGAGGGCCAGAATTGACTCCGATGCACTATTGATTGTCAAACAGAGTGTATACGGCCCATATTATGAGTTTTCCCTTGTTGGAGAAGGCGATGCTGAAGGCATGATTGAATGTGACATGGGTGGGGAGTGGGCAGGAGATGTTGGGTACCTTGACCAAAATGCTGATTGCCGCGACTTCGCCAACAAATGGAGGCCCTTCTTTCGTCACAATTGTTGGCTTTCTGGCTGCCCTATCGAAGCCACTGTGCGCGAAAAAGCGAATTGGATACAGAGTTTGAGTCAGGAGGAAATTGAAGTATGGAAGCTGGAGATTTTAAGCGAGCCAATCGACCGGGAAGCTCGGCGAATTGCAGCGGCTTTTGAGTTAGAAACGTTCGAGTTGAATGAGGAAGATGATGAGCAGATGATCTACGTGGGAAATTTAGATACGGTGCGAGTAGGATGGAATATTGATGCTCGGACCAATACTTTTGTTGTAATCTGGGCCGGAAACGTGGAAGATGGAGAATGTCTTATTCACACAGAATGGTACCCAGAAGGCAAAGAGTGGCGTTTATCTCCGATGCCCGAATTCCACTCAATCATGGCACGTGGCCTCTACCGTTTAGGCTTTGAGGATGAGAGCGTGTTTTCACAACTCCCCGCCTTGAGCGCCCACGAAAAGTTGGAACTGCGCCTCTCGATGCCGCGCGAGTTCTGGCCGAAAATATGGCTGAATGAGGAAAGATGAACAAGGAGAACGACAGGGAGTTGCGCTTTATTTTCCGGTGAAATTTTTCAGGAAAAATGCTCGAAAAATTGGTTGGGGAGCCGTTAAATTTTCGTGCTAAATTTCTACAAATAATGCAAACTATCTGTCACATATTTCCACCGAAGTTATAGCGTGATTGTTGGCTGTCCGAAGTGTCGGTCGATGGCTTTTTGCGAAAGCGGCCCGACCCAAAACTTGCCGGGTAATCGTCCAGTACGCTCCAGACGACGGAGGCGTTTTTTAGTCAAATTCTGGAGAATTAATAATGCTGGGCTTCCTATTTCCTTCCTATGTGTTGGCCCTGGTACTGACTTATTATTCGCTGATGGCGCTGGGGGTTACTCAACCTCTGGTCGCGATAGTGACATTGGTCGCGTCTTTTCCGCTGGGCTACATTCTCAGTTGGGTATTCCAACAGGTCTTCGAACGAACAGGGGCGCTACGCGAGCGATTGAGCAAGCAAGAAATGGAGGCTCCCTGGTGGGTCGAGGCCGAAGCCAAAGCGCGGCGTGACGAAGAGAGCGTGCGAGAAACAAGCTTGAGAAGTTAGGGCCTATAGAATCGGGGATTGGCTTTGTAAAGCCAATCCCCGCTTCATTTTGAGAAGGCAGAACTACAACCGCTTGAGTTCGTTATCAACGATGGATTCGAGGAATTGCACGAAGGTCATGTGTTTGGAGTGCAGTGACTCGACATCCTGCTCGCCCATTTCCTCGGCATCCCAGTAAACAACCGGGCATTCGCCACTCTCATCACGAAAACGCGAATCGAAGCAGTAGCAGGCGCCGTCGTGCCCGCCCATGAACAGAATCAGAAAATCGGGCAAATAGTAGTCGCCGCCGCCATGAAATAGCCTGTTGAACCAAACCAACCCCAGCGGGCGGTTCACGTCCTGCGTGATCCCAGCGTAATAACGCGAATTGGCGATGAAGTGGCGAAACGTCGGGGGGAATTGGAAGCCGAGCGCTTCTTCGGTGGCGCTAACGGTGGCTTCCTCCGGGCGCGGCTGCTCGACGCGCCAACCGCTAACTTCAGTGACCTGATTATCCAAATCAACTAACTCATCAATATCAAACGTGGACATGTATTTCGCCTTGTTGTCACACCTGCACTACACCTGTTCGATTCAGGGCTTACCTGAACGGATGCAGCAAACACTCATCAGAATGCATCTTAATTACCAACAGGAACGAGTTTTATCGCTGGAAGCACAGGGTTACCCCCACTTTTTAGTCGCTTTGAAGGATGGTGCAGAAGTTGGAAGAAGAGTTGGGGTGCGGATGAATAGGCCCCAAAATCGCAGCTAAACGGGTAAGAGATCGCTGCAATTCCCGATTATGCTGCCCTTTCTTTTTCCAGCTTATTTTCTGTCCCTCATCGCGACCTACTATACGCTGGTATGGTTGGGAGCTTCATCTTCAATCGCGGTGTGGGGTGCGCTACTCGTGGGTATCCCACTAGGCTCCATTATCAGTTGGCTATCTGAACAGCTCATCGACCAGGTCGGCGCCCTCGTCAGCGACGTAACCACAGGAAAAATCGACGCCCCGTGGTGGGTCGAGGCCGAAGCCCTCGAAATCGAAACCGAAAACACCTGCCAGAGCTGATTGAGCGACGTTGCCCTACTCTCACTGACCCACTTCTTTGACAGGGCCAGGCAACCGTGCCAGCGAAAAATGTCCCCTCGCCTCGAACTAAAGCAGTCGTCAAATGAATTGAAGGTTCAGTGTGGATAGAGTAGCGTCGTCATCCTGAGTCCGCGAAGGCTCCATACCCCCCAATCAAGACACAATCATGGGCGAAGGACTCGCGTTTCAATAGAAAGCTACTTTAATATCCGCCCCAACAGCACATTTTCGAAGGAGACCGCCTTTATAACGGCTTGATTTAAAAAGGCACCTAACCAAAACCTGTTACAATGGTGCTACACCACTTGGTAATTTTCGTTCATATGTCTTGTTCCTTCATTGATAGCCGCTCTTATAAATGCCCCATGCGAAAGCAACGCTCTGCTTTTACTTTGATAGAATTGCTTGTTGTCATTGCCATTATAGCCTTACTGGCAGCCATTCTTTTCCCCACCTTTGCACGAGCAAGGGATAATGCCCGCCGTGCCAGCTGCCAATCGAATCTGAGGCAAATCGGCATGGGCACGATGCAATATTCCTCTGACTATGATGACTTCGTGGTGCCAAATAGGGGTAGTGCGCCTGAGAGGAGCTATGCCGAGCTATTACAACCCTACCTCAAAAGTACGCAAGTGTTCGTTTGCCCGAACGACAGTGGAGACAGACAATGCACTACGCTCAATGGCTTTAGGTTAAGTTACGCACTCAATATGATGTATGAGACAATCATCCCGCTGCGTATATTCGATGGTAGTTCTCCGGTCAATTCGGCCTACATCGAGACACCTGCTGAAACGGTCTTCATCGGCGACTCTATTGCCGTCGCTGCCAATCAACCCTACTGCTTTCAAGTGATTGGCGATAAGTCCACTGCCGGTACTCCTGTAACCTGGGGTGGCACTGGCGGATCAGTAACCGGATCGGACCAGGGCCTGTTTGCAGGTCGCCATTTTGACGGTGCGAACTGGGCTTTTATGGACGGCCATGTGAAGTGGATGCGCTTCACCCAGATAGGTCAACTCAACACAAAAGCACATAACGGTAAAATTGTTGGCTCCCTCTATCGTTATTTTACCCCGCAGGACGACTAAAAGAAAAAGGGGCCACGTGATGGATGAAACCAATACCTGCCCAGTGTCTACCGCAAACCGCTCAGCCCCAATAATTCCGCTTCTTGCATTGAGTCGAAGTGCGCCCGGTCGTTTTGCGTTCAGGGTGCATCTTCGTATCTGATGGAGACTGAGGATGGAACGTATTCCATAACAGGCCATCGTTTTCCATTTCACGAAGTTGCAGGGTCGCCATCCGTTGCGTGTCTGCTGGAGTGAGGCGACGATGCAAGCCAAATACTGAGCGCGAACAAACTCACCCTTATGTCAGGGGCGCTCTCGGTTGTGCCGACTGGCTGTGTTTGAAGCGAGCATAATTTCACTTGTCAATATGTCAACTTCACAGCTTTTTGAACCGCTGTCGCTGGCCCGTGGGCCAATTTTAAAGAACCGCCTGTTTTTGGCTCCGATGACTAATCGGCAAAGCTACCCGGACGGGGTGGTATCGGACGATGAGTATCATTGGCTCACGATGCGGGCCAAGGGTGGTTTTGCACTCACGATGACCGCCGCCTCTCATGTTCAGGCAGTGGGACAAGGCTTCGCGGGGCAACTGGGAGTTTTTGGTGACCAACATTTGGAAGGTCTGAGCCGTTTGGCCGCTGGCATCAAAGCCTACGGCTCGGTTTCCTCAATTCAGTTGCACCACGCGGGCATTCGCTCGCCCAAGGAACAGGTTCCCAATCCGGTTGGCGCCTCGGATGATGCCGAAACAGGTTCTTGCGGCCTGACATTGGGCGAGGTCGAGCAGTTGCGCGACGACTTCATCAGCGCCGCACTTAGAGCGGAAAAGGCCGGTTTCGATGGCGCCGAGGTACACGGCGCGCATGGCTACATCCTGACGCAGTTCCTGTCATCCGAAACCAATCGCCGCACCGACCGCTACGGCGGCAGCGCCGAAAACCGCGCGCGCCTGCTGTTTGAAATCATCGACGGCATTCGCGCGCAGTGCGGCGCCGATTTCCAACTCGGTTTGCGGCTTTCGCCCGAACGCTTTGGTCTGGTCTTCGGCGAAGTTCGCGATTTGGCCGCCGAAGTCCTGCGTCAAGCCAAAATCGACTATCTGGAAATCTCGGCGTGGGACGTGAACAAAGAGCCAGAGGACGAAGAATATCAGGGCCGCAAATTGATGAGCTACTTCACCGAGTTGGAGCGCGGCGGCGTTCGCCTCGGAGCAGCGGGCAAAATAATGGACGCGCAAACGGCGGCGAGCGTGTTGGAGGAAGGCTGCGATTTCGCGATGATTGGCCGCGCGGGCATTTTGCGCCACGACTTCCCCGAACGAGTTGAGCGCGACCCCAATTACCAATCGCCCGCCCTACCCGTCAGCGCGCAGCACCTGCGCGACGAGGGTTTGAGCGATACCTTCGTCAAATACATGAGCGGCTGGAGCGGCTTTGTCGAGGGCTAAACCGAGACAACCAAGGCAAATCCCGACACTCATATCAATGAGGGAAAGGAGGTAAATTCCACATCGCCGGGAGAGAACACAGATTTGATAGCAAAAGGTTATAATTGCAGGTGGCATTAGCCCCAGTGGGCAACTCCTTCTATGTCGATTCTGTCTTCTCTTTGCCGTGTGGCCTTAGCGGGCGCGGCGCTTGTGGCGGCTAAGCCTGCCCTGGCTATCCCCGCAGTTGGCGTTACAACCGGCAACTCTCTCATTACCTTCGACACCGACACGCCAGACACGTTGACCTCTGGGCCAACAGCCGTCAGTGGTCTGACGGCGGGCGACTCGATTGTCGGGATTGATTTACGTCCTTCCAATGGAGTGCTGTACGCGCTGACCAACAATGGTGGAGTGGGTCGCCTCTACACCATCAACCGTGCCACAGCCGCCGCAACTCTGGTAGCTACGTTGGCAGCAGACCCCGCCGATTTGACGGCTCCCTACACCTCGCTGTCGGGCACCGAGTTCGGCACCGACTTCAACCCGGTAGCAGATCGGTTGCGCGTCGTTTCCGACGCCGACCAGAACCTGCGCATTAATGTAGCGACGGGGCTGGTCACGACGGATGCAACTCTTAACTATGCGGTCGGCGATACCAACGCAGGCACTAATCCCAACGAAACAGCCGTCGCCTATTCCAACTCGGTTCCCGGCGCCGATGCCACCACACTGTATGGCCTCGACTTCGGCACGAAATCGCTCGTCATTCAGAACCCACCCAACAACGGCACCCTCAACACGGTTGGTCTCACAGGAATAAACGACGCCATTTCAATCAGTGGCTTCGACATCGCTCCCGGCTCCTCGCAGGGATTTATGACTCTGACCAGCGCCGCGTATCCCAACACATCATTCCTCTACGGTCTTAATCTGGCAACGGGTACACCCGAAAGTGTCGATGAGATTGGGGTTAATGCTCGCGTTCGCGGCCTGACCTTGCTGCCCGCCTTCGTCCCCAGCGTCACCAACGCCTCGACGACCGAGGACACGCAAACAACTTCGGGGTTGGTCATCACCGCCAACACGTCCAACGGTAGCGAAGTCACGCACTTCAAAATCACCGAAATCACCAACGGTACGCTGTACCAAAACGACGGTGTAACCCCCATCAGCGCTGGCGCCTTCATTACCGTAGCGCAGGGCAACGCGGGCCTCAAGTTCACGCCCGCGCTTAACTTCAGCGGCATTGGTTCGTTCAAGGTGCAAGCCTCCACCTCGGCCACGGATGCAGGACTTGGCGCTTCCACTGCCACAGCAACCATCACGGTCACAGCCGTCAACGACTCTCCGGTGCTTACCCCAGCCACTTATAACGGTGTGAAGGGGCAATCTTTCAGCGCTCAACTCGTCGCCACCGACGCTGAAAGCAACCCAATTACCTACTCGACCAGCGATGCATTGCCAGCGGGACTGACGCTTTCGAGCAGCGGACTCATCTCTGGCACCCCGACAGTTTTCACCACGGCGGCGGGCACGGTTATCAATGTAATGGTGGAGGACGGACAGGGCGGCACCGACACGGAAGCCATCACCCTCGTCATCAAGGAAGCGCCGTCATTGATTGTGACGACCACCTCTGACACTGGCACAGAGTTCGATGGGCTTACATCGGTGCGCGAAGCTATTAACTTCGCCAACAGCAACGCGGACTCCAGCACCATCAGTTTCGACCCCGCCGTCTTCGTATCGGGCACACCCAGCCTGCTATTCCTGACAGGCGATTTGCCCGCAGTCACCACCAATATCACTATCACAGGGCCAACGACAGAGAACACGTTCGTCCTTCTGACAGGCGTGGTGGATATGAACAACATCGGTAACCTGACGACTAACATCCTGAAAGTTACTGGCGGTTCGCTTCAAATATCCAACATCAACTTCGCTTACGCCGACACCGCCGTTAATGTCGTGTCCGGCAGTGCCACCATTTCCAACTGCTTCTTTGGAATCAGCAGCACTGGCGTTTCTACCAGCGCCCCGACGACAATCACCAACAGCACCTTCGCTCAGATGCTCTCGTATGGCGTGTACAATGCTGCGGGAACAACAACGATTGATTCCTGCACTATCGCGAGCAATGCCGTAGGTATTTCTACCCTTGGGACCGTGGTGCTACGCAACTCTCTGGTTGCTGGCAACAGTACAAACCTCAACACCACAGGCACGCTCACCGATGGCGGACATAACATCACCACTGGTACGATCACCGATGTGGGACTCGACCCAATAGGCCCGAACGCCAATGGTGGCTCGACGCTTACCTACGCCATCACTAGCACCAGCATCGCTCGCAATGCGGGCGCGACTGACCTTGGCACCGACCAACGCGGCATCGCTCGTCCCGTTGGCAGCGCCGATGACATCGGTGCCTTCGAGTTCGTGCCAGTGGCGCCAAGCATTGACTTGATAATCCCGCAGAACGCCGGCGACAAGGTGGGCAGCAAGCGCACCTTTACAATGAGCGTAAGCGACGGCAACGGAGCTACCGACATCAAGGAGATGTGGTTGCTCATCAACACGCGCCTCAACTGGAGTGAAGGCGCCACGCTCATCTACGTACCCAGCGCTTCGTCGCCCACCAAAGGTTTGCTGTATCTGCGTCAGGGCGATGCCTTCTTGCCACCGATGGCTGTCGGCTTAGATTCTCCTTCGGCTGTTCTGGATAACGGCGCCGTGCGCGTCGCCGCCGCCGATGTGGTTATCACCGTCTCGCAGGATGGCAAGAGCATCATTCTCGACATGCCGCTCACCATCCGCGATGGACTGGTTGGGCAGAACACCCTGTTCGCTCGTGTCACCGATAAAGATGGCGCCACCGACCCAGCCGCCCTTGTCGGCGATATGGGTTATGTGCGCTTCGGGCCATACACCGTGACACCTCAGTTCAGCGACGGGCAGAACTTCGCGCCGACGCTTTCCAAACTGACGCCCACAATAAACAACTCCATCCTCACAGCGGGCATCACTCCGGCGCAAAGCTTCGGCTTCTTCGTGAAGGACGAAAATGGCATCGGCGACATGGAGAGCGTCATCTTCCTCGCGGGCAAGCAGCGTGGCTGGACGAACACCGCCACCTTCTTCTACGAGGTTCGCACTCGCCGCCTCTACCTGCGCTCCGACAACGGCCAGAGCTGGCTGGGCGGCGGAAGAGTCGGTGCAGCGGGCATCATCGAGAACTCGCAGGTGCGCGTTGACCTGTCCAAAGTCAAAGTCACCGTCATCGACGGCAAAGCCTTCGGACTCACCTTGCCATTGCAGGGCAAAGCCGCACTGGCCGGGAAGAATAATGTTTGGCTGCGTGTGCAGGACAAACAGGGCCTCACCTCGCCCGATGGCGATGCACAGGGTTACGTGCTGAAAGGCACATGGAATTTGGCAACTGCCAAACCCAAAGACGCACCTTCCACTCCCTCAAACGGAAGCTCCTAAATTATAGGCGCTCAATGGCCCGCTCCTCTTTTCGGGGGCGGGCCATTTTGTTTTTACTCCTCGCCCTTATCTTTTCACGTAGCAAAATTTTCAACACAGATTTCTTACGGTACAAGTAAAATGTGGTGCAACGACTGCCGTTCGTCGCCCTACTCCTATATTTCCACAATTCCCATGCCTTCATTTCTATCGCGCTATGTACGAGCCATGCGCGCTCGGCACGGCTCAGCCTCGGCAGTTTGCGCCGCTCTGATAGCTGTTGGAAGCGCCACCAGCGTCACAAACGCGCAAGCTCAAACCCCACTTTTAGCGAAGACCAAACCCTTATATGGCAAGGTTGCTTCGCCCATCACCGCACTTTACAACGGCTTTTCGGCGGCCAAAGCCCAGAGGCGCACTTTTTCGGTGGGAAGCGTCGCTGGAAGCCAGAACCTGCAAACCAACGCAACGGGAGTTGCGGCTGAAATCGCTGTCACAGGTTCGACTGCAACAGCACGCGCTCAGCTAGAAAAGCTCGGCGTCACCGTCACAGGCGAGTACAAGCAACATTTTGATGCGCTTGTACCATTCGCCCTCATCGACGATGTTGCGCTGATTCCCGGCGTGTCTTATGTCGCACCCAACTACGGAGCAATCACGAATGTCGGCGCCGTCACAACGCAGGGGGACCGCGCTATGCGAGCCGACCTCGCGCGCACCGCTGGCAGCATCGATGGCACAGGCCAAAAAGTAGGCATCCTCTCCGATACCTTCGATTTTGGCGGCGTAGGTTCTTATGCCGCCGACCAGACTAGCGGCGATTTGCCAGCGGACGTGCAGGTCGTCGCGGAATACACCAGTTCAGGTAAAGATGAAGGCCGCGCCATGATGCAAATCGTGCATGATGTAGCGCCGGGTGCCAAGTTAGCGTTTGCAACTGCCTTCGGTGGTCAGGCGACGATGGCCGCCAATATCGGCAAACTGCGCACTGCCGGATGCACCGTCATCACAGATGACGTGTCTTATTTGACCGCGCCATTCTTCATGGATGGAATCGTCGCTCAGGCAGTCAATCAATGCGTGAACGCGGGCGTCCCCTACTTCATGGCTGCTGGTAATCAGGGGACAAACTCTTACGAAAGCAGCTATAGCCCTACAACAGTGACCTCAATTGCAGGCACAGCAGGCTCCTTCAATGTTCAAGACTTCGACCCCGGCGCGGGAGTCGATACGATGCAACAAGTCACAATTCCAGCGGGACGCACACTGAGACTTACTTTCCAGTGGGACGATCAATGGAAGTCGTTGGTGCCAGCTGGTAGCGGAGCGACCAACGACTTCGACATGTATCTTCTCAACTCTACAGGCACGGCAATTCTGGCGTCTGCCGCTGCCAGTAATATGGGCGGCGATCCCGTCGAATTGCTTGGTTACACCAACAGCACGGGCGCTGATCTGACTGCCAATATATTGATTATGCGCTATGCAGGCACTGGGACGCCGCGCATCAAATACGTCAATTTTGACGCCGGTACCACTATAGACTAGTTCGCCACCAATTCGAGTACGCTATTTGGCAACTCAAACGCCTCGCTTGGACTTACATTGGGCGCCGCCGATTACAGGCAAACCCCGCGCTACGGACAAACTCCGGCGCTACCCGAATCATTCTCCTCGCGCGGCGGCACCCCCATTTTGCGCGATGCCAACGGAAACTCCGTGGCGGCCATCACACGCAACAAACCCGACATTGTCGCGCCCGATGGCGTCGATACGACCTTCTTCAGCACAGACTCTGACGGCACAACCTTCCCCAACTTTTATGGTACCAGCGCTGCTGCGCCACACGCTGCCGCAGTGGGCGCGCTATTGTTACAGGCCAAGCCGGGGCAGACACCGAACCAGATTTACAACGCTATGCGTAACACGGCCAGCGATATGAGCACGCCGGGCTTCGACTACTACACAGGCTATGGCCTCCTCAATGCCGAAGCAGCTTTAGCGTCTGTAACGCCACCCCCCGCCAGCGACCTCTCCATCACCAAAACCGATGGCGTAACCAGCGTTCATCGCGGCGATTCAGTCGAATACACCATCACCGTCAGCAACGCTGGCCCCGCCGCTGTCGTGGGTGCCATCGTCAAAGACACTCTGGGCAGCGACTTCTCAGGCGTCAGCTTTACGGGTGCTGGTACGGGCGGCGGCACAGGCGCCGCATCGGGCACAGGCAGCATCAACGACACCGTTAATCTGCCAGTCGGCGCTACCTTCACTTATACAGTGAAGGCAACTGTAGCCACGACAGCGGGCAGCAGCCTCGTTAACACCGCCACGGTCACAGCTCCCACAGGCACCACCGACCCAACGTCCGGTAACAACTCGGCGACCGATACCGACACAGTCGTCAACAGCGCTCCTTCTGTGTCCGATGTCACAATCGACCAGAGCGCTCCCAAAACCAACGACACACTCAGCTTCACCGGAGGCGACGTCAGCGACAAAGACGGCGACAAGGTATCCAAATTGTATGAGTGGATGAAACAGAGCTTCGATAACAAGCGCGTCCTCATCCCCGGCCAGACCGGCCCCACTCTCGATTTGAGCGTGCTGGGCCACGGCGATAAAGGCGAAAAAATATCGGTGATTGTCACAGCCAACGATGGCACAACAACCACTTCCACCGAGTCGCCGCAAGTCACTATCGTCAACAGCGCGCCAGTGATTAATAGCGTCACCATCGCCAACAGTGCCCCCAAAACCAACGACACGCTTTCAGTTATCATCGACGCAACAGATGCCGATGGCGATTCCTTCCTGAGCAAGAAGGGCTACGATTACTACAAGGCCCACTCCGACCTGAAGGCCATTATCCCCGGAGAGAATGGCGAAACACTCGACCTGAGCAAAGCAGGCAACGGCGATAAGGACGACAAAATCTCGGTAGTCGTCACCCTCACCGATGGCACCGACAGCACTTCCAGCGAGTCGCCTCAGGTCACTATCATCAACAGCGTTCCCGTTATCGACAGCGTCACAATCACGCCCACAACTCCGCTCACGGACTCGGTGCTGAAGGCGAATGTCGCGGCCACGGACGCCGATGACGACACGCTGACATACGGCTATGAGTGGCGCAAAAACGGCGAACTCATGGCAGCGGATTACAACTACAAAGAAACGCTCGACCTATCGAAACCCGGCGTCGGTGATAATGGCGACACCTTTACGGTCACGGTGACAGCTACCGATTCCTCCAAGGGCATCTCGGCTTCCGTCACCTCCGCTCCGGTCACTGTCGGCAATATCGCCCCCGTGGTGGAATCGGTAGCGCCACAGGGCGCCATTGATAAAGTGGGCGACAAGCGCACTTTCACCGTCACTGTGAGCGACGGCAACGGCCCCACCGACATCAAAGAGATGTGGTTGCTGATTAACACGCGCCTGACCTGGAGCGAAGGCGCCACGCTCATCTACGTACCGAGCGCCTCTTCGCCCACCGATGGCTTGCTGTATTTGCGTCAGGGCGATAGCTTCCTACCACCGATTACCATCGGAACAGGCGCTACTGCGGGGGCAACTCTGGATAACGGCGCAATCCGCGTACTGGGTAGCGATGTCAACGTTACCGTATCGGGCAACGCCATCATCCTCACCATCTCAGCCACCATTCGCGATGGCCTTATCGGTGAGAACACGATGTTCGCCCGTGTTCAAGATGCGATAGGCAACACCGACCCAGCAGCACTCGCGGGTGAGATGGGCTTTGTGCGCTCTGGATTCTACACCGTGACGCAACAATTCGGCGGCCAGAATTTGGCGCCAACGCTTTCCAGGCTGACGCCAACGACGGGCAACTCAGTGCTTAACGGAGGCATCACCCCGGCGCAGAACTTCGGCTTTTTCGTGAAGGACGAAAACGGCATCGGCGATATAGATAACGTCGTTTTCCTCGCTGGCAAGCAGCGCGGCTGGACGAACACCGCAACAGTCCTGTACGAAGTTCGCACCCGTCGTCTGTACTTGCGCTCTGACGATGGAAGAAGTTGGCTGGGTGGCGGGCGCGTTGGCGCCCCCGGCATCCTTGAGAACAGCCAGGTACGCCTCGACCTGTCCAAAGCCAAAGTCACCATCATCGACAGCAAAAGCTTTGGCCTGACCTTACCATTGCAGGGCAAAACTCCCCTGCTCGGCCAGAACCAAATCTGGTTGCGCGTGCAAGACAAACAGGGCCTCACATCGCCCGATGGCGACGCTCAGGGCTATGTCCATCATGGCGGTTGGAACCTTGCGACAGCCAAACCCAAAGACGCGCCGCCCAAACAATCCAACGGCACGTCCTAATCCACAATCAACCGAAAAGCGCCCCCTCGAATGAGGGGGCGCTTTTTGGTTTTGGGCATTTAGCGGGACATCAGAAATTGCCCTGGAAGAGAGCCTTCTGTTGCTTATCCTCGACTCCATCGACCATACGCATGGTTAGATTGGAGGAGTTTTTGATGGCGAAGAGCGGTCTTCCCTCTTTATGCTCGGCTTTCACTCGATAAAACTCGGCACCATCGACATCATCCAGCACAAACGGAGGGCGCTCGTCGTTCTTCAGGGTGTGCAAGCGGATATTTTCCAGAGTGATGCCTTTGACGTGGCGCATAAAGAAGCCGTAAGAAGGCATTCTGCCAAAACGATCTGGTTCGGGATAATCGTTTTCCCGCTCTGGCGGCACGATGGCGGCTTGCTCTTTGGTACCGCCGCCCTTGAACCAAATCTGAATATTACTCAGAGCTACATCCTCGATAGCATGGCCGGGGACGCCCATTATCAACACTGAAGAGGCGCTATCGGCGTTGTAAATCACCACGTTACTGATGTTGATGCGGCGCAGTTCTCCGACAGAAGTTCCTTCGGGACCGCGCATTCGTCGGCCCAGACGCAAAAATATCGGGGCGTTGGTGATGTCGCGCATGGTGATGTTGTTAATCGAGACATCTTCCAAAAGTCCGCCATCGACGGTTTCAAGCGCAAGGCCCCGGCACTTATCGAAGACGCAGTTGGAGACGGTGATGTTTTTGAAGCCGCCGTTCGATTCGGTTCCGAACTTAATGCGTCCGGTCGGGGAACTGCGCCCATTCCATTTGTAGGTGCCATCCAACATGGTGCCCTCGTTATAGCCGCTGACGAAACAGTTGGAGATGGTGACATTCTCGGTAGCACGCGCCTCGTTCAAGCCATACGAACTTTTCAGGCAGATGCCATCATCTCCCGGCGAGTTGACGCTGCAATTCGAGATGCGCACGTTGCGGCAACAGTCGATGTCCATGCCGTCGCGGTCGGTGTCGATTTTCAGGTTGTCGATGGTGAGGTTATCGACGCCTGTTGCCAGAATCCCGAACCAACCACCGTGGCGAATGGTGATGTCGCTGATGTTGACATTGCGGCAGAATTTGAGCGAGATGGCTTTGTTGCCCTCGCCCTCGACACGCGGTTTGTCATGGCGCTCCAATCCCTGACCATAGATTTCGCCCGCGCCGTCGATGGTGACATTTTGCAGCCCATCGCCCCAGATGAGGCTATTCTGCCAGTGGCTATGCCCGAAATCTTGAAACTTGGTGGATGGGCTTTCCTCCGCTGCGTCGTATCGCCACTCTTCGGTGCGCCGCGCTGCCAACAAAACGGCCCCTTGATCGAGGTGTAGACGGATGTTGCTTTTAAGACGCAACGACAGCGACAGATAAGTGCCAGTTGGCAGTCGCACCGTTCCCCCACCCGCCGCAGCCGCCGCTTCGATGGCGCGATTGATGGCGGGACTATCGAGAGTCTTGCCATCGCCGATGGCACCAAAGGCTCGCACGTTGAACTCGCCGCTGAAAACGGGAGCGGGCACAGCGCTGACAGTTGGGGCGGGCGGAAGGATGGCAATAGTTGGGTTATTCACCTGGGCGAAGGCCGAATGGGACTGAATCAGGCCGCATCCTACGATGAATGGCAGAGAAGAAAATCGTTTCATGAGCAAAGAAATATCCGGCGCAATGGCACAAATGCGCCGCTTCGGTGGACTCGAATGGGGGGTGTGCCCCCAGTATCGTAGTCGAGTAATATTTTCGTAATAGGTGAGAGCAAAACTACGCGGAGATTTCCTATTTCGCGTGTCAAAACCCGGCTCAGCCTCGCCTAATACCTCATGAACATTTACCGTCTCAGCACCGAAGTTTTCTGGGGAGTCGCCCTGTTCGCCCTTTCGCCACTGTTAGCGGGCTGCGAACGCATGGCCATGCACGACGCCACCACCATCACCGATGTCAACCTTTCCACCGATGAGGCGGGCAAACACGTCAGCACCACATTCAAACCCGGCGACCACACCATCTACGCCAGCGGCTACCTGAACAGCCCCGGCAAAGGGGTGAAGATGAAGGCCGTGTGGACGCAGGTAAACGCGGGCGGCGTCAAAAACCACATCCTGTATGAGAACGACTTCACGTTGGACGGCGAAACCAGCACCTTCGCGGGCAACATCAGCCGCCAAACCGACTGGCCCATCGGCACCTACACCACCGAGTTCTACTTCGCGGGCCGCGTCTCCCACACCATCGACTGGAAGGTGAGCAAGTAAGCAAGCGCTTTTTTAGTTGCTTTGTTTGCTTAGTACTTCTGCATTGAGACGGTTGAGGAGTTGTTCGTTGGCCGGAACTACAATGTGCTTCAAGAGGCGCGCGGTTTCGGGGTTCTCAAAGTCTTGATTCCAACCGACCAGAGTTCCACCATCGACTGTTGGTTCGAAAGTGATTTCGAGGAGATAGTGCGGTTGCGATACATGACGAATAACGATTCTCCTGGAAGGCTCGATTTCCTTAATGACGATCTCGTTGTTGTAGTCCTTGCCATCGGGGCCATGCATCACGAAAGACCATTTTCCGTCTGGCTCAAACTCGTAAGTAGCGAAGGTGCTGGTGAAGCCATCTGGCCCCCACCAGACAGCCAGACGTTCACTATCTGCGAACGCAGCAAAAACACTGGATGGAGAAGCAGAAATAGTACGCGACGATTGAAATTCCATAACAAGTACCGTTCAATATTACTTCACTGAAGCAAATGATGCACGGGTAGTTTTAAGCCTCTACATTGATGTGTGGTTAGTATCGAGAGAATGCGAGCAAGTCCACATCTATTTCAATGAGACGAGTAAAGACTACACTGCTAGTGGGGCTGAGAGCGGGGGGCGAAGGTTTTGCCGTTCCAGTCGTAGAATTGAGGAGTGCCGAGCTGCTTTGGGGTGTTGTATTCGCCATCCACGCCATCGGGGATTCCCTGAGCATAGCTGATAGATTGTTCGCGCACGACGAAGGCGCCTTTTTTATCGCGCGTGAACGAGACATCCATGCCACCCGCCGGGCCATCGTAGGTGTCGAAACTTTGCGAGACAGGGGGAGCCTGTAAGCCAGCAGGGAAGGCGACCAGAGCGAAGCATCCGGCAACGCCGCTCATGGTGGTGCCGGACATTTGCATCTTCAACAGCGGGATTTGCTGTTTGGCATCAATCCACGCCAAATCGACGGTGCGGATTGAATCGCTGCCATGCGCCCAGTTGCCATTGAGGGAAGGCAATGGCGTCAAGTCGATGTGGTTGAGGAGTTGGAGTGTCGCCAAACTTTTCAAGTTATCGAGACAGAACACATCGAGAATCAGGGAGAAATTTTGCCCCGTCTCAGCTTTGGTTTTATGCGAGGGGACGGCATAGAGGTGAACGATGAACTCACTCTCCCTGCTGCCAACGTTACCTTGAAAACGCCCTTCGCAGACGCCGAAGAACTCGCTCTTCGCGCCGCGAGGCAGTCGCGCCAAAGCCAAAGCGCGCAGTTTGGCGTTGGCTTGAAGCGGCAGCGTTTGCCGCCCAGCAATGGGGGAAACCACACGCAGTAGTGGGGGCTTATTGGTGGGCGAAGGTTGAACATCAATTTGTGCCATCTTAGCCGAATTTTGGGCACAGCCAGCGAGTGCGAGAGCTAACAACGCGGGGAAAAGCAGTTGTTTCATGGCGTCATTGGGATAGTGAGCCGATGTTTACCACAGAAAGCTTATTCAGTTGTTTCATCGGCCATTATTCCCGACTGGCGGATGGTTTTAGGCGGTTACGGGTCTGGGATGAATTACCAGTTGCCTTCGGAGTTTTCTGCGCGTATTTTGCGCAACTTGCGCCGCGCCTCAACTAGTGCTGAAGTAGGAACGGGTGGGTTATCGAGAACCTCCACAAATTTCTGAAACTCTTGCTCGGATAACAGCAACCTTTCTTCCTGCCCGATAACCGCCTGAAACTTCGCATTGAAAACACTCTCGGTAAAAGCAGTCATATCGTGCCCCTCAGACGTGGCGTTTTCACTAGAATGAAGAGATTGTTCTGGAACCATGATTTTACAGCAGTGCCCTTTTCTGCCCTCCTAAATTCCCCATGTCGCGAGTTGGTAGACGATTTCGTCGGAGTTGGGGTCTTCTTCGAGGTAGCCGGAATAGTTGTCGATGATGAGGCCGACTTTCAAGTCGGTGGTGACTACGCCGAGGCGTTCGGGGCAGTAGCGTAGGCGGAGGCCGGAGTTTTGTGTGCGCGATTCGCAGCGGAACAGGTCGGCGAAGTTGCGGCGTACCCAGCCGAACGGGACTTGATAGAGCGGGCCATCGAAGGGGTAGAAATACGCCATCTTGCGGTCGTGCTGGGAGCCGACTAGAAACACGGCATCGAACAGTTGGTCGACCCAGCCGAGTTCGCGATATTCATAGCCTTCGGGCCTGAAGAAGCGCTCACCGTCGTCATCATCGGTATTACGCCAAATGCCTTCGGGCGAAATATAGAACAACGAGATGATGTCATCGAGTTGCGGTGAATGGACGAAAGGGCGCCCTTCCAGATACGTTCCGAGGCGCTCAGGGAGTTCGGCGAGATACTCCTGACGAAACAGGCGTTGTTGGTTGGCAGCCAGCTTGAAGCGAAGCAACTCTGTACGCTCGTCCATACCCATTAGTGTGCGAAAACAAGCGAATTGCGCAACTCCTAATGCTCTAGCTAACTACTCGCCAAAAACTGACACCAGTCTCAACTTTTGATTCAATTTACTCTCCTACGTTTATTGCTCCCACTGCGTCACATCTTCGACGGGGCGTGGTAAGCGGGCTTCCAGCCACTCGACGCACTGGGCGGGCGTGAAGTCGCAGCTCGTGTATTCGAGAGTCCAAGACAGAAAATCTTCGGGGCCACCATTCAAATAAGGGGGTGGCGAGACGGGTTTAAACACTGTGGGCAGATGCTCACTGACCGAGAGGGAGTTCAGCACATAGCCAAGTTCCTGAACCACCTGCCATGCGAGATGATGGTGAATATCAATGACGAAACCAACCCACCAACCACCTGTGCCCCTGAGCGCTAGCTGGCTTCACGCCGGGAGGGCAAGAAAGAGAAACCTCATGTTGAAGAGAACGTTTTATTGGCGCTTAGTGATTGGCTACACCGAGCCTCTGACCTCGCTATGATGTTTTCCCTTTCACGCGACGAGTGGCTCGAAGGCCAGCGGCTTTACGCTCGTTCGCTCAACCGTCTGAATGGAGTAGCAACAGCTATGTTTTCTCTGCTGGCGCTGCTGTTTCTGTGGTTTGCGCTTTGGCAACGCTACTTCGTCCACGGAATAATGGGCTTGATATTCGCGTGGTGCGCGCTCGATGGCCTTGTATTCTTGCGTCTGCGGTTAATGAGGCGTTGGAAACGCATCGCGCCCGAAGGGGTCATTCGTTGGGGCTACGTCTTCCAAACGGAAGGATTTCTGTTTCGCACTGGGGGCGACGAGAACGGTTTTTCTGCGCGTTGGGATTGTGTCGTGCGCTGCCTAGAAGGACGCCATGTATGGGTGCTGGTCACGAACGACAAGACATGGCGCCTATTCATCATTCCCAAGCGTATCACCGAAACCCCCGAAAACGCGAGCGAATGGACCATCGTTGAAGCCCATTTCGCCGCCCCCGCCACACCGCCCATCTCTTCGCCCTAACTTTGGCCCTATTTGATTAGGGTTGTTTCCTCTTGATGATTGCTGGATTGGTTCTTACTCCGGGTGGGAGTTGCAGAGTGGGTATCTCGACGCCGGGTACGCCGGGCAAATGGATGACAGGGCGCGGCATGGTGAAATTGCCGAAGACGGCGAAGTGGTCGGACAAGTCCCAACGCGCTTTGTCGGTGGGCAGCGCTTTCCACTCTTCGGCGGCGCGCAAAAGGCGAACTTCGTTGAGCGACACTGTCGGGCGCAGATGGTCGTTCGAGTACAGCACGTAATCGAGGAACTCTGGTGTGCCCGAATCGGCGCATTTGTTGATGGTGGGGTCCCATGTCGCCGACAGGCTGATGCCGGGGGTGCGCCCCGGATGGGTCGCGTGCAGGATGTTCAACATATCGACGTACTCGGCCTGAGAGCGGGTCATATCGACGTTGAGGTCGCCAGCAATCAGCACGGGCTGGGTGCGAGGAATGTTCTTCGAGTCGATGAACGCCTTCATGATTTGCATTTGGCGGCGGCGCGCAGCACGGTCGGCAGCGCCTTTATCGGCCTGAGTGTGGGTACCGAAGACGTGGTAGGTTTGGTTGCCCTTACTTATGGCCGCGTAGATGACGCCCTTATCGGCCATGCAATCAGAGCCGGAACAGGCATCGCCGAAAGTCCGTTGGTCCTGGGTGGCGATGGGCCAGCGGCTGAACAGAATCACACCGCCATCCTGATTAACCCCGCTATCGCGCCCGACGACGTTGGTGTGGTAGGGAAACTCGCCACGCAGCGAGTTGATGGTCTGGTTGCGGATGTCGTCGTCGAACATCTCGCTGAACAAGATCACGTCGTAGCCAGAACCAGTAAGCTCCGGCATCATCTTCTGGCGCCGAATCGACTGCCCGTTGATGAACAGCGTGGTGGGCCGCATGTAGGTGTTGTAGCTCAACACGTTCAGCATCCGGTCGCTGCTGTTGGCGACGGGGTACTTGTACTGGACGATGTACTCGATGTCATCGGCGCCACCAGTGAAGTAAGCGCGGTATTTGATGTTGAATTGCTTCGGGCCAGCGTTCCAACCGCGATTGTGGGTGTTGCGGTCGCTGTACCACGGGTCGCCATCGACTGACTGCCACAGGTCGCTAAAGAACGCAGTGCCCTTTAAGCGCTGGTTGAGGCTGAATGTCGAGCCATCGGGCGAGCGCAATTGGCAGTGGAACTCGTAGTATTTGCCGCTTTTGACGCCGCTATCGCGGTTGGTCTGGTAAAGCCTCGCGCGCTGACCGGGTTCGACTCGCGCCGCCCCACCTTTCCAATACTGAGTAGGTAAAGCCAAACCGTTGGGTCGATTGATTTGCACATCGAAGGCGAACGGCGTGTTGTTTTGCAGATACACATAGGTATCGGCGAACCCCATTCGGCTCATGCCAAGCAGCATGAGGAACAGGAAGACCAACCTGAACTGGACGAATTTTTTCATCAGTTCTGTTTTACCACCTTTGATACAATTGTGATGAAAATTCTCAAAGAATAAGGCGGTATGAAACCGCAGCCAACGGAGTAGTCGGCCTTCGCCGACCGGCGCCAGTAAGTATGAAAAGGCGATATAAAATCGCAGCCAACAAAGTAGTCGGCCTTCGCCGACCAGCGCCAGTTAGTGCCGCGCATTTTGCGGGAGTTATGGGGAATAGGGATGCCAGAAAGGCAGAAGGGCAGAAGGGGGGATAGTCGGAAGCGCGGGGGGAGTGGTTAGGCGTTGTGTTTGACGAGTTTCGTCACGGTGGCGACGAGTTCATCCATATTGACGGGCTTGGGTAGATGCACTTGAAAACCGGCGTCGAGGGCGCGCTGACGGCTTTTGGCGTCGGCATAAGCGGTGAGGGCGATGGCGGGCAGAAAGCCGCCCTGCTCGGCTTCGCGCTCACGGATGCGGTTGATGAGTTCGCAGCCATCTTCGCCGGGCATTCCGATGTCGCTGACGAGGGCATCGAAGGGCTTTCCCTGAGCGGCGCGCTCTTCCATCAGTGCGAAGGCTTTGCGTGCGCTGCCAGCGGCCTGAATCTGCGCGCCACGTTGCTTGAGAACGAATACCACCAAATCGCGCACATCGGCTTCGTCATCGACGACCAGAATATTGAGTCCGCTGAGTGGTGGCCCAGCGGCGACTGGAGGACTGGCGATGGGCGCAGGTTCGGGGGCAACGGGGCGCGCATCGAGTAGCGGTAGGCTCAGCGTGAAGGTCGAACCGTAGCCAGTACCAGCACTGGCGGCGACGACGGTGCCACCATGCGCCTCGATTAAATCGCTGACCAAAGCCAGCCCAAGACCGACGCCGCCATGAGCGCGCGTCGAAGTGGAATCGGCCTGACGGAAGCGCTCGAAGACGTGCGGCAAAAATCCAGGAGTGATGCCCAGCCCGCTATCTTGAATTTGGACTTGCACCTGCGCCCCGACTCGCTTCAGCGAAACAAAGATGCGTCCTTTGGTCGGGGTGAACTTGATGGCGTTGGAGAGCAAATGCCACAGCGCTTGCCCCAGTCGGGTGGCATCGCCCGAAATTAGTCCCACGGCTGGTTCGATGAGAGTTTCGAGCCGGATGCTTTTGGCCTCGACCGAAGGCATCACCGTATCTATCGCATTGGTCACGACCTCAGCTAGATTAGTGGGCGTCAGGTCAAGGCGCATCTTGCCCGTCAGGTTGCGCGAGGCATCGAGCAGGTCGTTGATGAGTTGCGTCTGCGAATGGGCGTTACGCTCGATGGTATCGAGTCCCTGTTTCTGGGTGTCGCGATCCAGTTCGTTGTTGCGCAGGATGTTCGACCAGCCCATGATGGCGTTGAGTGGCGAACGTAATTCGTGGGAGAGGGTGGCTAAAAATTCGTCTTTGATGCGGCTGTTTTCTTCTGATTGCATACGAGCGCGCTGCAAAGCCTCTTCGGCCTGTTTGCGCTGCGTTTCGTCGCGCAAAATTCGGGTAAAGCCGCATAGCTCGCCGTTCTCATCGCGCATGGCAATCGTCTGAGCATGGCCCCAGAACACGCTGCCATCTTTGCGCTGATACCAACGCTCATCTTCCGAACGGCCCGCCTCCGTCGCACGCTGTACTTGCACAGCAGGCGCCGACTTCTCGCGGTCTTGAGCGCTGAAGATAATGTCCGAGTTTTGTCCCAAAAACTCCTGCTCCGCGTAGCCCAACAAACGCGCCACCGTTGGATTCCACGTGAGTATGTCGCCTTGAACGTCTGTCACAAAAAGCGCGTAATCCTGAAGATTATCGAGCAAAAGTGGCAGCAGTTTTTGCGGCGTAACGTAGGATTGAGACATTGAGAAAGTCATCTTAGTTCGAGCGATATTCCGCGCTCGTCATCGCAAGCTAAGAATAAACACAGATTTTACAAGCTCTCTGTAAGGAATTGCCCCACGCATTAAGCAGTGTAATTGATAAGTCTTTTATCCCTAGCGGTCATGTATTACGTTTTCCGTGCGACTTTAGAGCCATACCGAGCCAGACAGAGGCATTAAAAATCGTTAACGCTATCGTTGATTCCAGTAATTCGTTATGAATTTGATTTAAAAGCGAACTCAACATTTGCCAACTGCCGCTTCCTGGCGGCAAAGTTTGCCTCGAAGCAATAAAAAAGCGCCCCCAATATTTAGGAGGCGCTTTGGTCTAATTTATTTTTTGGTCTTATCGACCTGTTTAGCAGCCACGTCACTTTTCTTTTTGGCATCGACGGCATCGTCCTTGGTCTGCTTCTGTCCCGCTTGCTTTTTGTTGGCTTTCGGAGATTTGTCCCCCATTGTTACTCGCCTCCATTCCCGATTAGGGGAATCGCGAGTATAGGAGTGCCACTGACACTCTCTGATAAAAGCATTGGCGACAAGAGCTGTTTTGCGCACCCTTCTTCGCGCGAGCCGAGAAAACCTTTCACGTCCTCACAACCAGTTGGAAAGGGCTTTGCTTTTTTGGAGGGGCACATGAAAACCAAACCCGTAGACCCAACCACACACGCCTCTATCGACTATGTACTGGTGGTACTTCAACTGGTAGCCCCCAGTTTTTTGGGTCTCAGGGGCACAGCCCGCGCTCTATCTTGCCCGCCCTACTCGCCCTGCCGTGGGCACTGGGCGCCTTCGAGCAACCCAAAGGGCGCTTCTTTTTCGGGGCGTTCTTCGCCGCCGCCCTCGCCAACTATTTGCTAACCGATTACAACGTCTACGAAACCGGCAGTCACGGCGATTGGAGCGGCGAAGGTGTTATTTGAAGCTTTTAGCTGTTGGCTATTAGCTTTTAGCTGCTCACCGAACTCGAAATTTCACGCATTTGCGAGGCGCCCCTAATTCCGTGAGTGGGCTAAAAGCTAATAGCCAACAGCTAAAAGCTTCGGATTTATGGCCGCTTGGCGGTGTGGGCTTTTTTCCAGCTGGCGGCTTGTTCGGCGTCGAGCAAGGGCACGACTTTGGTGTTCACGTCGTCGTGGATTTTGCGCAGAGCGTCGGTTTTCTGGGTGGCCGACAGAGTGGTGTTGGCTTGAACGGTGGCGGATTCTTCGCCAGCGGCTTCGAGGATTTTTATGATCTGGGTCTTCTGCTTGACGCTGAGTTCTTCCATGAAGTCTTCGTAGCCAGTCAGCAAGCGGGCGCGCATTTCTTCGAGGCCCTCGTCGGGGCGCACGCTGCCGATTTTCGCCATTTCGGCGACGGTCTCTTCGCGCTCGGCGATGATGGCATTGTAGGTTGCCAGTTGAGCGTCGTTGAGAGCGTAGCCGATGCGCTTGGGAACATCGCCACGAATAGCGCGCAATGCAACGCCGCGACGCTCCTCGGAAAGAGCATCGTTGGCGCGCAACGCTGCGACTTCGGCGGCAGAGGATTCCAGAACGGCCATAACCTGATTCTGCTGTAGCACGCTCAGGTCGGGCAGCATTTCCAGATAGGGGCGCAACATACGGGTGCGGCGCGCTTCGGGCGTCTCGTCGGCGAACATGCCGCCGCCGGGTCCACCAGGGCCGCCACCGGGGCCTCCCTCGCGAGGGCCGCCCTCACCGCCGCCGCGACGCCCGCCGCCACGGCCACCTTCACCACGAGGGCCGCCTTCGCGGGGGCCACCCTCACGAGGGGCAGCATCGGGGGCGGTGGGAGTTGTCGGAGCCGCAGGAGCGGGGTCGGCGGCAAGCGCAACTTGAAACGGCACAGCGGACAGGGCAACCGCTAAAGCGGCCCTGGAAATGAGACGGATTGACATGAAAATTGAGAAGCTGTTGGCTTTTGGCTGGTAGCCGCTCACCGAGATAAGAGCGACACGATACAGCGGGATTATTTGAGTTCAGTGAGTGGGCTAATAGCCAACAGCTAAAAGCCTTAATCGAAATTATGTGAGTTGATGAGTTGGCTGTTGGCCTTTAACCGGACGCCACTCGCATTTCTGCGAGTGGCGTCCGATTGTTTGAGTTCGTTGAGTGGACCAATCGCTAAAAGCTAAAGGCCAACAGCTTCGTTAAAACGCCAGCTTCATCAGGATGGCGATGATAATGGCGCCCACGCCCATCGCCAGAAACGCGGCGACGCGCATTTTTTTCAGGTAATACAACAGGCCCAGACCAGTGAGAGCGACAATCGCCAACATCAGGCCCGAAACGTCGATGAGCCATTTCCATCCGGCGCCCGCAGTGGTGCCGCGATGGAAGTCGTTCATCACACCGACGACGCCCATAGTACTGACCGTCAGGTCGTAACTGCCGGTTTTCACATTGAAAAAGCAGTCCGCGCTATAGCCGGGAGCCTTATAGGTCATCGAACCCTCTTCCTCGTCGGCCTCTTTGTCGGTGACAGAGCCACGCACCCCATCATGGGCGCGCAAATACTCCCCGACTGTCAGCCAGTCGATTGTCTTTCCGTCCTTAGCCTTCCAGCCCTGCGGAAGTTGGCCCTTGCTTTCCCGCTTGCTTTCGGCGTTAGTGAAAGCCCAATCGGGGTGGTTAAGCGTGATACCAGTTAGCGAAAAGAACAGGATGGCCAACAGGCTGAACATCGAAATGTAGATGTGCAGCCACCGCAAAACAACGTGGATTCGCAGCCTGAGCGGGCGCTTGGGCGACGCGGGCTTCGCTTTAAATTGCGATGCCCCCGCCGCTTTGGGCGCCTTTACTTTGGGTGGTGCTGGTTTGGGCGCGGCTCCTTCGGGCTTAGCAGCCTCGTCGGAATTAGGCTTTCTTTCGGTACTCAACGTCGGCACCCTTGATCTCGATGTTGCTGCCCAGAGTTTTCTTAAACGGGCTGGAGCCGATGGTTACCGTCTCACGAATCAACTGGTAAGTGCCGTGTTCGCGGGCGGCTTCGACGCACACAGCGTAAGTGCCCTGCGGAACCAATTTGCCGTCATCGTTGCGACCGTTCCAGGCCAACGAATAGTGACCGGGCTTGCGGGTTGCCACCGAAACGGTTTCGATGATGTCGCCACCAGCGCTGGCTTTGCGCGCTTTCTCTTTGCGATACCAACGCTTCAGGTCGGGAATCCAACGAGGACCAGGCTTGCGCGTTTGCACCCAAAGACCCAGGGTTTTCACGGCGTCGCCCGCTTCGTTTTCGATCCAGACAGCGACATAGGGGCGGCGATAACGAGCGCCATCGGCCTGGTTAATGTCGAAGTCAACAACAAGTTCAAAGTCGCGGTTCCATGCGTTGCCTTGAGCTAAGGCAGACATGGCGGGCAAAGCAGTGACGGACACGGCGAGGGCAGCCATGCGTCCCAGCAGGGTACGGCGCGAAATGGGCGATTGGGTTTCTTTGTCCAGCATGAAAAATCCGACCCAACGAATCGGATATGACCAGTGTAGTTGAGAAAGGTCGTTCGTTGGGGCTATTAAGAAATCTTGATTTTTTCGTTTTGTTTGTAACTGAAAATAGCTACCGACAACACAGCCGAAGCGGTTCAATCATAACCACCACCAGCCCCCCACATTTTGGGACACCAGTCGGCAGCAAAACGACGCCTCAGTTTCAAAAATTGTTCACCCTCCAAGCTACAGAAATCATTCAGGGAAGAAACAGGAGAGTTGAGTCTGTGCGCTAACGAATCCCTCTTATGACCAACCCAAGCGAATTTCTTTCTTTTAACGACTTATGCAGATACTTTTAACGGCGTTTTTATAGGAAGCGGACTCGAAAACGGATGTACTCTTTTCAACCCCGAAACGATACAATCGTTGAGAGAATAACAGATAGAGGAAACAGAGTTAACAACGAAATAGCCCGCTCAATTGAGCGGGCTATTTCGTTGTTCGGCACAAAACGATGTGCGCCAATAGTGGCCCACAGCTACCCCGTTGGGGTCTGTGAAATTGAGGCTAAATACAGGTAATACAACTCGAAATAAACCTTTCGGGCGCCTCAAGGAAACACAACAAAAGCTTACTGACAGAGAATATTTTTCGCGCCACAATCACTATTGACTGGACAACAGGCGTGGCATAGCGGTCGCGCGATGGCGCCTCGAACACGGTCAAGTAGCTTGCCGATTTGACTAGCGGCACCATCTGACCTGTAGACACTAATCCCCGATGATTTCTCCCCAATTCTCTCTCCGCTTGCTTTTGATGGGGTGGTTCCTCCTCGCGGCGCTCACGCCGGGGTGGAGCCATCCCATGCCAAGTTCGGCGGTGTTGCTGCATCTGCATAACCGGGGAATCAATGCCCAACTTTACTTGCCCATCATCGAGCTGAAGTTGGGATGGAACAAGCCGTTGCCGATGGATGCCGTCAAAACGGTGCAGCAGTACGGGAGCGAACTCAAAGGCTACGTCAAACAGCACGTGCGCCCCGTCGCCCCCGATGGGCGACCGTGGACAGTCACTATTAACAAGGTGTCACCCATTGTCGAGCAGACTCCCGACGTGTTGGTCGATTTAACGATGACGCCGCCGCCCGCCGCGCCCGCCGACAAACTGACCTTCAACTACGATGTCATCTTTCACCAACTGATTACCCACACAGCTATCGTCTCCATCGCCAGCGATTGGCATAACGGCCAGTTGGATGGACAACCTACCCTACTCGGCACTATGCGCGACACAGCACCCTCGCTCATCATCGACCGTTCGCAGGGCAGCTGGGCGCGCGGCTTCATGGGCGTGTTTCGCCTCGGAATGCGCCACATCGCCGAGGGCACCGACCATCTGCTATTCCTGTTAGCCCTGTTGCTTCCGGCTCCGCTGCTTGTGGCGGGCAATAGGTGGGGCGGCTATGCGGGTGGCAAGACGGCGCTGTGGCGCATCGTCAAAATCGCCACCGCCTTCACAGTCGGGCACTCCATCACGCTCATTTTCGGAGCCATCGGCTGGGTTCACCTGCCCAGCGCGCTCATCGAATCGGCCATCGCGCTGTCGATTTTTATCTCTGCCGTCCACGCCCTCATCCCCATCTTTCGCGGCAAAGAGATTTTCATCGCGGGCGGTTTCGGACTGGTACACGGACTGGCGTTCGCCTCGACACTCACCGAGTTCGGCTTCGACCCCTTCATCATGATTTCGAGCGTATTCGCCTTCAACATTGGAATCGAGGTCGTGCAGGTGCTGGTTATCGGCCTCACCATGCCGTGGTTAGTGCTGCTGTCCCGCACCCGTCTCTACCCCACGCTGCGCGTCATTGGCGCCAGCCTCACCGGAGTAGCCGCCGCCGCGTGGTTCTTCGAGCGTGCCTTTGGCTGGGCCAACCCCATTGGCCCCGTCGTCGAATCAGCCGCCTCCCACGCCCACTGGCTCATCATCGGCCTCGCCATTTTGTCTATTGCCGCAACTCTCATCCCCAAAGCCCGCCTAGAGCAACCACACCTCCCCGAATATCAATAAACGCCCTTACCTATTGGGCTTGCTCATCCAGCCATTTTTGCGGCCAAAATTCGCGCGGCATCGAAAGACGCAGTTCGAGCTTTTCGTGGGCTGAAAGCAAGTAGGGTTCGCCATATCCGGCCAAAATCTGTTCCTCTTCGATGCCAAGACAGTAGGAGCCACGCGCCATCAATACACGCGCTCCCGGCCTATAATGACCATGCCATTGCCCTAAATCATCTTTCACGATTCGTGTGGTCCTGTATCTCCCCTCATCAAAATAATCAATGGAAATGGAAACAAGCCTGCCCGACTCGTCAAATCGGCAACCGAAATCAAAGTCATTCAGTTTCCCTCTGTATTCGACTTGCTCAGGCGGACAAAAAGAAAGGTCGGGATGCCACTCTACGCCCCCGAACGCCGCCGCCACACGCTGCGCTTCCCACTCCACCTTCTCTTTTAAATCTTTAATTTCCATGCTTCGATTTCCTCGCGGGTGTAGTCCTGCATCCACTCGGCTTTCTCATGGGCGCTGGCTTCGAGGAAAACGCCAGAAAGCCAGCCGCCGCGCCGGAAGAAATCGAGACACTGGTTTTGGAGAGCATGATAGCGCCCTTGTTTGCCTGAACCGTCCTCAAAATTCACGTTGATATAACAGATAGTGTCGGAGGTTGCTGGCACGTAGCACGCCATGAATGAATTCTGCTTTTCGCCTTCTTTGAGCCAATAGCAAGAGCTGGGTTCGGGAAAGAGCTTAGTCGGCGAATAAACAGAATATTCGATGTGAATATCATCTCGCAAAGGGGCTGCAAAAACCAACGACAACCCGCGACTCACCCAAAATCCCCGTTGTGGCGCCCACACTCGCGTCAAACGCGCCACAATAATCTCCGCTTCCTGCTGGGTCATGATTGTAAGTTTCACTCCTCGCCCCCTCTCAAAAACCCCTCTGTGCTTCCTATGCAGCTCTGTGTTCAATGCTCTTTTTATGTCTTCGCGACTTTGCGAGAACCATCACTCCTTCACGTACAGTCGGGTTAAAATATCGCGCGTATTGTTTCGCTCCCTGCTTCATGAAACAGATTCTTCCCTTTATATTGGTTCTGAGCTGTGCGCCTGTGTGGGCGCAAACTCCCCTTGCGGTTAAGGTTGTCGATGCGTCGGGCGCTCCGGTGGCGGGCGCGGTGGTTCATGTGCGGGTTTGGTCGCCCAAGGCTCTGGCCCCGGTGCCCATCAAAGTTACCGATGCAGCGGGCGCGGTTCGATTTTCGCTGCCCGCAGTGCCCGGCGAAAAGCTTTCCATTGGCACAGTGACGGTGGGCGCCAAAGGCTTTGCGTTCAATGCCACTGTGGCCCGCGATGGCAAAGCCGAGGTAAAGCTAGAACGCGGCGCCTCGTGGCGTGGCAAGGTGTTGGATGGGGCGGGCAACCCGTTGGCGGGCGCGACGGTTTGGCTTCGTGGCGCTATGCGCGACCGCGACTTTGGCACCATGCTTCACCTGCCGGATGCAGAAGAAACTACATCTCCCCCTAACCCCCTATTAGCGCTGTACACCACCACAACCAAGGCCGATGGCAGCTTCGAGATCGCCAACGCGCCCGCCGACAGGGAGTTGCTGTTTGGTGTCAAAAGCGCGGGCTACTCTCTGGCGATAGGACAGAAGGCACAAGCCGGCGACGAACAAGAAGTCAGGTTAGCCAGGGCGGGTAGCGTGCATGGGCGCGCGCTTGGCCCTGACGGCAAACCCCTCGCCAACCTGAAGATATACGCCAGCACTTTGAACGGCATGGGTAACGGCAACAGCGCCACCACCAAAGCCGATGGCAGTTTCACCATTGCCAATCTATCGGCGGGCGCTTATCGTCTGGTGGCGTCCCCGCCCGAAAACGCGCCCTACATTCTGGCGCGCCGTGCCGAGGTGCGCGTCGATGCCAGCAAAACCAGCGAAATCGGCCTATGGCGGGCGCAGAAGGGCGTCGTCATTCGCGGCATGGCGCGCGATGCCGTCAGCAAAAAGCCAGTGGCAGGGGCTTCGTTTGACGCAGAGGGGCGCGCTGGCAGCGCGCAAAACACCAGCACTGCGTGGACAACCAGCGATGCCAACGGACGTTTCGCGTTGCGCGTGCTTCCCGGCAGTTATCAGGTGCGCTCCAGTGGCGCCCCGCGCGGCTATCTTGCCCAAAGCACTCCCAAAAACGTCGAGGTGGGCGCTCAGGGCGGCGAGGTCAACTTCCTTCTCAAAGCGGCGCCCCTCATTCGCGGCATCGCTCTCGATGAGCGCGGGCAGCCCATCAAAGCGCGCATCACCATCGGATGGGGCGCCATCATCACCAGCGACGACAAGGGCAAGTGGGAGTACAGCCCGCAACGGCCCGAAACCCTCGGCTTCGCTGGCAGCACCGACGACAGCGGTTACTTTGAAGTGGTTTCGCCCCGACAGGTGGAATGGCCGGTATCGGGTCCAGTCACCGTCACGGTACGCCACAAGCCGTGGGATTCCGTCAGTGGGCGCGTCGTCAACAGCGAAGGCAGTCCCGTCGAAGGCGTGCGCGTCGAGGGCGAGATTCTGGTGCGTCGGGGTGGCGACTCCTGGACGACCGACAATGTCAGCGCCACAACCGATAAAGACGGGCGCTATACGCTGACGCGCTTGCGCGGCACCTTCGAACTGAAAGTGGCGGGTAAAAAGAACGGCTTCGAGTTCCAGAGCGGCGGCAAGGTGTCGCGTAAAGATGATGCCGTCAGCGTGAGCGATTTGGTGTTCGTGCCACTGGGCGGCGCCATCGAAGGCACCACCCAGGCGGGCGCCCAACTGGTGGTTGCGGGCCGCGAAACGCGCGCCGACGCCAGCGGCCACTTCAAGTTCGCGGCGCTCCCCAGCGGCCAAAACACCGTCTTCGCCGCCAAAGATAACGCCTTCGGCAGCGCCCCCGGCGCCGCGAAACTCGACATCAAGTTGCAGCCGCTACTTCCGCAGGGGCAGGATAAAGCCTTCGCCGAACAACTGTGGGCACAACTCAAGCAACCCACGGGTCAAAGAGCACTGAAAACACTGCAAGAATGGCAAACGCCGCCCAACTTCGAGGCGGACATGAAAGCAGCGCTGGCCGCTGGCGACATCAACACCATCGAGAACATCGCTGAGCGCTGGAAAAAGGGCGACTCGCTCGAATCGCTGCGCGCGGGCATAGATGCCTTGAAGCCACCCGAACGCCACGCCGACGCGCTATTGAAAGCTGCGCTCGCCACCAAAGACCGCAAGATGATGGAGCAAGCGCTCGAAGAAAGCGAGGCCACTTTCAAAGGCCAGACCACCAGCCTCTACTGGCGCGAACCGCAGCTGTATATGTCGGCTGTTTTGCGCGAACGCCTCAACGGCGCCGAAGATGGGCAACTGGCTATCAACCGCGCTCTGGCCTACACACAGCAAAACCATCCCGAAAAATCGCGCGTTGAAGCAGCCGTGCAAACTCAGGTCGGACGCAACCAAGCCCTCTCCGATTACGCCAAAATCGCCGCACAGGGTTCGCCCGCCCTGCTGCGCAGTGTTCTCGATTTCATCGACGATGGCTCCGCCTACACCATCAAAGCTCTCGCAGAGGCCATTCCCGTTGTCGTCAAAACCCACGGACTCGCTGCTGCCACTCCGCTACTGGTCGAACTGAAGACGACTCCCGTGCCGACGGGCGACTTAGAACAGAACTACGTCGTTTTTAATCCCGCGTGGGCCTACGGACAAGCGGTTCAAGAGATTATCCCGCTCATCGGCGCCCAAAATCCGGCCAAGGCGCTCGAACTGGCGAAACAGGTCGCGGTGAGCGACCAGGGACCCGAACAACGCGCCAGAGCTTTAGCGAGTGCCGCCCAATATCAAACGCCCGCAATCGCCGCCCCGATCTATCGCGAAGCCGTCAAGCTCATCGACGCCCACAGCGCCCCGCGCATTGCGGCTCTGGTGTGGGAGCGCGACCCGAAACTGGGCGCCGAACTGTTCGCCGTCGCGCGCCAGAAAGCCGAAGACGAAGCGAACGGCGATATGCACTGGCGCAATGCATGGGCGCCGTTCGCCTTCTACTACGCCCGCGTCAACCCCGCGCAATCGCGCCTCATCCTCGAACGCGAATGGAGCAAAAGCCTGCGCGAACGAGCCGACGCCGACCAACTCACTGCTCTAGTGGCGGCGATGGCAGCAGTTGACGCTCACCGCGCCCTCGAAATGGCACAGTCGATGCCCAAAAACGGCGACAATGATTGGGGTCCAGACCTTCGCATCCGCATCGCCCGCTACGTTTTCGCCGACGACGCCCTGCGCCGCCAACTGGCCCTCAACATCTCTGGCTATCAGGAAGCCTGGAACTCTGGCCCTGTGAAATGGTGATTTGAATCCCCTACCATTGGTTAACTGACACTCTCCATAAAAATGAACACCAACACAAAATTGCTGCTGGGCGTCACCATTGCGCTTGTGGCACTGGGCGGCTGCGGTCCTTCCTCCCCCGATAACGACGAGTCGGCCTCAGTCCCCACCTTCAATCAATCGCAGACGCTCTCCGAGCAAACCACCGAAGAGCCACCATCCCCCGTCTATACAGCGGCCGCTTTCTCGCCCAACAGCCAGTTGGTGGCTTGTTATGCGGGCAACGTGGACGCCCCTTTCCTTGAAGTCCGCAACCTCGAAGGCACTGTCATCGCGCGCACGCCAGTCAACAAAAGCGCCGTCGCACGCCTGAGTTGGTCGAGCGATTCGCAGCGCATCGTCGCCGCCAACTGGAACGCGCAAGTGTGGAAATTGCAAAGGAGCGCAAAACAAACGCGACTGGTCCCCATCGTCACCTTCCCCGGCAATAAACCGGGCCTTGCGCCAGCGCCTGATTCATCGACGACCAGCATGTCCTCCTCGGAGCCAATGCCTGTGTCCACTGCCCTTCCAATGGGCAGCCAAACAAAGGTGCTGTCACGCAACTCGCTAACCGCCGCGCCAACAAGAGCCAGCAGCGGCGAAATCGAGGGCACGCGCGTTTCGTCGCTGCACCAACTGGGAGCGCGCCTCATGTTTCAACCAGAAGGCCCGGTCTATCACCGCATCGAGCTGTTCAACCCGCGCACTCTCAAAGTAGCCAAACAACTCTGCAAACTGCGCTACACACCGCGCGACAACGACACCTTCTCGTTCTCGCCCGCTGGCCCGCCGCTTGGCCTCGTGCGCGAAAGCGAAGATGGCATGAGTTGGCAACTCGCGGCGTGGGATATTAAAAGCGGTCGCCGCCTGTGGGAGCGCGCCTTTCCCGGTATGCGGGTCTACGGCGACTGGTCGCCCGATGGAAAATATGTCGTCATCAGTGGCTCCGACTCCTCACATCGCATGGCGGTAACGCCGGTCCACCATCCCGTCGAAGTCCTCGACGCCCGCACCGGACGCACGGTGCGCAAAATCGAATCGCAAACCACCAACTGGGTAACAAGCGTAACGCGCAATGGCATCTGGACTTATGGCGCCGAAAAAAGCGGCAAGCACTCGCTCCGGTTCGCCACATGGGACGGCAAAAACGTGCTGACACGCACATCGTTTGGAGTCGTGGGCATCCAATTCCCGCATAGCGTGGCCGCTTCGCCAGACGGTCAACATCTCATCATCGAAGACTCTTTCGACGGCATCCAGCACTGGAGCATGGCCGACCTCAAAGCCGGCAAAGTGAAGCCTACACAGTGGGAGGAGTATTACGACGAAGAGTAACAGCGCTTATCCCAAACTAACTGCCCCACAGACCAGCAACTTAACCCGCTCCGCATCCTCCGCTGTGGCGGGGGTGAAAATCACCATGCCCAAATCGGGGCGCCCATCGACCACAAAGGATGAGTATTCGAGCGTGAGCGGGCCAGTCTCCAGACGGTGGAAGTGCTTGACGCCCTCGCCGTAAGAGCCGACATCCTGCTCGCGCCATATCGCCTCAAATTCGGGACTCGACTGGCTCAGTTCATCGACCAGTGCCGCGATGCTTTCCGAGGCGCCCGCCCGCGCCACATCTACCCGAAAAGCCGCGACTGCGAAGCGCGCGTGGATATTCCACTCCTCCAAGCCCACTTTATTACCCGAATCGCGGAACATCATCCGTAAAATGTTGCGCTCGTGGGGCGCAATCGCGCTGTAATCGGTCAGTACCGCCGCAGCGGCGCGGTTCCACGCCACGATGTCCCACGCGGCGGTCTTCACGTAAGCGGGGCTAAATTCCAGCGAGTCGAGAACCCGTTGCAGTTGCGGCGTTATGCCTTCGGGTGCCTCATAGTGCGCCTGCGGGGGCCGATGTTGGGCCAGCAAAAACAGATGCTCACGCTCGGCAGCCGTGAGCGCAAGAGCGCCCGCGATGCCATCCAACACCTCCGCCGAGGGCATTCCGCCCCGTCCTTGCTCTAGCCATGTGTACCATGTCGCGCTGACGTGGGCGCGCTGCGCCACCTCTTCGCGCCGCAATCCCGGCGTGCGTCGGCGCGCAGTCGAAAAGCCGAACGCCGCCGGGTCGAGCCGCGCCCGACGGTCTTTTAAATAATTGCCCAATGCGTTGTCATCCGAGTTCGCCATCTTTTTAATCTGTTAGTCCCGATACAATTATAAAGCCACGGATTTTGCCCTTTTAGTTGTGCTTCGATACCCGCCGTACTTCGTTTACAACGACGAAGTTGCGCCCGTGAACGCACCGCTCGCCCCCTCCATCTGACAGTTTTCTCAACGCATTACATCTTCAATTGGAGAAACTGCGCGCCATGAAACCACTATGGGAACTAATTTCAGGAGAATTTGCGGGGTGGCGCTCAGAGAATGATATGTTCTACGACCCCCAGGGTTTTAATGTCGGCTACTTCAAAGAAGGCCGGGTCTATCTCCTCAAGGGAACCTGTTTGGGGCAACTGTACGACGAAGACCGCATCGGAAGAAGGGCCAATGTCATCTATAAACCCGGACGCTCTTACTACCCCGCCGCAGCTAAGTCGACACAACCCCTCATGAATCAAACCGGCAATGCAATTCAGGGCTGGGAAGACCCCAGGGCATAAACAAACAGGCCCGCTCACATGAGCGGGCCTTTCTTATTGGCGACATCACCCCAGAGAAGAATGCACCTTATATTTCTTCTCTTTGCCGTCGTTATAAACGGCGACTTCGTAGTGGTGCCTTCGCCAACCGAATACTTCCTCGATAGTGACTTTGTCGGCCCCGGAAATCAGTTTCTGGACATTGGGCTGTAAACCATTGGGCAAGTCTTCAAAGGCAACGGAGCGTTCGAGGCTCAACTCTTTGTACGATTCCAATTCGAACGTGCGCCTCACCTGCGCCCACATCAACCGCGCTTCGAATCCTTGCTCCACCTTAACAAGCTCAACCGATGGCTTGCGTTCGCGTATGATCTCAATGGTCGATTGGCTAAACAGTCCGATGCCCGAAGCCGTCATCGCGATATACCCGACAACGCGAAACGTGTTTTCGCTGACATAGGGCAAAATGTAACGAGTGGCGAGGGAAGACAGCACAGCCGCCAACGCGATAATACATCCCACTCCGAAAGCTTCGAGCGAAAACAAGCCGAGATGGATATAAAGAACCAACTTGACGAGGTGCAGCAGAATTTCATTAGCGGCGCGCGTCGCCACGATTTCCTGTTTCGTTAGCCCGCTCTGAAGATAAAAACCATTGAAGACAAGCCCGACCGCCCCCGTGATCCCCGATAGCAAACCCGCCAAAAATCCGATGCCCGCAATCGCCCAATTCGAAGGCTCTTCAGTGTCGGTAACATCGTTCTTCGTAAACAGAAGAAACAGATTCGACACCAGAAACAAAGAACTGATCCATGTGACAATAACCGGATCGATATATTTTAATAGCCATGCCCCCAATGCAACTGCAGGCAGAGCAGCGGGCACAAAACGCATAACAATACTCCACCGAATTGATTCGCGCAAAGTTAAAGCGCGCGTACTCGAACTCGTGAATGTGCCAATAACCAAAGCGCCTGGAACTTGAGATATAGGTAATATAAGAGAAAGTAGGGGAATAATAACAAGACTCGCGCCTCCCCCAACAAATCCGCTAACACAAAACGCAAATAACGCACTTGCGAATAGAACACCAAAAATCATACGGCGCCCAGTGTAAAGTTGGCAAATCTAAGAATCATCCCAAAGTAAGAGCATTCTTACTTTGCACGAGGCCCATTAACAAACGAACACAATTCACCCAAAAAACTTTTAACTATACTTTCAATCCATGACCATCAGAGTACCAACTCTCACTCATTAATCTTCCTAATAGAAATTACTTTGTAACTTGCAAGCAACATCAAGGTTAAAAAAGCACTCCGCCAATTTTCGGGGGAGTTGAACTGGAGCGAGTGCTTGTCAATCCAAGAAGAGCTACGCGACCAGAGGAATCTAACTGTAGTTGCTCGCTACTCTCACCATATCTACACCACAATTCCTCCTTATTCGCCCGATCACATCAGCGCAGTTGTGTTTATCTGTCTTAAATACGGACGGAGGGCAGTTTCTAATTTGTCCATCGCCGTAATAATATCGTCTTGAATTTCGGGCCATGCTTCTTCGGAAGAACGATAGCCTCCAGGTTGGGTATAACGGATACGGCACGCTCTTTTACCCTCAAGCCGCTGCCAACTGAGCACTCCACCAAAGGTTTGATCAATTTGCGATTTATGCATTTCCAACTGGTCGTAAATCGCCATGTTTTCCGTTTCTGCTCCTTTACCTCGGTCAATGTAAAGTTCGGAGGAACAATCATCCTGCGCGACGACGTAGTTGAAATTCAAGCCTCGCACCCCGGCGCTCGTCCCAATCCATGAATATTCACCCGGAGTTATGTGCGCGTGCAATTTGGTAATGGTTTTAGAGCGCTGAACAAGTAGCGTCCACCAACGCTTACGTATGCCGTACCTCTCAGCTATTTCCTTTTTTGTCTGTCCAACCTCTTCCGTGGCTTCCGAAGGCCCAACTATAAGCGTGAAAAGAGGAGCGGCAGGAGAAGTTCCGATACGTACCGCCTCGACTTTCACCATATAAAAATCGGCACTGCTCGATTCATTGAGCCATGCGACGGCTGCGACATGTTCAGGGCGGGGGTCAGAAACAATCCAGACAGCAGCTTTTGCAGCAATGGCACTCAGATAGGTAATGAGCTTACCGAGATGGTCATGGTTACTTTTTTCCAGTTGGTTCTCGATGATTACAGTGCTGCCATTTTCTTCTTCTGCAACAAGATCGATGCTGAACGAACCAGCAGCTTTTTCGCGCTCGGCACTAATGAGGTTCAAATCAACTGCATCACTGAGCACATCTAAATTGCTTTGAAGCCAATGAGTGAAATCATGCGCTTCATGCTTCCAAACTTCACGCAAGGGGACTCGCTCCAACCGGCCAATGTTTAGATCGTTCATGGGGTATTAGTGGAAAATTATAGCGCCCGAATCAAACTACGCAGCGGTACTGCTAGCGAATTATAGGGCACGAGTATTTCTTGTTACCAAGCGTTTCGGGGGACTATACCAATAGAACGAGCCAGCACAACCTGTTCCCAATCGGCAGCATCTTTCAATGGTCTGCCGCAATCTTCCATTTCCGTTGCCTCTAAAAAGCCCAGATAAACTAGAATGACAGGCACACCCAAAGAGGCAATCTTCCAAGCCCACGTAAATCGGTTAGTGAGTTGGTAATGCGAATCTATTGAAAGACCCCAGCCGGGCATAAGAGCATTTAGCTCCCTATTCGCCTCATCTATGGCCGCGCTAATACGCTTTTGATTTTCCGTACTATCGTGGGAAGGATTCGCTTTCTGAGGCTTGCCGCTCTTACTGAACTCGCGCTCATGAGCTTTGGCCTCCACTAAAATCAAACCTTCTTTTCCATCTATGATGGCACGACTCGCAATATCCCAATTCGGCGTATTAGCCCCTCCTTTCCCCGCAAGCCACCATTTAGTCAGCTCTTTACGCTTTTCCGTATCAAGAAAAAGGAGCGCTTGCCCCAATTTGGCTTCCGCAGGATTACCGTGGCCTTTCGGCATCCATTGGTGATTATGGGGGGCCACCTGAGCATAAGGTGCGACCAATTCCATCAGGCGTTTTGCAACTTCTTCATTAGTACCCTCTGTAAAATCAAGACAACGTTTTCGGCTGCCACGCAACGCTTTCTTTTGCTGGGAGGGCAAGGGGTTCAAGATGCTATCCATCGCGATATTTTATTATCGCCTAAATAGGAGGGAGATACTGAACCTTTATCTCAGCTATTTCCCGTTTCTACCCCCCGATTTGTTGTGGGAGGAACATCGAGCGCATGTGGCTCACAAAGGCTTCATCGGGCATCGACTCGCGCATCTCCACCAGTGGCGCGACATCATCGGTGACCAGGTAGCGCAGCCGATTCGTGCCATCGGTGGCGGCCTCGAAAATTCGCCCCGCCACAACCGAGGCTTCGGGAATGTCGCCCGCCATCATGCCCTCGAATAGCCCGATGGTGTGGGTGGTGAACTGCTGATAGTCCGAGATGCTGGCGGTAGCTGACACATCGGTTTCGAACTTCGCCGTCATGTTGGTCTTCACCAGTCCCGGCTCAATCAGCTTGACGCCGATGTTGAGCGTCGCCAGTTCATAGGCCAACGACTCCGAAAAGCCCTCGACTGCGTGCTTGGTCGAGACATACAGGCTCTGAAGCGGGAACGCCATCAATCCCGATGCCGAAGTCAGGTTGACAACAGTACCTGCCCCGCGCTCGCGGAAGTGCGGCAAAACCGCGCGTGTCACATCCATCACGCCCACCACGTTCACATCGAATATCTCGCGCACCTGAGCTGGAGTCAGCTCCTCGAAAGCTCCGAAGTAGTTCATTCCGGCGTTGTTCAGCAACATGTCGATGGCACCGAAACGCGCGATGCCCGCTTCAATCGCCTCCGCAATAGTGGCGGGGTCTTTCACATCGAGTCGAGCGACCAACACATTGCCCATTGCCGCGAGTTCGGCCCCAGCGCGGGGGTCGCGCATCGTCGCCACCACGTTCCAGCCGCGCTGTGCGAAAGCCACTGCCGTCGCCTTACCAATACCGGAAGAAGCTCCGGTGATGAGAATTGTTTTCACGCCGAATAGTGTGTGATTCACTGTTACCAATGGAAAGAAGGCACCAAAAAGTTCTATACTGACTATATGGTAACTAAAGGCAGAAAGAAGCAGCATTGCAGCGGCCTCAACGATGCACAAGAAGAAATGCTGCGCGAAATCGTCGGGCAAGTCGCGGGCAAATGGCCGATGTGGACACTCTACGAACTGAGCCAGAGCGACGAACCGCTGCGCTTCGCCCGCCTACTGGAAAGAGTGACGGGGGTGAGCCAGAAAATGCTGACCCAAACTCTGCGCCAGCTCGAACGCGACGGCCTCATCACCCGCACCGTCTACCCCGAAGTGCCCCCGCGCGTCGAATACGCGCTGACGGAGGATGGCCGCGAACTTATGGAGCAATTCACCCCGTTCTGGTTCTGGATAGCCGGAAAAATCCCCAACTTCGAGCAATCGCGCGCCCAGTTCGACGAAGGCCGCACCCTGTCCCTGAAACCTTCATCGAACAACGGATTGCCGAGGCGCCCTCGCCAACTGACGCGCTCATGAAGCACCGTTTGTGGTCGTAAAATGAAGGGGCATGAAAAGGATTGTTCTGGTGGGTTGCGCGGGAAGTGGCAAATCGACTCTGGCGCAACAACTGGGCGCGATTCTATACCTGGAGGTCGTTCATCTAGATGCGTTGTACTGGAAAGCCAACTGGACAAAAACGCCCGAAGATGAGTGGCAAGAAACCCTCAAAGTGCTGCTCGAAAAGGACTCGTGGATTCTGGATGGCAATTTCAGCAGCAGTCGCAAGCTACGCTTCGAGGCAGCGGATACGATTATCTTCCTCGATTTTCCGCGTTATCTGTGTTTGCTTCGAGTCATCAAACGCTATTTCCAGTTCCGCGCCAAAGCTCGCCCCGACCGAGCCGAAGGTTGCCGCGAACAACTCAATGCGTACTTGATAAAGCACATCTGGACTTTCCCCTCGCGCCTGCGCCCAAAGCTCATCAAAGACGCCCAAGAGTATTCAACCACCCGCAACGTGATTATTTTGAGCAAACCTACCGAAGTAAGCAGGTTGTTGGCTCATCTGCAACCCCCCAAAGAGTAGAGTTAAAGAAACTGGCGCCAGTAACTTCTCAAAGCTTCCTGCGCCGAGTTACGCGACAAATCGACTCTGCGCGTTGCGTCAAATTCCAGAAAGTGGGCAATCGCTTTTCTCTGTTTAGCTGTGAAGAGGCGGAAACGAGTCAGAGTGTATTCTTCCCATTCCTTCCCACCATGCAGCTTGAGAGCAGAGATGACCGAACCAAAAGTATTGGAGTCACAGTAAGGCGATTGCGGGTCTTCCTCATCCATATAGCGCAGATACCACACGATATAAGCGGGAATATAATAGCGAAACCCAATCGGGTCTAAAAAGCTCAGGTTCGAGTGGCCTGCCCCCAAGCCGATGTCGTCTTCGGGCACATCTTGCCATCGCGTTTCGGTGTCCTGCCGTCGTGCTTCGGCAAGCCCCTCTACAGTTGCGAAAGGCCCCTTATCATCCAGCATCCGAGCCTCCGTATACGAAACACCACCCTCGCGGGAAACACCATCGAATGCCGCAGTAATCTCGTCAATCAACGCCTGTTTTCTTTGCTCGTAGGATAATTCGCTCATAGAGGGTGTATGGAAACTCAATCTGGGGACATTTCAACATAAGCTCTGGTATCGTTATCTAACCCTGCTTTTGTGGTTAAGTTATTATCTCGATACGCGGATTGAAGGAGGCCAAAGGTGAACTCATGAAAATGATATTGAAAACATGTTTATTTGTCGGCGGCGTTCTGGCAATTTTAGTAATTTTGCTAACAGTCTTAGGTTCGCGGTCTGGAGTCAAATTTGAAATAGTAAATCTTGGTCCAACTGCAATGAAAAATGTTTCCGTTGATGTGACTGGCGCTTCGTACTCTGTTGGCGATATTCAAGCCGGAAAGAGCAGGTGGGTTAAAGTAAATCCTCATGGTGAGTCATCTGTTTCAATCAAACATGGGGCGAACGTGGGTAAACAGCACGTTTTATTCATTGATACCTACATTGAAAGTGGATATTCTGGTCAGATAACAGCACAAGTAAGAGGGGGAAAACTCATACACGTAAAACAGAACATCAAAATTAGCCCCTTAGGCTAAAATAGCAAGACAACGAAATCCCCTGACGTGTTCTACAACCTTTTTCGGCTTCGTCAACAAGGTAGCAAGTCCCCAATTTTGTTCTTCAGCTTCATCATTGTGTAGTTTGCGAAGAGCGGCCTTCTCATCAAGACTGACGACAAGAAAAATTTGTGCGAAGTCGCCACGATTAGCATCCTCGTAAATGCCTGTTACCCCCAAGTCTCAATTCAGATTCCCCTCACTCCTTTGCCCAACATCTGTGACACGGCACGCAGTGTGCGCTTCTTTGGCTCAGGATATTTTGCAAGGAGGATTGACCACTATGGCAACACAACAAGACAGCCAGCACAACCACGAGCAAGTTCCCCATCATGGCATCGAGAAAGGCGCCGCAGTCGGCAGCCTGGCCGGAGCCGCCATCGGCGCCACGGCAGGTTCGGCAGCGGGGCCAGTGGGCACAGCCATTGGCATAGTCGCGGGGGGACTCATCGGAGCCGGGGTCGGCGAAACCGCCACCCATCCCCCACACCACCATCATCACCACCCAACTCCCTCACCTGCCACCGAAAAAACCACCGACAACCCCTAACCACAAAAAGCGGCCTCCAATAAAGGCCGCTTTTCCCAACTCCCCCTCTATCTCTCTCCCCCAACTCAAAAACCTCAAAAATCTCTCTGCCCCTCTACGGTTAAAAATCAAAACCATCCCCTCTCCACCCGATAAGAATCAAGCCCACCAACATCCAACAAATCATCGGCGTCAAAATCTGCGTCCATCGGCGGCTAAAAATCACCAAATAAGCCCCGCCACACCCCCTCTCAAAAACCCCTCTGTGCTTCTTAAGCTCCTTTGTGCCCTCTGTGTTTAATTCGCCAACCAACAGCACCTAAAAACCCCGCGCCCGTCCCCAGAACCCGTTCTCCCATCGCTCGCCATTGGCGGCGATGAGTAGAACCCCGACATCTCCCAGCGAGTCGGCCATTGCCAGCGATTGCGAAGGCGCCAGCACCGAGAAAGCCGTCGCCAATACATCGGCAGTAGCGGCATCGGGCGCCAGCACCGACACCCCCACCAGCTCTTCAACGGGCCTCCCACTACGGGGGTCGAGGACATGCGAATGCCACTGTTCGCCGATTTGAAAGCCGCGCCGATAGTTGCCACTGGTCGCCACACCCGCATTGAATAGCCCGATGCGGTCAGCGGGCGCCGCGTTCTCGGCATCGCCGCGCGGGTTGGCAATGGCAACTGGAACCGCCTTCGTCCCGGCGTGGCGCAAGTCGCCGCCGATGTTGAGCATCACCTCGAACACATCGGCGCGCGCCGCCGCGACTTCGCAAGCCGCATCAATAATAAACCCCTTCGCGATAGAGTTGAGCGTGACGGGCAAAGTCGTCAGCCGCCGCGCTGTCGAACTTTCCACATCGACTTCCCACAGCGGCCCCCCGATCTGCTTCAGTAGCGGCGCCAAATCGGCGCCCTCGACGGGCACAGCGCGCGCCGCATGGTCGGCCCATAGCCGCGAAAACGCCTCAACCGCCGGATTGAATGCCCCCGAACTGCGCACGCGCCACTGCTCGGCGCGCATCAACAGCCCCGCCAGTTCGCTCGAAACCGCCACCGCTTCGCCGTGCGTCTCCTGCCACTGCCGCAACTCGCTGCCGGGCCGATAGGCATTGAACACCGCTTCCAGCCGGTCGATTTCAAGCAAAACCACCTCTTCGGCGCCCTGCCCCGCCCGCTCACTGTGCGCGACAATTTGCAGTTCCAGCGAAGTCCCCAACACCCCTTCAAAGTGGGCGACATGCAATTCACGACGAGGACGCGACCGAAACCAGGGCAAAAGGGCCATACAACCGATTTTTACCACAGTCGCTTCAGCCCAGCGCCGATATTACCCTAATAGCTGGCCCAACATCCCCCGTAGAGACGCGCCTCGGCGCGTCTTAATCATCCATTTTTTGGGGATGTGCAGCCTTTAAAACCGATTCCACAACACCGCGTAATCGGTGGTGGGGTTGAGAGTGATACCGTCCTCGTCAGTCGCCGATTTTTCGAGATTGGCGAAGTTCAACGCCTTCACATGCCCATCGACAAAAGCGACGTTGGCTCGGTCGAAGTGTCGATAGATGGGCGTTCCCATTGTGAAACCGGGGTAGCCCTGTGCTGGATAACAACTATGCACACCCGGAAGATTGGCTCCGCTTTGGTCTTCGACATAAAGAACCGTTTCGCTGCTCTTGGCGACTGCCGCCAAAGATTGGTCATACAACCAGGCGCCATTAAAGCCATAACTGACATTGACATCCTCTTGCGTGCCATCCCACTCATCGCCATCGAAGGTGCTGGTGGGGCATTTCCACAGCTGCCGACTCTTCATGTAGGGAGCGAGTCGAATGGGCAGACGCATGGGAGCGTTGGACACCGGCATAAATCGCTCGTCGTAATCCTGCACATATTGTGTCACCGCAAGCCCGATTTGCTTGAGATTACTAGCGCACGAAGAACGGCGCGCATTCTCGCGCGCACGAGCGAACACAGGGAACAAGATGGCAGCCAGAATCGCGATAATCGCGATGACAACTAAAAGCTCTATTAGGGTGAAAGCTGGGTGTAGGAATCGGGAAGAAGTAGGAAACGAAGGCATGGAGAATGCGGAAGAGCCGCGAACACTGGCTAGTTTCCTCCACCAATAAATCAACATCAAGCACCGGACATGAAGTTGATACATTTAGCCTTAAATTGACGTCAGCGTGAAAGCCCCCTGGAAACGCTATCAAGTTGCGCTGCTCGTTAAGATAAGGTTGTGAAATCGCACTTTTTCAAAGCGCTCATGACCGTCGCGGGCGTCGTCGCGGCCACAGCGGGTCTATACGCACAGGACACTCCCAAAGTCGTCGGCTACACCGACACCCCGTTCCTCCCCGGCGATAAGTGGCACGTTCACGACCCGAATCGCCCCCAACCACAGATCGTCGTTCCACCCGCCGAAGGCCCCTTCACCAAAGCCCCGGCGGATGCTATCGTGCTCTTCGACGGCACCGACCTCTCGAAGTGGCAAGCGGGCAACGGCGCCGCTTCGGGTTGGGTGCTCAAAGACGGCTCCATGATGGTTCCGCCCGGAGGCACACCCGGCGGCGGCGACATCCTCACCAAAGACTCGTTCGGCGATATGCAACTGCACATCGAGTGGTGCGCTCCCGAAGAAGTCAAAGGCAGCGGACAGGGACGCGGCAACAGCGGCATCATCATCATGAACCGCTACGAACTTCAGGTTCTCGATTGCTACAACAACCCGACCTACCCCGATGGTCAGGCCGGAGCCGTCTACGGACAAACCCCGCCGCTCGTCAACGCCTCGCGCCCACCCGGCCAGTGGCAAAGCTACGACGTGCTATGGACAGCACCGCGCTTCAAAGACGGCAAATTGGAGTCGCCCGCCTACATCACCGCCATCCATAACGGCGTGGTCGTGCAAAACCACACCGAACTGCTCGGCACCACCCAGCACCGCCAACTGGGCCGCTACGAAGCCCACGAGCCAACCGCTCCCTTGCGCTTGCAAGACCACGGCGACCGAGTCCGTTACCGCAACATCTGGGTGCGCCCACTGCCCGCCGCAACCGAAGCCCAATAGGGTAAAACCCTCAGGGAAATCCCTCGCCATTATCCCCCCTCCCTTCTCGGCACGCTTAATGCATTAATCCTTGGCAATACCTTTTTTCAGGTATCTCATAGGAGAAACAAACATTATGGCTACAGAAAATACACAGGACAACATCCAACACGGAATAGACGACAGCCCTCATAACGACGCCGAAAAAGGCGCCGCTCTGGGTGGCATCGGCGGAGTTGCCGTCGGCGCAGCAGCCGGTTCAGTAGCTGGGCCAGCCGGAACTGTCATCGGCGCTGTCGCGGGTGGCCTCCTCGGAGCCGGAGCTTCTGGCGCAGCAGTAGGCGTTGTCGATCAGCACGATAACGACAACACCATCACCGGAGTCGGCGAAGGTGCCACCCGCGACGTAAACAAACAAATCGACGACGTTACCCACAAACCCTAATGGGCTTACAAGCCACAAAAAAGCGGATTCCTTTCGGAATCCGCTTTTTTGTTCAAGTCACAGCCCCTACTCTTCCGTAGGCCCCTCGTGACGCAGATCGAGCAAAGCCTGAGTGGCTCCATCCAATTCGCCCTGTGCAGCGAGCGCCTTCTCGGTAATGGCCGTGGCACCCGGAGAAATGCGGGCATCATGTTCTGCGCTCATTTCTGCCTGATTCTGTTCCACTTCATTCTCATCCAAAGTGCGCTGGCAACGGGTCACAATGGTTTGCAGTTCGCTAATCTGATCCGACAAATAGGGCCGCGTCCTCTTCAGCAGGTCGGCTAACGCATTCGCCGCTCTCACCTGAGGAACATAGGAGTCGGATGGGCTGTGACCATCCGAGCGCAAAGCGTTACTAAATCCAAACATAAGGCCGCGAGTGTGGCCCTAACCAACTGCAAGTTACATGAAGATATATAGGGAATAGACCGCCTGCAAGCCACCCGTTTTTTGGCACCCGCAATGTCAACAAACAAATCGACGACGTTACCCACAAACCCTAAGCGGCAACAAACCACAAAAAGCGGGCATCTCAATCCGAGATGCCCGCTTTTTTATTGGCCTGTGCCCGTAAGGGCAAATAAGCCCCCTTAATTCAAAGTCCGCCTCAAATTGGGCTTCTCGATCCAGTTGTTCAGCGTGAAGCGGCGTGTCGGGATTCCCGGCGCGCTGATTTCTATCCAGCCCAGGAACCAGCCCGAAGCCAGCCCCGCGTCATCGCTGCGCACGGTAATGCTCGTCAAATTGCCGATCATGGCCAAATTGCGCAGTACGCAGGTATTGGTCGAGTTGCGCTCGAAGGCATCACCCGAAATCAGCCCATTCAAACGCTGTTCGCTGATGCTGCCCGTTGTCCCCTGCAACGAGAGGAAGATGTTGGCATCGGTTCCGGCCAATGAGCGGTCGCCGGTATAAACCCGCACCGTGTAATCCGTCGAACCAAAGTTACCCAGTATCTGAGCCGTCGTGAGGCTGTTCACCTGCTGCCGTGTTACCGGAACAATGATGCCCAGTTGGCGCCGACTGCAAGCCCCCTGAAGCGCGAGGGACATCGGCATAAAGCTCGCCTCGTCGGCGGTGCTACGCCCGAAAAAGGCCGGATTAGCATCGAAGGAACTCTTGTACACCCCAATTTGCGTGCGAATCAAATCGGTTAGCGCAGCCCGCGCGGGCGTCGAGGTATCCAACTGCAATTGGTTGAAGTATTTGCCCTTGCGACTATCCCCCCAGTTGGTATCCACCGCGCCAGCGGCGGGCGTGTAGCCATTGAACAGCGCGTTCGGCGTCCGGCGCAAACAGGTGCTGATATAGTTGCGCGCGAACCCGATTCCATCTTCGAGGCAACGCAGCGCGCATACCGGGTCGAATGGCGGACGGTCGGGCTGATGCCCGTCAAGCGCGTGCCCCACGGGCACCTGATAGGGATTGAACCCCGTCGCCGCGCTGTTGGGGTGATGGCGATGCGCCCAGGTGTCCTGCTGATAGTGGAAGAACACGCCGAGCCGCTTCAAGCGGGTATCGGGATTCGCTTCGTTCAGCACTTGCCCCCACAACACGTTCTTGCGTTGCAGAACCTCAGTTGCCGTGCCGTTAACCGGAATCGAGTGCCACAGATGCTCTTCCTGCGTGTGCGGAATGGCGCCATCGTTGGCAACCGTACCCGCCGAATCATCCATGCCCTGATCGTAACGCGCCACCGTCAGCGCCTCGCCATCGGTCATACCCGCCGCCCGACACAAAATGAAGGTCATGGTGAAGTGGGTATCGGTCTCATAAGCGCGCGCAGGCGCCGCCGCCCCCATCAGCACTCCCGACGCCGCAAACACGCCAGCCCAGTAAGCCGTCCAAATTTTCGTCCGTTTCATAGTGGTTTCTTCAGCCCGACGTGCCCCGAAAACGACATTTCACATCGCCCTCAGCCCACGCCGCATAATCCCCGCTGATGTTAACACACAAACCACCAATAATACAAAAATATTACATATTTTAAAATCAAATCAATAAAACGAGGACTTCCCCCCACTCTCAAAAACCTCTCTGTGGTTAAAATTCATAAACCCTCCCGTCCCCACCAATCAGTCAAGACGCGACCAGTCATCAGCTAAAAACCTCTTTGTGCCTTCGCGAGAACTCCCAAACAAAAAGGAGGCCATGTCCCAACGAACACAGCCTCCTCATCAAAAATCCCTCCGCGAGAGATTCCACTGAATTATTAATTAAAAATCGCCTTAAGCCCTCTTCTTAGCGGCCTGATTGTCCGAGCCGCCCAAATCCTTGATGCCCTTCAATTTGTAACTGGACTTAAATACCAAGCGGTCGCGGCGAAATCCGACGCTAACGTTCGAGCCATTGGGGTTCTGCCACAAATAAACATCCGTCGAAACGCCCTTCTCTTTCATCTGCGCCGTCAGCGACCCCTTCGAGCCAATAACACTCAATACCTGAGCGTAGTTCATACCCATCTTCAAGCGCTTAAATTTGTCTGCGTTCAAGTTGCGTGTATTATGATAACCATTAGCCGACAACTGAACCGATCTGATAATGGGTACCTCGGAAGCAGAAGTCTGTGCGGCAGCAGTCGTCTTAGGCGCCGAAAGACGCATACGAGCAAATCCCATAAAAGCAACAGCCGTCACAATAATAAAAACACAAGCCCCATTAACCATCATGGTGAGCTGCTTATCTTTGTTCAATGGTTTGTTACAAGTAGGGCAATTACCATGTTCATTAGCTTCTATGTCTGCATGTTGAGAATAATTCATCAAAAACCCCACCTAACACGATTATTGCCTTAATTAACTCACAGTATCTATCAACAAAAAATTCCCCCTGCCAACTCAACCCGCCCCAATCTCTTCCTGCCCCCACGACACCGACGAGAACCAAAATTCATCCAGCAATCCATCGACATCCCTCCAATTCAAAACAACTTCCTACCAGTTCGACTTCCCCTCTCTAAAATCTTTGTGCTTCTCATGCTCCTCTGTGCCCTCTGTGTTTAATTGCCCCCTTCCGCTTCTTTGCGCCTTCACGGGTCCCCCAAAACTAACCACTGAGAACTAAAAACTAACCACTCCAAATTAACAGACTCGAAATCTTCTGTCATTACACTCGGCCACTCGTGAAATCCATCTCGAACCCGGCGATACGCGCACTGGGCATTCTGAGCGCGGCCGGCCTGGCCCTATCGGCCAACGCCGCCCCCGCACCGAGCGGCTTTTTGGAACAGGTGAAGACGCACATCACCGAATGGGACACCGACCACGACGACGCCCTAACCATCAAGGAAGTCGAACTGGCTCTCAGCAATCCCAAAGTCAAAGGCCCCGAAGCGGCGGCAGTGGCCTCGCTGCGGCGCGGCATGAAAGCCAAGAAGCTCGCCTCGCTGACACTCGACCAGATCACCGCCAGCGTCCCGTTCAAGGCGGACGCCAACCCGGCGCCGCCCAACTACGAGTCGATGTATAAAGCCGGAGTCACGAAAATCGAGACCACCCCACACGAGCTATTCCCCGAAGGCCAGCCCGACATCTCGACACTGGCGCAGGGCCGCCTCGGCGACTGCTTCCTGATGGCCGCTCTGGGCACCTACACCTACCGCAACCCGGCGGGCCTCAAAAAGATGATGCAGGTCCAGCCCGACGGCCAGGTAGCCCTCACCTTCGCGACAGGCCAGAAGACCGTCATGCCGATGCCCACCGATGGCGAAATCATCATCGGCTCCACCACGCGCGGCCACGGAGTCTGGGGCAACATGTTCGAGAAATCGGTCGGCCAGGTCTTCCTCGATAAACAGAAGACGGGGAAGTACGTTTCGCCCTACAGCATCATCGGCGTCGGCGGCTCGCCCCACACCGTTCTGCAAATGCTGACCGGACGTACCACCGTGCGCGTCGGCTGCGAAGACTTCCGCAAACTCGGCCTCGACGCCGCCAAACGCGAAACCATGCTAAACGACCTGCGCGCCACCCTCATCAAAGCCCAGGACGAAGGCAAATACATCGTGTGCGGCAACGGCGCCATCAAAGACCAGGCCCGCGTCCCCGGCATCTACTTCCTGCACTCCTACAGCGTCTTAGGCTACGACGCCAAAGCCGACACCGTCGCCTTCTGGAACCCCATGAGCAACGCCCACAAACCCAAAGGCGAACCCGGCCTCAAATACGGCTACCCCACGAGCTACGGCAAATTCACCGTCCCCCTAACCGAAGTAGTCCAATGGCTAGGCTCCTTCTCCATAGAAACCAACACTCCCGTCCCAGCAGAATAACCCACCAAACAGAACAGCGGCCCCTCATCACGAGGGGTCGCTGTTGCGTTTAGAAAATCTATTATGGGGATTGCCATGCTCCCCCCCAGTATTCTTCATAGACACTTTTGAGTGTTGACGAAATACCTTGAAGTTGACTCACACGATTAATATCTATTAGCCGTTTTCGTGTCTTTTCATCCAATCGTTTTATCTCCTGTTCTGCTTCAAGAATCTTGTTATCAAACGCAGAACGGATTTGTTCGTGGAAAACACGGGGATTATTATGTAACGTTTGGTATTCGAAGATTGGAGAGCGCACATGATTTCTAATTGGCGGTTGTCCTTCCAACACTTCTTCATAAATTGCAGTAGCCGACTCTTGGCTCACACCTAGTTTTTTGAGACGTAGTACGGCAATTTGAAGACGCACAACAATATGTTCATCACTAGTTATGTATTGAGTAAATGCACTATCAAAGAGCGTCTCGATTAGGAAGAAGCAGTCTACAAGTGCTTCAAGGCAGTTTGGTGCTGAAACAGTGAGACCAACTTGCCTATGATTATGAAAAAAAGCATTACGGTTAGCCCGACGCCCATCAATACGATCCAATAAGTCATGAAGAAGTTGGGGGGCGGTGAGAGATTGTCCTTGAACATTAGCGACAGGATGAACGTCTTTAATTTCTCGAATCAAGTCCATGAAATTCTTGAATCCTCCCGCACGTTTCTCCGCAGTCCACTCTTCCACGAAAGGATGATTAATCATCACTTGGTCGAATTTAGCTTTGTTTGCTGCAGAGGATGGCAAGCCCAAAGCATTCTCAAAATCGGCAGGCGAAATTTCGCCACGAAAATATTGCGTTGCAGCTCGCTTATGCGGACCGCTTGTGAGGAGTTGCTGGCTTTGTAAATCCGCTTGGCAGACTTTTTGACGCCTCAATGACTCTTCATACAACCAACTTTTCATAGTTAATTCACAAATATCATCTATTTGGATATATACAGCGCGGACGTTGCGATGGGGATTAACAAAATAGAAATCATTGGCCGACTCCAAAAGGTCAAGAATATCTTTGAGGCGTGACAATTACGCAGCCTCCGCAATCATAGATTCTACCCGTTCCTTAGCTTCTTCAAGAAGATGTTGAGCAGCATAGTAAGCTTGGCGTGATTGCGAAACCTTCCCGACAATATCTTTCACGACTTCTTCCGAAGGTGCAGAGAAAGGAATCTTCATCAGCACATCAGTTGCAATTGCTGGGTACATCGTTGCCGTCGTATGCAAATCTAAAATTTCCGCTATGATAGGTAGTCGAAGGTACAATAAAAGTAGCTCAGGTGGAACAGTTTGAGGTTCAAGAACTGCGAAACCTGATGAGCATACATAACCCGCCTGGTATGGTTCAATCAAAGCCGAAAGGCGACGAATTGGGCGAACCGTTGAAGTGATGACATCGCCTTCCATTACAACCCACTGAGCGCGGCTCGGTGCTTCTTCTGCATCAATCGGAGTGCTTTGTGCCATACCTGCCCCACTCAAGTCACCAATTTCAATATATTGAAATTCTTGTCCGCGTTCGGCTTTGAACTGACGACGCGCTAAAAGCGCTACATCTCCGAGGCAGGTTTTCTGCTGTCTCAGAATTTCCATCGCGTTCTGATAATAAGGATGGAAAAATTGGGCGTCGAATCGCTCAGCACGCATGACCTGCGAGAACTCACGTTCATAACCGATTTCGTTGGAAATAATAGGTGCGTTGAGACCCAAGGTATCTAACAAAATCGCCTCGGCTTCTGCATAAAGAATTTGTGAATCTTTGCGCCTCTGTTGAGATTTGCGACAGAGGGCGGCAATATAGCCTTCCTCTTCGGGTTTGAAGCGGGGGATAGGAATGGAAGAAATATCGTCGGGATAAATTTCAATTTGGCCCGACGAACCACGATAACGCCTTTCTATTAGCGCTATCCCCGTTGGCGTTTGAAGGAAGAGCGCCACATATTGTGGGTCAACTTCAACCCAATCTCGCATGATAGCAATGTGTCCATCAGCAAAATGGGCATCGGGTGAATAATTATAGGTGACACGTCCTAGAGTTCCAACGCCAGTAGAAGTCATCAAAACATCGCCATATTGTACTTGGCCTCGTGGGTTATCCATGAAGAACTCGGCTGATACGTATTCTTGGCGAGTGTCATTAAGAAAGCCACGTTGAACATTAACCGAGCGCAGAACTAGATATTCGCCGCCCTCTATGTATTCCGGTTGGGTACCACGAGCAATGGAAAGTGCCAAATTGCCTAATAGTTCCATATTGCCACGTCTGGCTTTTTCTTCGGCTTGAATAAATTCAGGTTGAAAAAACTCCGCATCACATCGACGAGCAGCACCCAATTCATGCAATGAAACTTCGCTCCAGACAGCCATTAGTTCTCATCCTCCTCAATAAATGAAAATTTATGTTTGAGGGCAAATTCCCGAAAGGCTTCGGCAATGGTCTGTCGTTGAGGCAAAGTTTCGAGGAGCTTCTTATAATGGTCTTCGAGTAATACGAGCGCGGCGGGTTCACTTTTTAGTGCCTCGCGTTTCTTGCTCATCTGGTTTTTGAGTACAACACGCACATCGTATAAATCGTGGCTGACGATTTCGTGACCGTATAAATCGAGAAGATTTTGACCGTTCTCATCCATGTAGTGAATGTAATCCCCTGAATTGTCCTTAACAGGTTCGGAATTTACGGCAAAGAAAATGGGATAATCGTTCACTCGTGGGCAGTAATTTTTGTCCTTCGGGTTATCCTGCCATTTTTGCAAAAATAGCACGCTGGTTTTAGTGCCGGTGTGCGGCTTGAAACTGTTGCCGTGAAGTCCGACGACGGCCAAAATACGTGCGTGTTCTGCGATGTATGAGCGAAGTCTTGCGTCAGAAACATTGTTGAAACGGCCTTGCGGAAGAACAATAGCCATTCGTCCACCAGGCTTGAGAAATTGGAGATTTCGCTCGACGAACAAAATATCCCGCGAGGCTCTGTCAGGCCGTTTGCCCGCCTCTTGAAAGATGAGACGGCTCCAACTGTCACGGTACTTCTCGCGCTCGGCTTCATCTGTTAAGGATTCAATGTCAACGCCTTTCCACCCCTTTGCGAGTTCATACTGCGCCAAAATACGACCATCCGAAACATCGCCCGCAAAAGGTGGGTTGGTCATCACGACGTCAAAATCGAAATCGCGCAGTTTTTCGCGGTTGTCTTTGTTTTGTGGAGCCGAATCGAACTCCCGCAACATTCTTCTCAGTGCAACACGTTCCTCTTCACCCCATGTATGAGGTGCGAGAGTATTGACGCGAAAAACATTGGTTCTTCCATCGCCCGCGATAAGGTTCAATGCCTTGGCAATCTTTACGCTGCGTGCGTCGAAATCGAGGCCGTAAACATACTTCGAGGCGTAATCGCGCTGCTTTTGCGTCGGGCCTTTGGCAGTCAGTTCGCCGCCCCAAACATGAAAGATGGTGTGGAAAGTGAAGCCACAACTCCCTGCCGCCGTATCAATGACATATTCAGTCGGCTTGGGGTCAAGCATTTTGACGCACATATCAATGATGGGGCGCGGCGTGAAGTATTGGCCTTTGTTGCCTTTAGCGACTTCCACGGAAAGGTATTCAAAAGCATCATCAATGACGTGTAGATTAGAGTTGAATAACTTCACATCCTGTAAAAACGAGACACACGTTCGCAGCGCTTCAGGCGGCAAATCAATCTTCTCGCCTTTCAGAAAAGCGCCTTTCCACTCGTCTTTGGCATCCTCAAAAAGTTGAGAAATTCGGTCATATATCTGAGTGTCACTTTCGGAGTCGGCGCGAAATTCAACGTATCGGTCTTTTTCTTTTTCGCCGTTGCTGGCCCGATATTCGTCATACAGCTTCGCGTAAACGAGTTTGAAAATTTCCTCGAACGCATCAACGCCCGCGTTAGCCAACACTAAGTTTTCGAGGTCTTTGATGATTTCCGTGAGTGTGGTTTTCTCAGTAACGAGTTTGTTCCTTCGCTCTAATTCGTCAATCGTGACACGCTGACCAATGACATCACGCATCGTTTGGTCAGCACGAGGAATGTCAGATAGCTCAACGTAAGTCGTGGCGCCGTGATATGTTTGCTCACGGCGCATAATGACTTCCGCGCCGCCATTCGTCCAAACTGCCGCCACAGCACCAGTTGAGGTGCAATATGATTTAAGTTGCTCAACACCATCTTTGCGCTTGGGCTTTTTGACCTCAATGATAATATAAGCGGCTTTAGGATCATCCTTATCAAAAATAACGATGTCAGCGCGCTTATCATGAATATCATGCCCCATCTGCACCCCATGTTCGATGGCAATCCGTGACGGCGGATATTTGTAGGTGTTGAGTAGACGATAGATGTAGAGTTGGCGAACAATTTCTTCGGGCTTAGCAGGCCGTTCTTTCTTATCCGCAAAGTCCTTAATGTAGGGCTTGCCCTTTTTATCGTAGATTTCGAGAGCAGCGATTTCTTCAGCGTTAAAAATGTTGAGGTCGTAACTCGTGTTTTGAAGAATGTCTGCGAGTGTATAGGTCATAAAATTGGAAGGCCAATTCAAATCTACCTAAATTTGGTGTTGTGTGGGGTGTTTGGAGCAATTCCTACCATTCAATATGAGTAGCATGTACACGCTTTTGATATTAAAAGGTAGGAGATTAGATCGGGTAAAGGTGGGAAATGAAAATGCGTCTGGCAAGGATCGAACTTGCGACCTTCTGCTCCGGAGGCAGACGCTCTATCCACTGAGCTACAAACGCATATAGAACCGGCTTTTCGAGGTGGGGTGCCTCGCGGCATACCGATGGTCTGCCGGGTCGGGGGTTCCGTGCGAACTCGCGACCTCTTTTATTTTAACGGCAAATGGCACTTCTCACAAGCCGCGCTCCCCGCCCCCGGCTTCTCCCCCACTCGCAAGCCCACACCCTTCACTGGCAAAACACGATTTAATTTGTTATACTGAAATCAGATTCAGGCTTAAGGCCCGTCAGCTTCAAGCCACCATCCCCACCCCGACCGCCAGACCCTGCACCGCCAT
>SDZD01000101.1 GCA_004172935.1 bacterium | reverse complement strand
AGCTCACCGCCACCATCAAGAAGACCAACTGCATGGTCATCTTCATCAACCAGATCCGCATGAAGATCGGCGTGATGTTCGGCAGCCCTGAAACCACCACTGGCGGCAATGCCCTGAAGTTCTACGCCTCCGTGCGCCTGGACATCCGCCGCATTGGTTCCATCAAGAAGGGCGAAGAGATCATCGGCAGCGAGACCCGCGTCAAGGTCGTCAAGAACAAGGTTGCGCCCCCTTTCAAAACCGCTGAATTCGACATCCTGTATGGCGAAGGCATCAGCCGCGAGGGCGAAATCATCGACCTGGGCGTGGTCGCCAAGATCGTCGACAAATCGGGCGCCTGGTACGCCTACCAAGGCGAGAAAATCGGCCAAGGCAAGGACAACTCGCGCGAATTCCTCCGTGAAAACGCCGGCCTGGCCCACGAGATCGAAAACAAGATCCGTGAATCGCTGGGTGTCGCCCTGCAGGCGCCCGCCGCTGCCGCTGAATAAGCCAGGTTCGTCGAAACGAGGCCCCGCGACGTGGCGACACGCGGCTCCACCCTGTCGCTCAAGGGCCGGGCCTTGAAATACCTCTCGGCGCGCGAGCACTCGCGCGTCGAATTGGTCCGCAAACTCAGGCCCCACACCGAAGACCCGGGCGAGATCGACCGCGTGCTGGACGACCTGGAAGCGCGCGGCTGGCTGTCGGCCGAGCGTTTCGTTGAATCGGTGGTGCACCGCAAGGCCGCCCGGTACGGCGCTGCCCGCATCCGTGGCGAGTTGAACCTGCACCAACTGCCCAACGACACCGTGCGGGCCGCCCTGTCCGCTTTGCAGGACACAGAGTTGCAACGCGCCCAAGCGCTGTGGCTGCGCCGCTACGGCCACGTCGCCGAAACACCGCAAGAACTCGCCAAGCAGATGCGCTTCCTGGCCGCCCGGGGCTTCTCGGGCGAGGTGGTTCGCCGGGTAGTGCGTGGGGCTTCTGACACGGAAGACGCAAACGAAGCTTGAACATCCATCAGGCGGTGGTGCTATTCTGATTGCTGCGCCGCAATACCCCATTTGCGGGGCCTTCACGCAACCATCCTGCGAGTCAACCCATGAAGATTCATGAGTACCAAGGCAAAGAGATCCTGAGCCGATTTGGCGTGCCGGTGCCCAAAGGCATCCCCGCTTTCTCGGTGGACGAAGCGGTGGCAGCCGCTCAGAAACTGGGCGGCCCCGTCTGGGTGGTCAAGGCCCAGATCCACGCCGGTGGGCGTGGCAAGGGCGGTGGCGTGAAGGTGGCCAAGTCCCTCGACGATGTCAAGCGCCTGGCTGGCGACATCCTGGGCATGCAGCTCAAGACCCACCAGACCGGCCCGGCTGGCCAGAAGGTCAACCGCCTCTACATCGAAGACGGCGCCGACATCCAGCAGGAATACTATGTCTCGCTGGTCACCGACCGCGGCAGCCAGAAGGTGGCCTTCATCGCGTCCAGCGAAGGCGGCATGGACATCGAGGAAGTGGCCCATGCCACCCCCGAAAAAATCATCACCGAACTCATCGACCCGCTCACAGGACTGGGTGATGCCCAGGCCAAGGCTATCGCCGACCGCATCGGCCTGCCGGCCGACTCCACCGCCCAGGCCGTGGACGTGTTCAAGAAGCTCTACCAGTGCTACATGGACACCGACGCTTCCCTGGTCGAGATCAACCCACTCAACCGCGACAGCCAGGGCAACATCATCGCCCTGGACGCCAAGTTCAATTTCGACAGCAACGCGCTGTTCCGCCACCCCGACATCGTGGCGTACCGGGACCTGGACGAAGAAGACCCGGCCGAGATCGAAGCTTCAAAATTCGACCTGGCCTACATCCAGCTCGACGGCAACATCGGTTGCTTGGTCAATGGCGCGGGCCTGGCCATGGCCACCATGGACACCATCAAGCTCTTCGGAGGCGAACCTGCCAACTTCCTCGACGTGGGCGGTGGTGCCACGGCCGAAAAGGTCACCGAGGCCTTCAAGATCATGCTCAAGAGCCCCAAGGTCAAGGGCATCCTGGTCAACATCTTCGGCGGCATCATGAAGTGCGACACCATCGCCGATGGCGTCATCACCGCTTGCAAGGCCGTGAACCTGAGCGTGCCGCTGGTCGTGCGCATGAAGGGCACCAACGAGGATCTGGGCAAGAAGATGCTGGCCGACTCTGGTCTGCCCATCATCAGCGTCGACACGATGGCCGAAGCGGCCACCAAGATCGTCGCTGCCGTGAAATGACCCACCCCCGAAGCGCCTGCGGCGCTCCCCCTCAAGGGGGCGCCACCAGCGGCCCGGCAAAGCCGGCTCCGCGGTGGCCGCTGGGGAACCACCTCTTCGAGCAAGGTACTGAATCATGAGCATTCTGATCAACAAGGACACCAAGGTCATCACCCAGGGCATCACGGGCAAGACCGGTCAGTTCCACACCCTCGGCTGCCAGGCCTACGCCAACGGCAAGAACGCTTTCGTGGCCGGCGTGAATCCCAAGAAGGCCGGCGAGAAGTTCTCAGACATCCCCATCTATGCCTCGGTCAGGGAAGCCGCCTCGCAAACCGGCGCCACCGTGTCCGTCATCTACGTGCCGCCAGCCGGCGCTGCCGACGCCATTTGGGAAGCCGTCGAGGCCGACCTGGACCTGGTCATCGCCATCACCGAAGGCATCCCCGTGCGCGACATGCTGATCGTGCGCAACAAGATGAAGGCCAAGGAGGCCGCCGGCGGCAAGAAGACCCTGTTGCTGGGTCCCAATTGCCCCGGCCTGATCACTCCCGACGAGATCAAGATCGGCATCATGCCCGGCCACATCCACCGCAAGGGCCGCATCGGCGTGGTCAGTCGCTCGGGCACGCTCACGTACGAGGCCGTGGCCCAGCTGACCGAACTCGGTCTGGGCCAGTCCAGCGCCGTCGGCATCGGTGGCGACCCGATCAACGGCCTCAAGCACATCGACGTGATGAAGGCGTTCAATGACGACCCCGACACCGATGCCGTCATCATGATTGGCGAAATCGGTGGTCCGGACGAAGCCGAGGCCGCGCAGTGGTGCAAGGCGAACATGAAAAAACCCATCGTCGGTTTCATCGCGGGGGTGACCGCTCCCCCGGGCAAACGCATGGGCCACGCTGGCGCCCTGATCAGTGGTGGCGCCGACACGGCCGATGCCAAGCTGGCGATCATGGAGGAATGCGGCTTCACGGTCACGCGCAACCCCTCTGAAATGGGCAAGCTGCTCAAGAACCTGCTGTGAGCGCCCTCGCGGCGGTTCTTGCAGCCTGACCCCACCCCAGCCCCTACACTCGGGGCTGTTTTCATTTGCTGCGAGACATGGACGCATTCCTGACCCCCGAGTTCTGGCTGGCTGTTGGCCAGATCGTGATGATCGACATCCTGCTGGGCGGTGACAACGCCGTGGTCATCGCCCTGGCATGCCGCAACCTGCCGTCCGAGCTGCGCCGCCGCGGCATCCTGTGGGGCACGGCGGGCGCCATCGTCCTGCGGGTGATCCTGATCTTCTTCGCGATGTCCCTGCTGGCCCTGCCTTACCTCAAGCTGGTGGGCGCCGCACTTTTGCTGTGGATCGGTGTGAAACTGCTCATCCCCGACGACGACAGCCATGACAATATCCAGGCCAGCGACAAGCTCCTGGGGGCCATCAAGACCATCATCGTGGCGGACTTCGTGATGAGCGTGGACAACGTCATCGGCATCGCCGGCGCGGCGCAGGGCTCGGGCCACGAGGGCCACCAGATGCCGCTGGTGATCTTCGGCCTCCTGGTCAGCATTCCCATCATCGTCTGGGGCAGTACCTTGGTGCTCAAACTCATGGACCGTTTCCCCCTCATCATCACCGCCGGTGGCATGCTCCTGGGGTGGATCGCCGGCACCCTGGCCATCAGCGATCCCGCCCTCAAGCCGTATGCGCTCGACACCGATGTCAACCGCTACGGTGCAGGCGTGGCGGGAGCGCTCCTGGTGTATGGCCTGGGCACCTTGCTGGCCAAGAAGCAGCGCTGAACCACCGTAGTCCCAAGCCAGCATGACACCCAACATCACCATGATCGCGCCCCTGTTGATCCTGCTCTTGTTGGTGGTGGCAGCGGCCTTGGTGGTGTGGCTGGTGCGCCAGAGCCGCCGCACGCCCACGGCGCGGTCAACCTTCGGGCCATCGACGCAGCAAGGTGGCCGGCACAGCCGGTCGGGGGCGAACACCCGGCCTCGTCGCCGCGCGGCCTTGTCCGAGGCCGAGCGCGAAAAAGCCGCGGCCCGCGTGCGGATGATGGCCGATGCCGGGCCTGAAACCGTCCTGTCCTACCTGCATTCGGCTGAGGACAGCTTGCCGCCGTCGGGCTTCGATTCCGCCTTGCCTTCGCAATTCGGCACCGATTTTTCGCAGACCACCCGGCCGCAGACCTGGCAGCGCAGCCCGGCGGAGTCCCTGGCCAAACCGCCCACGGGCCCGACCCCGACCCCGGGCCAGGCCAGGACCCCAGTGCAGACCGAAGGCATGGAGCGCATTGCCCATGCCCTCAACGCCTTGAAGGAAGGGCCGGCCGACCAGGCCTGGAACACCCTCAAGGGCTTCCGCCCAGAGTCAGGGCAGCGCGAGGCCTGTCTCGAAACGCTGGAGGGCATCGCCCAGGCTTTCGAGCGCGACCAGCGTTACCACAGCGCCCGCGATGTCTACGAGCACATGGCCGACATCGACCCCGAGTGGCGTCAGGTGAAATTGCGCCTGATGCGCGCCCGGGGGCTGTCCCAGGCGGCGGCCAGCAACACCTGGGGCACGGTGCCTTCGCGCCCCATGCCCGAGGAAAGTCAGCGCCAGCTTGGCAAATACGTGGTCGAGAAGGAAATCGGCCGGGGCGCCATGGGCGCGGTTTACCTGGGTTACGACCCGGTCACCGACCACAAGGTGGCGCTCAAGACCATGGCCCTGGCCCGCGAATTCCAAGGCGACGAGCTGGCCGATGCACGGGCGCGTTTTCTGCGCGAAGCCGAAATGGCGGGGCGCCTGGACCACCCTGACATTGTCAGCATCATCGGTGCGGGCGAGACCGACGGACTGGCCTTCATCGCGATGGAACTGGTTGAAGGTGTGGACATCAGCCAGTACGCCCATCCCAGCAAATTGCTGCCGCTGGCGCAGCTGCTGCCCATCATGGCGCGGGTGGCCGATGCACTGGCCTACGCCCACACCCGGGGTGTCACCCACCGCGACATCAAGCCGGCCAACATCATGGTTGACCTGGCGTCCGGGAGCGTCAAGGTCATGGATTTCGGGGTGGCGCGGGTGGCCGATGCCGCCCGCACCCGCACCGGCGTGGTTCTGGGAACGCCCACCTTCATGTCGCCCGAACAACTGTCCGGCCAGACGCTGGATGGCCGGACCGACCTGTACTCCTTGGGCGTCAGCATGTTCCAGCTGCTGACCGGCTACCTGCCTTACCGCAACGACTCGATGGCCCAATTGATGCGTGCGATCGCTCAGGAAGAAGTGCCCAATGTCTGCGACCTGCGCGATGATTTGCCCCGCCCCCTTGGCGACATCGTCGCTTTGGCGCTACAAAAGCACCCGAATACCCGCTATGCCAACGGGCAGCAAATGGCCGAGGATCTGAGGGCCGTGGCGCAAGCCGTGTCGTCGGCATCCAACGTTGACATCGAGTTAGGCTGACTTGTAAATCAAGCGACAATTGCACCATGGAGTTCGAGTTTTTCAGTCAGACAGACACCGGCCGAGTGCGAACGAACAATGAAGATTCGATCGCCATCGACGAGTCCTGCACCGTGGCCGTGCTGGCCGACGGCATGGGCGGCTACAACGCCGGCGAAGTCGCCAGCGGCATGGCCTGCGATTTCATCAAGGCCGAGTTGGGCCGGTGGCTGACCGAGGCGGCGCCCGGGGCCAGCGATGGCGACGTCAAGCGCGCCATGGACATCTGCGTCGACAACGCCAACCGCGCCATCTTCAACGCCGCCAACTCCAACCCTACCTATGCCGGCATGGGCACCACCCTGGTGGTCTCGGTGTTCCGGTCGGGTCGGGCCCTGGTGGGCCACATCGGTGATTCGCGTGCGTACCGCTTGCGCGCCGGCGTGCTGCAGCAGATCACCAAAGACCATTCGCTGCTCCAGGAGCAGATCGATGCCGGCATCATCACCCCCGAGCAGGCCGCGTTTTCCAACAACAAGAACCTGGTGACCCGCGCTTTGGGCGTCGAGGACCTGGTGTTGATGGAAACCCACCTGCACGAAATCCAATCCGGTGACATTTTCCTGATGTGCTCGGATGGTTTGTCTGACATGCTGACCGATGCGCACATTGCCCAGGTCATGAATGGCCATGCGAATTTGCCAGACATGGGTTCCGCCCTTATTTCTGCTGCCAACGATGTAGGCGGGCGGGATAATATCGCGGTGGTCCTGGTTCGGGCACATGGCGTGGCCGAACCGCAGCCCAAGTCCTGGTGGCCTTTCAAGCGCCTGGGCGGTGCATCCTGAATATTGAACGCTAACTAGATAGATTCCAACCCGAGAGGTTCCGCATGGGAAAACTGGTCGTCTCGCTCGACGGCGTGGTCATCAAGGAGGTCCAGATCACCAAGGACAAGACCTCCCTGGGGCGCCGCCCGTACAACGACATCGTCATCGACAACCTGGCGGTGAGCGGCGAGCATGCGGTGATGCAATTGGTGGGCACGGATGTGTTCATCGAGGACCTCAACAGCACCAACGGCACCTACATCAACGGCAAGGCGGTGAAGAAGCAACTGCTTCAGCACAACGACACCGTTGAAATTGGCAAGTACAAGATCAAATTCCTGGCCGAAGAAGGCAACGACTACGAAAAGACCATGATCATGCGACCCGGCAGTGGCGGGTTCAGCAGCATGGGCACTTCTTCGCCATCGACATTGTCGCCCGTGACGGCGGCCGAGCGTGCAGCCCAAGGACCGCTCACGGCGCCTGGCGGTTTGTTCACGAACACCGGCGCGCCCGGTTTGTCGACCAGTTTCGGAGGGCTGCCGCCTCAGGCGCCCGCGTCCATCAAGGTGCTCAATGGCGCTGCGGCCGGGCGTGAGGTGGCGCTCAGTAAAGTGGTCACCACCGTGGGCAAGCCGGGCGTGCAGGTCGCTTCGCTCACCAAGCGCCCCGGCGGGTATGTGTTTGCCCATGTTGAAGGCTCTTCTCGGCCTACCGTCAACGGCGCGCCTGTGGGCGGCGAGCCGGTGCACCTCAAGAGCGGCGACGTGATCGAGCTGGCCGGCACACAGATGCAATTCGTGCAGGGCTGAGGATCGGTGGTGGTCTTATGATCCGCGTCCTGGGTTGTTCGGGTTCCATCGCAGCGCGGTGTCACACCACGGCATTTTTGCTGGATGACGACATTTTGATCGATGCGGGCAGTGGTGTAGGTGAAATGCGGCTGGATGAATTAGCGCGCATCGACCATATTCTGATCAGCCACAGTCACCTGGACCATGTGCTGAGCATTCCTTTGCTGGCGGACAGTGTGATTCGGCTGCGTCAAGGCGCGGGTGGGCTGAGTGATTTGAAGCCGATCCATGTGCATGCTTTGCCTGAAACGCTGGATGCGTTGCGGACACACATTTTCAATGGGGTGATCTGGCCGGATTTCACCCGCCTGCCTAGCTCGGATTATCCCATTCTGGTTTTTCATTCATTTTCCGTAGGCGAGGTTTTGACCTTCCCGGTGCATGATGGGCTGGCTGCGGATCGGAGGGTGCATGTGTTGCCTGCCGCCCACACCGTGCCGGGGGTGGGTTTTGGCCTGGAGACGCCAAAGGGCTGGTGGGTATTTACCGGCGATACCGGGCCGAATCCGGCATTGTGGAAGATTCTTGCAGGTAAAAAAATTGCCCAATTAGTGATTGAGACAGCATTTGGAAATGAAGAAGCGCATTTGGCCAGCATCAGCGGGCATTTGTCACCGCAAAGTCTTGCAGATGAATTAATACAACTCGATGGTGAAATCAGTGTTTTCATCACTCACCCCAAGCCAGGGGAAGTTCCGGCGGTTTTGGCGCAAATCAGGGCACTTGAAAGCCGACATCGAATTGAGCCTTTGAGAGAAGGGCAGCGTTTCAATGCACCGGCGGAGCCATCCTATTAAACATGGACGAACGACTGCTTGATGTGGATCGATACGGTGTGCTGCGTGTACCCGGTTTGGTCTGGGTGTCACTTATTGTGCTCACTCGACACTGGTTTTTATTCTTTTTCATGGTGTTCACGGGACAGGCACTGGTAGGAGAGAAGGGGGCGCCATGGTTGCCCATGCTGGCGCAGCTGCCTGTCGTGTTGCTGCTCTTGGCAGGAGGTCGTCGCATGCCTGAAGCCAGGCCAATGATTCGACAGATATGGCGCATGGGTCCCTTGCTCGTGAGCGTAACGGCTGTGCTCAACCTAGCTTGGATGGCATGGAGCTTGTACGTATCGGATGATTGGCGCCTTCGACCAGAACTGATGCTTGTGTGCTTTTCAGTATTGGACACGCTCATTGCCTGGAGCACGTTCACTTCTCAGCATGTCCGACAGATTTTTACGGAGTTCCCCGCAGGTTCGGAAGCCAAGTGACCATTTTTGTCACTTGGCTTCAATGGTGACCAAATCAGATACCGTATGGCCTCTATCAAGTGACCAAACCAGTTCGTTGGGGTTGAATGTCTTAGGGTAAACCGTAAAAAAACACGTTTTTTGAGCGGATCACACTTGGCATGGCATATGCCTAATAAGCTTACGCCCAGTGGGTTGGGTGGCTGGATAGAAATTTTAGTGGGCCTTGCCCCAAGGAGATTGACCATGATGAAAACCATGCAGAGCGCGCGGATGAATGTCCAAAAGGGTTTTACCCTCATTGAATTGATGATCGTGGTGGCGATCATTGGTATTTTGGCTGCAGTGGCATTGCCTGCCTATCAAAGCTACACGATCCGTGCCAAGGTCTCCGAATTAATGCTGGCTGCCAGTGCCGCACGAACTTGTATCACGGAGGGTTTCCAAGGTAATAATAGTTCCTTTCCAACCTCGGTGGGTACTGATTGTTCGATTGCTGCTCCTGCAGGTAAAGTCACTGCCGCCAGTGTCTCTTCTAGCGGAGTGATTACTGTATCGGGTAGTAATGCAACCGATTCCGTAGGCGCTAACATCACTATTACGTTGACCCCTGCTAGCGCCACTGGCGGCTCCTTAACTTGGCGCTGTTCTGGTAGCGACACGCGCTATGTGCCTGGTTCCTGCCGCGGCTGATCTAGATTTTTTTAGTCGCCCAAAGCCCCTTGACAGGGGCTTTTTTATTAACGGTGTGTAATGAAATTGCTCAAATTCTTCAATTCCGATGTCGAGAAGGCATTTGCCCTTGAATTGACGGAGCGGCTGACTAAGGAGTTGCCGCCCAGATTGATGGAGCAGCACCACAAGGTTTTGTCAGTTAACAAAATTACCAGATTGCTTGAGCGCACCTGTCAATTGGCCATCACCTTTCAGTCGGAGCGCCGATTGGGTTTTGCCAAACGGGCGATCCTGGCCAATCACTTCAAATGGGCTCTGAAGAACCATGGATATCCCGACGACTTCATTAAGGTGGCCACCGAAGGTTTGGTCGTTGCGCTGTCGACTAAGAAGGTTGCGTCCAAATCCTGATTCGCATGATTTTCCATATTGCTGTTCCAGCCTAAATAATTTTCCGTATGTCTAGCATCTTGAGTCGAGCCCGAAATCTTTTCTGGAAGAAAAAGGTTTACCAAAGAGAGCAGCTTGACGCCGCGAATCTTCTAAGGATGTCAGGAGACATCCATGCTGCCATCGCCATGTACCGCGCCTATTTACAAGGTGCGCCCGATGATGTGGATGCCTTGAACAATTTAGGTGTATGTCTGGGTTCGGTAGGGGACGATCCGGAGGCCGGAAGGCTATTCGAGCTGGCCTACTCCCAGGACGATTCCTATCTCCCCGGCCTCATAAACTATGCCAAGCATTTGGTTGACACCAATCGAAGCACCGAAGCTCTGCCATTGCTGAAACAGGCCTGGAGTTGTCAGCCTGAGGCAGCAGGTATTTATTTGGTGTACTCAAGCATCTGCTTCAGAAAAGGTGAAATCGAGCTGGCAACCAAAACGCAATTGTATGCTTGGCTTGCGAATTTCGAAGGTATGCGTTATGCCAATAGTTATCTTTTTTATTCCACCTATAAAGATCAGGATGAAAAACTGATTTCTGCCGAGCATCTATTTTGGGCTGAAACGCGCTGGGCTATCGATTACCGTGAAAGATTGGAAACAGAAAAAATGGTTTTCGGTTTGCCGGGGCTTCAGTCGGGCAAAGCGGAAAAATCTGCCCTGCCTGAGCATAAAAAAATCAGGATTGGTTATTGGTCGCCCGATTTCAGAAGCCATTCTGTACGATATTTTTTCAGGCCTCTGCTTGAGAATCATGATCGATTGAAATTTGAAATATTCCTCTATTATGATTTTCACGCTTGCGATAAACAAACCGAACTTATCAAAGAGAAGTGCGATCATTTTCATGACATATATAGGTTGAATGACCTGGACATGTGCCGTCTTGTTGATTCGCACAATCTGGATGTGTTTGTCGAGCTAGCTGGGCACACTTCTTATAATCGTGTCGCATTGCTGAACAACCGCTTTGCGAAAATTCAATTGACAGCCCTGGGTTATCCGCCGACCACTGGAGCAAGCTCGGTCGATGGGAAGCTGTTGGATCGGTTTATTGCTACTCCGGATGCTGGGCATTACTACACCGAGCAGCCGATGGTGCTACCGACTTCATTTTGGTGCTTTGATCCCATGGATGAGATCGCAGCGCCAGAAGAACCCCCATGTTTTCGAAATGGTTATATAACATTCGGATGTGTTGGAAACATTGCAAAAATCAGTGAAAGAATATTGATCTGCTGGAAGAAAATTTTAGAAAACATGCCGGATAGTCGCCTCTTGATTCGATCTATTAGTTTCGAAGACGAACTGGCAGAGGAGTCCATGCGGAGCATCCTTGATAAGATTGGTATAGATTTTGATCGTGTGGCATTGCACAAACCTGCTCCGAGTGACAGTTTTTTTAGTTCCTACAATGAAATTGATGTCATCCTTGATACCTTTCCCTTCAATGGGGGTACCACGAGTTGCTTTGCATACTATATGGGGGTGCCCATTGTCAGTTTGGTGGGTGATTCGTTGGTCAGTCGCATGGGCCTTTCCATATCGTCCAACATGGGGGTGCCAGAATTGGCCGTGACGAATGAGGAAGATTATGTGGCACGTGCGATTAACTTAGCAAATGATCCTGAATTCCTGCGTGTTTTCAGGGCTAAAGCAAGACAAGTTTTCAAAAAAACCAGTTTGGGCGACGGGTGCAAATTTGCGCCCGAATTTGAAGCCGCATGCGTCGAAATGCTCGAAAGGAAAAAAAATAATGAGGCACCATATCTTCATGGGGTTCCGGCACTGGAAGAAAGGGAGTTGGTACGCAGGGCGGAGTTTGTGATGGGCCGGGGCCACAAAGAAGCCGCACTGAAAATTACAAGTCACTGTCTTGCCCACTACCCTTCCAGTGCCGGTGCGCACCTCATTGTTGCCAAAGTATTGGCCGAAGAAGCTAGGTATGCTGATGCCGAGCAATATATTCGCTCGCATTTTACGCATTTTGACCACGATGGTAAAGTGGCATCCCTGCTCCAGATAATTCATTGGCAAAGGTTGCAGGGCTTTCTCGATAACATGAAGAGAACCCTGGCAGAGTTGGTGAGCATCGGCCCTCGAGAGCCACTGCAATTATTGCAGCTGCAGTTATATGGTTGTGAAATATATAAGGGCGGGATTGGTGAATTAAGGCAAGAACAAATTGTTTCTGGAAAACCGTGCGCAATGAAGGTGCTCTTGATTTCGGAGAGCGATGCCGCTTTCGACTCCATGCGTGAAAAAATGGAGAGGCAATGCGGAGTGCCGGATGGTTTCTCCATCTCGTATGAGAATTTGAAAAAATATGGTCGCCATCATTCATACGAGTGGATGATGCAAAGCAAGGGCTTTGATATCCTGATCATCGTGCATGGTTTGATGGATTTTCATGACCCTGCATTTTTCCTGAGGGTCCGTGAACGCCTTAAGACATGTGACCTCCTGGGAATGGCCGGGGCGCGTAGATGGGCGACCATGGATTGGCGCGATGATGCCTTCTCCGCAAAATTTGGGGGCTATATTCTCAAGGCTTCTGATCTGGATGAATCGGTTTACTTGCATTTTCATGGTGAAGGTCATGAAGGCTTTTCGACCGAAATGGCAGTGCTCGACGGGAGATTGCTTGCCATCGCGGCCGATAAAGCGGCATCGGTGGAGTGGGATGCCGAGCTTGACGACGCGGGCTGGTTATTAGAAGAGGATTGGACACATACGGCTTACCTATCCGGCTTGCGCTTGGGCGTGGACCGAGGTTTGATGATCAAAACTGACGCAGTCCGAGATATTTCGGTAAATGCACGAGAGCGGTCGCCGGGTGTTTTGCGCCTACAAGAAAAATACCGGCTCCCTTTGTTTTCGGTGGCGGAAATAGACGAGAGAAGTGTTTCATTGAGTGTGGGTAACGTTGACGAAGCCATGCGGATTTCGCGCGAATTTCTCATGGACTGAAGCTGGCATGAAAAAAAAACCTGTCTATGTGATTGCTGTAGTCCCGTACTCGGAAAATATCGGCGGTGTTATGATGCTTTACAAGCTTTGTGACATGTTGCGAAAATCAGGCAAGGAGGCCTATATATGGTCTTTAATGCAGCCTGTTTCACCTCGATTTCCCTTGCTCTATTGGTATATTGGTTATTTCAAGCGAATGTATCTTAAAATCAGGGGTCAGGATCCGATGGCCTTGACTTCCGATTTTGATGCCCCTGTGGCGCCGTTTGGTGTTTTGAAAGATGCAATTGTTGTTTATCCAGAGGTTGTTGCTGGTAATCCATTCCAGGCTAGGCACGTGGTTCGCTGGTTTCTGAATAAGCCAGGTCGGTTGACTGGAAGAGTTGAATATGGCCAGAACGAGTTGTATTTTTATTATCAAGAAGTATTCAATGACTATGCCTTGAATCCGTACAAAGAAAACAAGCTGACCATCATTCATGTCTTGAATGATATTTACAAACAGGTCAATTTTGGTGAGAGAAAAGGCGTTTGTTATATTCTCAGAAAGGGGCGCGCACGCGTCGGGGATATGGTGGCGCTCAATGGTGTCGTCATTGACGGCAAGAGCCATGAAGAGGTGGCAAAGATATTCAATGAGTGTGAATATTGTGTGGCCTATGATCTTTACAGCATGTATTCTGCCTATGCAGTGATGTGCGGCTGCAAATCCATCGTCATGCCAGAACCAGGCCTCGAAAAACAGCGGTGGCAGCCGGTTGAGTCATTCACGCATGGCATCGCCTACGGCAAGAGCGACCTGCTCTATGCGTTGAAGACAGCCCCTCAACTCATTGAGCACTATCAGAATCTGGAGCGGGACAGCAAGGCATCACTCGCATCATTTGTTCAGAAATGCGAAGAATTCTTTCCTGACTAATGGGGCGAACGTGGTGCCGAGTGAGGGGATGAGTGTGCATGAGCGCAAATGCCTGTACTCACAGCTAAAATTCGGCTTCTTTGCCCACCCCCAGCTCCTCCAACATCCGCCGGTTGTCCAGCCG
>SDZD01000100.1 GCA_004172935.1 bacterium | reverse complement strand
GCGCCCCTTTTCGCCCCCATGTCTCCCCAAAATCTTCGCCTCTCACCATCCCACAAACCATGCCCACACCTCCCCTCAAAACCTCTGTGTCTCCGTGCCTCTGTGGTGAATCAAAAACACCCAAAAGCCCCCACTCCCCTTCTCCTCCATTCCAACTCTCCTCTTCTGGAAGTGCCCTCTGCGCCTCTGCGGTTAACAAATCCCCCTCAACACCGAATCAAACGCTCACAGCGATGCCACCCGGCGGCAGAGTCACCGATTTTGATACCGCCCCCATTGTCAGGTTGACTTGACTTCCTTTCTGAGTTGGGTCGACCAGACGCACTCCCGCCGCGCTCGTCATCACCAGACACGGCCCATCGACTGCCAGCTGTTTCCCCGCCTCGGTTTCGATGCTGCCCGCGCCATAAAAGGCCGCCATCACCGTCCCATCATTAAAGCGCACCGCCTGACAGGTCGCATCGTTGCGCAGCACCTTCCACGACGGCGCCGCGAACAGCTTCTGCGCCTCCCCCGGCGTAGCGGCGGCTCCAATCACAAATCCCGAAGCCGCGCCCTGCGGAGCCGTGCCATGCTCCAGCGTCGGCAAAAACACCGGCACAGTCACCGACTGCTTCGACCCCGACTTGTTAATGCCCGACCATGCCCCCGTCACCGCGCCCAGTTTCAACGCGACGGGCGTGTCCCCCAGTGGCGCATACGCGAACCCCGAATGCTGGACCCACTTCATCGGCCCTGCTGCCACCTCGCCCCTTTCCAGGCGTTGCAGTTCCCCGTTCGGCTTGCACACCGTCACCGCCCCGCGCATCAAGCACTGGTCGAGCGCGGTATGAATCGGCGCCTCCACCCCGGTCGCCGTCAAATCGGCCATCAAACACACCGTAACATCGCCATGCGAGGCCCACAGTTTCTTCACTCCCAGCGCCGCGCCCGCCTTGCTGGCGAAGCGCGAATCCATCGTCGTGGCGCCGCTCTGCCCATCGCTCACCGACCCCACGAACCCCTGCCGCACCGGCTCGCCAGCGCCGCGCCCATAAGTCACGCCCGGCAGCGCTTCCCAGTCCCAAACCGGCGGCATCTGGGTATATTCCTCGCCATCGCGCAGCAAATAGTGGTCGCCACTGTTCAGCAGGTGTCCTCTCTGGTTCTCGCCGTTAATCGACTCCGTGGTCAGAGTCCTATCCGACAGCGTCTTCAAAAAGAACCCGAACGCGGGCCGCTGATAAACCGCGAAATCCGAGCGCGGATACCACCGATACCCATCCAACGGCTTTCCCGTCCCATCCTGCCGCGCCACCAGAGCATCGAGGGCGGGCGCACTGGCGGGCAACGCCTCCCGCAAAAAGCGCGCGGTTTCGCGCAAATCGCCGCCATTCATGGCGCCGGGCCGACTCACCGACCTATCCAGCGTCCCCGGCACCGTTGTCGTGCCGCGCACCATCCACTGACTGCCGCCCAACACGCAATCCGCCACGATCTGCAACTTATTCATCGGAATCGCCCACGGCGTCCCGCGCAACTGCCACCCCAACCGCGCCGTTTCGTTGATAAACGCGCCGCCATAGTGGAACTGCTGCAACCGCGAACTATGCTGGTGAAAGCTGTTGTCGTCTTGAATGCCATCACCTTTGGTGACATGAATCTCGTCGCTAATCATGCGACTATTCGCCGCCACCAGCGCGCCATCGCGCGTCAGCGCCCCATACAGCATCGCCAGCGTCGCCATCCAAATGGTGTTGGTGCCCCCGCCCGCCTTCGCCTTACCGTACTGATGCAAGATGCCAAGCGCCCCCTCGCGCCGCTCTCCCTTCAAGCGGTCGCCCAGCAACACGATGACCTCGACCATGATTCTCGGCACCCCGATGTCGTTATGCCACCAGTTCGGGTTTTTATATTTGTTGGCGCTCCAATCATCCAGCGCCCTCCCCATAGCCGCCTCGGCCTTGGCATCGTTATAAAGCGGCGATTTGGGGTCAACAACGCTGCGGGCAATCATCCGTACCCGCTGCAAATGCCCCGAAGTCGACCAGGTCGCCGGAGTCGGGTCAGCGTAATTGATGTCCGCCCACTTCCCATTCTCCCCCAACGAGGCGACATAGCCACGCACCACGTCAACATCGGGCGCTTCTCCACGCATCAGCAGTTCGCGCTGCCGCTCGACCACCACGGCAAAATCCGCTTCCTGAGCCACGGGCGCCGCAGCAGCGGCTCCAGGGTTCACAGGCTGAGCCATCGCAACCCCACCACAACCAGTAACAGCCACCGCCAGCAACAAAACGCGCAAGCCATATCGCATATCTTTAACGAGAAACCCACATTTGGAACCCCCAAAGCGCGATATGTTGCCCCCTACACCACCCTTTTCTGGATATTATCTCCCTCAATCTCTCAAATGCCCCTGCGCCCGAATCATCGTCTTGCCCGCGATAGCCACCCGCGCTCCTCCCAGTTCCACCTCAAGCAAGCCACCGCGCTCCGAAAGCTGCACCGCCCGCAACTTCTTCTTGCCCAACCTCGACGCCCAAAATGGAGCCAGAGAGGTATGAGCGCTGCCCGTCACAGGGTCTTCGTCGATCCCAACACGCGGCCCAAAAAACCGCGAGTAAAAGTCAATCTTCGAGCCTTCTCCCTCGCGGGGCGAGGTCAGCACCACCCCACGTGCCTCCACATCTGCCAGCACCTTAAAGTTGGGCCGCGCCTTCTCCAGTTCCTCTTGCTTCACACACACCAACCAATCCTCGCCCGCCCAAAAGCACGGATACAGAGTCCTAAAATCCTGCTGCGATTTATCCCACCCGAACGCCTCGGCCACCCCATCGGGCATTTCTAACTCCTCGAAGCTCTGCACCGGAAAGTTCAGTTCAATGCGTTCTGCCTCCACCTTGGCCGTCAAGCTACCGCTCTTGGTCGAAAAACTGATGCTTTCCCCGGTACAAATCCCGCCCGCATCCTGTAAAGCCCGCGCCGCCGCCAAAGTCGCGTGCCCGCACAAGGCCACCTCCACCGAAGGAGTAAACCAACGCAAATCGAAGTTAGTCCCCCCGCGATGCACCACAAAAGCCGTCTCGCTCAAATTGAACTCATTGGCTCTCTCCAACATCTGCGAGTTGGTCCAAAACTCATCGAGCAGCACCACAGCCGCCGGATTCCCGCGTAGAGTCCGCCCCCCTAATTCGCCCGTAAAAGCATCAATAACATAAAAAGAAGCACGATTCATAAAAATAACTACTTGCCAAGGCCCAAGAAACCCCGTATATTTTCTCTTGCCTTTTGGAACGCCGCGTTCGTCTAGAGGCCCAGGACGCTACCCTCTCACGGTAGAGATCAGGGGTTCGAATCCCCTACGCGGTATCGTAGCGCATGATAGTATGAAACCCCTGCCCGCAGACTCTTCAAGTCGGCGGGCTTTCGGTTATTTGCAGGTAAAGCAAATAACTGGATTTTGCGATTGCCTTCGGGAAACCATTCGGCTCGGCGCGCAATCAGGCGTACTAGTCGTTGCAGTTCGTCGGACTCGGCCACATGGTGTCCAGCACCAGCAGTTTGTTTCGCAACAGCAATGCATACAACTTCGTGTCGGTGGGCAGAGACTGCTTTTCGAGGCGGCGCTGTTCGAGGAGCAAGCTGTTCGAGGAGCAACTGGCCTTTCTCGAACTTAGGCCTAAAAGCGCGCTCGTTGAGCAGCTCCCATATCGTTTTCTGTCCCGAATACCGCGAACGGGAAGGCATCGTTTCGCTGGGCTTTGTGATGGATAACATTAACCTTCGCGGCAGGCGTCACTTCTCCACGTTTGGCTTTTGAATCGATGGGCGGCGCGAAAGGCAAAATGCCCCTCTTTACATCGACAAACTTTCCACAAAAAAAAAACACAACATTTCGTCGGTCATCTCATGAAATCCGCATCTCCTGTTGCTCCCGTCGCAAGCCGTCCCACTCCACGTCTCGATACCGCTGCCCTCTGACAGAATTGCGGTATTGTTAGATCGTTGGAAGCAGAGCACAGTACAGTACGCCATTAAGTTCTTATTTATAGTCAGAAATGCCCATAATAATTGCGACAGGACACACGTAAAGTTGAAATTTCGTGTCGGAAAAATCCAATTTTGCCTACAAGTCATAAATTAACAGCACTAAAGGCTACGGACAATTAAAAAGGTACTTGCATCTGGTGTTGAAACAGGAGTGAAGACCATCATTATGCACATCAAACCACTGCCAGTTGTCCTTTTTATGGCGAGCGTTGCCTGCTCTATGCCAGGTGCCAGGGCAGCAGACACCACCAATAAATCTATTTCTCTCGCTGGTAACTGGCAATTTGGATTGCCGACTCGGAATAATGCATCGGTCCTACCGAGGGATTTGACGCAAACCATTCGTCTTCCAGGAACAATGGATGATGCGGGACTTGGACCGAAGAACGAAAGGAAACCCGATCTGAGCGGCCCATACCGTTTGTATGATTATGCTGGCCCAGCGTGGTATCGCCGCGATATTGACATCCCCACCAACTGGAGTGGAAAAGAGGTTTCTCTCTTCTTAGAGCGGTGTCGCTGGGTCACCACGGCGTATCTGGATGGAAATAAGATCGGATCGCAGGATAGCCTCATCGCGCCGCACATCTACAGTCTTGGTGCCCATGTCTCACCGGGCCGCCACCAGTTGACTATTTGCGTGGATAACACGGTCAAGATCAATCTGGGAGGATTCGTATCGGCGCTTTTTGGCGGTACTCCCGGCAACATGAACGGCATTATTGGCCGCATCGAGTTAGTGGCTAAACCGGCAGTGAGCCTCGGTGATGTGCAGGTTTATCCGAACGTGGACAAAATGCAGGCTCGTGTCGTCGCGAAAATCAACAACAGCACCGGTCAAGCCGGGCAGGGGCCGATTCAAATCGGCAACAAGACTGTGCCTGCGAACTGGGATGCTGATGGCGGTCAGGTGGAAACGGTTCTCGACATGAAAGGGAGCAAGCTCTGGGACGAATTTTCTCCCAACTTGACCGAAGTCACCATCCGGCTTGGCAACGACACCAAAAACCTCCGTTTCGGTATGCGAAAGCTAGCCATCAAGGGCACCCAGTTCACCATGAATGGGCGCCCCCTACTGTTGCGCGGCACTCTCGAATGTTCCGTCTGGCCACTCACGGGGTATCCGCCCACGGACAAGGACGCTTGGCGCCGCATTTACAAGCTCTTGAAGTCGTATGGCCTCAATTTCATGCGGTTTCATTCATGGACTCCTCCCGAAGCCGCCTTCGCCGCCGCCGATGAAGAAGGCTTCATGCTCCAGCCCGAAGCGCCCGACTCTCAGGCAGTTGTTGGCGAAGATCCGCGTCGTGACGCTTTCTTAGAAGCGGAGTCACGGCGAATCCTCGACACCTACGGCAACCACCCTTCCTTTTGCTTGATGGCGATGGGCAACGAATACGGTGGCGACCAGAAAGTTCTCACTAAGCATGTTCAATTTCTCATCGACCACGATCCGCGCCACGTTTACTCATCGCCCACTGAGTGGACGATGACTGAAAACCGACAGTGGACCGAAACCACGGCGGGACGCGGAGTTCGCGGGCCTGACACCGAGCGGGATTTTGGCCCCACGGTAACGGGCGACTCTCGCCCCGTCGTGGGGCACGAAATTGGTCAGTGGATGTACTACCCTGATATGCGCACCGCTAAGAAATATACCGGTGTGATGCGTCTCAAAAACTTCGACATCATTTATGATGATTTGAAGCGCAAAGGGCAAATTAACCTGGCGCCGAAATACCTCGAATCGAGCGGCAAACTCGCAACGCTTCTTTATAAGGAAGAGATCGAGTTGATGATGCGTACCAAGGGGTATGGCGGGTTCTCGTTACTCGATATGCATGATTACCCCACCCAGGGAACTGCCCTGATTGGTCCTCTCGATGAGTTCTGGGATTCCAAGGGGTTCATAACGCCGCAGCAATTCAAGCAGTTCTGCGGACCAGTCGTGCCCTTGCTACGTATGCCGAAGCGGACTTACACCACGAAGGAACAGTTCTATGGGACTATTGAAGTGGCCCAGTATGGCCCCTCCGATATGACTGGTGTTCGCCCGACCTGGTATATCCGTGATTCGCAAGGGAAAATTCTTTCTTCTGGGATATTGTTACCGAAGACGTTACCGACGGGAACCGTCACTCAAGTTGGAGCCATCAACGCTTCTCTGGCTGGCTTCAAAGGGCCAGGCAAGTTCAAAGTGACAGTAGCTCTTCCAGGAACTCAGTACGAAAACTCCTGGGAAATCTGGGTTTATCCGGACGCCAACCAAAAAGCGATGCCCGCTGCGAATGTCGTGTTCTGCGAAAGCTGGGGCGATACTGCCAAAGCCGCTTTAGCGGCAGGGAAGACAGTTTTCGTATCATCCGGCAAATTGGTCGGTTCGCGAGGACGCAGCTACGACGGACGGTTATTGCCCGTTTTCTGGAGTCCGGTCTGGTGGCCTTACCCAGCACAGAGACCCTGCACGAACGGCATTGTCTGTGACCCCAAAAAACCGGCGTTCGCGAGTTTTCCGACCGAGATGCACTCCAATTGGCAGTGGTGGGATCTACTCAACAATTCGAGTTCGCTCATCATGAACGATGCCCCGGCAGGTTTCCGTCCTCTTGTGCAGATTGTGGACAACTTCGCTCGTCGCGATATGCTGGGCAATCTCTTCGAAGCCAGAGTTGGCAAGGGCAAGTTGCTTTTTAGTTGCATCGACCTGCGCAGCGATCTCGACAAGCGCCCCGCTGCGCGGCAGTTGTTGACCAGCTTGAACAACTATGTAAGCTCCAGCAAGTTCGCCCCACAATTCGAGCTAACTACGGACAAGCTGGACGCATGGCTGATGCCTCGGCAAAACAAATTACAGGCGATGGGGGCTAAAGTCATCGTGACCGACAGCCAGGCCCCCGGTTACGATGCCTCTTATATCTTGAAAGAGGGCGAGACCGACTTCTGGCACACCGTATGGGCGCCCACGCCCGATCCGCTTCCTCACGAAGTTATCGTGGATATGGGCAAACCAATTTCCTTCCAGGGCATCACCTGCTTTCCTCGTAAAGATGGTCAAGGTGGAACCCGCATCGCCGACTGCGAGGTTTATTGCTCGGACGATGCCAGTAATTGGGGCGCCCCCGTTATCAAGACTCGCCTGGCCGATATTTTTGAGACTCAGCAAATCTCGTTTGGGAAAACCATCACGGGCCGTTACCTCAAACTCAAAGTTCTCTCCGGGCACCAGGGCGAGCAATTCATTTCTCTTGGCGAACTCGACATCATCCTATCCAACTCCAATTGAAAGACAATGTTTCTGTCGCGGAGTGGAGATAAGCAAAAAGCGAAACTTATTTCCACTTCTCCTGAGTTACATTCAACCGTTACATTCCGCATTCGAACACATTTTATGAATACCTCAATTTCTTTGTGTGACCATTCTGTCGTTTCTGAGGAAGCTGTCTTTCAATTTGCGTCGAATGGTTATTGCCGTGATGTCTACTATTGATTCGTCAGCGGTTCGTTTGCCCGTGCCTTTTATCCGCTGGGCCGACATCGTCACTGTCCCCGCTGGACATAGTGGCTCCTTACACAGGCGCTTGTACGACCACGAACTCGTGTATGTTCTTGAAGGAGGCAAAGGACAAGTCATCCTCGACGGGCAAACCTTTCTAACAAAAGCGGATACGCTTTTCCTGGTTCAACCTGGAGTTTTTCACTCGTTTCTTTCGCTTGGAGAAACCCAGCGGTTACTGGGGGTGCATTTTGATTTTGGTCCTCTTTGCGAAGGCGACGAATATATCAAAGTCGCATCTATGGATCAGGCGGTCAGTTATGCCCGGATGCGGCAGCCTGCTTCGATTCCGGGATGGGATTTGAAGGCTGAACCTGTCTTCGATTTAGCAGGACGCCCCCGCGTACGTCGCCGATTAGAAGAGGTCGTTACCGAATATGCGCGTCACGACGGTCAGTCGCGCGCCCTGGCTGGAGCTTTGCTGATTGCTGCCTTCAACCAAATCGAACGGGAAGTTGGCTTAAATAACGAGATCGCTCGCCATAAAAAGGTCGGGGCCGATGCCGTGCGGCGTGTGCAACGGGCGCGGGCCTGGCTGGAGAGCGAAGTTGAAAATCCACCTTCAATTGAAGAAATCGCTCGCCGCGTTGGTTGGAGCGGAGATCATCTGCGACGGATATTTCGTACTGTTCTTGGGACTTCTCCCCTGGAAACTCAAAACCAGGCCCGTATACGCCACGCTCAGAACTTGCTGTTATACCGGCAGTTGAGTGGAAGCGAAATCGCCTCGCGTTGCGGATTTGACGACCCCGCGCATTTTTCGCGATTTTTCAAAGCCCATACAGGATTATCACCCAGGAAATGGCGCGCATTGGAGCAGGAACGCCACATAGATTTGGGACGGCCAGGACGCATAGATTTGAACGGGCAACGTTCGAAGAGCGAATGACGTAACTCTTGTAAAACAAGTGCCGGAAACATCCAAAATGAGCGGTAAGCAGCGCAAGCCGATTTTGGTTAATGGGGAAGGTGGAGGAAGGGGAATCTATCTGGGGTTAGTGCGTTGCAGTGAGATGGGCATTCTCGCAAACGAGGAATTTCGAGAAGAAAGGCCAATGAGGAAGCCACAACCCATCTCACGTTCAAAGCTAGAGTCCTCAAAAACAACCGATGAAATACATATCTAAGTCTCATAATTCCGCATTAGGCGTAGCCTTGGTTCTACTAACTCTAAGCGAAAATCACCACAAGAAACGGGGCATCATGGCGAAGCTGGCTTTTCCAGGCGCGGGTGTTATTTTGGCCATATCCCTCTTCCTCACTCTATCATCTGGCGTCGCGTGGGCAGAGGAACCGCTGCTTGGAAAACGCATTTTCACCTTCATGTCCGTTGTGCGGGTCAATCAGATCGAAGTTGCGCGTGATCGTAATGTTGGCCATGACGAAGCCGCAATACATACGATAGAGGCCGTTCAAGCCGTACGCGACAATTTCACGAAAGCCTTTCCGGGGGGCCGTATGACCTGGGCTTTTAGTTGGCTCGCGCTCCATGACCCCCGAGAAAATTACGTGGGGATTCGGAAGCAGATCGTCGAGTATCAAAAGAAATACGGCGATGAAGTGACCTTTATTCCTGGTGCGTATTTCGCGCCGATGTACAATACGCGCGAACAAGTCAACAAGGATCTCCACGACGGACTAAAGCTGGTGTCGGAAATGGTTGGCGGCGGTTACCGTCCCAAAAGCGTTGTCGCCGGTTTCCTCGCAGCAGAAAACCAGCTCTATCTCGCCGAGAAGGAAAATATTCATGTCGTTCAAGGGACGATCTGGAGTCAATATGGTATCGATAACGGAGATGGCGATGGTTCCATTTCGTATCCCTATTATCCAAGTACCGAACATTATTGCAAGCCCGCGCAAAGGTCTTCCGATTTTATAGACACTGTCTGTCTAGATGGCTGGACCTGTGACTTCCTTACTGCGCGTCGCCCAGGGTTCGCAGGAGGATTTAATAGCCGACAAAGCCTCGGCCCAATCGAAACGTTCATGAACCTTGGTCCTGACCTTGGTCTGAAGGAGCAGATGTTTGTCACTGCTATGCACTATGATGACGGCTTCAAGCGCAATGGATTTGCCTGGACAACATCCATATGGGAAGTGTGTCTGGGTGCCAAGACGTTCGCAAATCTGCCAGCCTATGGTGAAGAGGTCCGCCGCCGCTGGCCGGACATGCAGTGCATGACGGTCGGAGACTTTGGTGAAACTTTCCGTCGCCAATTCAAGAACAACAGTAAGTTGGACTACCGCTTCGTGGAACGCGGCAGCGGCATCCACGGTTCGGACGCCAATTTGGAAATTCGTTGGTTCATGAACCGCGATTTCCGTCTCGCATTGATCCATGATTGGACGAAAGAGGGCGACGCAGAAAAGGTACTTGATTTCACCCGCTATGATCTCACGGCGGAAGAACCAAAGGATTTTGGCCGCAACTGGAGTTTGATAAATATGATCAACCAGAAAGGGGTGCGTCCGCAGGACAAGCCGGTGCCACTCAGCGAACTTTCGCATGAGGACCAATCTATTATCCGCCGCCGTCTGCCCGATCTTTTCGCGAAAGCCGCCGCCAAGCGTCCAGTCTCCAAAAGATGAGCGGTATGGACGTATCAGAAACCATCTAGATCTTGTGCATCATCAACGTTTTCGTCGCTAACGCGCTACTGCCCGCTGAAATTGAAGATCTACATGTGTGGCGCATCAATAAAGCTCCGTGGCACGCCACGCGGATACCGTATATCCCCTACCACGCTAAATAATACCTTCCAAACTATTCAATAAAATCTCATTTTTTGTCGATCTTAGCGACTGGACTACTTGGCTCTGCCAGAATACTTTCAACTCCTCAATAGCGCGCTCAGAACGTGTCCCAGACGCAAGATCATCCATTCTTGCACACGCTATTTTCGGATGATGCCGTCACGGTAGATGGCGGCGTAGTTCGGGCTATCAGGGCCGGGGGCCGTAGGCTTCGACTTCGGTTGTGAAGGAGAAAAACTTAGAGAAGCCCGCCTCTTCGCCGTAGTGGTCGGGGTAAAGGAGGCGCACGTAACGCGCAGGCACAGCATCGAAGGCGTAGATGTGGCGGCGCGTCGTGGCCAGAGGGAATAGGTAACTGCCAACTTCCTTAAAGGTCTGACCATCGGCGCTTACCAAAACCGTGACCGTTTTGGTCGAGCCGAAATCGGGCAAACCGACTCGCACCTGTGTTAGCGGACTGACTGCGCCCAAATCAATGGTGACGGTTTTGGGAAAAGCATCCTTGTCGCCACTGGCGAAGGTGTGGCCGTCGCCGCTCCAATCTCCATCGGTCAATGCCCCCAACCCATAGCCATAAACATTGGGGTCGGAGCTGACGTAGGGTTTACGGAGCGCCAGATTGGGACCAACGGGTGCGGGAGCAACGCTTAGCTCGAAACGGTGCGATTTGGGCTGGGCAGCGGCGCGCTGTGCCACGACCATCTGGGCTTCCTCGGCATCGAGAGCAGCCAGCAATGGCAACTGGGCCTTTTGCACCTCAGGGCTGTGGCTTTCGAGCGGCACTTGAATGTTGCGCCAACGCAGGAAATGCTGGTCGTTATGCTTCTGGGTAAGTTTCTGAACGCTGCGCGCCTGATAGAGCATCGGTGTTGGCAACAGCGCCAGATTGACGCCTTGCGCCAGTTCTTCGCGCCCAAAGTCGCCCACTTCTTCGCCATCAATAGTTAAAAGGTAACGCTCGGCTGTCAGTCCTGTGACCTGGAGCGGCTAGCGGTTAAGAGCTTCGACAAAATCGGAGGATTTGAGCGCCAGTGCCACTTTAGAATCGCTGGTATCGAGGGGAAACGGCAATGCCCGGTCGTTTTGCGTCCATGACAGTGTTTTGCCAACCTTCAAATCGGAAACGCGCGTATTATCAGCGCGCACGACCTTTGCGGCGGTGGCATCAATGGCGACATCGGAAACCAGTGCCGGGGCGTCCCAGGCTTTGAGGAGGGCTTCGGCCATGATGAGGTGACCGCCGGGACCGGGATGAACGCGATCATCAATGATTTTCTGGGCTGTCGCGGCGTCGGTGACATTGGCTTTTTGCAGCATAGACACGACGGGCGTGTTCATATCGGCGACGGTGGCGTTTCTGGCTGTTGCCGTCTCTTTGACAAAGGCGCTGAAGCGTTGGAGGACGCCGTTGTAGCCGCCCTCGAAGCCGGGAGGGCGCGTGACATCGTCATAAGCTGAGGGCTGAATGAGCGTGAAGCGAACGTCCGGCGCGCCCTGTTTGACCGTATCGAGAATGTGGGTGTAGCCCTTCGCGTAGGTATCGAAAATCTTCTGGTCGAATGCGCGGTAGCCGCCATCGTTCATGCCGAGCATGATGGTCATCACGGTCGGTTTATACGCCAGCACGTCGCGCTTTAAACGTAAGTCGATGGGGCCGCCGCCGCCGCCGTTAACGCTGTCGCCGCCCCATCCCGAATGTACGAAGGTAAGCGGCAGGTTGGGAAAGCGCGTCAGGCAGTAGGTTTCCACAAAGTTCGTGTACTGGCGCTGATCGGTGATGCTGTCACCATAAAAGACGACACGGTCGTTGGCTTTGAGCGCAAAGTCGGCGCGCGCCATCGCGGGAAGGCTGACAAGAGCGATGCCGCCCCAAACCAGCACACCACGCAACGAACTTGTCGCGACGGAAAAATGGGAATTTCGGTTTTTGGAAGTAAGCATGAACACTGGTCTTTGAGGTGGAATCGTTACGCCTGAGTGCGGTTCACTCATCGTTCTTCTGGCCGCATACACCACCTCATTGTTATCGGTAACAACGAGTATGCCCATCCGCCTTGTCGGTTAAACATGCTATCGAATTTATTTGCTGGCATGGATAGTGTTGGTGAGGATGGCGCCAATTGAATATGGGTCAAAAATCAATCTTTGGGGGCTTTCATCAATTATTTGGGGGTGTTAATCAATCTTTTGAGCCTCAAAAGATTGATTAAATGAGGGAACTCTTTTGGATTTGAGCGTGAAATAGGGGAAAAGATTGATTAATCAATTTTTATTCAATCTTTGTTTAGTTCACCACAGAGACACGGAGGCACAGAGGGAGTTTGAGGGGAGTTTTCGTCGCTCAGAAGGGATGTTTTGGAGAGAGGTGGGCATGATGTATTTTGAGGGTTAATAGGCACACACCTATATTTCATTGATGTCAGTATATCCAAATTTTTTGATTTTGGCTAGAGGGGGAAAGAGGATTTGGGTCTGACGCATTGGGTGGAAAGTTAGACCTATGTGGGGAGTATTTGGGATAATTTGTTATTGTGGCGACAGAATTACCGATACGAGTTCAGGGGACGCGATGACGCGCATCTCATTACGCCTCGATGTCGAGGAGTGGACGCAAGAACTCATAGCGGTCTGGAAACCGACGCGCATTTTGGAAGTGAGCAACCGGGGGACTCTGGGACTGTTGTTCATCGCCCAAATACATCCAAGTCTTATCTTGCACCTGCGCGTTCAATGGAATGGTATTGACAGGTGCACTGTCTGGCAAAAACACCGCTATGTATCGTGGGACAGAAGCACTGGGTTTTGTCCCGAACTCAAGAGTTCGCCAGTGCTAGACGAAACAGAGGAATGGGAAAGGCAAGTAGGCGCCCTCATTCGGCGCAACTGTTTTCGGATGGGGTGCGACGTTGGGGCAACCGAAGAAGAGAAGCGCCAATGGAGGGACGGGTTGGCGGCCTCTCCATAGAAGTTAAGCAGGCCAATTGAGGGAGTCTGGCGGATTTGCTCCTCCTCACCTCCCGGACCACTCATGGAACTGCGGTGGGGGTGGGTTTAAGTAGAAGGGGGCCGTCCCTACAGGGTTTTATGGAGGCGCGGGACCTTCTCGCGGACACGGCAACACCCATAAATGGGTACCCGGTCCCTACGGGGTGAGTTTTCTCTTATAGAGCGGTTTGCAAATGAAGTAATAGTACATGCCGCGCTAGAAAATCTGAACTGGGGGTGTAGATCCTTCGCAGGCTCAGGATGACGACGCTACTCTACCCACACTTAACCTATCACTTCATTTGATAGTTGGTTTATGGTTGGTGGCATTTAGTCAAGGCGCGGCAATCTCTTACGGGCATTGACTAGCGTTCGGCGAGAGTCGCCTAACTAAAAACCACTTGGAATCGGATGGCGGTTAGGGGGTGGGGAGGGGCCAGGTG
>SDZD01000135.1 GCA_004172935.1 bacterium | reverse complement strand
GCCGACCGCATGACCGGCTCGATGGAGCGCGCCATCGCCGAGACCAACCGCCGGCGCGAGAAACAGGTCGAGTACAACACCGAACACGGCATCACCCCGGAATCGGTCAAGCGCGACATCAAGGAAATCATGGCCTCGCCCTACGAGAGCCGCGAGATGGACCGCCTGACCGCCCCGGGCGTCAAGGAAGACGCCCGCCCCTTCGTCGGCACAAACTTCCAGGCCGCCCTCAAGGACCTCGAAGGCCGCATGCGCAACGCCGCCGCCAACCTGGAATTCGAGGAAGCCGCCCGCCTTCGCGACGAGATCAAGAAGATGAAGCTGCTCGACCTGGAGTTCGCCAACGACCTGATGACCGGCGCGGGGGAAGAGGTCGACAAGTCGGCGCCCAAGCGCTGGCGGGCCGAGGCCGCGGCGGAGAAGGCGGAGGCGTTCCGGAAGGGTAAGTTTTAGTTACCAACCGGTGCCCCACCAAAACTACTTAGCCATCGACGAAGCCTAGCCGGTCATGCAATTTGTAGTGCTTTTAGTAATCCGCGATGGATAATTATGCTCTCGTTAAAGTTCATCCGGGCACCGGGCTGGCGATATTTGAAAACTTCCGTTGACTTCTGACTTGGCTGGTTTCCGATGGCGCTGAAGTGGAAAAGAAACCGGCAGGTTGTTTCAAAGGATGGGAGGTCGCTGTGTATATTCTTGAGCTGATCGTAACGTTCTGAAAATTCCTCCAGCGTTACGGTTTGCTTTCTTATATCGGACAGGATGTCGAATACATCACGTATGTGTGGAACAACGGAGTGCATCTCGTTTATCAGCTCCCTAGATAAGTGCCGAGAGTATGCAGCCTCTGCATCTCGCATGTTATCTTTATTGGCGCGTGTTCTGCCTGAGGCAAGCGTTTGGGAGGCGACCTCTCTTAGGTAAGCGATTACATCACGCGGACGCATGAGGCTTCTATCTAGAATATGCTTAAAAACTGGACGACGTTTTACAATGCCCCTGCCACCCGTTGTAACTTCCGGTGAAACGAAAAGGGCATTCACGGCGTCCGAGAAGCTTAGTATGTCTCCCTGAGGGTCAATCGCCTTTGATATACGGAAAGCTGCGAGCTGTTGTAGGGCGGCTTGTGTCCATTGTAGTTGAACTGCCAAATCCCCCCACTTGTTGCTGTCGGGGTCATCTATAAGTTCATATATGTCGTCACGTATAAAAACGACGGGCCGAATCTTGATTTCCCGACCAAATTTTCTGCGCAGGTCCATTACGGCCTTGAAAAGGCTCCCTAGTAGCTCGAAGTATTGACTTCGCCGGTCTACGTCGAGAACGTCTTTATAATCTTCATCTAGCTCATCAAAAAGTATATAGTAAGTAGAATCGTCAACGTAATCCTTGATCAACTCTTCGAGTGACTCAACTCGAGCAATCCAAGGGGTTTCATTTTCGTAGTAAGTTTTTGTATACGCACCGTTCACGCCGGATCGTAAGATGGTTAATCCGCCGCTTTGAGATGTTATCCTATTAATGGATTTCGAAAGTGCGGTATCAAAGTCTAGGTCAAATACTTTTCGAAGAGTTAGGGTCGCCTCTGCGTCAAGATTTTCGTTCTTGGACATCATTTCGCATACGGCGCTGAGTATTACATATTTCCAGAACGTTATGTACTGGCTTGACGTAAATTTTGCGTCTTTATGTTTGTAAAGTTCGTTGAAGGGAAAGTTTTTAAAGCTGAGCCGTCTGACGAAGATGTTATAATCTGCAAGCAATGAAATGTTTTCGGCGATAGCTGTTTTTCCGGAGCCCTTTCTTCCGATAACGAAATTTCTATCTCCTCGCCTTACGGCGTCTACTTCATTTATGTGGTAGAAATATCGGTCATTATCCTCTTCCCCCGCCTCCAGTTTCCACTCCTTGATCTCTTCAAGATTGGCTCTGGCAGCGGTCATTAAGAGGTTTCCCAAATTCTGCACGCGACGCACGCGCACTCCACGCAAGCTTTGCACTCGCAAAGATTGAAGGCAATAGGACCGAGGCCTTGGCGGCTAACACGGGGGTTGACCCCCAATCGACCGCGTAAAAATCGTTTTGGTTAACCTTCGTTCGCCTGGTTTAGCTGAGCGCGATGAAGCTTTATCGCGCGCAGGCGGGCTTGACTTTCGTTACTCTCCGCCAAGGCCCAGCAGGGACGGCTGGGACCCTCCATCGCGGCGGGCGCGTTCGGCGCGATGACGGCCCGGCTGGCGGCGGCGAACAACCCCAGCCTTTTCGCGATGAGCTATGACCGCGCCGCCGCGCGGGTGACGGACCTGATCCTCGTGCCGAGCCACTTTTTCACGCCGCAGATCATCCGGGCGCGCAAGCCGCTCGGTCCCCATGCCCGTCGCGCCGGCTGGCAGGGTTGCACCATCCTGATCGGACAGGTCCCGGCGTCCGGTCGCATCAGCCTGATCCGCGCCGGCGCCCCGGCGCCCAAGGCCCAGGTCCGCGCCGCCTGGGCCGCGACGCGGTTCCTGCGCGACGAGGGAGCGACGGCGCGCGGCTGGCTGCTGGCCGTCATGGGGGCGGTGGAGGCGGCCACGGACGCCGGGGGGCGGCCCGACTTCACCCTGGCCGAGGTCTATGCGCAGGAGGCGCGGCTGGCGGCCCTCTATCCGGGCAACCACAACGTCCGCCCCAAGATCAGGCAGCAGCTTCAGGTGCTGAGGGACCGGGGATGGCTGGCGTTTGGCGACAAGCGCGGGACGTACCGGCGGGTCTAAACCAGCTCCACCTTCAGCCCTCGCCCCACCACCTTCGCGGCGCGGCTGAGGGTTTCCAGCGTCACATTGGCCGCGTTCGGGTCCAGCACCCGGTTCAACTGGGCGCGGCTGGTGTCCATCTCGGCGGCCATGGCGGAGAGGGTCAGGTTGCGGTCCTTCATTGCCTGGCGGAGCTGGAGCGCGATGACGCTCTTGATGGCGCGCAGGGTGACGTCTTCCCGGATGCCGTCCTCGTCGAGGAAGGCGTCGAGGGTGTCGAGGTCCGAGGGATCGCGGAATTTCGGGTCTGTCATAAGCGGCCTCTCTGGAGGCTGCGTTGTACTATAAATGGTTCGCTGTGCAGTGTCCTTTTTCGCTATCGTCATCCCGGCGAAGGCCGGGACCCAGCGGCGCCGCGACGGCGGCGACACACCGGTGGCCCAGGCATTGGCGCTCCCGACACCTTCGCGCTCTCGCGCGCCGCTGGGTCCCGGGGTCGCTTCGCGCCCCGGGATGACGAT
>SDZD01000039.1 GCA_004172935.1 bacterium | reverse complement strand
CCCATAACCCGCCCGCCCGTTTTCGCGGCCAATCCTACCACAACGGCCCCGTCAACTCGTGGGGCGACCCTGCCGCCCGCCTACTCATCGTCGGCCTCGCCCCCGCCGCACACGGAGCCAACCGCACTGGCCGCCTTTTCACGGGCGATAAATCCGGCGACTGGCTTTTTCGCGCTCTTCATAAAGCCGGTTTCGCCTCTCAACCTCAATCCACTCACAAAGGCGATGGCTTGCAACTAAGCGACTGCCTCATTTCCTGCGCTGTGCGTTGCGCCCCGCCCGATAACAAACCGCTTCCAGACGAACTACGCGCCTGTCGTCCCTTCCTTCTCGACGAACTGCGTCTGCTTTCTGGGTTGCGTGTGGTCGTCGGCCTCGGCAAAATCGGCTTCGATTGCGCCTTCGACGCCCTCAAAGAAGCCGGACTCTGTTCGCTCAAACCCCGCCCCAAATTCGCCCACGGCGCGCAATGCGAGGTGGCTCCTAAACTTTGGCTCGTCGGCTCATTCCATCCGAGCCAACAAAACACCTTCACTGGGCGGTTAACCGAGCCTATGTTCGACGACGTATTCGCGCGGGCGAAAGAAATTCTAAGCGGCGAGTGAGCATCCGCTCACAACCCGAAGCTCATCACTCAAGACTGAAATGCAACATCACAAACACACTCTCGCGAATGGCCTGACCATTGTTGGTGAATACAACCCCGAAGCGCTTTCCCTGGCGATGGGCTTTTTTGTGCAGACCGGAGCGCGCGACGAATCGAGCGAGGTGTCCGGTGTTTCGCACTTCCTCGAACACATGATGTTCAAAGGCACCGACAAGCGCACCGCCGAAGACGTTAACCGCCAATTCGACGAAATGGGCGCCCGCTACAATGCCTTCACCTCCAACGAAGAGACGGTCTACTACGGCGCGGTGCTACCCCAATTTCAGGACGGTTTGCTCGATCTGCTCGCCGACATGATGCGCCCCGCCCTGCGCGATAGCGATTTCGACATGGAGAAGAACGTCATCCTCGAAGAAATCGCCATGTATCAGGATCGCCCTACATTTCGCGTCTTCGAGCTGGGCCGCGAATCCTATTTCGGCACCCACGCGCTCGGCAACTCGGTGTTAGGCTCTTCGCAAAGCATCGCCGACCTCAAGCGTGACCAGATGCACGAGTATTTTGGTCGCCGCTACGCCGCCAACAACATGACTCTGGTTATGGTTGGCAATTACAACTGGGAAGAAGCCATCGCCCAAACCGAGCGCCTGTGCAGCAACTGGAACACCGCCGACTCGCCGCGCGAAACTGCCCCCTTCCAACCGCAGCCAAATGTTATCGTCAGCGAAAGCGACAAGTTCAACCGCGCCCACATCGCCCTCTTCGCCCCCGGATTCGCCGCTCAAGACCCCAACCGTCTGGCCGCTGGCATCGCCTGTGAAGTCATCGGCAGCGGCGAAGGCTCCCGCCTCTATTGGGCTTTAGTCCACGAAGGTCTGGCCGAAGCCGCCCAAATCGGCCACGACTCCAACGACGGCGCGGGTTCTTTTAACGGTTACATCCTCGTCGACCCCGCTCGCGCACAGGAAGCCCTCAACGTCTTCCGCTCCACCGTCGCCAAAGCTTGCGCTGATGGCCTTACCATCGAAGAAGTTGAGCGCGCCAAACGCCGCTTCGCTTCCGCCATGACCCTCAGCGCCGAAACCCCGATGGGCCGCTTGCGTCCCGTCGGCATGGATTGGATGCTGCGCCGCCAGCAACGCACCCCCGAAGTCGCCCTCCGCGAACTCCTCGCCGTCACCCCCGAACAAGTCAACGAAGTTCTACGCTCTCAACCCTTCGAGCGCGCCACAGTAGTCGCCCTTGGTCCCATCAAAGAACTGGTGTAATTCGCATTGCTCAGTGGCTATGGAGCGACGCAAGAATGGGACATTGCCTATTCGCGCGATAATATCGTGTTGTTCGTAGGGACATGGCCTGCCGTGTCCGCGAGAGGCTCCCTCGGATATTGAAATAACCTCGCGAGTTCGGTGAGCTGCCTTCCCCCCCAGATGCTACCCCGTCTCTGTACCCTACCGAGCGGAGGCTAACTCGTGAAAAAATATTCTTCGGGGATTCCCCCATCATTGACGAAAAATCGAGAGAAATTCGTCAAATAACCGCGATTGGCTAACCAGTTGTACATGGGAGGAGGAAATAATGTTTTCCTTTTCTGTGGATGCTCTTCTTTTACGCTCATCCTCACCACCTTCCGAGGGTGGTGTGGGTAGTGGCGTAGATGGTAATTTATCGAGGGCAATCGCAGAAGCACTACCTCAGATTCACCCCGATAAACGCCGCTCATGGTATTTATCTCTGACAGTAAGCGGTCTGCTCATCGCGATTTTCGCGTGGCTTTGTTTCTTTCGGCCCTTTGGCGAAACGGCCACGAAAGATTTTTCCAACGTCTTCAACACCTCAGTTGCCTGTGCCGGGGCACTGGCTTCCGTAATTTGTGCTCTTGCCCGCAAAGATGCCAACCGTTCGTGGCGTCTGGGATGCCTGCTATTTGGGTTAGGTTGGGCCGCTAACGCGATTGGCGAAAGCCTGTGGCTCATCGTCGAAACCTGGCAACGCCACACGCTGCCATCGCCCTCTTTGGCCGATGCGTGGTTCGTCGCCTCTTATGTTCTCCTCCTCGCGAGCCTTGTCCCATTCTATAACGGCACGCGCCATACCAAGCGCGCCAGTATCGCCCTCGATTCCGCTCTGTTAGCGGGCATCTTTGGCGCCTTGGCGTGGTTCTTCGTTTTGCAGCCCGTCTGGTTAGCGCGCGATGCTCAAGAGCCAATCGTCACCTGCATCGCGCTGTTCTATCCGCTGTTCGATGTTTTCCTTCTTTGTGGCGCCTTGGCCTTGGCACACACCTCGACCGAACATGGCACCGTCCACCGCGCCGGAACCCTCATCGCCTGTGCGACGGTGTTCTATGCCTGTGCCGACCTCTGGTACGCCTACCTCGAAGTCAGCGGCACTTATTCGTCGGGAGGCCCGAACGACCTTGCAATTGGTATCTCCTACATTGGCGCTGTGTTAGCCATGTTGGCCATCGCCTGGGATCGGGAAAAGTGGCCCAACATACAAGTCACCAAAGAAGAAGAGGTGGACGAAGAGGAAATTGCTTCCCTGAGTCGGATGCTGTTGCCTTACCTCTGTACCCTTTGTGTCTTTGCCCTCATCGCCTGCCACCAATGGGTCGAAACCGGAACTCTGGGCTTCGATACTTTGCTGTGGTGCATCTCGTTTCTGGCGATCATCATGATTCGCCAGATGGTTTCCTTCTCCGAGAACATCCGTCTCGCCCATCAGCTCCGCGAACTCAATACTGGCCTCGATAAGCAGGTGCGTTCGCGCACGCGCCAGATAGACGCGCTCTTGCAGCTCACCAAAGCCGTTAACGCCTCGCTCGTCGAAAGCGATGTGCTGCAACAGGCCGTTTCCAGCGCGCGCCGTGCTGTTCCTATGAGTGTCGCTGCCGTGTGGAACTGGCAGGAAATCACCAGTTCCGTGCAACTGGTGGTCGCTGAGGGCAACCTGACTGGTGGTCCTGTCCCCATGACGGCCACCGTTTTATACGAAACGCTGGGAGGAAAAAGCTTTTATCAACTCGTCAAAGAAGTGGCGCGGAGCGGCGAAGCCCGCGACTACTGCGGCGATGATCTGGCGGCCATTTTGGCCCCTAGTGCGAATAAAAAGAAAACTCCTGCGCCTCTGCTCCATTTGGAGCCAATCCAATTCAACGGGCGCATTCTGGGCGTTCTAGGCGCCTTGCGCGCCTCCGATACGCGCCCTGCCATCGCCTTCAGCGACGAAGAAACCCGCCTCCTCGAAAATGTCGGCCTTGAAGTGGGCACTGCGCTCGAAAACGCGCGCACCTATGCGCGTGCTGTCGAAGCCGTCGACCGCGATCCGGCGACCAGTCTGCTCAATCACCGCGCCATGCAGGTCCATCTCGAAGCCGTGTGGGAGCGCGCCCAGAAAAAGCGCACCCCGCTTTCGGTCGTTATGATGGATTTGAACAACTTCAAAAACTTCAACGATGTTTATGGTCATGCTACAGGTGACGAGGTGTTGCGTCTGGTCGCCAAAGTTCTCACCGAAACCTGTCGCGGCGACGATTTCGTGGCTCGCTATGGCGGCGACGAGTTCTTCATGCTGTTGCCCGAAACCGACGCCACAGGCGCCCTCCGCGTCGCGCAACGCTTGCAGAAGCACATGTCTCAGGTCGAGTTCCGCCCCGCTGGTTCGCAGGAATCCTTGCCCATAACTCTGTCATTCGGCGTGGCAACCGCTCCCGATGATGCCCACTCCAAAACCGAACTCATCGCCGCCGCCGATAAAAACCTCTACATCGCTAAAGGCTCCCGCGAAGCTATCCGTAGCACCTCGCGCGTCCACCAGAGGCAGTTGGCAATGCTGGGCGACGACGGCGTCGCCGCCCTCGACGCGATGGTAACTGCCGTCTCGAATGCCGATGCCTACACCCGCCAGCACTCCGAAGACGTGACCGAATACGCCCTCTGGATTGCCGACGAATTCGGCCTCGACGACAAGATGCGCCACACCATCGAAGTCGGCGGAATGCTCCACGACGTCGGCAAAATCTGCGTCCCTCAAGACGTTCTGAAAAAGCCGGGCCGCCTCACCGACGCCGAGTTCGCCGCCATGCAAACCCACCCTTCAATGGGAGCGCTCCTTGTCGGTGCCGTACTTCCCGACCCCGGTGTCCTGCAAATCGTCCGTTCCCACCACGAGCGCTACGACGGCAAAGGCTACCCCGACGCCCTCACTGGCGACGACATACCTTTCCTGGGCCGTCTCGTCGCCGTTGCCGATGCCTTCTCTGCCATGACCACCTCGCGTCCCTATCGAAAGGCCCTCTCTTTCGAGCAAGCCCGTCAGGAAATCGAACGCGGCATAGGCACCCAATTCGACCCCAAACTGGCCGACGCCTTCATCCGCGCCCTCGATAAACGCAACCCAGGCGAAGAGAACCCAATCCCAACCACATGAAAAAAGGTGCCCTGCCAAGGGGCGCCTTTCGTGTTCGAGCAGTCCGTTCTCTGACAGTATTTTTCAGCTATTTTCTATGAAATTGTCTTCGGCTTCGCAAAATAGCAGGCTCAGTCTGAGTTGGTTGATAAATTCTACGATTCTGTTGGCCCATCAATCCCCTCGCTCTCAATGCGTGGCAAACAGGAAAGGATCTCAGCTATCGAGAGCTGGCAGGACGTAACTTCTTCAAAGCCAATTTCGTGGGCGCCTGCATTCGCTCTTCGGGTTTAAAAGGAACGAATCTAAGCAAATCCAACTTGGCTCATGCTATCATAGAATCAGACCTCAAGAAAGCGAATTTGCAAGGGGCGAAACTCTACTCGGTTGTCTTGATAAACGCAGGTTTGGTGGGGGCTGATTTACGGCAATGTGACCTTCGCAATGCCCTCTTACAAGGTGCCGATCTGAGCGGAGCCAAACTGCAAGGTGCTGATTTACGCGGCGCTCAGTACGACTCCAAAACTAAGTGGCCTCTTGGTCTCTATGCGAAAAAACGAGGCGCGCGCTTCAACCTCCTTGTGTCCCCTTAAATGTTGCAGGGAAGCTCTATGAGGGTGTATTCAAACTGACCATCATTGCACGTGATGGTGCGCCTTATCATAGCTTCACCCAATTCCACCCCAAGTCGAGCAATAGTGCTGCGTTCCAGCCGATGAAGAAGGCGGATGCTCCCCACGATGGGTAGGGCCGTTCGCGCCACAAAAACAGCGCATCGACGGCGAACCCCGCCGCGCCCAGTAGCAACAGTGGCGGCAAATAGGGTTTCGAGGGCAACGCCAGCGCCAGCGCCAACACGCTTTCCAGCAAAAGCAGTCCCACTATCAGCCATTTCGTCCGCAACGCTCCCAACACAACGGCGGTTGTGCGCCGTCCGGCGCGCGCATCGGGTTCGATGTCGAGGATTTGCCCGAAGCCGTGCGAGTGCATCGCGAACAGCGCCCCGAACACATACAGCTGCCACGATGAGGCGCCACCGCGCACCCAGTCGGCCAACACGAATACCAACAAATAGCCCGCTTGCGAGGCCATGTCGAGTAGGGGACGGTCTTTGGTTCGAATCGGTGGGAAATTATAAATCGCCGTTGCGCCCAGCACAGCGGCGAACCAGCCAATGGCTTTCGGCCCTAGTAGCCACCAGAAAGCGGCTAAAAACGGCAGTTGAACGAGGGTAATTATCCACGGCAGACGCCTAATTTGCGCTTCCGTGGGCCGCGCTCCGAACAGAAACGAGTCTTTGCGTGGATTGAGCGCATCCGTGGCGCTATCGGTCAGGTCGTTGGCCGCATAAATCGCCATTCCAAGCGGCAACCCGACATAAATCAGACCCAGCCAAAACGCCCATCCCCACGGGACGGGCACACCTTCTCCCAAAGCCGAGCGACCAAACGGCAACAGATAAAACCACGTCGCCGTCAGCCAGAAACCGGGTCGCGCCGCCTTCACCCAGAAAGCGATCTCGCTTCCCACGCGCGCCCCCACCGACTGCTCGCTGCGCTCTCTCCCAAGCGCAACAGGTATCCCTTTCATCGCGCCCTCCTTACTGAATAACCTGCGGTTTACGTCGCGCAAGCCACTTCAAAAAGGCGTCTTTTCCCAATGCAGTTCTCGCGAAGTGAACTCAGGAGGTCGCGATAACGCTCAAGCACCCACACGACGTTCGCGCACCTGGAAGTCGTGAATGGCGCGGCGCAATTCTTTGGGCGCAAATTCTGGCCAGAGCGTGTTTGTGATCCACAGCTCAGCATAGGCGATTTGCCACGGCAAGAAGTTGGAAATCCGCATTTCGCCGCCAGTACGAATCATCAAATCCGGTTCGGGCAGGTCGCCGGTATACAGCGAGCGCGAAATCGCATCTTCGGTAACTTCCTCGATACGCATTAGCCCTTCCTGAACGCGCGTTAGCAAACTCTTGAAGGCGTCGGCGATTTCAGCGCGGCCCCCATAGTTCAGCGCCAGATTCAGCACCAAACCGGTGTTGCGCTCTGTCGAGTTAGTGCATTCATCCAACTGACGCAGCAAATAGTCGGGCAGACCATCGCGGCGACCGATGTGGCGGATCTGCACGTTATTGCGCTGCATACGAGGCAACTGGTCTTTCAGCTGCTTGGTGATGAGGCGCATGAGGCCCGAAACCTCGGCGTGCGAACGCTTCCAGTTTTCCGTCGAGAAGGTGTACAGTGTCAGGGCGCACAAACCTAAATCCACACATTCCTGAATGATGTTTTGTGTGGTATCGGCGCCAATGGTGTGGCCGCGAATGGCGAGCCAGCCTTTTTCTTTGGCCCAGCGGCGGTTGCCATCCATTATGATGGCAATGTGCTGAGGCAGATGCGACAAATCCAGTTCGACTTCGGCTGAGCCAGTGGATTTTGGACCATTGGTGTCGGAAGTGGCTTCGGGTTTCACGGCAGTTTGGGAACGCAAGAACATCGGAGAGCGGTACGAACGCGAGAGTTGTCCAGTTTAACGTTTCGGGGCGTCTTTTCCCGCCCTGCGCTTGTCATTCATCACGACACGCTCTTCGCCTACTAGTTCACGCGCGACTAAAACCTCAATTTTGCCCTCGGAAAGTGCCCGGACCCGCACCACCCGCTCCTCGCCCCAGTGCGGTGTATAGCCGCGCGCAAGGAAAGGAGGCTCGGTAGCGACAACGACCAACTCCTCGTCCAAAAGTTCGCGGACAAGGTTAAGCGGCAGCCCCAGCACGTTCTCGAAGTGCATTTCCCTTCAGTTTGAAGCCTTTTGCCCATTCAACGGAAGGCTGTTCTATCCATCGCCAAAAGAAATGCGCCAATAATAAGCAAAAAGCTATGTCAACGAAGATAAAAACCACCGCCAACAACGCATTCTGATGAGAAATTTTGCGAAATGCCCGCGCCAGCAACAGCCCAAATCCGAAGTGAGTCAGATACAGCGAATACGAAATATTCCCCAACCACGCAAACAAACCTCTGCGGCTCCACTCCGTCCACCGCGCCCGCCCATGAGCCACCAGCAAAAACAGCAGGGCCAGCGTGCCTACCATCAATGAGCGCCCTTCATCATCAAATCGAACCGGATGAAGATAAAGCCACGCCGAAACCCCCGCCATAGCCGCCACCACGATTGCCACCATCGGCATAAACCGTGAGTCGCGCGAAGCCAGATAACCCAGCGCGCCGCCCGCGAAGTAAAACCACCACGAAACGAAGAGCGCCCCATCGTTCCACCGACAGGCCAATGCCAGCGTCCCCAGAGCGCTCGCGAACAGTAGCGCCGCCAACCGTCCGCGACTCTTACCGAACGGCTCCGCTCCCGTCGCCCCTTCCCCGCAACAAACCGCCATCCACAAAATCGCCGCGAAAGCCACATAAAATTGCGCCTCGATGCACAGCGTCCACGCGGGCGAAAACACGTTGCCGACCCCAAAAATATTTTGCAAATACAAAAAATTCAGCCCTATCTTAGAAATCGAGGGCAATGAATCGCCAGAACCAAGGTGTATTCCCACCACGCCCAGCACCAGCGTTAGCACCAGCGCCGCCCAGTAGGCCGGAGTCAATCGCAGCGTTCGTCGCACCAAAAAACGTCCCAATGACGCCATTTCCAGGTTATCCCAGCGCATTGAATGGGCGATAACCCAGCCTGACAACACGAAAAACACTTCGACCCCATTCGCCAAAACATGCCCCGCCGAGTTCACGAATGAGGGCATCGTGTGCAACCAAACCGGCGACAGAGCCGAAGAAAACGCGATATGAAAAATCAAAACGCACAGGGCCGCAATGCCTCGAATCGCATCGAGATGGGGGAAATGTAACCTGTTTGTGTCAGAGGGATGTGCGGTCATGTCAAGCAGGGGAGTAATTTGCCACTGCCATGCCGCCGCCTGTCAGGAAAGACCGAGATTACCTACAGGAAAAACCGCGCTTAACTTATCGGAGCTACAAAAAGTACCCTTAAAAGCAAGATTCGCCAACTGCATATTCTTATTCAGCCGCGCACAGCACCCTAAAACAAAAAACACCCTCTGAATTTTATTCAGAGGGTGTGACTCGGGAGTGTTGTTGAATCCGAGGTGCCGTTGGCCTCGGATTCAGCGATTAAATCTCCATGATTTCGGCTTCTTTGGCTTTGCCGATTTTATCGACTTCGGCGATCATCTTGTCAGTGATTTTCTGCACGTCGCCCTTAAAGCGCGCCAGATCGTCTTTCGATATTTCGCCATCTTTCTCCAGCTTTTCGAGGTCTTTGTTGGCATCCTGACGGATGTTGCGCACCGCGATTTTGTGAGCCTCGGATTTTTTGCCTGCCAGTTTGACCATCTCTTTGCGGCGCTCAGTTGTCAGTGTCGGAACCGAAACACGCACCGATTTGCCATCGGCAATAGCTGTGACGCCCAAATCGGTTCTTGAAATCGCGTTTGCGATGGTGCCAACGACGCTGGCATCATAAGGGGTCACAAGCAACTGACGGGCATCGGGAACCGAAACCTGTCCCATCGTTTTGAGTGGGGTCAGGCTGCCATAATAATCCACCATCACTTTATCGAGTAGGGCGGGCGTAGCGCGGCCAGTACGGAGGGTGCCAAGGTCAGAATGCAAATCTTCGATGGTGTGTTTCATGCGCGCTTCGGCGCCAGAAATAATAGATTGTGGCATAGGACTATTCTCTCTTGAGGATGTTACAGGTTAACAAACGCTGTTTTCCTCGTCCCCTGTATGAGTTCTTAATGCTTGTCACATAAGCAAATGGCAGCAACGTAACAAAAAAACTTGACCATAAACTAGAGCACTATTTATGAAGATTGCCTTATTCGCCAGCGCTTTCCATCCAAGTCTGGGAGGGGTTGAAGAGCTGGTGCGTCAATTGGCGCACGCGCTCAATCGCGCCGGGCACGACGCCTTTATCGTCACCGAGCGTTGGCCCCGCAACCTCCCCGAAAAAGAAGATTTCGAGGGCCTGCGCGTTTATCGCTTTCCTTTTCGTGTTGTCGGCGGCAGTTCACCTCTCGTTAAGGCCCGTTCCATCACCTCTCTCGCATTGACGGGCGGTTCCATCCGCCGTGCCATTGCCGATGTCATCAAACAGGAAAACACCGACATCATTCATGTTCAGTGCGTCTCCTCCAACGCCCTATATGCATTGCGCACCGCGCGCTCTCTCGATTTGCCCTTCGTCGTTACCCTTCAGGGCGAACTGACGATGGACGCCTCGCAAATCTTCCAGAAGAGCGGCGCCGCCCGCGACATGATGCGCTCCGTTCTCACAGGCGCTGACTTCATCACTGGCTGTTCCGGCCAAACCGTGCAGGAAGCCGAAGAATTTATGGGCGCCCCTTTCGGCGACCGTGGCAAACCCATCTTCAATGGCATCCGTCTCGCCGATTTTGAAGGCATCGCCCCCCATTCGCACCCACGCCCCTACATTTTGGGCATCGGGCGCCACGTCGATCAAAAAGGCTTCGATGTGCTGCTGCAAGCCTACGCGAAGATGCTCGAAAAAGCCGATGTGCCCATCGACCTTCTGCTCGCTGGCAACGGCGAGCGCCACGAATACCTCAAAGAGTGCAGCCAAAAATTGGGATTGGATGGGCGTGCCCACTTTGTGGGCCGTGTCAACCGCCCTGAAGCCGTGGCGCTTTTCAAAGGCAGCGCCTTCTTCGTGTTGCCCTCGCGCCACGAACCTATGGGCATCGTGAACCTCGAAGCTATGGCTGCTGGTAAAGCCGTCGTCGCCTCGCGTGTTGGTGGCGTCCCCGAATTCGTTATAAATGGCGAAAACGGTTTACTAGTCGAGCCAGGTAACCCACAGGTGTTGGCCGACGCTCTGCTGGACTTGGCCCAGAATCCCCAACGCGCCGCACAGTTGGGAGCCGATGGAGCCGCGAAAGTGCGCGCCTTCGATTGGGATGCCATCACCACCCAATACCTCGATGTCTACGCCAAAGCGGTTGCCCATCATAAACAGAAAAAGCAATCTTAACGCTTGACATCGCTAGTGCCCGCTACGCTCTGTTCTACTCTGGGGGACTACGACCCATTGCGTGTCTGCTCGTGAGCCTGTTTGAAACTATGCTGCGTATTTCCATCCCTGTGGAGTTCCGTTACTAATGACGCCCCCCTCGCTTTGTATGGTGTACGATGCCATCGCCACCGGGTATGGTTCCATTCCCCAGCTGGCGATGGCTCAGGTCAAACGGGCGCTAAGCGCTGGATGGAAAGTCTCTTGTGTGTGCCAGCACCTCGATGAAAGCTTGAAAAGCGAAGTCGAACATCTGCCGCTCCACGTGCCATCCCACGTATTCACCTACCAGTGGCTGTCGGCACGGCGCAACATCCGCGCGGCTCTCGGCGACCGAAAATTTGATGTCCTCCATGTCCATCAGCCGCAAGTCGCCGCGCTCGCCGATGTCATGCAGTGCCACTTTCTCACTCGCGCCGCCTTCGAAAGCGGCGGGCTGGCACCCGGCCAGGGGCTTCGCGGCAAATATAACGGGCTTCAATTGCGCGTCGTCATGCAAGCCGAAGATCGCTATCTTCGTGGAGTAGGGACAGGCGCCAATGCCACCGATAACACCAACATGGTGTTCTGCTCTCATCTCCTCAAAGACGAATTCGTTCGTCTTTATGGCGAACCAACGCGCCCCCACGTCATCGTCAACCCCTCGCCAGCCGCAAATCTACCTACTGATGCCGAGCGCCAACAGGCCCGCCAAAAATGGGTCGGTGAAACCAACAAACTCGTCGTCGGTTATCTGGGCGGTGTCGATGAGCGCAAAGGCTACAAACCACTTCTGCGCGCCGTCGAAGCCGCTCCCGAACTATTTCTTTTGATGGGCGGCGAACATACCGAAGGCTTCGAGGCTCCCCAACTCAAAGACCGCTTCCGCGCGACAGGAAAAATCCAAAACATCCGCGAATTTGTTGCTGCTTGCGATGTCTTCATCATCCCCAGTTCCTTCGACCCTTGCCCGCTCATGACCTTCGAAGCCGCCGCCTGGGGCGCCCCCGTCCTGGCAACTCGCGGGGTTGGCAACCTGACTAATCTGCTCCAATTTGGTGCGGGCCTCGAATGGAAAATCGACCAGCCTCTGGCCCCGTTAGCCCGCGAAGCCGCCAACAACCGCGCCAAATTTAACGAAGGCGCCAATACTATGTGTCAGGCCCTCAGCGAAGAAAAACATGGCGCCCAGATGTTCGCCCTCTACAACTCCATCCGCGCCTCAAAAACCAACTAACCCCCAATTTCCTCGCGCCAAAAGCTCACCCACATTCCAGTTCCATGAGTGGTCCCTCTCTAGCGAAGCGGGGGAGGGTGTCGCGGTGCCGGGTGGGGGCTAAAACGCTAAGCCCTCCAAACTTACTTCATATTGCCAAGCCACCACATCGCGAATAACCCTGCCCCGATACAGACGATGTTGCCCACCAGCGCCCACGCCATGACCAACTTCATCGTCGTTAATCCCGCTTTCTGTGTGATGGTACTGGAGGGATGGTTGTCATCAAGGTCGGGATAGCTACCGTTGCGAATGATGCCTTGAGCCGTCCAAATATCGAATGGGATCACTAATGCCGCGTAAAACAGCGTGATCGCGATAACCGACGGCGTGGCGCTGGAATCCCCGCGCAACAGAAGGCTGTTAAGCCACCAAATCAGGGCAAATAGAGGCGCTCCTGCCACGATATTCGCGCAGTGACCGGCGAGGGCAACCCAGAACGCATCATCGCGTTCGAAGCGCAACATCAGTTGCGCCAGTACCGATTTGATCGTTACAAACGGTACAAAGAAGCCAACACCCAACACCAACAAAGTCATCCACACGGCCACAGGAGAGACGAGTGTTGCGTGAAATTGGTCCCTTTGGCGACTATGACTTCCTACAGTGAGCGCGTTTTCTATTAATAAACGCTTTCCCCCAATTATTGTTGACGACCGGAAAACAGATCGAAATATCGCTCAGTTCTGGGCACTGTTGAGCAGGGGCCGCAGCGCTTCCGCCGTCTTCTTCCCCAGATAATCATGCCCTGCTAAAGTCGGATGAATGCCATCGGCCCCAATAAACGTGTCAGCATTGCCATCGCCTTGCGGCTTGGCGACATTGCCCGTCCCCTGAATCCACGAAGTCGCATCCACAAATTTCACATCCGACTCCGCCGCCGCGCTCGCCAACGCATCGCTCAGTGGCTTCAAATTAATTTTGCTGCTCGGCTGCACTGGACCAATCGCGATAATCTGCGCCTTCGGTAGCGCCTGATGCAGCGCCCCCCAGAACTTTTTAGCCGCCGCTGCCACGTCCTGCGGCGGGAATTGCCCATCGTTGATGGTGCCGTAAATCACCACAACTGAGGGGTTCGCCTGTACGATGTTGTCCATCCGCTCGCCATAAGGCTTGCGGTTTAGCGCCTTCGGCCCCTCGGCGATATATCCCGTTCCTCCCGCTGCATCGAAATGCGAGTCCACATTCAAAAGCATTCCTGCTTGCCCGACAAACCCCTGCCACACCGAAGGCGCCCCGGTGCCCTCCGCATACGAATCGCCCACCCACACTACGCGCTTGAGCGGTGGCTTCGGCAAATTCGCCGAAATCTTTTCGTTGTTCTTCAATCTCACTCCCAGTGCCAATTGATTCGAATATTCGACTCGCCATCTCCGCGCTTTCCGCTCGTTGTCTTTACTCTGGAAAAGCTGAATCGCGGGCGTCTCAGTGCTCCAACTGCCTAATATCCTCCAATCAGAACTTCCCACATCATGAACTAATACCCTCCAGTTCCCCCCTTTGGGAGAAGCCGAGCAGAGTAATTCCCACTGTGGCGCATCGGTTTCAAATTCCAATGCCAGTGTGTTCGCCCCCTCGCCCCATTGAATGCGCCGCTTAGCCGCAATCGACCCCACGCTCGACTGCTCGACAATCCCACCCAACACATCGAGCGCCGGATTGACCATGTTCTTCCCCAACTGCCAGATCGGATAATCTACCGACCCTGCCTCTGCATTGGAATAAGGCGACATCGAAACATCCCATTGCCCCACCACATCTTCAGCGGTTAAAGTCCCGCCAACCTGAGCGCTTTCTGCTCCCTTCCGCATAGCCCCACCAACCAACAGGCTCCCACCCACAGCCAATGCGACCAAGCCCCACAAAAGAGGCCCGGAAAACTTTTTCGATGACGAAGATGATTGAGACATAAAACGACGTGACTACTCGATTGACCTTGGCGATGGTGCCCTGAGTCCTCTTTTCAAGACTCCCTTTACCGCCAATTGTTGCATCTTCAGCGTAAGTCCGAGCATCCAATTCGCCCAACTCCATCTTGACCGAACTTCAATTTCATGCCAAAACAGCCCAATCTTATTTCTTAGCGTTTTCACAACTTGACGAACAATGGCCCGTTCTCTGCCGTAGTAAAGGGCAACGGGCCACCGCTATCGCTGTGCAGCGTAAGTGGCGACCTCAACCCGCTTCACACCTGAAAAAGTGGGACGACATAGAGGAAAACAAAATGAAAATCACCAAGACACACGGACTTTTGCTCGGACTCAGCCTACTCGGAGGCACAGCAGCCCTCAGCGCGCTCCAACCTGCGCAAGCCGCCCCCGAAGTCATCCGCTCGCAATTCCGTCCGAATCGTCCCGGTCGCAATTGGAACACTCAAACCATCACTGGCCGCGTCACCCGCAACTATCCCGGCAATGGCTTCCTGCTCCGCACCGACCGTGGCAGCACCTACCACGTAACAGTTGCTGGCGGCGAACCCCGCCGCCTCAACGTGGGCGACCGCCTCCGTTTAGAGGGTTCCTACCGTGGCGACTCCTTCCGTGCGCAAAACTGGTGGTTCATCCGCAACCGTTAAAACCACCAAACAAACGCAACGGGCGGCATCCATCTGGATGCCGCCCTTGTCTCTTTTTATGGAATCCACTGCACTAAATCTCCATCGCTCAGTCGTTTTGTAGTCTTCCCGTTGATACCTATTCGATAAATGCCACGAAGAATTTTTTGTTCTTTCCCCCAGCGTTGTCCCGTGGCTTGCTCGAATGCGAGCATGGCGCCATTGGGTGAGAAGAGCGGAGTTGAAACCTGTGCGTATATATTCTTCGCTAACATCTCATAGTACGTCTCAGGGAAAAATGTCAGTTGCTTTTCAGTACCGTTTGTTGAATCAATAATCCATAAATTGGAGGCGTATTCGTCAACATCACTCTGGTCAATAGCAACTCGCCGCACGAACGCGATTTGCTTTCCATTCGGGCTAAGAGTGGGCTGCAAATCCCACGCAGGATTTCTTGTTATTTGTCGTGCTGCTGTTCCATCAGTATTCATCGTCCAAATTTCGGCTTGAGCATTGGCTTGGTTAGAAGCGGAACGAATTAGTGAGTAACTTGGGCCGCCCACTACGACGATTCGCTTCCCATCGGCACTCCAACATGGCTCACTCCACAAGTTTTTTGGAGGCACGCTCTCGCCCACAGGAAGAAGTTTTTGCGCATTTAACCCATTCAACACCGAATATGATTTCCCAACTTGAAGCCGAAGCACTTCCGAATAGCTCGTGTTTTGGTTGAAATTTCCCACCTCACACAAAATTTGTTGGCCATCCGGCGAAAATAAGGGGCGTGAAATATAAGGACTCCAACCGCCACTCCACACCAAAACATGCTGAATACGCTTGGTTTGAAGGTCGTGCAGATAAATGTTGTACGGATTGAAGGACAACGCGCTTTTACCATCGCTACTAAACCCACCAAATTGCCCATAACCACTGGGAACACGCCAGACCCGCTTCTGCTCACCTCCCTCCGCATTCATTGTCCATACCATCTCGCTGTGCAAAAGTTTTTCGCCGCGCGTAAAAACCAGCCGATTATGTAGCCGAAGTGGTGCGGCAAAGACGGTATTTGAGAAGACGAGGTATAACGCCAGGGGGGCATATTGTTTCATAACTCGATTGGATACAACGACATGGAGAACGTTTTGCCCTCGCAGGAGTGATCTCCCGACACCCTCAGGGCAGATGGCTATAGCCAAATTGCACTCCTGCGACCCGCCTCAGCTATCTCTTTCCCCACGATAAAACAGCAATAACGGCTTATGCCCCTAATTTGACAAAGCACCAAACAGTTAATAGACCTCTTAAAATGACGTTTGCTATCCTGAATAGGAATTTCCAAGAACAATTAGGAAAACCACTTTCAAATGGCTACCCAACAAAAACCAGTCTGGCTGTTCCGTGAAGGCGATAAGTCGATGCGCGACCTTCTCGGCGGAAAAGGCGCGAACCTCGCCGAAATGACCAACATCGGTCTGCCCGTACCTCCGGGCTTCACGGTTACAACCGAAGTCTGTACCGAGTACTACGCCAACAACAAACAGATCCCAGCTGACCTCATGGACGAGGTCAAAAAAGCTGTTGCTGATGTCGAGAACCAAATCGGCAAAAAGTTCGGCGACAACAAGAACCCGCTTCTCTTCTCCGTCCGCTCCGGCGCCAAGTTCTCTTTGCCCGGTATGATGGACACCGTTCTCAACCTCGGTCTTAACGAGAGCGCCATCGAAGGTCTCATCGCCACCTCCGGCGATGCCCGCTTCGCCTACGACTCCTACCGTCGCTTCATCATGATGTTCTCCGACATCACCCTGAAAGCCGACTACCCCGGTCTCTCCAAAGAAGGCTTCGAGCGTATGCTCACCGATCACAAAGCCGCTTTGGGCAAAGAGGACGACACCGAACTGACCGGCGACGATTGGAAAGCCCTTTGCGCAACCTACAAAGTCTTCTTCAAAGAGCAGACCGGCAAAGACTTCCCCACCGATCCCTACGAGCAGCTCGAAACCTCCATCACCGCCGTTTTCCGTTCCTGGAACAACGAGCGCGCCATCATCTACCGCAACAAAGAGAAAATCTCGCACTCCATCGGCACCGCCGTTAACGTGCAGTCGATGGTCTTCGGTAACATGGGCGACGATTCCGGTTCCGGCGTTATGTTCACCCGCAACGCTGCCACTGGCGAAAACGTAATCTACGGCGAATACCTGCAGAACGCGCAGGGCGAAGACGTGGTTGCTGGTGTTCGCACCCCCAAAGAAATCGCTGAGCTTGAGCGCGACAACAAAGAAATCTACGACGAGCTGATCACCAACGCGAAGCGCCTCGAAGATCACTATCGCGACATGCAGGACATCGAGTTCACCATCGAGAAGAACAAACTGTTCATCCTGCAGTGCCGCTCCGGCAAGCGCACCGGCACCGCTGCTATCCGCATCGCTGTCGAAATGGTGGCCGAAGGCTTCATCTCCAAAGAGAAAGCCGTCGCTATGGTTCCTCCCGGCGGTTTGGAGCAGGCTCTGCACCCCCGCTTGAAGAACACCAAAGCCGCTCGCGTTATCGCCAAGGGTCTCAACGCTGGCCCCGGCGGCGCCGTCGGCATGGCCGTCTTCTCGTCCGAGCGTGCCGCTGAACTCGGCAAGGGCGGCGAAGGCAAAGCTGTCATCCTCTGCTCGCAGGAAACAACCCCAGACGACTTGAAGGGTATGCTCGCCGCTCAAGGTGTTCTCACCTCGCGCGGAGGCCGCACCTCGCACGCCGCTCTCGTGGCTCGCCAGTTCGGTATCCCCACCATCTGCGGTTGCTCCGACATGAAGATGGAAGGCCACCACGCGCAGTCCTTCACCACGCCTGATGGCACCGTCATAAAAGAAGGCGACTGGATCACCATCGACGGCACCGACGGCGTTGTCTTTGAAGGCGCCCTCGAAGTCGAACCCGCTGGTCAGTCCGGCGACTTCGGCACCCTCATGGGCTGGGCCGACGAGTTCCGCACTATGGGCGTCCGCGCTAACGCCGATACCCCAGAGCAAGCTGCTGAAGCCATCGCTCTGGGCGCCGAAGGCATCGGCCTTTGCCGCACAGAACACATGTTCTTGGAAGAGGACCGCTTGCCCATCGTTCGCCGCATGATCTTGGCTTCCACCGAAGCTGACCGTCAGGCTGCTCTCGACGACCTGCTTCCCATCCAGCGTGAAGACTTCGTCGGCATCTTCCGCGCCATGAACGGCTTGCCCGTTACCGTGCGTCTCATCGACCCACCGTTGCACGAGTTCTTGCCTAACCAGATCGAACTCGAAAAAGAAATCGCGGTTCTCGATTCGAAAGGCATCTCCGATCCAGAAAAATCGAAGTTGCTCTCCAAAGTGCGCGAACTCCACGAAATGAACCCAATGCTGGGTCTTCGCGGTGTGCGTTTGTCCATCGTGTTCCCCGGTATCGTTGCTATGCAAACGGCAGCTATCGTCGGCGCCGCTGCGCAGGTCAAGAAAGAGGGTATCGCTGTTGAACCCGAAATCATGATCCCGCTCATCGGCCACGTCAACGAACTCAAAGCCGTTCGCGGCGATCTTGAGCGCGTTGCCAAAGAAACCGCCGAAGCCGAAGGCGTCGCTGTGCCTTATAAGTTCGGCACCATGATCGAAATCCCCCGCGCTTGCTTGACTGCGGGCGAAATCGCTCAGGAAGCCGAGTTCTTCTCGTTCGGTACCAACGACCTCACCCAGATGACTTACGGCATGTCCCGTGACGACGCTGGCCCGTTCTTGATGCCCTACATCGCCAAAGAGATCTACAAAGAAGACCCAACCGTCTCCATCGACGTCAGCGGCGTAGGCCGCCTGATGCAGATCTGCGTAGACGACGCCAAACAGGTCAACCCCAAGATCAAACTCGGCATCTGCGGCGAACAAGGCGGCGACCCCGATTCGGTCAAATTCTGCAACAAACTGGGCCTGACCTACGTGTCCTGCTCACCCAAGCGCGTTCCCGTAGCCCGCTTGTCCGCAGCCCAGGCCGCTATCGAAAGCAAATAATCCAGCTGTAAAACCAAGAAAAGGCGTGGCTCAATCGAGCCACGCCTTTTGTGTTTAGCCGTTGATTCAAAAGAGGTTTGCACTAACCCAACATGGTTGGTTGTTGCATCGTCAAGCTCACCTTATGTCTATAGCTCAAATTCTTGAGGAGGCTAAGACTCTCCCCACATCCGATTGAGAGTCTCTCGAACATTGAGCGACTGCAACGCGCTGGCAAGTTGGCTACCGCCGAAGAAATTCAGCTGCTCACTATCATCAATACTCCTCTTGCCCAAAATGCCCGCTATTGACAATTGAGAGACGCGCTCGCTCAGGAAACCTTGCCGAACTCATTCAAATCTCCGACCAACGAGAAATAGAATTGGCCAAAAAATTAGAGGCAATCTTACGCCTCGTAATCCTACGCAGCGAAGATTTTCAGGCGCTCTACAAAAAATTAAGCCTCCATCAACACGACGAGATTCCTGCCGGCATTAAAATTCTCCGTTATTCAGCGCGCGTAGCGCCCCTACTGTTCCCTCGAAGGAGGGAAGTAGGCCGAAGGCCACATAGCGCGGACTTTAGTCCTGCGACCCGTCCAGCGCGCGAAGCGCACATTAAAAAAGGAGCCGAAATAATCGGCTCCCTTTTGTATACCCCCGCTAACTCGTATTTTCACCCCAGCTCCAAATGCCGCCGCCCGCCATGATAATGTACTGCGGCGGGTAGGGTAGTCGGCGCCTCAATGGTAACCGCGACGGCAGCAGGCACCCGCTTCTTCGATTGCAGCCACTTCGCCGCAGGTTGTTCGATGCCATATGTCAGCAGGATACTGACTGCCACGGACGCCGCTATCGCCAGCCCGATGCCCAGATGGATGTCGCCGCCTTTGGCGACCACACCCCGGATAATCACGTACCCGAAGTTCTGATGCACCAGATACAGGCAGTAGGAAATCGAGGCCAGAGAGAGTAGCCATTTATGGTGCAAGAATGTCAGGCGCCCATTGCAAGCCAACCACAACACCACGCATAAAGCTCCACAGGCCAACGCATCCATCTTGCCTACCCAGAAATGCCCGATTCCCAGAGCAAACCCGATCTGCGCGAGGTATTGCCATTTTTGCGTCTGTTGCCAGCGCGCTAACAATATGCCGCACGCGAAAATCCACATATAAGGCAGATTCAGCAGTTCTTCCAATTTGACGGCATAGTCGCTCTCCGCGAACCCGACGCGAGGGGCCACCAACACGTAAATAAAACTGAAAGACAGCCACGACAAAAGTATCCAATCGAACTTCTTCTTGCCCCCTATCAGGGCGATCAAAAACAAACTCGCGAAGAAGAACAGTTGAATCTGGAGCGTCCAGTAGGCGCCATCGACAGCGGGATGCTCGAAGAATTTGGGCACCATCGTCAGGTTGACAAGCATGTTCCTGAACCCTATTTCGCGTCCCGGTAAATCGAACAACTTAATTACTGCAAATGTAAATAAAACTGAGGCCCAGAACGCCGGGAAAAGTCGCGAGAAGCGCGCTTTAATGAAATCTACCGGGTTCTTCCCACGCTCCCACGAAAGAAAAACCACGAAACCACTCAACATGAAAAGCAAACGTGAAGCGGCTAAGTGGGTATCCAATCGGAAAAAGGTGTCAGGCAGTTCCGGGTAAATCTCGTGAATGCGATTGGTATAGTGCCCAAGCATTACAACGACTGCTGCTAAACCACGAAGGGCGTCTAAACCGATTAAACGAGATTGTGATTTCATCGACTTGGCTACATAATACAAGGTACTAGCCAATACAAGTGCCGACAGTTGATAACAGTTTTAGGGTCCAATAATCACAAAAATAACAATATAATCAAATAAATATCAAAAATGTGATAAAATCATAAGGATAGGGCCGAGATTATATATTTTGATATATCTATATTAGATAACTGTTCTGGTGCAAATTAATATGGCGGAAACAACCGACATGAAAATCCGCCACTAATTTGTACTCGATTGTTACAGAATTTTCCAAGCATTGGTATATGCACTTATCAAATTCGTATTGATACGCTTTAATTAAGAAGGTTTGTTACCAAAAAATCGAGATATGAAAACCTTCTTCCGTCACTTCGGGGCTACTGGCCTCGTGTGCGTTGCCCTGGCAAGCGTTGCGAGTGCTGTCCCCGCTAAGAAAACACCCGCTAAACCTGCTGCCAAAAAGCCCGTCGCCAAGGCCCCGGTGAAAAAGCCGCCAGTCAAGAAGCCGACTATCGGAATCAAAGAAACACCGCAAATGACCGGCGCCGTTGGCCGCTTCGGCGAACTCTATGGCCTCAAATCGGGCTTCACCTTTCAAATTCTCGGAGCGCGCTACTCCTACGACGCTTTCGACGACTACAGCCAACTCTACCCAGAACCCGACCAGAAGCTGCTCGTCTTGCGCGTCGCCCTCAAAAATAACACCCCTGCCGATCTCTATTTCAGCAGCACCGACCACGAGTTCCAACTTCAGGCATCCAATAACGAACTCTACACCGGCAGTGCCTACCGTCTGCGCAGCCAACTTTCCAACGACTACTCCCCAACCCTGAAACCGGGACAGGGCATCGGGCAGGGAGAAGACAACCCCTTCGAAGTCGCCATCCCCATTCCCAACGGAGTCACGATTTCAAAAATCATCTTGAAGAAAGGTCGCAAAGGATCCACCGAAGAAGTCATGCGCTTCTTCGTCGCCGGAACCGAAGGTGGCGATGCCAAAAATATCATCGCTCCCCCGTCAGTCGGCAATGGCAAGCCCCCCTTCAAACCCGAAGGTTTCTTCCCATCCAGCTACTACGAGTTCAAAATCAACAGCGTCACCTTCACTTCCGACCCCATTGCGGGCACCGAACCTCCCGAAAACCGCCAGTTCGCTGTCGTCAACATCACTTACAAAAACGCTACATCCAAACCTCAGGGCTATTACGACTTCCTTGCGGGTGGCCTCGATAAAGTCGCCTTCACCGACGCTGACGGCGAAAACTACCCCGCTTCCGGCGACATCGGCGTACTAAAAGCCTCGTCCGACGAACGCAGCGAGGGCGAAATCGCCCCCGACTCCGAAAAGACCTGCCGCATCGTCATCCCTGTCCCCAAAAACGTCGCCCTCAAAACCCTCATCATCGGCTCCGCCAAAGGCTTCCGCTGGACCCTCGACGCCTCCAACTGGAAATAAAAACCAAAAAACCCGCGCGTTCGATTAAGAACGCGCGGGTTTTCACCATAAAATTACCCTTGAACCCCGTTTGTCCTGACATGGAAAGGTTGCCACCGACAAACCTAAGGAAACGGCCTGCCGTGTCCGCGAGCGGCTGCCGCGCCATCAATGAGCGGTCCCTCTCCGCTCGTGGGATTGGTTTAGTCGCGCCCAAAACGCCACAAACCTCCAGCTCCAAAACTAAACACTAACCACTTTAGATTCCAACTGTCTGCAAACCTGCGCTGCCAATTCAAACGAATGCAGCCGCGCTTTGTGGTCGTAAATCATTCCAGTTAGCATCAACTCATCCGCCCCCGTCTTCTCGATAAGGTCTTGCAATCCGGCGCGCACCGTCTCCGACTCACCGACAAACGAGAACGCCAGCGCGTGGTCCACATTCTCCTGCTCATACTCGGCCCACGGGCGCTCGTCGCCTTCCAGTGGCGGCGGCAATTGCCCCGGATTGCCACGTCGCAGGTTCACGAATGTCTGCTCCACTGAGGTAAACAGCCTCCGCGCCTCGGCATCCGAATCCGCCACAAAGGCGTTCGCCAGCACCATCGCATAAGGCTTGTCCAGCACCTCGGATGGCACGAAGTTGTGCCGATAAATATCCAGCGCTTGCATCAGTAAATCCGGCGCGAAATGCGAAGCGAAGGCGAAAGGCAGCCCCAACTGCGAGGCCAGACTCGCGCTATAAACGCTCGACCCTAACAGCCAAATCGGAACCTCTGTTCCCACCCCCGGCACCGCGCGCACCCGATAGCCGCCCTGAGATGGAGCCAGATACCCCTGCAATTCGCGCACATCCTGCGGGAATGAGTCGGCGTTCTTCGATGAATCGCGTCGCAGTGCCCGCATCGTCATCTGGTCTGTTCCCGGCGCGCGTCCCAGTCCCAAATCAATGCGCCCCGGATACAGCGTTTCCAATGTCCCGAACTGCTCGGCGACCACAAGCGGCGCATGATTGGGCAGCATAATGCCACCACTGCCAACTCGAATCGTTTCCGTTCCCCCGGCCAGATGCCCGATGACAACCGCCGTCGCCGACGAAGCGATCCCCGGCATGTTGTGATGCTCGGCCACCCAGTAGCGATGATAGCCCCATTTTTCGGCATGGCGAGCCAAATCAAGCGAGTTGTCCAACGCCGCCCGCGCATCGCTGCCCTGCACAATCGGAGCTAAATCGAGAATCGAAAAGGGCACGCCCACACGCGCCGCGAAATCTTCTGTTGGCATAAGTCGATAGCAAGTCCGCTATAAGCAACTTGCATAGTTACATATCATACGCCCCAAATCCCCCCGCGCTCCGACCTTTGCCCCTTCTCACTGTCAATTTCACTGATGAGGACAGACTTCCCCCGCTCGGTCTTACCCTCTCACGCTATGGCTCCCCAAAAAAACAGAGAAGTGCAAGAAGCCACCAAAACGAGCGCCCCATTCGATAAATGCCCTATGGACATGGCCTGCCATATCCGCGAGAAGGTCCTGCGCATTGATCGGGACTGGTAGGGACATGGCCTGCCATATCCGCGAGAGATTGCTGCACCAAGGCCGCGTAAGCGCGAGAGAATCACACAACTCAGCCCCTCTCCCACTCGTGCGGCTGCCTTCTGGGCGTGGGTGGCACGAAGTGCCGGGTGAGGGCCGCGTAGCGAATACCAACCTCTACTCAAAGACAAACCCCACCACAGTTCCATGAGTGGTCCCTCTCTAACGAAGTTGGGGAGGTTAGGAGGGGCTAAAAACGCCAGTAACCCCGCGCATCCTCCCCAGTCAAACCCACCTGAAATTACGAAAACGACCCGCTCAGTGAGCGGGCCGTTTAAGATGGAATCGGAACTAAGGGGCGAGGCCCACTGTATAACCCCAGCTATCAGCGGTATAGAACATGGGGTACTGACTTACTGGGATTGTCGGTTCCAAACTCCAATCGACAACAAAGCCATATTGCAAGTGGCGTGTAGGAAGTGTTGCTACATAAGTTCCTGTGACTGCGTCATATAGTACGGGAACGTTCGTTGTGGTAGAAACAGACACGGAATCCCTACTGAAATTGGTGGTCGTTATTGTTGGTGTAACTCCCGGTTCCAGGTCGAATAGATCGGCCACGTACTGAATCGCACTACCATAACTAGCGGTGCGTCCCTTCTTAGGCTGAACTGCAGAATATGTCTGAACTGTCTCATCTACATCAACCGTTGAAGGAATGCTAACAGCGCTTCCTCTCCAAGTAAATGTGGTTGTTAGATACTGGTTGTATATGTAGGTGCCATTGGCCGGATAGCCAGGATTCAAGGCTGTAGCACCTCCTGACACTAAACCGTTCAATCCATGAGGCGGATTCTGGTTATAGTAAGCTGGGGGAGTGCCGCCAGGAATACCCCAACTTGTGGCGGCAGGAGGAGCACCACTGATGGCAACCTCCCAATCGGGAGTAGGAGTAGGAGTAGGAGTAGGTGTCTGAGCCTGAGCAGGCTGAGCCACCAGAGTACCGAGCGCGGCCAGCGCAATAGCGCCAGCAAGAAACACTTTCTTGAACACGTTTTTCATCGGATTTTGTGGGGTAAGGCGCCGGGGACTGGGGATGTTGGCGCCTTTCGATGAACATTATAACTCAATAATACTCTCAGAAAAGAGTAAATCTTATTATATTATTACGGTTGTGTTAATTAAATTGTAACTGTTACCTATGGGGCATGTCTGTTCAAGTCAAAAACGAAGAATGAGATAGAAAAGTAGAGCCTTCCTGATTACTGTAGCCTTCGCATCCAGCCGCACGAAGCGCCTTGCTGTGCCCGTCAAGTCCGGATACTCGGCAACGTCAGGGGGCCGAAGGCACAGAAGCCTATATTCAGCACTGTGCCCACAAAACCGGGCAAACAGAAAGGGAGCATCCGCCGTAGCGAATGCTCCCTTTCTGTTATTGTGCGCCCAGTAAGGCGACTTGCTGACTATTAAGGCTTTTTGCCCTTGGCAGGAGCGAAATTAGCCCCTTTATTTTCTGACGGAGGCTCAAGTTCTACCGTGGATTTTCCATCTTTTGACTGGCCTGCGGTGTTCGCCACACCTTCTGGGCGAACACCCTCACCACTGGCACCAGCGTTCGGATCTTCATCCGGACTCCCGCATCCTGCAAGCAGAACTGCGCATGATAATCCCAGTATGAGGTTGAAGATGATTGTCGTTTTTTTCATTGTGTGAAACAATTTGCGTATTCGTCTTTTAGCTGATTTCCCTATCAGGTGTCATCATAACGGGGCAATTGTTGGGTGCTCCCCATCGCCATGGTGAGGCTCCCGTTCCGTCGGCGTTAATGGCACCATAAGGTTTGTATCCTGCGGCTCCTACTGGAACTAAGGACTTGACATGGCCATCGGCAAAAAGGTAGTTATTGGTGGACAGGTGGATTTTTTTCCAGTTGGGGGATACACCATTCAAACTACCAAGGCTGCTTGCACAAGTAAATGTGGCACTATCATAGGTGGTTCCGTTAGCGAAGCCAGCGGGGCCAGTCACCGTGTAAGGGTTGCCTGCCATAACATTGTAGCCGCTAAGGCCCATGTCTCCCAACTGTTCATAAGCTAACAAAATCTTGCTGGGAGCTAATGTTCCTGCCTCACTGCGCCACGCCAGAAGTTTGTTCATCATATAGCTGTTGACGAATTTGGGCTTGAAAGCAACGCCCGATGTCAGGTCGAGTTCTGAGCTGGAAGGGCAACTGAAGATTTGGTAGCTCTTCAAGTAGGGTTGCAGCAACTCTACCCACGTTTGGCGCCAGTGTGGATTGGCAGCAATATCTGCAGCAGTCGAGCCATCGGACTCAGCTGGTGCATTCCAGCAGCAACCAATGTCGGCCAAAGAGGCGGGGATAGGCTGAGGATATTTGCTGTCGTAATCTTGCATGTACTGCGCGAAGCCCAAACCAATCTGTTTGAGGTTGCTGATGCACGAGGAACGGCGGGCATTTTCGCGAGCGCGGCCGAAAACCGGGAACAAGATGGCAGCAAGGATTGCGATGATTGCGATAACTACAAGCAATTCGATAAGGGTGAATGCCCTGCGTGCCTGTTTTGCGGCTGCGATTGGAGATAAGGAATCCATAATTCAAATAAGAAACGAATTGGCCGAGGCGTCTTGTTAAGGCGTCTATCTGGAAATATACAGTTATTATGTTTCAGACACGTTCCATATAGCGAAAATCTGACGCTGTGCCCGTAACACAATCGGTGAACTGAGGGGATGCTCATCATCCCTGAAATTTGGCGTTATTTAAGCTAAGCCCACAGTTCTTGAAAACAAAGCCATTGACATGGCCGAAAAACTGTATTGAGTTTTATTTCAAACGCTATGTAATAGCAAGAGGAAAATAGGGAATGCCGGCTAATAGTGTTCTAAATTCCGATTTTTTTTCGTAAATTACCGATTTCTCAGCATGAAACTCGTTTCAGTCCAATAAAGGCTTCGTTTTAAAAGCCCGTTAACTCTCTACCGTTAATAATTGGGTTTGTTTCCTGAAAGAAATCAGAGGAACTCGATTGTGGCTCGCAAATAAAGGGTGCCACACCACTATAACCTGCTCAGCGACAACACAGCTTCGAGCTACGGCCCAAATGGCACATCAAGCGGCTAATCATAATCGACCTATTTCGAAATACTACCTAAGAGGTGGTATTTGAAGATGAAATAACTATAAAACCTCCAGACCTAAGTGTCAAGAACCTTTTTTGTGTTTCACCCGCGGGTTTTATGCCCGTCAACATGTATTATTAGCCAATTACAAGCCTCAATAACCGTCTACACCCGCTCCTCAACCAGTTGCCCCAATGTCTTCAGCGCCGTCTCGATGACATCGGGCGGATGATACGCGCAGTTCAGCCGTATGAACCTATGCGAGCTATGGCGCGATGAAAAAATCTGACCGGGAGCTATCGAAATATTGACCCGTAGCGCCGCCTCAAACAACTCTAAGCCGTCAACTTTAGGCGGCAACTCTACCCATAGCATATGCCCTCCGCGTGGCCTTGTCACCCGCGTACCTTCGGGAAAGTAACAACCCACCGCTCGCAACCCACATTCCACGCCCTCGGCGAACAGCCGCCGCACCCGCCGCAGATGGTGGTCATACCCGCCGCGCTTCAAAAACTCCGCCACCGCCAACTCCGTTAAAGGTGGATTTCCCACATTTGTCACTAATTTTAAATATTCCACCTTGCGTCGCCACCGCCCTGGCGCCGCCCAGCCCACCCGATACCCTGGTCCCAGCGTCTTACTAAACGATGAGCAAAGCATCACCCACCCATCCTCGTCATAAGCCTTCGCCGCCTTAGGCCGAGGGTCCTCGAACGAGGTATCTGCCCAAATATCGTCCTCAATCAGCGGAATCTGCCGTTCACGCAACATCTCCACCAGTCGCTTCTTATTTTCTTCCGGCATCCGCGAACCCAACGGGTTACTGAAACAAGGCATCAGCAAGCACGCCTTCACCGGCTCCCGCTCCAACACCTCTTCCAACGCTTCCAACACGATCCCATCGCGTGGATGCGTTGGCACTTCCAATGCGCGTAGTCCCAGCACCTCAATCGCCTGTAGCGCGCTAAAGTAAGTCGGCGATTCCAGCACCACCGTATCTCCCGGCTCACACACTGCGCGCAAACACAAATTCAGCGCCTCCAAACACCCCAGCGTCATCACCACATCGTCTGGCCCCAGCGCACACCCCGCGCTCAGCGACCGAGCCGCAATCGCCGCCCGCACCTCAGGTGCCCCCGGCGCCGTGTTATACGTGTTGCCCGCATTGCTACAACTGCGTGCCACCTCCTGCAACATCCGGTTCAACTGCTTCGTCGGGTGAATGTTTGGGTCACACACTGCCATGCCCAGCTGAATCATGTTCGGGTCGCGTATCACATGCGCCACCCGCATCGAAATATCCACAATCGAAACTGGCGTCGGCTCACACTCCGGGCACGAAACATCGGGTTCTGGCAGCAACGGCAAGTGCCGCGACATGGGGGCGGGCGTGGCAACCTTGCGCCGCACATAATACCCCGATTGGGGCCGCGCTTCCAACCATCCCTCATCCTCCAACGCGCGGTACGCATGGACCACCGTCGAAATGCTCACCCCTTCCTGCGCCGCCATCCGCCGCACCGAGGGCACCCGCTCACCAACTTGAAGCGTCCCCTTCTCTATCAACGACACGAAGCGCGAAGCCACCTGTTCATACAACAACCCCTCGTTCGAGTCGCCCCCATTCATGCTCATATCCTCAGTGTCTTCGCTTTTTAAGACAAGGATAGGCACAATTACCCCCATTTGTGACCGATACAGTTGTATAAATTCAAAACTGTACTGCCCAAAATAACCAATTGTTGCGCCTATGTTTCGTGTTTCAACCCCCCGAAACTCTCTGTCACAACAGGAGAAAGTTACATGCAATTCGTAGGAAGAATCCAGCAAAATCCATCCATGACAACGGCCCGCCCCAGCCGTTCACAACAAGACTCCGCCCAGTCCCCAACCCTCCTGAGCGGCCAAACCCAAACCATCGAAGCCCGTCCCGGTTTGGAAGTGCGCGCCACATCGGGCGTTCTCTGGCTCACTCAAGAAGGTGAAGCTGGCGACACCCTGTTGCGCCCCGGCCAGCAATGGCAAGCGAGTAGGGCAGGTCGAGTAGTCATCCAGGCCATCGCCAACAACTCCAACTGGACAACCACAAACCACACCTCTCCCACCCCCGCAAAAAACATCTTCGCCACTCTGGCATCCCTCTGGGCCTAAAACCAAAGGGCCAGGTGTTCCCTATTACCGCTCATTGGGTAGCTGATTGAGGGCGAACACAAGGTTCGCCCCTACAGGGGGAAATCTGAATTGAAATTAAGCAGAATCCTAACTAGCGAATTAGGATTTTTAAAATCAATCGGGGCTATTGTCCTTTGTAGGGGCGAACCTTGTGTTCGCCCTCAAACAGTTCTTCATCACTACGAAAGGAGTCACCGACGTACCAACCCCATTGGCAACAAAAAAGGGCGACGCGGTTTGCGTCGCCCTTTTTCATTTCCCCTCAATTAAGGCATCAAAGGAATGCGAACCGAAAACGCAAGTTCTCTATCGCCGCGCCGCGCCATCGTGTCGCACAGCGTCGCGAAACTCGGCTCCAAATCCAGAGCCGAAGCCTTCCCGTTCACATTCAATGTGACGGGCTTCGAGTAATCGACCAGCCGCGAATCCAGCAGCACTGCTGCCTCTTTCACTTCGCCCGTCGTCGTCACTGTCACGGCGTTGTCCTTCACCGTCGCGTCGATCTCGCGCTTCTTGCCGGGGGCTTCGCTCTGCAACCAGAAGAAGTCGCGCACAACCCCATCGGTCTGTTCCCACGTCAACTCATGTGGTACAGGGTTGCGGCTCACTGGCAACATCTCCACCAACTCATCGCGGTCAGGGAGGTTGCCATGCTGAAATCCCTTCATGACATCCACGCGCACCGGGAAAATATCCGTACGGTCGCCGCGTAACTCCTTGATTCCCACATCGAATTTCTGGTTGCGCGCCAGCCGATCATAAGCCGTATCGAACTCGCCTACCATCGCCGTGAAAGGCGTGTTGCGCAGTGTCTTCGAACTGCTTTCGCCATCAGTCACAGCACCCGCCGAAGCATGAACGAAGGCAAAGCGGTCAGGAGTCTTCGGCCCGATGGCATAAGCGCCGTAGCCGCCATGCGAGTACCCCATGATATAAACCCGATTCAAATCGACATCCCCATACAGCACCTGAGCGCGAATCAGGTTCGCCACAAGCGGATACACATAGTCGTCGTAAAACCCGTTCCATGTGTCATTGGGCGCCCGCAGCGCCATGTACTTGTAACCGCCCAGTTCAGGGTGGTCGCGATAGTGGGTTTTCATGCCCTCCCACTGCGAATCGTTCACTTCCTTGGCCGTCCCACCGCCGCCATGCATCGCGATAACTAACCCCCACCCATTCTTCGGCTTTTCGCCCACCGTGCGAATCGCGAACGGCGACACATACTGCCCATTGCGCGCCACATTCGCCTCGAAATCCTTCTTCAAATCGGGTTGCTCTGTCGCTTTATAGACCGACCAGACTACCGCGCGAATCGCGGCTTCATTGGTCGCCAGAGCGCTATCCAATACCTCAGGAGCCTTCCAACGCGCCCTTTCATCGGCAGGTAGAGCGAAAAACTCCTTAGCCGCTGCCCGAATCTGCGTTTCTAGCTCCGCTGGAATCGGTTTTCCAACCGGAGTGATGTATTTCGGCGTAATAACGGGCACTCGCGTCGCCAATTGCGACAAATCTGGCCCTGCGGGCTTCGGCACTTGGGCGCTCAAAGCCACTTTCTGTTCCGCATCGGCCCCCACTTTCACCACGCCGCGCCCGACCTGTCCGTTCTGTGTGATCTCCAACGTGATCGTCGAATTATGCGGCACCTCGAACGACAAAAAGTCGTTCGCATCGGCGGTTTCGCCGCGTGTCGAACCCGAACCCAATTTCTTCCCTTCGGCGTCAATCGCTGTCACAGGAACTACGATTCGCTTTCCATCCGCTCCCTGAATCGAAACCAGTAAACGGGTCTTCCCCTCGGCGGCAACGGGCTGGGGTTCGGGGGCATAGCGCAGCGTCACATTCTGTGCGCCCACGTTCTGGTTGTCCTGGTCCCAAACCATCGGAAACGCGACGCCGGTTTTCCCCCAGCTCGTCGCATAAATGGCGTTTTCGGCCTTTCCGGTGTTCGCCTTCGAGGCATCCCCCACGAACCAACCTTTGTTCAGGTCGTCGCCTTCAGCCGCCCCTATAAATTTCCATTCCCCATCCCAAACCTCGACCCAGGTGTGATTACCACGCCCATTCGACCACATCGGCGTCCCCACCACACGCGCCGGAATGCCCACACTGCGGCAAGCATCCACCAGCAAAATCGACAGCCCCGAACACGAAGCCTTCCCGCTTTGCATTGACTCCGCTGGGCTTTGGTCGGGGCGCGCCCGCTCCGTCGAATATTTCACCTTCACCAGCGGAAATAACTTCCGATTGATGGTCAGCGCCGCCTCAGAAGGCGACTTGATGCCCACAATCAGCGGCAACGACAACGTGCGCAGTTGCCCACGCACATCATCGCGCTTCTCAGTCAGCGAAGCATAAGGCAGCACATCATTGAAGAACACCGCTTCCGAAATCTGCGTTTTCCACGGCGACTTATCGCGCGCCTCAAAAGCGATCTGTACTTGCGTGCGCAAAAATGCCGCGCTCAATGTCTGCAAATCCGAATCGGGCGCGTTCGCAAGCAAAAACAACATGCCCGCTCGCTGTTTCTTGGGGGTCTGTTTCCACGCCAATTCGATCTGCGCGCGATTCCCTTTGGCCCGCTCAAAAACACTTTCGATAGTAGCTGAAATAGGTTTGACCTCCGCCTTGCCAGTCACAACAGGAGCCGCCTGAGCCACCGCCGGACATAAAGCAAGCACGAACAAAAATTTGGGTGAGGCAAGTTTCATAAAAGGTGCATTTTTGGAACGAGGCACCCCACCCAAAGTTGCATTTCATCCATATTGCCCCACTGACGAACACTGCACTGTGATGGTAGGGACATGGCTCGCTTGGCGCCAAAGCTAAAAGCTAAAAGCTAAAAGCTAAAAGCTAAAAGCTAAAAGCTAAAAGCTAAAAGCTAAAAGCTAAAAGCTAAAAGCTAAAAGCTAAAAGCTAAAAGCTAAAAGCTAAAAGCCAATAGCTAATAGCTCAAAAAAACGCCCGCCTATCTCTAGGCGGGCGTCCAACTAAAAATATCTAACCTACTGGCTTCCTGTCACATCCAGCAACACCTTGAAATTACGCGACACATTCCCAATGACGTAAGCCGCATATTTGCGCCCCGCACGCGGCGAAACCCCGGTGATGGTTTTCAACACACCTCGATTCACAGGCATATTCGAGCGTACCACCCGCACAGTCATCGGAAGCGCCGGAATCCCCAGCACGGCCCGCCGCCCATAAGTGAGGCTGCGTGTGAAAGTCAGTACCTCTGTCCCTCGGATAGTGCCCGTTACACCCACCGCTGGTGCCCCCGGTGCCAGATGATAAACCGTCAGCATCGCGCGGTTGTAAGGCACTTGCCCCGCTGTGTCATCGGCGGCAAACAGCTTGGGCGAATTTAGCATTCCAAATACACCCACCGTGTAAAAATGGTTGCGCGAAAAATTGCGCGACCCCGAAGCCAACGTCCGAGTCGGATTGTTGCTTGTAATGCGGAAACTATGGTATCCCGAGGGAATCCGCAAATACTTGCTCAGCGTATCGAACTCGATGTCATTGAGCTTCTTCTTGCCATCCAGATAAACGTCCACTTTCGGACTATTTGAGATAGCATGAAGAACGCGCACAAACGAATTGCCTCCGGCAATATTCGGGTCTGCTGCCCTGGAAGTGCCTCCAGCAAACAGCATCGCGGCGACCAGCGCCAAAAGAGTCGCGATTTTCATCGCCACCCCCTGGGGCAAATCAGAAACCGCCTCGTTTTCCCACACCACAAGCCTCCTCACACAACCTTTATACCTTTACCCCACGGTGCTTAATTCCCCTCACTGAAGCTAACCCCTCAGTAAGCCCTCCAAAAAAATCAATTCGGGAACATTCGCTCCCGTCCCTCATTCTAACCCCCATGTTCTCACTCTCAAAAGTCGCAAATCACGACTCAAAACTCACCACTATAAACCAACAACTAAAAACTCGAATCCAATTTTCAGTAACGCCCCTTCTCGCCTTGTCCATGTTGGCCCCTGCCACATGCCATGCGTGCGCGATGATTTCCGATAACCCCAATTCTCCCATCCGCATCACCACCGAATCCGCGCTCATCGTCTGGGACTCCAAAAGCGGCACCGAACACTTCATCCGCCGCGCCAACTTCCGCACCGAGTCAAAAAACTTCGGCTTTCTAGTTCCCACCCCCACCAAACCCCAACTCGGCGCCGTCCAAGACCAACTTTTTAATCAACTCGAACATGAACTGCTCCCAAAACGAAAGACAATCGTTCAAAGCGGCATCAAGTGGACCTCGTTGCTATTTTCGCAGAAGCAATTGACTCTCGGAGGTGCCATCATTGACACAGCGGCCCCATCCGGTGCCCCCGGTGGAGTTGAAGTCATCGAGCAAAAGCGCATCGGCGACTACGATGCCGCAGTCCTCAAAGCCAGCGATGCCCCCGCTTTACTCAAGTGGCTACGCGAACACCGCTACACCATATCACCCGATACCCGCGACTGGCTCTCTCCCTATATAAAGGCGGGCTATTTCCTCACTGCCTTCCAAATCGCGGCGAATGTCAACACCCATAGCGCCGAAGCCGGAGCCATTCGTCTCTCCTTCAAAAGCGAAGCCCCTTTCTATCCCTACCGCGAACCCGAAAGCGCCCGTAAAGTTCGCGACTACCGTTCTCTCCGCGTCTTCTTCGTCGGCGATAAGCGAGTCGATGCCCAAATCGCTAATCAGGGTAAAAGCGCTCGCTGGCCCGGCGACCTTCACTATTCGGCCCCACTCGATGCCCAAAAACTGAAAGGGCAGGGCCTACCCCTTCCTGATGGCCCCCTGCGCCTAACTGCCTTCATCGACGGCTCCTCGCCTCGCCCCGGCTGGGGCGACCTGAACTTTGCCCCAGCTTCCGACCAATCCGAACTTACCCCACCGCCGCGTATTATCTACGACGACCGCCGAGTGCCCATTCCCGTCGAATTTGTCGCCATCGCCGCCATCTGCCTCTTCGCCTGGTTGATTAAGAGACGCACCCAAACCTCACTTCAAAACACCTGAGTGCTGGAATCGCAGCTTCCTGTAAGGCACAATCATCTCCTACCCAATCATGAAAAGCCTACCTCTCCTTTTCGCCCTGCTCTGTGCTGTTCCAGTCGGGTGCCAGGCGTGCGCGGTGGTTTCTTCCGATATGGACGAGGAAATCCGCACCACCAACGAACTGGCCCTCATCGTCTGGGACGCTAAAACGGGCACCGAACACTTTATTCGGCAGGCCAACTTTCAAACCGACGCCAAAGACTTCGGTTTCTTGGTTCCCACTCCCACAAAACCTCAACTGGCCTCCACGAACAATGCCCTCTTCAACGACTTGCAACGCGAGTTACTGCCAAAAACAAAAATAGAAGCGCGCCGAGGTATCAATTTCACCCCCTTCTTCGTTGCAGGAGGAGATGATGAAGCCTTGGAAGACACAGGAATTAATGCCGCTGCCTCAACTAGCGCCGCCGATGAAGGGGATGAAGCCGATATGTCAGCTGTCGAAGTCGTCGAGCAAACCCGCGTCGGCGACTACAACGCCTCTGTTCTCCGAGCCAGCGACACTGCGGCGCTAACCAATTGGCTCTCCTCTCACAAATATTCCGTTACTCCCGATACACGCGACTGGCTCGAACCCTATGTTCGCCAAGGCTTTTTCATCACCGCTTTCCAAATCGCCGCCAACCGCAGTTCACAAAGCGCTCAGGTTCAAGCCGTCCGCCTCACCTTTAAAGCCGACGCCCCTTTCTACCCTTACCGCGAACCAAATCGCGCCCAACAGCAAACCGAACCCCGTTCCCTGGAGCTGTTTCTTGTCGGCGATACACGTGTCGAAGGTCACATCGAAAATGCTGACAAAAAGAGTCCTTGGCCCTCACAGGTGAAATATTCAGCTCCCCTGGATGCTAAAAACCTGCAAACCTCCGACATCCTCTTACCTTCCGAGCCTCTCCATCTCACAGCCTTCGTCGATGACTCGGCTCCCCGTCCCGGTTGGGGCGATCTAAAATTCGCCCCGGCATCCGACCAAACCGAAATAACCCCGTCGCCCAATATCATCCACGAAGACAGGCGCGTTTCCATTCCAATCCACCTACTCATCATCTTCATCATCGGCGCCGCCATGTGGTGGAACTGGAAACGAGACCGAACTTTCACCCCAAACACCTGAACCCTCTGTAGTGGCCTCTTTATGTTTCAAGGAGGGGTTAGTGGTGGTTTTGTTCGCGAAGGCGAACAGTTGTCGCGTAGCGACTTATAGCCCCCCATTTTAATGGGGGTAAATTAAAAGAAATCAAATTTAAACCTTTATCATTGCGTGTTAATTGGCGTTGCCTCAATACGTCGGTTACATTATTTTGGGGCGTAATCACAATGCTTCAACACTCTACACGCCCTGAGTCGTATTCATGCTAAAAGCTCAACGCGCCACTTCTATTGCGCTGATGATGGCCCTCGATGCCGCAGCGCTGTTGCTCGCGTTTTTTCTCGTCTGGCAAATGCGTGCCGGATTCGGTGAATTTATAGCCTCCATGGGCAAAACCCTCGGCTACGATACGTCGGGTTGGGTTCGACTTGGCGCCAAGGCCAGCGCCAAAGCGGGCGCTCAGGTTTTGACCAATCCCGACTGGCGCCAAATCGCCATGTCGCCCAACCCTATGGTCAACCTTTCGAGAAACCTCTGGGTGCTTTATTTCACCCTTCTCTCGTGGGGAGTGCTTTTGAACTTCCAGCATGGCTACGACCTCAACGCGCGCCGCAACGCGCGCCAGGAGTTCGCCCTTTGTGCCTACACCGGCATCCTCGGCACCATCGCGCTACTGGCCTTCATGGCCACTCTGCGCTGGGACACCTCGCGCCTCTTCATCGGCGGCTTGCTCATCTTCGGCGTTCTTTCGCTTTGGCTCGCCCGCGTTCTGGTCGCTCCCTTGGCCCAAAAAGCCGCCAAGCCGCGCCGCAACGTCCTGCTCATCGGTCCATCGAGCGCAGCCACTCGCTATGCGCAGATGATCGACACTCCCGCCTACCAGTGGAGCCGCCTCATCGGCTTCATCGCCGACGCCCCCGAAGAAAACAGCGATTCGCGCGTCAAGCACTTGGGAGGCCTCTCCGATTTGGCCAGAATACTCGATGGCGAAGTCGTCGATGAAGTTGTGTTGGTTCGTAGCGCCGAAACCGAGCGCGGCCCCAACTGGGGTAACATCCTCGAACTGTGTCTGGAACGCGGTCGCACCGTCTCGCTCGTCGAAGACATCGCGCCTCCCACCAACGCCAAAGTCGAAGCCACCATGCTCGGTCAGATGCCAGTGCTGACGCTGCATAACACCCCGCAAAAGCCGCTTGCCCTCGCCGTCAAAAACGTCATGGACCGCGCCTTGGCCGCGATCATGTTAGTCTTGCTGGCCCCGCTGTTCGCCATTCTCGCTGTTCTCATCAAGAAGCACGATAAAGGCCCCGTCTTCTACTCGCAAGAGCGCGTCGGCCTCAACGGACGCAAATTCAAGTTCTATAAATTCCGCTCTATGGATGTAAACGCGGCGGAAATCCTCGAGACCATGAAGCGTGATAACCGCGCCTACTACGACTCGATCAACGTCATGGAAGACCCGTTCTTCAAGGCGCCCGACGACAAAGACCCGCGCATCACCCCGATTGGCCGCTTCATCCGCAAAACCTCCATCGACGAGTTGCCCCAGTTCTGGAACGTCCTCAAAGGCGACATGAGCCTGGTTGGCCCCCGTCCCCCATTGCCCAAAGAAGTCGCCGAACTTGAACCCTGGCACCGCCGCAAGCTCTCCGTCAAAGGCGGCCTCACCTGCATCTGGCAAGCCTCCGGTCGCAACGACATCACCGACGTAGACGAATGGATGCGAATGGACCTGGAGTACATCGACAATTGGAGCCTCTGGCTCGACGTAAAACTCCTCCTGAAAACCATGAAGTCCGTAGTCAAAGGCAGCGGAGCCAGCTAAAAACAAAGACGGGTCGGAAGCTAATAGCTTCCGACCCGTCCTCCATTTACCAAACAATAGCGCAAATGCCGCCACATCCTCTTGTGGATGTAGTGGCATTTCGTAGGGACATGGCCTGCCATGTCCGCGAAAGGATGTTGGAGTTCGGCCCTTCTACCTCTGGGAGAAGGTGGCCGAAGGCCGGATGAGGGCTGCGTAGCGGTTACCAACTTTTGCCAGAGAAGACCTTCTCCCCAGTTCCATGAGTGGTCCCTCTCCACGTAGTGGGGAGGTTAGGAGGGGCCAAAACGCAAGATTCTCTCAATTCGGCCCTTCTACCTTTGCGGGTACCCGACATCGTCAGGGAGAAGGTGGCACGGAGTGCCGGATGAGGGCCGCGTAGCGAAAAACTAACAACTAGCAACTTCCGCTTGATACGGATTCTCAAAAATCTCCTCCACCCGCGCTCCCACTGCCGCCGAAATCCGATAGGCCAAATCCAGAGAGGGGTCATGTTTTTCCGTCTCCAGCGCGTTAATCGCTTGACGCGAAACGCCCACCCGTTGCCCTAAATCTTCTTGCGTCCAGTTGCGCTCGGCCCTCAACACCTTGAGTCGATTCTTCATCAGTGCGAAGTCCGAATCAGCGGGCTAACCACTCCAAACGCAGCCCAAAACATCGGATACACCATCGCCGCCGACACATGGGGCGCCCCCGCATAAAGCTCCAGCAACCCCCACGCCGAAGCCACCGCCAGAGTCACACCAGTCGCCACGATAAACCGCTTCGCCATCAAAGCGCGCACAAATTCATCGCTGTCGCGCATCCATACAATCAGCGACCAAATCTGCCCAATGATGGGAGCCGCAACCACCAGAGCGAATAAAACCGCTCCCGGTCCGTGTAGGTCGTCGAACGCTCCTGTAATCGCCGCTATGTTGACAGCCGCATAGCCCCCCATAAAAAGGGTCGTCCGCAAAAGGTACTTCCTCGTATTTTGGTCTAAAGTGTTCATGTAAGCTCTCCCTGACTTAGAGTAAGGTAATCCTTACATTTTTGAAAGGGCGCGTCAACCCCTTCACCAAAATAAAAAGGGCCAGAAGCCTTCGCTTCTGACCCCATTCTCGCTACTTTCTACCCATTCTTCCTGTAGAAAATCGCCGTCGCCTCGAACTGATAAAAGGGCGGATTCCCCTTGCCCGCATTCTCGTTCACATACGGCGCGATGTCATATTTCACCGTAGCGCTCTGCCCGCGTTTGATGACCGACGAGACATCGGTGGTCCACGCATCGACGATGCTGCCCGGCGCCCACCCTGCACGGTCATATTTCCAGGTGCCGCCCTGTGGCCGCAACGGATTGAGGTAAACGTCGGTTTTCCACAGCATGTTGGTGTACTTTTGGTCGCCAACACTCAAAGTCCGTTCCAGGGGCATAAATTCAGCGGCATTCTTCGAGTTCGGGTCGCCACCATGCCCGGTCGTCATGATGCGAATCGCCATCGCGTCCGCATCTCTGGGCCGCATCACCTGGCGAGGCTTCCAGAAATCGGCGATGGGCTTCTTCTCGTTGCCGATCTCTACTTCGCCATTCCACAGATTCACAACTTTATAGGCGTACTGCGAAGCCGGGCCGGGGTAAAAGTCGAAGCTCAAACTCGCTGTCCACCCCGCCGAGTAGGTGACGCATTCGATCTGAAGCCGCTTTTTGCCCTCAAGTAACGGACGAAAATCGCTCACGTCCACCTCCCAATCCATCGGACGCCCATACGAGCTAATAAAGCGAATGAGTTCAAAACGCTCGCCCTTCTCGTTGTATATGTACACCTTGCCGAGCCTATCCCACGGGTCAATCGCAGGAGTGACAGGCCCCAGAGTCAGATGCGCGATAAGCCGACCGTAGCGCCGATTCTGCTTAGGGAACTCCGTCATTGCGCTCACGCTGGCATTGGTCAGAGTAATCGGTTCACGGTCAATTGAGCCAATCGCCAACGGCGCCTCTGCCGCCGCGATGGCAGGACCACTGGCGAAGCGGAAATTGCGCACATCGCAGAATCCCTTCTCCTTCTCGCTGCGCGCGCCTAGGCCAATTCGCAAATCCATTGGCTTGATGCCCGGCAGAAAAACCGAGTCATAAACTGCATTATCGCGAACCCACACCGAAACGTTGGCTCCGCCAGTCACCCACTCCAACCGAACTTTGATCGGCGTAAAGTCATCGCTCGTATTTTTGGCGCGGAACTCGGTTTCGCTGCGCCGATTCAGCCGCTCGATAACATTCCAATGCACCGAAACTTCGCGTTCCGGCTGGTTGTTGATGTTGCCGTTTTTGTTGAAAGGGTCGGTTTCGGGCGGGTTGAGCGTGTCGAACCCAATTCCAAGACCGCGCGCGAGGTTAGGTTCGTCCCACTCGCTGAACCGCTGGTAATCCTTGCTATTGGCGGGCTGCGCCGCATCCAAAAACACAAGTCCCGCGCCATCAGCGCCTCCGATTTTCATTTCAAAATCGGCCTGAACCCACTTGCTACGCTTGACGGTGGGGGCGAACAGAACCCCATTGTTTTCCTTCGCCGCACCCGTCAGCAAATGAAGTGCGCCATTATCTATTTTTGCCGTCGTCTCCGGCTTCCAACTTTCGAATTGTGTTTCTCCCGCCGCCACACCCTGCGCGGCGAAATCCTGTTTCCAGGCGCTTTGCGCCTCAACACTCCCCGCCGTCGCGATGCAAGACGCCAGAACCGCAAATAATAAAAATCTCACCCTCTACAGGAAATCATTTTTGCCCACTGGTTGAGTCAATATTTTTGCTTGCTTTGAGCAGATTTCTATACCTGCGACCAGTCGAAGATGACTCCCATCGCTTGCGCTCGGTCATGCAGCAGTAAATCGTAGGCGGCGCGCGCCTCGTGTGGTGAGAAGCGGTGCGTGATGAGAGGTTCGACATTCATCTGTCCCCTCGCCGCATAATCGAAGAAGAGCGCGCTCATATTGTTGCGCGTCCAGAAGTGGTAGTCGGTAGCATCGGGGGGCGCGTCGCCGTCGTGGGCGGCGATGATGCGAACGCCGCGTGTCATCACATCGCTGGTCAGGCATTGCTTCGAGGGTTCGCCCGCATCGCCCAGCAACAACATTTTGCCAAAACGCCTCACTAACCCAAGTGCTGCCGGAAACACCGCCGGGTGTCCCGTCACATCGAACACCACATCGGCTAAGCGCCCATTCGTTAGTTCGCTAATACGCTCTTTGGCCTCGGCGGCGCCCATTTCGAGGGTGTGCGTCGCGCCCAGCGTTGCCGCCATTTGTAGCCGCATCGGGGCGGTATCAATGGCGATGACTTCGCGCGCCCCACTCAGCCGTGCGTACTGAACTGCCAACTGTCCCAGCAAACCCAACCCGATAATCACAACCACGTCGCCCAGTTCCAATTGAGCGCGCCGTATGCCGTTTTGTACGATAGAGGCCAGGGCTATCCACGCCCCGGCCTCGTCCGTGACGCCATCCGCCAGTGGCAACACATCGGCAGCCCCATGAACGAAAAACTGCCGATGCTGGGCGCGCGCCGCCACTCGGTCGCCTACTTTCAGGTGCGTCACCCCTTCGCCCACCTCGACAACTCGCCCTGTATGCGAATAGCCGGGGTGAAACGGATATTGCACCCACTTATCCCAATGCGTCCCCAGCGCAAAATTGCGCGTGAGGCAAATGCACTCCGTCCCCGTCGAAATCAGGCTTTTGGCGCCCTCGACCAACACCTGCCCACGCCCGACCGGGGCAACGGGTTCGCTCCGTACTTCCAGTTGATTCTGACCTGTAAAAACGATATTGAGCGATTCCATGTTTATTTTCCTCCGTTGTTATCAACAGGCGAAGCGAGGTCTTTGCGTTGCCATGCCCGCACATAGTCGATGGTGAAATCGGCGGGTAAAGTCGCGTCATCCACTGGCAAATTCTCCCATCCACCCGTCACCATATAAAGAATCAGGTTGCAAGGCACATTCGAGATTCGCTCGTTTTTCCAGCGCAGAATCTCCTTCCCGTTACCATAATAAACCACCTCGCCGGGAAGCCACAACAGCCCACAGGTAATAAAACCGTCATTATCCGGCTGCAAATAAGCTTTGTCCGTGCCCTTGCTCTGGTGTTCTTTGTCGTAGCCATCCCAGTGCTGCGCGATGTTGTAGCGGTGCGGCCCCCACCCCGTCAGGTGTTCCATGATGTCGAACTCCATCCCACCGTTTTTGGTGTCGGCACGGCGCCACTGCTCGGCGCCCACGCCTTGCCCTCGGTCGGGCATCATCCAGAACGCGGGCCACAGCCCCGGCGCACTCGGCAATTTCATGCGCGCTTCAAAATAGCCGTAGCGCTGTGTCCACTTGCCATACGAATCGAGATACCCCACCGCGTAATCGGTTTCTTTGCGCGTCGGGGTGTCCCAATCAAAGCCGCGCTTCTTCTCCATCCGCAGTGTCGCCATCCCGCCGCCAATCAGCGTGTTGTCCTTGCTGAAATGGCTGACCTTGTCCCAGTAGTTCTCGGTGTAAATGTTCCACTTGCTCTCATCGACCGCCGCGCCATCGAAATCCTCGTTCAGTGTCTGCGTCCACTCGCCCGCAACGGGAGGCCGCTTTCCCAACCAGTCGGGCAGGGCAGGGGCTGGCGGCAACACGGCGCGCACCGATTCGACGCTTAACATCTGCTTCCCTGTTCCCCCATTGGCCGATACCATCACTCCAGAAACCGTGTTCGATGCCACGCGATCTCCCGTCTCTTTCTGGTCAAGGTCGATTGTGTTCCCATTATTGAAGGGCACCACAATCTCGCCTTCTCCACCCGGCGCCAGAGGAGCCAACTCCTGCCACTTCGAAGAGCCGCCATTGCTTTCCAACCGAACGCGCGGTGTCAGCGCGCTCACTCCCGCGTTTTTCACCTTGACGCGCACTTCCAGAAAGTCACGCAAATCCCAGCGCCCCAGCGCGGGCTTTAATGTCGCCGTTCCCTTCCCATCGGGCGCCGAGAAGGCGATGTTCCATCGCCCCTTCTCATCGAGCGAATTTTGTGCACTAGTTGCTGTTAATTGTGTCGCCGCATCCACGGTAACGCCTCCTCCCAGCAAAAATCCGTTCAATGGCTTTTGCCGAATCGAATCCGGCGCAACGGGTGGTTTTTCTCCGGCAGGTCCAGTTGCTACCACCGATTCGATGCGAAACGACTGCGCCACATCCGACTTGAGCGCGAACACCAACACGTTCACCACTGCTTCCGGCTTGAGTGCGAAGCTCGGTTTCAGCCCATAGGCATAGCCGAACACCGTCTTCACGCTTTTGCTTTCGCCCGGTTTAATGGTCACCGATTCTGTGTTCCACGGGTTGTCGCGCCAGTCGCCGGCGTTGTCTACACGCAAACTCAGCGTGATTTCTTTAGTGCCCGTATTGGTGAAGCGCGCCTCGACATGACCGTACTTCGAGAGGTTCCATGCCCCGCCTTCCGGTTTGATGCTCAGTCCTGGATAGCCTTCCTCACCGGGGGCAACCGCGACTTCCAACCCCGTCGGCGCTCGCTTCACGCTTACCTGTGCCGACGAAGGCGCCACCCGCTTTTCGACCCCCTCACTCATATCGAGCAACACTTTGGAATCCGTGCCCGCCGCCGGAACCACGCCCTGAGCGAATGACGGCTTGACCGCAATTCCCACACAAAGAAGGCAGGCACAGAGCACGAGTTTTGAGACGGACATGGAAGTAACTTTGAGTGTCGCCGCCAAGGGTTGTGTTGCCTATTGTGGCGAAGCTGTGCCGCGTGCTTGCTAAGCTGTCAGTCATCCACACTTAGTCATGCAGCACTCCGTTCGCACCACTCTGTTTCCCGGCGCCAAGCACAAGGCTGTCACGCTTTCCTACGACGACGGCACCATCCACGACAGGCGCTTAGTCGAAATTTTCAACCTCTACGGCTTGCGCGGTACTTTCCACCTGAACTCCGGCTTTCTGGGCAATCAGAACTACATCAATGCCGACGAAGTCGCGCCGCTCTTCGCGGGCCACGAGGTATCGGCGCACAGCGTCACCCATCCCCACCTCGAAACCCTGCCCCCCGAAGCGATGGCGCATGAACTCCTCGAAGATCGGCGCACTCTCGAATCGCTAGTCGGCTACGCGGTGCGCGGCATGTCCTACCCCTTCGGCTCTTACGACACGCGCGTTTTGACTGCCCTGCCGCACTATGGCATCGAGTACGCCCGCACCACTCAATCGCACGGCGGCTTCCAGCTGCCCGACGATTTCTTGCGTTGGCACCCCACCTGTCACCACGCCCACGACCTCGAAAAGAAAACCGAAACCTTCCTTGCCTCACCCGCCAAAAACCGCCTCCAACTTCTGTATGTGTGGGGCCATAGCTACGAGTTCGACCGCAACAGCAACTGGGAACTCATCGAAAACTTCGGCAAGCAAATCGCCGCCGCCCGCGACGATGTCTGGCTGGCGACCAATATCGAAATCAAGGATTATTGTGATGCCCTGCGCCGACTCCGCACCAGTGTCAGCGGCGACATCGTCCATAACCTGAGCCACCTCACGCTATGGGTGAGCATCGACGGCGAACCCCGCGAAATCGCCCCCGGTCAAACCCTGAAATTCTAGCCCAAAATGCCGCGCGATTTGCTACCAAAAACCATTGAATCTCTCCGTTGCCTCAACGAGATGTATTACTGAGGGCCGGAAGAAACGATATTATGTCAAACGAAGCCAATTTCGATGCTTTAGTGAAGGAAACGATAGCCAATGATGGCAAGTCAGGCGACCTGACGGCGCTCGACAACCTGTACGGTCAAGTCCTCGCGCTCCCCACATGGCATTTCATCGCGCGCGGCGAATTTCCCGATGTCCGCCCCTACGTCGCCAGCCATCCCAATTATGCCGAAGGCAAGCCTATGATTCGCGCATTCACCGACCTCGACCGCTTGCAGCGTTTCGTCAAAGAAAATAAGCTCGACGATGCCAATGGCAGCCACATGGTCGTGAGCATCCCCACCGAAAGCATCATCGACTACCTCGAACAATTCACATCGCAGGGAGTTCATGGCATCTGGTTCAACTCCGATACCGTTAGCGACGGCTTTTTCGTCCCTCTCACACAGCTTCGAACCATCAAAAACCGCCTCCTGCACATAGGCTGGAAACAACCCTAAAACCAAACCCGCGAAGGCGCTACGCCCATGAACAACTTGCAACACCGAATTCAACACCTGCTCGACCAGTTGGTCGCCGATGGCACCGAACGCGGCGTTCAAGTCGCGCTCTATTTTCAGGGGCAGTTGGTCGTAGATGCCTACGCGGGCGTCGCTAATATCAACACGGGCGAAAAAGTCACCAGTCAGACCCTGTTCCCCGTCTTCTCGGCGACTAAGGGCATGGCCGCGACCATCGCCCATCGTCTCGTCGAGCGCGGACTGTTTGGCTACGAAACCCCCATCGCCACGCTATGGCCCGAATTTGCGGCCCACGGCAAAGAGGGCATCACCGTCCGCCATGCCCTCAACCACACCTCTGGTTTGCCGTTAGTGCCACTGGATGTCACGCCCGCCGATTTCAATGACTGGGATTCGATGTGTCGCAAGATAGCCGCGATGAAGCCCATTTCTGCTCCCGGCGAGCGCACCGAATACCACGCCGTCACCTTTGGCCATATCGTCGGCGAAGTGGCCTGTCGCGCCACCGGAAAAACCTTCCCGCAGTTGTGGCACGAAGAGCTAACCCTTCCTCTGCACCTGGGCAACGAGATGTTTTGCGGCCTTCCCGAAAACGTCTCTGTTCCTGTCGCGTGGTTGGAAGAACCTGAGCCTCCTTGCCCCGAAGCGCCCGCCGAGCCTACAGCCGAAGCTATTCCCTTTTGGATCTGGCCGCTCTCCGATTGGATGAACAAGCCCGAATCGCAGCGTGCTGTCGTGCCCGCCTCCACCGGAATCATGACGGCTCACGCCCTCGCGCGCCATTATGCCGCCTTGCTTCCCAGTGGTGTCGAGGGCGTCGAGTTGTTATCCCCTGCGCGCCTTCAAACCGTACTCGCCCCTCAACCACCCACGCAGAAACGAGATGACAATGATGACGGCTTCTTTCTCGGCTTCGCGAAATTCAACGGCGGCTTCGGGCACCCCGGTTATGGCGGCTCGTTGGGCCTCGCTAACGCCGAAGAGGGCTGGGCATTTGGCTTCGCCCACAACCTGTTCACCGAAAGCAAGTCGTCTCAACTCATCCTTGACGAAGTGAAAGCCGCGCTCGCGACTGCCCTGTAACCTTTACTCACACTAACCGCTCGAATGCAAAGCCCTGTTCTCAAACGCCTCCTTCTTGCCGTTCCTGTTGTGGCAGTCTCTGCACTATTGGCGGGTTGCCCCCGGCAATCCGGCACCGGAACTGGTGGCACCACAGCCAGCACCAGCAACCGCGTAGTCATCTACTGTTCGGTGGACGATGTCTTTTCCAAGCCCATCCTCGATGAACTCGAAAAAGAGACGGGCCTCGACATTCAACCTCTCTTCGATGTTGAATCGGCCAAAGCGGCGGGCCTCGCTAATAAAATTCGCGCCGAGCGCAACCGCCCTCGCGCCGATGTCTTCTGGGCCTCGACGGTTCTGCAAACCCAGTTGCTCGCCAACGAAGGTTATCTCGCGTCCTATGAGTCGCCTTCGGCCAAAGACATCCCCGCCGAATATAAAGACCCCAATGGCTTATGGACGGGCATGGGCCTTCGCGCCCGCGTGCTGATTTCATCGCAGCCCAGCACCGAGAAAAACCTGCTCTTCGTGCCTAAAAATATGTCCGGCAAATTCGCCATCTCCAACCCTCAGTTCGGTACTTGCAGCGATTGGGTTGCTGCTTATGGCGCCCGTCTCGGCATCGACAAAACCGCCGACACCTTCAAGCAGATGAAAGCCGAAGGCGTGCGAATTTTGCCCGGTAACGCCGACGTTGCGCTTGGAGTCGCCGATGGCAACCTGCTGTACGGCGTCACCGACTCCGACGATTACCTGTCGCAAAAACTGCAAAAGAAGACTGTCTATTTGGTCAAGACCACCGAAAACAATGTCCTCATCCCCGGTTGCGCCTCGATGATCAAAGACTCTCCCAACCCCGAAAACGCCCGCAAATTGCTGGATGCCCTGCTATCGGCCCAAACCGAAGGGCGTCTGACCACAAAAATGCCCGGCGTCTTCTCGGTGCGCCACCTCAGCGACGCCAAAAATTGGCAAAGCGGCGGCGAAGACTTCAGCTTCCTCAAAAACGAAGCCCTCCCCGACTTCACCAAATGGCGCCCTGCCTGGGAATCTCTGCGCAAACCACTGGCGGATTTGTTCACACCATAAAGTGAGCTGGCACTGTCGTAGGCGCTAATCCAAATGCTTCTCCCACTCAGCGAACTCTTCCTGGGAAGCGTGTGATTGCAGCCATTCGCGCAACCTTAACTTCGCCTCCAAATATTCATGGGCCGTTGGTGGCCCATAAACACGGACATAAGCCCAACCTTCATCCTGCTTTCCCCATCGGTAATCGGAGGCAGGGACATAGGCTGGATAGCTACGGGGACTGGTGTATCGTTCTCGCAGTGAGGCGGCGAGAGTATCAATCTGAGTTTCGACCAGAAGACGCGCGACATCATACAGCGGGGAGAAGTCGTGAGACTCTGGGCGGGCTGTTCTTGTCGAGGAGTAACTGATGTGTAGCAGATGGGGCTTCCCTAGAAGCTGCAACTCCCAGGCGGAGACATTTTTCCAGAACTGTTTTTGTGACTGCAATGTCCAGCGCAGCACAGCCTCAATCTCGGCGATCCGCTCTTTACCTCCGCACAAAAGTTCCGATTTTTCGTCGGGACTAAGCTCTGTCCAACGCAGAGCGAAACTGGCGTCTGAGTCGGGGCGGCTAAGTTCGTGATACAGTCGCGCCCGCAACTGCGCCACGTCCTCACTAAATTCGATTGGCTCTGACAACTCGAATTGGGCCGATGGTGTAAGCGACTCCCACTGCATCCACTGGCACGATTCCATCGGTATGAGAAGCGCCCAGTGCTGTTGCCCTTCCGCTTCGATAACCATCGACCGACCAAAGGTAAGTGGTGAATCGGCACGATAAAGCGACTTAACTAAATCTTCGATGTATTTGATTGGTTCAAAGTCGGGAGCGGGGGTACTCCAGTAACTTTCATCTCGATTCACAATCAATGACGGTAAATCCGTATTGCAAACCAGCCAGTTACCTTCCTCTTGGCTATTAGCGGCGCGCGCAAAAATAACCCATTTCCGATACGAGATTTCGACGCAGCGAAACAGCACCATGCAAGGCCCATCTATCCACGGGATGAAGTGCGCGGCGTGCGCTTCGCCGTGTGGAGAATCGACTATTCCTTCAGGAATTTCCCAAGAAGCCAGATTCAGTGGGGGCATGGCGTCCAGTCTTCATCAAACTAAGCCTCCGTGAATATGCCGACCGCATTCCCATCCACTCCCTCCAACCCTTTGTGCCTCGGCAAAACCCTCTAACGATCTTTCCATGCCTCGTCGTTTGTCGCCGTTTTCGCTGCTGTTGACCGCCGTGGTGCTGGTGTTTTTGCTCGGCCCCGCCATTAATCTGCATTGGAAAGCTTTTTCCGCTCTTGCCGAACACCCTTCGCTGTGGTCGCAGGTTTCGCCGCTGTCACGCGCCTCGGTTTCGCTGCTGTGGCGCTCGCTGGCGCTGTGCGCTGGCGTGTTCGGGGTTTGTCTGGCGCTCGGTATTCCCATCGGCTTCGGCCTTGCGCGCGGCCCGGCGTGGTGGCGTGTGATAGCCGCGCCGCTGTGCGCCGTCGCCATCTCCATCCCGCCCGCTCTGGCGGCGGCGCCGTTCGTTTCGTTGGCGCTGGCTTCGGGAGTTCCCGAAGATGGCTCGCTCGGTACTTATGTGCTGTCGGTCATCTCGCTATCGGGCTGCTACTTCCCACTCGTCGCGGGCGCGACCGCCATCGCCATCCGTAGCATACCCCCCGAAGAAGAAGAGGCCGCTTTGCTGCTTTCCAGTGAGTGGCGCGCGTGGTTAGGCGTCTTGAAAGCGCGCGTGTTACCCGTCGCCTGTGGCGGCGCCTTCGGAGCGGCTGCGCTTTCGCTGTGGGAAATGGGCGCCCCCGACCTGTTGGGTTGGCCGACCTTCTCCATGCACGTCTACCGCAACCTCGCGGCCACCGATGCCTCGGTCGAGGGCTTATTCCAACTCTCCGCCCAAAACAGCGCCGCTATCACGGGTTTGCCCGTTCTGGTCATGGGCTTCGCGTTGCTCTTCCCGGCGGTTCGCTTGCTGCGCTCGGTCGAACTGCGCGCCGTCACCAGCAACGACCGTTTCGAGCGCCCCGTCTCCGCTGTCGCCACCTGGCTATGCGTGCCCTCGACGATCACGCTGTTGGTCTTCCCGCTCATGCTGTTGGGGCGGTTCGCCTTCGCCATCGAATCGCCGGGTTCGGCGTGGGCGGTTATGACCGCCAACACCGATGCCATCCAGAATACGCTCGTTCTTCCCGGCATGGCTGCTGTGGGGCTAATCACCTGCGCCTTCGTGTTGGCGACCATGTGGCGCGAATGGCCCCCCCGTTTGCGCCAGGCCGCTTTGTTGCTTTCGCTGTGCCCGTTACTGGTGACGCCTGTTGTATTGGCCGTCGCTTTGGTCGAGACCTGGAACAACGCCATAGTCGCCACCATCTACGACTCGCCATCCGGCATGACCCTCATCGGCTACGCCGCCCGTTTCGGCCCCTTAGTCATCGCGCTTATGCTGTGGAGCGTGCAGTCGGTCGATGAGGAGTTGCTACGCGCCGCGCGTGGCCTTGGCGCCGCCCCTTTTCGCGTCGCATGGAGCGTTATCGCCCCTTTGCTGCGCACCTCGCTCGTCGGCCTGGCAACGCTCTTTTTCGCGCTGTGCGCCGGAGAACTCACCGTGACCGTGTTAGTCCAGTCCCCCGGCGGCGCCACCCTGCCGCTGCCCATTTTCAGCCTCCTTCACGCTGGTCTCTCCGATGACGTTGCCGTTCTCTCGCTACTCCAATGCGCCCTCTCCGGCGGCGCCATGATAGCCGCCGTCTACTTCCTCAACCGCCAGATGAAATAGCAGGGTGAGGGCCACGAAGCAGAAAGCCAACAGCTAAAAGCTAATAGCCAACAGCTTTAATTCAATAAATCCACGAAGGCGAGCTGACATAAATCTCGCCCTGTCCGCCTTTTTGCTCGGCGCTATCCAGCAAAAACAGCGATTCGACCTTGATAGCCCCATGAATCTGCCCATCGTTGGCGCCGCTCCAGTACCCCCCGGTGTTATCGAGCGGGAAGCTATAGTAGCGCCATCCTGTCCAGTCGATAGGAGTCCCCGCAGGTTGGAAGGTTTGCCCCGTGCTATCGCTGAACCTCATGCGAATGCGATGGTTCGAACTATCGCCGTACACCCACATGCCTAACCGCTTGGGGCTACCTTCGATAGTCGCCCACTGATTGGTGCGCGGCTGAATATTCGCGAACTTCCAGCCGGGAGCGAAGCGATACTTCAGCTTCAATACTGGCCCGCCATTCGGAGCGGGCTGTGGCGCGTTCTCCAGCGACAGGCTCTGCTCCGACTCGATTTTGGCATCGCCATCGGGATTGGCAACCAGCGAAGCCGCGAGATTATCCGCTGTTAAAGCGGCGAACGACTTGACTGGCACGAACCGATAAGTCGCTTCGACGATATCCCGTTCGGTTGTCCCCTTATAGCGTACCTTGGCCTCCCACGAACCATCGGTGCTACGCGCAGGGAATGGGAAGATTAGCAGTTTTTCGCTATCAGTAAAGCTGACAGTTTGAGCCGGGCCTCCGTTGACTATCACCTCGCCCACCGTTGGAAACTCAGATGGGTTTTCGAGGCGGACTTCCAGTTTGTTGGACTCCACAGGCATCACGGAAATGTTCAATGGGTTGCCAACCACTGTTAGGTAGGTTTGTGATGCCCACAACTTCTCAGGCCCAAATTGCCGGGAATAACCTAGTGGAACAGGGGCGTTATCGCGTCGTAAACCGCCCGGTACCCTTGTCGTTTTTCTTCCTGCTCTTGCCCCCAGTGCGCCCATGACTGGTGCTATCTCTATAACTTCGAGTGGTTCTGTTTTCCATTCCGCTATTTCTCTCAGTGCCGCATTTGGGGCAGATGGCTCCAAGTAAATTGGCGCATCGCTGATACGTACTTTCAAGCCCTGCGCGGTGGCGATGGCATTGGGTTGTGTTGCGCCCAGATAATTCACGACTTTGAAATTGCCCGCTGAAGCCGGAATCACGATTTCGTGCGCGGGCGAGGTCGTCCAAGCCGCAAGTTTGACTTCGTTGCCCTTGGAGAACACTAGCAGATAGGCGGCGGGTGAATCCAGGCTGAGCCGTTTATTGAACTTGTAGCCATCTAAAAACTGCGCCAGCGTTTTGGCAGCGGTGTAGCTGGGTTTGGGGTTATAAACCGGAGTGCGTCCTGCGAAATACTGATTCTCGGTGCTGCCGAAGTGGTGTTCGTACTCTTTCGGGTCGGTGCCGTCGTCGTGCCAGTCGTACCAGATGGAAACCGGGATGTTATTCATCATGTTGATCATCCACTGGCGCGGCAAATACTTGCCCTGCCTCTCATCGTCAAAGTTCGTCCATGCCGAAGAGTAGCCCCATTCGCCCGAAAGAATGGGGATGGTTTTGTCCTTGGGTTTATAACGCTCAATCATCAAACGTAGACGGCGATATTCGTTGTTCACCGATTCGGGGTCGCTCTGGCGGTAGGGATGCACTGTGACGCCGTCCCACAATTCCAGTAGGCCAGCCTTGAAACACGGCTCCATGAAGCCGAAGTCCATGCCCGAAACTCCCGGCCCGATATAGCACTCGCCGGGGGCATCGCGCTGGATGGCTTTGCCCGTCGCCACTGCCAACTTGATGTAATCCTCGACTTTTGCCAAGGGCTTCCAGAAACCGCCGTTTGGCTCGTTATACATCTCCCACAGCACCTTATGTCCCTTGAAATGCTTGGCGGCGGCTCCGGCCCAGTTCGCGAAGGCTGTGCGCCCGGCGTCGGTATAGGGCGACAAGCCTTCGTCGTACAATTCGTTACTGTAGTCGAGGATGAACAGCGGCTGCAATTTGTGGGTATCCAGCGATTTGATGAGGCGGTCGTAGGCCGAGAAATCGTATACGCCTTTGGCTTTTTCGGTGGCTCCCCATGCGAAGTCCATGCGGATAACCCGAAAGCCACCCGCTTTCAGCATTTCCAGTTCGCCTTCGCGCGCATCGGTAAAGTGGATGTTGACTCCCAATGCTCCCGGCACCGTCACAGAGGGCAGGGCAGGGTGCGGCCCTTTTTGGGGTTGGGCTTGAACGGGGGCCATCGCAACAGCTAAAACGCCACAAAGCAAGAGGCGAAGTCTCGACTGGTTATTCATTTGGGCAAGGGAAAGCAAATATCCGCTTTTTGAACGATAACGCCGCTTTTTGTGGCGCCGGAAACCCCTCGTTTTTGGAATGGGGCGTTCCCTGATAGAAATAAGAACATCAGGGTCGAAATTTTGCTGACTTTGAGTTATTCTTAAGCATGTTAACCGACTGATTAAGTCGGTTTAGCCGCCAGTTCACCTCGCAAGGAGTCGATTTATGTCATCTCGCCGCTCCGCTTTTACCCTCATAGAGCTTCTTGTAGTCATCGCCATCATCACCATTTTGGCGGCGATTCTATTCCCTGTTTTTGCGCGAGTTCGCGAAAAAGCCCGCCAGACGACGTGCCAATCCAACCTCAAGCAGTTCGGTAACGCCATTCTGATGTACGTACAGGACTACGACGAGAAGATGCCCCTCGCCGTCACCCACGTCAACCAGATCGGCCAATACACCTCACAGGCCAACAACGTTCCTGAATTCGGTATCCACGTCCAGTTGATGCCGTACATCAAGAGCCGCGAGGTGTTCCACTGCCCCGACGATACCGGTTTTGCGAACGTAGCTACTTCGGGCGGCTTTAGCGTGCCCGCTGGCACAACGCTATGGCAGGGCTTCGGAACCTCCTACCGCTTCGCGCCCGAAAACTTCTCGATGCTTCCTGATGGTAGCGCCGAAGGCCCGCCCACGGCTCGCTATAAAGTCGTCGATACCAGCGACGGCGAGGGCATCGGGCCTCCCGGTGGCCCCTACACCCAAAGCCCACCATTCCCGTTGCCCCAGTCGTTCTTCCAACGTCCCACCGAAACGCGCGTCATGCGCTGCTGGTCGGCACCGTGGGAAAGCATCTCTTACCGCCGTAACGCGGGTATCTTCCACCCCGATGGCGTCGTCGCCTCGTTCATGGACGGCCACGTGAAATGGCTCAACAGCGAAGCCCGCTTCGACTCCTTCTGCGACGGTCCCACCTGGTCGCCCACCCGCAACCCCAACCAACCGGGCTTCAACCCCAACGGCGACGGCTCGTGCGGAGCCGAACGCGGCGAACGCTAACAACTAAGCCAAATCGCAAACCATTCGTAGGGGCAACCCACGTGGTTGCCCGTCATATGAACTGCTCATACATCGCATTAGTGCCAAAAACGAGCAACCGAAATGATGGGCAACCATGTGGGTTGCCCCTACAAAATCAACTGCCGCTTAAATAGAACAGTCGCAACAAAATCCCCCGAACCCAGATTCAGGTGCTGTTTGTCTCGAACCCCTAGAAATTCGCGGTTTAGTTCACTTTGACAGCATTGCAGTTGATGGCGACCATCACCCACAACCTCGTAAAGTAGTTGAATTTTATAAATCGGGTATAATGAAATCAGTAATAAATTGGCGCCGAGGCACCATTTCTCAATAAGAGCGTTTTCACTGGAAAAGATCGAATAATCAATCTTTTACCCATATTCCACGCTCAAATTTTCCAAAAACGCCAAATTAATCAATCTTCTAAATTGATTAATGCCCCCAAAAGATTGATTATTCCCCGAAAATCATTGATTTCGAGGACTATTCAATTCTCAATAGTGATCCTTCCATCAAAACCGCACCTCGACGGCGAACAGTGAATCGGTGGTTTCAATGGAAAGTTCCCAGCCGTTGGTTTGGGCGATGGATTGGCAGATGGCTAGGCCCAGACCATTACCACCTGTTTCTCCGGTGCGGGCGGCGTCGGGGCGGTAGAATGGTTCGAAAAGGCGGGTTGATTCGCCTTCGAGTTCGCGCAGTTGAGCCTCATCGCACTCGTTCCAGACGCGCACAGTTGGCGGGGATGCTTTTACCTCGACGCCGATGGTGCCACCCGCGCGGGCGTATTTGGCGGCGTTTTCGACGAGGTTGCCGAGTAGAATTTCGACGTGCGAAGGCGCTGCTTCAATGCACAGGCTTTCGAAGCTGTCGGCTACTTTTAGGTGGCGGGTTTCGATGGTTTTTTCGGCGCGTTGTAGGGCGATGTCGCATATCTCGGTGACATCGATTTCTTCGGTGTGGGGGGCGGTTGCCGCTGTCTGTAAGCGGTTGAGTAGCAGCAAATCGCCCGTCAGTTTGGAGAGGCGGGTTGTCTGGCGCGCGGCTTCTTCGAGGGCGCCGCGATATTCGGCGGCGTTGCGTTCGCGCGAAAGCGCCACGCCCAGATGTCCGGCCAACGCCTGAAGCGGGGTACGCAGTTCGTGGGATGCCGAGGTGTGGAAACGCTCTTTGGAGAGCGCTGCCTCGCGCACGTTATCGAGCATCTCGTTGAGAGTCGAGACCAGGCTGGTCATTTCCTCGTCGCGCGAAGTCGGTTGCAAGGGGGCGCGGCGCTCCATTAATTCCATTGGGCTTTGCGCGTTGTGGTGCGCCTGTTCGGCGAGGGCGCCAATGGGGCGCAGCGTTTTTCCGACCAGTATCCAGGCGCCAAACGCCGCCGCCGCTGTAACCAACAGCGAAAGCGCCACCAGTGCCACGCTCTGGGCGCGTAGTTCGGCCTGTGCGCGGCGCCACGGTAGTCCTAACAACAGGCGTTGGTTGCCCCATTTCACTTCGCGGCTTCGCCAGCCTCCGGTATCATCGAGGGGAGGGACGAATGGACGGTTCAGGCCGGGTAGAAGGGGTGGGCGGCGTCCACCGCCGCCTCGTCCTCTTCTGCCACCGCCGCCACCCCGTCTGCCATCTTCATCACCATCGTCGTTATGATCGCCGCGTCCCGGCCCAAAATACCACGACGGTTTGCCACTGGAATCGACTATCCACGCCTCGACGCCCTCAGAAATGGCGCCGCTCTGGGCGACACTGGCGTTGTGGGCTTGAATGGCGGCCCGTAGCGAGTCGAGCGATGTGCCGCTCTTGGCGATGGCGGCGCTTTCGGGGGCGATGCGGTCGAGCGAGGCGGCGAAATGGTTTTCGAGTTCGCGGCGGGCGTACAGCAAGTAGGCGCTGCTCAAGAAGAGCATGAAGAAGGCGATGAGCAACGCGAACCACAGCGTCATGCGTGCCCGCATCGAGCCGCTGATGCGGTGCGCCCAACCCGCTCGAATGTTGCGAAGCACCTTAATCGCCGCCTATGCGATAGCCCGCGCCGCGCACGGTATGGATGAGCGGAGTCGCGAACGGCTTGTCGATTTTGCGGCGCAGATAGGAGATGTATACCTCTAGCACGTTGTCGTTGCCCGCGAAGTCGTACTGCCACACATGGTCGAGAATGGCGTTGCGCGGCAGCACGCGGCCTGGATGGCGCATCAAAAATTCGAGCAACGAGTATTCGGTGGTCGAAAGCACGATTTTGACGCCCGCGCGCTCGGCGGTGCGTGAACCGGGGTCAAGTGACAGGTCGCCTACTTTAAGCGGGGCGGGCGCGTTCAACTGGCGGCGCAACATTGCGCGCAAGCGGGCCAAGAGTTCGCCGACCACGAACGGTTTCACGATGTAGTCGTCGGCGCCCGCGTCCAGCCCCTCGATTTTGTCTTCGGTGGTGTCGCGCGCCGTCAGCATAAGTACCGGGGCTTCGATGCCGCGCGAGCGTAAGCGCCGACATACGGTGAAGCCATCCAGCATAGGCAGCATCACATCGAGCAAAATGGCGTCGTAACCGCCTTCCGAGGCGAGTTCTAAGCCTTTTTGCCCGTCTCTGGCGCGCGTGCCGATGTATCCGGCCTCCGAGATGGCTTGCATCAGGAAGCGCGCCACGCTGTCATCGTCTTCCACTACTAGGATTTGCACAGTAATCTTCACATCTATGGGCGCACGAACGAAGGCTTGAAGCTAACTCATACGCGAAAAATCAGCTTCAGGGTATCGGCTGCCGGGTCGAATTCGATTCGCTCCAACAAAACACGTAAAGCGGCGCGCACAGCGAGCATCGCTTCGGATTGCGGCTCTAAGATGTCAGGTGCATCAAAATATGCGCCAACATCCTCAAGCAACTGCCGCGCATGGCGATTGCTTTGAGGGGTAGAGCGATTTGATTTCTCCAGCGCTTCCAACTCGGTTCGAATTATGCGGCGCGTGCGCGACAGCTTGACGAGCTGTTCATCGTAAACGCCCGACTCGGCACCCGCACGAATCAACCGCATTTGCCCTTCTATCAATACGCCCTCTTCCTCTGCCAGTGCCGAGAGTTGGTGTTTCAGTTCACCGATGCGCGGCAACTCCTTGCGTTCTTGAACCTGAAATTGCGCTTCGAGCAGGTGCGGCGTTTCTAGCAATTGGCGTAGTGAGGCCAACACGCGCAGGTCCAGCGGGTTGGCTTCGTAAATGGCGCAGTGACGGCAGGTTTTAGGCAAGCCGGTCGTTGAGTAGGCGTGCGCTTCACGGCAGCGATAGTAGTGCTTGATGATGCGCTCGTTGCGCCAACCTGGTTCCGCTCCCTTGGGGCGGCGTCCACGCCCCGCGTAGCCGTAAGCGCTACGCTTGTGCGGCACGCCGTTCATCGGCCCATTACACGCCGGGCAACGCAAAAGCGAGGATAACAGGTAGCGGGGCACGCGGTCGCCGAGGGGCGCACCCTCAAGCGCTGCCACCGCGTTCCACGTGGCCTCGTCGATGATGCGAGGGCACTGAATCGGGATTTCTTTGTTGCCACCATTGCGCACCGAAAAGTCAGTTTTGAGTCCGCGCTCTAAACGAGATTCATCTTTAATGCGTCGTCGTTTGCCGTAGCCCGCGCGTCCAATGTAGGCCTCGTTTTCAAGGATGCCCATGAGGGTGGCCACACTCCATAGCTTTGCTTTTTGTGGGGTAGGTTCGCCTCGTTCGTTGAGTTTGCGGGCGATGCCATGTACCGAGGCGCCGCCCGCCCGCAGTGCAAAAATCTCGCGCACCAGACTCGCGGCGGGTTCGACGATGAGATATTTACCTGCTAAGTCCGCCGCATAGCGCCCCGCCAGCACATCGGCCCTGGTAACGATATGGAAGCCGTGAGGTGGTTTGCGCCGAGGTTGGCGCCCTGACTCAGCAGCATGACGCAAACCGCGTGTGGTGTCCGCTTTGATTTTGCGCCGGTGATGATCGGCGAACGAACCCATCACTCCAAATATTAAATGTCCTTCCGGCGTCAGCTCGCCGTTTTCGTCGCGCGACAATTCGAGCGTTGTGAACTCAATACGCTTGCCGATAGCCTCGACGCGCTCCAGCATTGCAAGCTGATGCTTTGAGTCACGACTATAGCGCGAGAAATCGTAGCAAGCGAGAACATCCGCCTCATCGTTTTCCAGCAGTTCGAGTGCTGTGCGGATGCCGGGACGCCCTAAATACGTGCCTCCACTCGCCGTCTCGCGAATAATGTCCACGATGTCGGCGTTTTTCTTTTCGGCGTACATGCGCAGCGCGGCGAGCTGCGTCGGGTGGCTGTTGTTCTGGTCCTGCGCCTGAGTCGAGACGCGGGTATATAAAATGAAGCGAGGGGAAGTCATCAGTTAGAACTTGGGGTTGCCCGCGACTTTGAGAGATGTCGCCTCTGAATTTGTGAAGTGCTCGTCGTCCAACCATTGAGCTCTGTAGTTAGGCGAGGCGGGGCGCATAGCCCTCGCTTTTTTCAGCCTCTTGTGCAGAGCGAAACGCTCGAAGGGTGAATTAGTACCGGGCACAATTTGGTGGCGTGCTATCGGAAGCCGACGAGGGGCACCATACCGAGGTATCGGGTTGACATACAGCTCTGGCTTCACGGCCCGCCATTCTCGCTTGGATTCCAGTTTCAAGGTAGCCGGAGCCGGGTCGGCCTGAGCGGGCGCGATGAAGAGGGCGCCGCAGAGGGCTAGCATGGCGATAGCGATGTTGAGGAGTCTCATTGTGGTTAGCCGGGGACGTAGGTTTTCTTGGGTGATGAGCCTATGAGGTGCTTCCTAATATCCGTAGTCGCCTCATCTAAATAAATCAAGCTATCCGAAAGTGCATCTTCGCCTTGGCTTAATTGCTCGGCATCCTCTGAATTAATTGCCTCTTTTATCTGCTTTATGGCGTCGATTGCAGACTGACCGTATTTCTGAAGATTTTGGTCAATGTCGGCGCACGAGGCGGGTACTGGGTCAATCGAAGAAATCGAGCCTGCGATTTCCTCAAGGGTAAGCAGATTATTGAGGATGGCCTTTTGGGCTAAATCCATTCTTGGGCTGGCTGGATCAGAGTCAGAGATTCTTACATCAGAGACATCATCAAGCACTGCGACTCTGCCCCAAACCTCAGTATTGGTGCGGTACTTATGCACACCTGATTCAACAAGAAAATGCCGTATCTGCGCCTCTTTAGCCAGCTTCCGCACTTGCTCTAAATATGCTTCTTGTGTCGCCGAGAGCTTAGCGGGGATAACATTACTGACACTTGGGGAAGGACGCGGGAGCGTCCAGTTGCCGCCAATCGCCGGGCGTGGTGTTGGAGTGGCGGATGGTTCAAATAAAAATGAGTTAGATGTGCCGGAACCAGAACCGCCCGATGAGCCAGAAGATTCTTTATCTGCTAATGGCCCGTGCCCAGCAGTATGAGGGCGCACATAAGTACCATCTTTTCGATAGTAGCCTTTGACGGGATGCTCTCCCGGTGGTTTGCGCGTCTTAGCTTTATCCCCATGGCCTGTAGAAATTAGTCCCAATAAAAGCGTGCTAGGGATTATGAAAGAGAGTAGTTTTTTCATTTCAATCTTAATTTTCATCTGGTCGTACCAATTGCATGATGCGTGAACCGAGTGAAGGCGTGAGGTCACGTTCCATCTGCGCCGCGTATTGATGGACGCGGCGAACATATTTCAAGTGCTCTTTATAGGTGAGGCTGCCGCTTTTGCTCGCCTCTTCAAGCAAGTGGAACGATTGAATGAGGCATAGTCGAACATGGCTTTCGCCGCTATCCCAAACCATGTCCTCTTCACTGGGTTCGATCTCATTTGGCTTGAAGGGCACCAAGCGGAAAAGAGGCTTAAGCGTCGCTTTGGGAATGAGCGATTTGCGCGCTTTTATTTCGGCTACTGCCGAGTCAAGCCACGAATATCGGGGCACGTAATCCTGAGCGACTTCAACAGCGCTTTCTGGTTCTTCGTCAGGACGATAATTGGACGGGCGATGATGCCATGACTCGAATGCACCAGCGTTAAATGGCTCGTCGGGGTAATAAAGGTGGGCGCAAAATCCAACAGACACGGGGAAGAACTCCAAATTTCATTAGGCAGCTTTCTTTTGGTTAGTCGAATCGGATTGAAGGCGCGCACGCAACTTTCCGAATAAAAATTCTTCCGCCAATTCGGGATCTTCGATGGCACGATGGAGAAGGTCTTTAGCTAAATCATCCGTAGCTAGAAAGCCGAGCTTTTTAGCAGTCTCATCTGCTAAAGCGCGACGCCTACGGTCAAGGCCAAAGAAAATGTGTAGGGATGACGGCTTTTTGTCGCCTTCAAGGGACTTTGAATTTCCCTCTAATTCCCCATTAATACAAGAAATAATCCATTGAGTTGCTGACTTGCGGGCGGATTTGGCCTTGCTTTCAAGAACCCTCCTATCACCCACAGTCATATTGACCGCTATTCTGTCGGGCGCGCTGTCCGGTAGTTCTGGTTTGTAGGTCTGCGATGAATCCCCTGTTGATAGAGGCGAACGGGGCATAACGAATAGGTGCGCCATGAGGTGCTTTTTAAACACCTTAATACGCCCTCCTTGTCGCCTAGTTCAAAATATTGCCGCTAAAGGTTGCAAGGTTTATTTAAGGGTTGTAGAATTCCCTTTATGTTCCCTTGAATGACCCTAAAAGGGAGCATGAAGGGAATCATGCCAAACGCAAACGAGTTGACCACCCCATCACGAGGCTTTAGCGTCGCACACATCGACGGGCGGCTGTTTTGTGTCACCATCAAAACAGCCGCCGACCTGCTCGGCATTTCAGAGCGTCGCATCTACGATTTGCTCGATAAGCGCGAAGGCGGCTTGGAAGAAGTGGTGTGGAATGGTCGCAGCGTTGAGTACGAATCCCTCGTAGCAGAAGCGGCCCGGCGCGGTATCGTCATTCCGGCGATGGGCGAGGTGTCGCGATGAGCGTAATTCTCACCATTCACGGGGTCTATGGCCCCTGGGGGGAAACGGAAGGACTCGAAGAGGCTGCGGCCCATGTGCGCCGCACACCGTATCTTCTGGCAGCCACGCGCCGCTTCTACGAACGCCCCAAAAAACCAGCCCAAGGAGGTGAAACCCCATCGAAACCCGAAATCTACCCTGCAAGCTCAGCGAAGATGAGCGAGTCGAATTCTCCGACCGTAACGCTCGCGCCGTTGACGAACTGCGAAAGCTCGAAGGCGCCAAAAAAGAAAGCGCCGCCGAGTTCACCCGCCAAATCAAGGAAAAGAGGCTCGAAGTCAACGTTCTCTGCGACTGCGCCCTAACCGGCATCGAGTACCGCGACGTTCCTGTTCGCGAGGCAATCAATCACTTCAAAGGCATCTGCGAGACGATTCGCGAGGATACCGGCGAAGTCATTTCCACCCGCCACCTCTCTACCCGCGAACAACAAACCTCGCTCGACGAACTTCTTTAATCACAAACGACAAATGGCTCGCCTGAGCCAACAGACGAGCCATTCAATTCAACAAAAATGTCAACAGAAATTTTACACGAAACCAAGAAATCAGAGTTGCTAAAGGTATCTTCCAAACGCACCTCGAAAGCTATTCTAATAGTGCTGTCGGCAGTTCCCTCGCGAAAAGTGAAGGGCATTCAAGCGAGCCTACGAAAGCAAGGGATTTCGCTGTCTCTTTTGGAGTTAAAGCGTCACTGCGCCCATCTACAGGACAGTGGTTACATCAAGTATTTGCCGAAAAATGTTTTTGCTCCCACTCAAGAAAGGCCGGCAGACTTCCGTTTTTCACTAACCGAAGCAGGCAAGCAATTCTTGCAGAACAAAGGCGCACCGCCTACGTACTCAGCACTCAATCTGACATGGCACTGCAAGGCCGATGATTTTGGTTCGTTTGCTACAGATGAAATGAGGTCAATCTTTTTGACCTCCTATAGCACCAGAAAATTTCAGTGGAACTTGGAAGTTCTTTGGGATGCTGAAAAAGCAACTTGGATTTCTTCGGTCACTCGGTACCCCAAAAACCGAGTGGGACTTCTATGCACTGAGTCAGGCAAATGGTCGCTAGGGCCTTTCGAGAATATGCATCAGGCTCAGCTCTTTGCTGAAACCTTCTTCTTTTTGAGAATTGACCCCGCAACCTGGAACAGTGACCGCGCTGTTATGCCATCGGAAAGTTACGGGCATTACACGTTAGATCAAATCTCAAAAATGGTTCTCGCATCGCGAGCCGCTAGGAAGGAGGCTGCCTAATGGACGGCGAAATCTTCATCATCCTCGCGGTTCTGGCCCTGGTGCATCTGCCGTTTCGGATTCGCTTTCGCCAGTGGCGCACGGTTCGCCGCCAATTGAAACGCGACCGCATTCTCAACCTGACTCTGGCCCGCATGGCTGCCGAGGAGTCCGAGCGGTGGCGTGCCGTGATGGCCGACCGCGCACTCAACGCCCCACAGGAGGCCCAATATGCAACCCGTTAGAGCGACACCCGCTGCCGAGCTGCGCGAACCCGCGCGCTCGGCTAAGCCCGATTTTATGCCCGAAATGGTCATCACCTCTGCCGAGTACGAGCGACGCATGAACGATGTGCGCCAGTTCGTTCGCGAGCAGATGATTTTGGAGGCCGATTACGGCTGCATTCCCAGCACGCCCAAGCCGACGCTGTTCAAGCCCGGTGCCGAGAAATTGCTCGCTATTTTTGGCTTCTCCACCAAATACGAGACGACGCACCGCGTCGAGAACTTCTGCGACAAAGTGCCTTTTTGCTCTTACGAGGTGAAGGTTTCCGTCGTCAATAAGCGCACAGGTATTGTCGAAGCGGAGGGACTCGGCGCGTGTAATTCTCGTGAACGCAAATATGCCAAGCAGGATGCCGCCAACGTCGCCAACACGATTCTCAAAATGGCGAAGAAGCGCGCCCTCATCGACGCCACGCTCTTAGCCACACGCACCAGCTCGTTATTCTCGTCGAAGGACACCGAGGAAACCAGTAACAGCACGCCCACCCAAGAACCGGAGCCGCGTATGGTTTTGGTGGCTTCGCGCGAATTGCTGGAACGCTGCGAGCGCGCCCGACGCGCTGCCGTTGCTGCTGGCTACCGGACTGCCACTGACACCAAGCCCAAACCCGTTGCCGAGGGCGAAAGCAAGCGCGTCGCTCTGGCAAAATGTGAGAAGTGGGAAGTCTACGCACGCCAAGCCGCCGAGAAATTGGCCGATGAAACGGGCGAGCGTGTTCCCGACGATAGCGAACTCAATACGGACGATACCGCCTCAATCCCCACTAAAAAGCGCCCGCGCTACACCATTCATAAAGGCGCCCGCGCCACGAACTGCACCTCGTGCGGCAAAGAGATCTACTTCGTCAAAACCGATAAGGGCGCGAGTGTCCCGGTCACTCGCGATGGCTACTCGCATTTCGAGGATTGCCCGAACGCGGGGCATCATTCGTCGAAGCCGACGCTCCCCAAGCACATCAAGCATCTGTGGGCAGTCGCCAGTGCGGCAGGACTCGATACGGGCAAGACGGGACGCGATGAGCGCTTGATGAATGGCAATCAGGTCTTGCTCGACCATCAATTCGACGCGGTTGGTTCGTGGAATGACCTCAAGCCTGAGGCCGCGCGCTGTTTGGCCGGGGCTATCGACGCCAAGGTGTTGACCTGGGGCCAACCAGTCGAGGCAGGTGAGGCCGCATGATTCGCCGCTTTATTGGTTATCTGCGCCGCATTCAGGGGCGTCCTACTCAGAAAATGACGCGGGTTTATACCGACCTCACCGACTGCGTTTACCTTCACGAAGGCGATTCGCTGTGCATCTGGCCCGTCGTCGAGGGGTTCGGAGTATTCGCCGCTGTTTTGCGTGATGGGCAGTGCCAGACATGGCCGCTCTATAACTGCGCCGATTTGCGCGAAGCCTACGACCTTCGCTGCGTGCTGGATAAGCACATCACGCTCGGCGCCCGGCGCTGTGATGCCCGCGCGTCGCTGCGTCGTGAGCGCGAGTCCCAAATGCACGCCCATCAGGAGGTGGCATTTTGAGCCGACCCGATTTCGTTGAATACGTTCGCATTCGTCGTGAAAATCAACCACTCGTCGAGCAATTCGGAATGGGTGAAGTAGGATGGGCGCAAGAGCTTATCTATAACAGCGTTGATGGGTGCCGTTCGCAGATTCGTCGTTTTGAATCCAGTAAGCGCGACTATTCGGGCGGCTACCGGGCCGCTCTGGCTATCATCGAGCGCGAAGGTGGGCGCAACCTGCAAAGCAAAAAGGCTCTCATCGAGAAGGCGCTCAAAAAGGTAGACCCGACTTTCGAGCCTGCGCCCGACTCAACTCACCGTTGCGCGGCTTGCGGTTGCAACAAGGCGATTTCTCCGAAGTACCTGATGTGCTTCACACATTGGGCCTTGGTGCCACAAGACATACAGCGCGCAGTGTGGCGTCACTATAAGCCCGGTCAGGAGAGGGGCGAAAAACAACCAACGATTGAGTACATGGAAGCGGTACGCGCTGCCGTGGCTGCTGTTCGCGAGGTGGCATTTTGAGCCGCCTTCGTTTTGCCCTCGGCTTTCTGGGTTTGGGTTGGAGCTTCTACCCAACTCGCCCACGTAGCAAAGAGCCGTTCTCCGAAATCCTGCCGCTCATCACCAACGAGAAGGGCAAACGGGTTTCGGCGTGGTCGCCGTTTCAGCGTGAGCTGCCATCCGTGCGCGAAGTGGAGGATTGGTTTCTCATCGCGCCAAGTGCCAACATGGCTCTGGTGACGGGCGCCGTCTCCAATCTGTGCATCGTGGACTGCGACACCGAAGAGGCCGTTTCAGGTTTTTGCGACCTGTGCGGAGTCGAGGTGGCCGCTGATTTCCAGACGCCGATGGTGAGAACGTCGAGGGGGATGCACTTCTATTTCGAGCGGCCCGCTGCGCCCGATGTACGGGCCTCGAAGAAGGTCATCGAAACCGCGTTCGAGATTCCCGATCTGGAGCTCAAAGCCGACCTCAATTGCTGCACCGCGCCGCCCTCGGTTCATGCGTCGGGGCATCAATATCGGTTCGAGATGTCGCCGCACCGCTACCCGTTGCAGCCATTGCCCGCGCCACTGGCGGAACTGGCGACACGCACACGGCAGGAAATCGCCGTGCCGTCTCAGCCGTTTTCGATGAATGAGGTTTCGTCGAACTATGGCCGTGTCGCGCTACGCGGTGCCCTCGACAAATTGGCGGCGACTCGCGCTCACCGCAACGACGAACTCAACAATCAGGCGCTCGCGATGGGGCGCCTGGTGGCGAGTGGCGTGCTCGATGAACACACCGTCAAAGCCGCGCTTTATGAGGTCGCGGCGCAGATCGGACTCGAACCGCGCGAGATTCGCACAACGATTCAAAGCGGATTTAATCGCGGACTGATTGAACCGCGCGTTATCCGTGACCGCCCGAACTGGCAGCCAGAGCGGCGGCGCCCGCAAACCTTGGCTCAGATGCGAGGTGCGTTCGCGTGAACCTGCTCAAAAATACCGCCTCGATTTATGCCGATGGCGGCGTCATTGGTCGCAACCCATCCGAAGATGGCGGCACCTACGCCTTCTGGTTTTTGGATGGCGACGGGAACGAAATCTACGCCGATGGCGGCTACGTTTTACCCGCGAACGGCAATGCCCCTGAAGGCGCCAATTGGTGGAAATGCGAACACACCAGCATCACCAACAATGTTACCGAGTTAGCCGCTGTCGTTTTTGCGCTTCAACAGTTGCCCGCGGGCTTCAAAGGAACGCTGCATTCAGATTCGTATGTGACGCTGTGCCGCATGAAGAACGCCAAGCCCCGATGGGTAGGCGTCCCCGATGAATTGAAAGCGGCCACCCTCATCGAGAAAGAGCGACACCCCGAAATTACTTACGTGCTCCTTGATGGGCACCCCAACAAAGACCAACTTGCCGCCGGAATCGGCAAGCGCGGCAATCCCTGCTCAGCCTGGAATGTCGCCTGTGACAAACGCTGCGGCGAACTCGCTAAAGCGTTCACCTCGTGCAAAGGCAGCTCATGAACCAAGAAACACAACCTCTCGAAATCCCATCCGCCCCCGCTGCCGAAACCACCTATCTGGCGGCACTGCTCGCGGGCCAACTCGACAGCGAACTCCTGACGCTTGACCCCAATGAGTTCGCTCAGGAGCGCCACGAACTCATCTATGGCGCAGCCGCCAAGCGTTTGCTGAACGGCGAACCACTCGCGCCGAGTTTGCTCATCGAGGATTTGAGCAATGCGGGCGATCTGGCTCTCGTGGGCGGCGCAGCCTACATCGAATCGCTCGTCGAACAGGGCCACGCGGTTAAGGTCACAGTCGCCGAGGAGTGCGCTAAAACCATTCGCCAGAAGTCGGTTGCCCGCGAACTTCAGAAACTGGGGCAGCTGCTGACGACGGGCAATTCGAGCGACCTAGCTAAAGTCATCGCGCAGATGAACGAGGTTGCCGACACGGCCAAAACACGCTTAGCCGTGTCGCGTCATGTGCCACTGACAACCGCCGCCAAACTGCGCGTCAAATTGGGCCAACAGCAGTGGCTGTGGTTCGGTTATATTCCCGTCGGTCAAGTCACCCTCATCGTGTCGCAACAGGGGCAGGGCAAATCCAACGTGGCGGGCGATTTGTGCGACCGTTTGGCGAAAGGCACGGAGTGGCCCGATGGCACGCCCATCACCGGCTTTGAACCCGGCGACCGCATTCTCTATCTCGATGCAGAAGGGTTTCTTCAGGGGCTGCTCACGCGCTTTGCGAACTGGGGCACACCGGACGAGCCGTTCATCTGGCCCGAAAACTGTGACAACAAATCGTGGGCACTCAACACACCCGCCGACCAGCAGCGCTTTGAGTCCATCATCGCGCAATATCGCCCCAAGTTCATTGTCATCGACTCGTTGAGCGGCGCCAACTCGCTCGAAGAGAAAGATAACGACCAGATGAAAACTTTGGTGCAGTGGCTCGTTGCCCTTACCCAGAAATATAACCTCGCACTTGTTCTTGTCCACCATATAAGGAAGGGCGGCATGGGCGAGTTGAATTGGCCGATTGATCTGGATAGGGTGCGCGGCGCCTCGGCGATTACCCAGTTCGCGCGTGTCGTTCACGCCATCGGCACACCCGACTCGACTCAACCGCTGGAGCGTATCTTCGCGACCATCAAAAACAACTTGGCGGATTTCGCGCCCGCTCTGGGATTCAGGGTTTTGTTCGAGGGCTTAGCCTGGGGCGACGCGCCAGAGGTGCCACAGACATTCACACCCAAAAACGGCGCCCGCGAATTCCTCATCAATTTGCTAACCCCAGTCGAAAAAATGCTGGTGAACGACATCATGGAAGAAGCCGAGCAACACGGCTTCAAGCAGCGCACTATCTACCGCGCCAAAGATGAAGTTGGCATCCGTATCAGCCGCGAGGAAGGCAAAAATGGGCGCACCTTTTGGGGACTTTCAAAGCGCCCTGAAGAATTCACGGTTTGACGGTTTGCCACGTTTGCCATTTGCCAACGGCATTTTCTGGCAAAGCATCCCTGAAAAGTACCCAGACAATCGACGGTTTGACAGACAAAACACTTTGGCAAATGGCAAACGTGGCAAACCGTCGATTTGAGAACACCGTTTGCCACGTTTGCCAACAAAAAGGAGTTTTTATGATTTGTCCAAAATGTAAGACGGCGACCCAATTCGCTTATGAAAGCGAAGTCAGTTCGATGGTGATTGAGAAGCAATATCGCTGTAAATGCGGCCAAACCCGCGAATCCCAGCGCTTTCGCAAAAATCGCGAAGACATCGAAAATGTGTCCGATTTCGACAAGGACTGGTACGACCGTGTAAACGGTATCGTCTAATGCCCCTCAATTTGGATGAACTCACCCAGTGGTGCGATGATGCCGACACCGCCGAAAATGCGACAGGGTTCAAAGTCGCTCTCGATACCGAAACCGTGCGCGAACTCATCGAACTCGCCCGACAAGCCCAACAACCGAAGCCCGTCAAAAGGTGGACAAGAAAGCCGCGCTCTTAGGAGCGCGGCTTTCATTTTTGTTACGGTTTGGTGTAAAATGCGGGCGTGCAACTTACCAAACTCTCATTAATCGCCGTACTCGGCGTCACCCTGCTTTCTGGCTGTCTCGGTACCGAGCAAAGCTCTACGGTGACACCTCTCGTCGGGGTGCCAACAGCAACGCCGCGCAACAAATTCAGCATGCAAAAGGCGCGCAACAATTTCCAAAAGGCCAAAAACACATTCAACACCGCACAAAATCTTAAGAACAGACTGCGCCGTTAGGAGCGCGGCTTTTTTCGTCCCATCACCAAATCCGATAGCAACCCGCTGACTTCGCCCTGATGGTCGGCTCGGCTATCGTCGTATATCATCAGCGTCTCCAATTTTTTGTGTCGGCTCAGACGCTGCACCTTGCGCACATCTCCCCCAGTCGCATCCAGAGCGGCAGTAATCGCGCTGTGCCGCAGCTGGTGAGGTGTGAGCCGCTTGAGGCCCACCCAAACACCATATTCCCCAACGAGGGAATATAGTCCCGCATCCGACAGTCGAGCGCCGTAAAACGCCGGGCGACTATCCAGCGAAATGAACAGCGGTTCAGTGCGGTCGCTGCCGTGTTCGCTATGGGTGAGGTAGTTCGTGATAGCCAGAGTGCAGGTAGGCGAAAGCGAAACGCGCTCTTTCTGGTTGCCGCGCCCTTTGCCGAGAATCCACAGTGAACGAGTCGAGGCGTCGAAGTCGCCACAATCCAGCTTGCAAACCTCGCCGCGCCTGAGCGCGTTCTCGATGAGCAGGTGAAGGAGAGCCAGATCGCGCGATTGGCGCAGAGCGTTGGGGATTTCTCGCGCGCGTACACATACAGATTGGCAGACATCTATATATCTATCTTTGCCATCTTTATATATATGGGGCGCTTCTCGAACTGGAAATCGTTTCGCGGGTGCTGCCAACAATTTGCGCAGCGTCGCCACGTCCACACCGCGCGTGTCCCTGTAGGCCGTGACTTTCTCACCCTCGGCGATGTTGGTTCCGTCCGTCGCGCACTGGCCTATCCGATGAGCGAACTTGAGCAACGAACGAATAGCCGCGAATCGGCGATTGATAGTCGCCTCGCTCATGGCCCGCTCGCGCAATTTGGTTTTGTAGGTGAGCAGGGCAAGCCGGATGGCTGGTACCGGGAGTTGCACGAATCGCGCGCACGCCTCGCCGATGGGGATGGCGTCGCCGAAGAAATCGCGGAGATCCCGCGCATAGGCGTCGCGGGTATGAGGTGAGCGCTTATCGTTCAGCAGCAGCGAGATTAAATCGGGCTGCTGGACGGGTACAAGGGCGGATTCGTGAACAACAATCGCCAGTTCTTGAGGCATGACACGCAGTTCATGCACCAGAAATCGCGCTTTTTGATGCACGTCAATCAAACATCAGCTTCGGCCAGCTCAACCCCGTTTCGTTTGGCGAACTCGCTCACTGCCTTCTCAACAATTTCGGTGTCGTTCATCTGGTTCACCGCAGCAATGCCTTCAATGAGGGCTATCGTGTCCGGCGACAAACGAAAGTTCTTCTGTTTCCTCTTTTGTTCGGGCGGTAATGCCGGGCGACCCGGCCCGACTTTGAGTTCTTGTTCCATAAAAGTATTTACGTAAATACGAAAAATACATGGAACACGTTCCTAATAATAAACGTATATACATATATAGGAACGAAGGGAGAGGCGCCCGCACCGTAGGAAGTAAAAGCGCCGCTCCCGCCGAAAGTTCCTAGAGGAACCAACATGACTAAGGTTATCGAAACCCGCCCCGCTTTTGCCGAGGCCCATCCCGAACTCGCGATTGAACATCGCAACGCTCAGCGCGCTTTCTTCGGAGCTGCTCGCAACGCTCACCTGAACTGGGACCGCGACGACCAAATTGAGGGCATCAACGCTGCGTTTGGACTTCGTGGGGGCCACCGCATCATCTCGCGCAAACAACTCACGCCCGCCGAATATCGCGCCCTCGTGGTTGCCATCGAAGCCCGTCTCTTCTCCCGCGATTGGACATGGGATAACGAATTCACCATCACCATTCACACCCGCGAAGTGACCGAAGTGCATTTCGAGCCCACTGTGAATGCCCTACCTGCTACCTCCTCGGATTGGATGGATGACCTGATGGCGGGGATGACCTGCTAATTGACCGGGCGCCCGCTTTTGGCGGGCGCCCACTCCCTCAAAATCATGGAAAATTCTACCACCGTCGAGCAATTCGACACCGCCACTGCCGAGTTTGTCAACTTCTGGACACCCTGCACCTGCCAACGTTGTGGCGGTCGCACCTCATGGGAAGTCTGCGTTCACTGCGTCGAAGAGCTTGAGGCTGCCGACGACCCATTTGCAGACGATTCGATTCCCGCACCGTGCGAAGTCGTCGAACGCGCCGCTCGCGAACTCGAAATCGTGCTCGAACTGGGCGAATCCGATGTGCGCGAATTAAACGCTCTGGGCCGCACCATCCGCAATCTGACGGGTACCATCGAGGAAGAGAAGGAGGGCAAGCTCGTTATGTCTCGCGGGCAACGCTTCGGTGTGTGGCGCCAACTTCATGCTGCTCGCACCCGACTTAATGACCTGTGGCGCACCATCGAGTTCGAGCTGGCTCTCGACCGCGAGGGAGACGCTTTTACCTGCTAATACCGACCGGGGACATGGTTCGCCATGTCCCTACACCCCTTACCACCATGCTAAACGACATCATCATTTCGCCCAACGATTCGCGCATCGAAGACGCCATCGACACTCTCCTCGAAAACCATAGCCTCAAAAACACTCCAGAAGCGCGAGAGGCTGCGCGCTCCGCCTATTGGGGTTGGCTCACGGCCGCTATCGAGGAGCATATTTTGTGCGACCTATCCGAATATGCTCATGGCCCGAATCGGCTCACCTATGAGTTCAAATTCGACGACAGCCAGTTCGAAAGTAACTTCGAGGATGACGAATGAACGATGATTTATTGAAGGCGCTCTTCGCGTGGTGCCTCGAAAATCATCTCCCAGAAATCAAGGCATTCACAACCAAAGAGGGGGATGTTGCCCTTTATGTGTGGAGGTTGAAACGCGGCGAAAACTACCTCGAAGTCTGGCTAGACCCCGACAAATGGCTGTTGACCTGCGAGAATTCTTGGGACGAATGGGATTACGACTGCAATGCTATGGGGCGCCCTTCTAGTGGTTACTCGGTGAAAGTCGAATCCGTTGCTCAGCTTCAGTCTGCCTTAATGGGAGCCTTTCATTTATAAAACCAAAAGCGCCCGACTCAAATGAGTCGGGCGCTTTCTTTATGCCGGGTATTTGAGGTCGCTGGCGAGTCCGCCCGCGCTCGGTACCCGAATTGTGAACGCATCGACACCAGGAATGCTCAGCTCGTAATCAGGCGAAAGCCCGGCATCCTCAATGGTGTCGGTGTGCCATGTTTCGAGTTCCAGTTCGCCATTTTCATCAGTACGACCGATGACTTGGCGATTGTGGCGGATGGTACCACCAATCACGAGCAAGCCCTCGTCGATGAGGGTGAGCGTGATGAGCGCCTTTTTGAGCGGACGGCCTACAAAGTCGGCAGTGCGCACAAGTACAACCGCCTTCGCGGGATCGACGGCCTGCGCCACCGAAAAGACGGGCGCGGGTTCGGGCACCTGATCGTTCTGGCGCGCGCGAATGACGGCGACATCAGTTGCGGTCTGGGTGAGTCGTGCGTCCTGAGTCGGAGTCAAACCGCCAGTTCCGCCCCCGCCCGCTGGTGCATTGACGAGCGCGGCGACGGTGAAGGCGCCGTTCTCGATGAGCGGAGCCAATTCGGCAGCCGCAGCGGCGATGCCCTCGTCGCGTGTGCGGTCGCTCGCGAGATAGCCGCCCGAAACGGGAGTCGGGTTGATGGTCGGCGTGAAGTTGATAGTGGGCTGCACATCACTCTGTGACGCGACTGCGCTGGTGCCGAGAAGGTCAGTTTTGAGTTTCACGGCAGCGAGCAGCCCGCCTTCGATGGCAACCTTGACCGCGTTCACGATGCCGCTCAGCGTATCCAGATAGCCCGCGCGTGTTGGCGTGTAGCCCTGAGCGGTGAGGCCCGACTGCACCGCGCTTTGCACTTGCGTGGTGCTAACGTTGTTCAGGTTGCCGACCTGGGTGCCGACTGCCGACACGTTCGCGCTCGTGGCATAGTCGCCAGTGCGCCGCGCGTAATCGGCGAAGATGCCCGACAGAGGCCCGCCCCCGCGTTCGATGTCGGCGCGAATGTTGGCGACCAAACCGTTCAAGGTGTCGAGGAATCCGGCGCGCGCAGCGGTCAGACGCGAGAGCAAAGTCGCGATGCCCGCGTTGTCGGGTGCCACGTAATCAGTCGAGGCGAGTCGGGTGTTGACCTGAGTGTTGCTCGCCGGGTCGGTTGGCAGGTTATCGGTTTTGGCCTTGATGGCGGTTTCGACGGTGTTGGCGTTGGTATTGACGGTGAAGGCGAACGCCGACAGCGTGCGGGTACCATTCGCCCACACATCGGCAGCGAGGGTGCCATAGCTTGACAGCGTGCGCGTCGTCGAACCCCACACTGCCGTTGCGGTGTCGGTTGTGAGCGTGCCAAACCCGGTCAAGGTGCGCGTGCCAGATGCCCACACTGTGCCTGCGATGGTCGCCGCCGAAATCACCTGAAGTGAGGCAATTTCACGCGGGTCAACAGTGACGACCGCGAGGCGCACTGAGTCGGACGCGCGCACAAAATACAGCGTGGTTGCGCTCGTGTCGGACACGGTAAGCGCCACTTTGCCGCGCCCGTTGCTGTCGGCAGTGAACGTCGTCAATGGCGTGGTAAGGTTCGTCGAGTCGAACACCTGAACGCTGGTGCCCGCAGTGCCATCGAGCGAATACGGCTGATCGTATGTGTAGGGCATTAGTAGCTGAACCTCATGAGGGCAAAATAAGAGAAGGTTTGGTTGCTGTACGTGGGGGCGGGTGCCACAGCCGTCGAGGGAAATCCCAAACTGGCTGTGCGGGATGCTGTGATGAATGCCACCAGGCTGCCCGTTCCCAAGACGGGGTTGAGGCCCGCTAAACCCTGCCCCCCTCTATACGCACGAAACGTTGCGCCCAGGGCTGGAAGGACTGCCAACACGTAGCGCCCCGCTGCGAGGGTACCACTGGTGACCGGGAGTGTTTTCGGCCCGGTCGTGTCTGTGGCAACGGTGCCACCGTCCAGTAATAGCGTCGTGGGCAGCAAATCCGAATCGGCACTATAAAGCGCCGCCCCAACTGTACTGCCTGCCCCTCCTGCCGTGCTAATTTCCAGTTGAAATTGATCGAACGAAAAGGGGGCCTGCGCAATAAAGGGGGCGTAGTAGATCGTGTTGTTGGAGAGCGCGTTCGTTCCAAGCGAAAGCACATCCAAACCCGGCACACCCGGCAGCACAACGCCTCCCGCGGTTTTGGGGCGCCCTGCGATAAACGAACTGCCCCCGCCCGGCGTTGTGGGCGCCGTATAGCGTGCGATTTGCATTACGCGCCTCCCTCCTCATCTGGGTCGATGCCCTGTTGCAAGCGAGAGACGCGAAACTCTTTTTGCGACACGGCCACCCGCATCGTTTCCAGTTCGCCCGACTCAGCTTGTGCCTGATCGTCGAGCCGTGCGACCGCCACATCACGCGCGGTGAGGTAAACGAACGACTTCGCCTTGTTCTCGATGACGGTGCGTTGTTGCGCAGTGAATAAGCCCGCCGCGACGGCCTGAGCAAAGAGTTGCTGAGCGAGCGGGTCGAAGACAGCGATTTCGGAGTAATCCGAATCGGTGAGGATGAAAGCGAACTGCCGAGCGAGCGCATCAGTACCCGTTAGAATCGCCGTTAACTTGCCGATTTCGATGAGCCAGCTCTTCACTTCGCGCCGAGGCAGTGAGCGAGTGCTGAATTCCAGTGCATACGTCGCCTCAACGTTGATTTTGGCGGCAGCGTCGGCATGGCTCAGGCCCGCGTACTGAGGCAGAGCGAGTTCGGGTTTAAGGAGAGCGAGTTTCACTGCGCATCCTCCTTATCTTTGAGCGGCCAGTTGTCGCCTGCCGCATATCCTGCCTCGTAGGCTTGGCGTGTTTCGGGGTCGCCACCAAACAAATGCTTGGCGAGCATCCCGAACATAAAGGCAATGAATGGCTGTTCTTTGGCTAGCTTGTGGATAACGGCACTAAAAGAGTCGCCCGCCTTCTTATTGACGAGCGCCCACATTTCCCACAGCGCAGCCTGCACGGAGATTCCCTTTAAGACGGTTTCAGTCGAAGGTGAACGCATTGCGCGCAGTTCAAACCACTGCGCGCGCGATTCAGGGGCGCATCAACTAAACGTCAACACTAAAGGCCGCGCCGCCCGGCGACACCGATTATCCAGTTCGAGCGCGAACCTGTGCCGCCCACATCATCCATGCTCACGATGAGCGTTGTGCCGATGTAGCTTGTGACTTTGCCCGTCATCCACTTGCTGGCATCGTCCCTATCAGCGGCCTGGACGTAGGGCAGGGCATAAAGGAATGTGCGCCCCGCCTCGACGGTGAAGGTGTGCGACCCTGTACCGATTGTGCGAGTTGTCGTCGAGGTGGCGAACATGGAGAGCGAGTTGTTGAGCGCGTCCTCTATCTCATCGACGACGGTATTGACCGCGCGCCGGGTATCGGCCTCACTGTCGGAAATGTGGGAAAGTTCAATAGCCATGATGGTTTAAAAAGTGATGGCCGTCTCACGGCCCGGTCCAAAGTCGCCGCACAAGGCGAGCGCCGCGCTGTGTGTGCCCGCAACGGTCGCCGCGGGTATCGTCCAATCGAAGCTACCTCTGTCGTCGAGGCTGTATTGCGTGATGAGGCGGGTACCAAAACGGAGCTGATATTTGTAGCCGCTCGAATATCTCGGTTCGCTCATGCGGTGCAGGTTCGGGTTGTTCTCGAATCCGTCTGCCGCGTAGCGCGTGCGGCCTCTGCCGCTGAGCAGTAGGTTGCCGCTGCCATCAAGCGCAGCGTTTTCGATGATGGGCGAGAGCGGCTCGACGTTGCGGCCCACGAAATTGATGTCGTGCGCGGTCGTGTAGATGTGCTGAGTGCCGAGTCCGGTGAGGCAACTCGCCCACACATCAGCGCCGATGAATGAACGCGACACCGGATAAAACCGGATACCTGGGGCCGCGTCACCGCTCGCGTCTCGTAATAACGCCCAACGCGCGCCGACGGGAAACGTGAGTCCGCTGAGGTAGTCGCTGCCGAAACGCCCGCTGATGAGATTGCTGAGCGAGTAGAACAGTTCATCCTCATCGGGGTCGTAGTCGAGTAGGGTGGCGGTGTCGAATGTGATAACCAGACCGGGTTCGATGACGAGGACGTTGCGCGCCTCGCTGTTGGTGGTCGCGCTGCCGAGTTCGCCGTACTGCGATTTGAGTTCGAGGCTGGTGTCGGTTGATGGGACGAAGGCGGCAGTGAGAATGCCGCATGTGGCCCGTTCGGAAACCACTTCCCTCGCAAATTTGTCGGGGTTGCCGTGTGTGCCGATGCGGATGGTACCGCTCGTCCACTTCTTTTGCCGTGACTGTGACACCCAACAGAGCAGGCCGGGCTTGTCCACTGTGGCGTCGTCGAGCGAAACCATATCGCACGTCCCAAATAACGCCTCAGCTTCGACTTGAACGACAGGACTAGGGCGTGTCGGTGCGGTGATATTTGCGTTCTGGGTGTAGACGTGGGCGGCGAAACTCTGCGCCTGACAGTTGAGAATGCCGTCCGTTTGGCTTTCGGCTTCGAGGAGTAAGAAATCTCTGGCGCCCAATAGCCCGTCTTTATCAAGTGGCAGTTCCAACACGTCACCGGGCAACCAATCCTCATGACCGCTGAGCACCGAGAAGGCGGCTTGCAGGTCCGCGCTCCAATCCTCATCGCGCAGCGCCAGAGCGAAATTGGTGGCGCCCGCCAGATTGTCCACCTCGCCGAGGTCATAATCGAGGGCGTTGGTGTGCGTCGCCCGCGATTGTGGTGCAGTGGCAGGTTCGTCGTTGTCGTAGCCCTGCCCCGAATCGGTGTAGGCCACGCGAGCAATTGAGCACATATCCTCTACCGCGCGCGATTTGAGGACTAAGCGCCCGTCGGATACCTTGCCCGGTGCCTCTCCCTCGTCGCCGCCACCAGAGCCGAGCGACATGCCGTTGCCAGTCGCGTTCCATGCGCCCAGCTCGTCCCATGTCACCAAATGGCGAGACGGGGCTGTGCGACTGGTGGCCACGATGCGCGAGCCATCGAAGGCGAAATCACACCATGTACGTCGCGCCATCTTTTCGCAGATTTCGCGCGTGGTTTGTTGGCTCGTGATTTTGATGCCCTGAATCACTGCGCCTGAGGGAATCGCGCTCAACTCCAAGCGTTCAGCCGGAATGCCGACCTGTTGCAATTTCTGGGTGATGAGTTGGCGCCGATTGGTGGTGGCGCTCCTGACGGTGAAATAAAACGTGGGCGCTGAGGCAATCGGCAGGCGATTGAACACCACATAGGCACAGCCGCGATTGGCGCTCAGTTCGTCACCCCAGAAGGCGCTTAATGCCGAATCGGGCATCTGTTCGTCAGTTCCGGTGTAGAGGCGCAAAACGTCGCTGGTTTCGCTGATGACGCGCCCCGTGATGGTGCTGGTGGTTTGCGTGAGAGTGAACCCTTTCTCGGCAGTGCTGGCGCCGTAGCGGTCGTAAATGCACTTGCGCCCCTCGGAATCTTCCTGCTCGATTTTGTCTACAAAGAGCGGCTCAGGCGAAAACTGGGTACCGCCAAGCGCGCGGCCAATGAGAACCGCACCGATGAGCAAAGCGCTGTCTGGTGTACCGTTGCCACCCTTACCCGGCGACTTGCCTTTCACCCTGATCAGGCCCGCCATGTCGCCTTTGTCGTCTTTGCCGACGGCGATATAGTTACAGCCGACGTTGCCAACTGTGCCCGCAAATTCGCTGATATAGAAGCCGTGTTTGCTGGTATTCTCGAACGAGAGGTCGCTCAGCTCGGTTTTGGTTTTGGGGCCAAACAGCGCGCCACCCGCGACGACACCCAGACTCGCACCGAGCGACGAGAACGCCCCGGCGGTAAATAATCCACCCGTCAAACCGCCAATCGCAGCGAACGCTAAGGTACTGAAAAGTTGCTTACCCATTGAATAGTCTGAAGGCGCTCCTTATGCTGTGGTAGTCGTGAGTATCGAGCGGGCGCTCGCAGACGATGCCGTGTGCTGTTGGCGCTTCGATGATACGCACGGTATTATCTGATGCGCTGCAAACAGTCATTACATGGAACAATCCCGGCGTACCCGTCACCAGAACATCACCGAGCTTGAACGGTGGCTTAGACGATGCGCGCCGTCCAAGTCGCCTCAGGACGCGCAGAATCTCGGTTTCCCGGTGCTGCGCGTCGGGAAAGTTCGGGTCAAAGTCGCCCGGCAGAAGTCCGATGTCGCGCAAACCGATGAGAGGTAAGCCCGCGCAGTCGCAAAAGCCGCGCGGTCCGCTCGCCGTCTCGACGACGATACAGCTCTTCTTTGGCCTGTATTCGAGCGCCCCCACGTAGCGGCGAAGAGCGCCGACGAAATCCGATGCGCCGGGTATTGTTCCTGGAAGCGAATCCATCAGCTTTCCTCCGTTTTTTCGTTCAGCACGCCGATTTTGCCCGGTAGCAGGTTAAAGCCCCTGTAATTTGGCATGTTCTCAAAAAAGGTGCAGTCGGCGACCGTTCGACGACAACCCGCCACAATCACCAGCTCGTCGCCGACTGAAGGCACAAACGGCAAATCCTGATGAAGCGTGATGACGCCACTCGCTGCGCTTTTGATTTGCAGTGCCACGCCCGCATTGGTACCGCCGGAATCGCTGTCAAATTCCACGTCGCCCGCTTCGAGATGTGCATCAAATCCAGACGGCAGGGCCGCGCCTGAAATCGCCGTCGTGCCATGCGACACCGTGAACTGATGGGCGCTCGCAACTGCCGTAATGGTCGCCAACACACTCCAGTTCGCGCGTAGCGGCCCATCATTCAAAGTGGCGTTGCGGCAGCGCCCGCCCGGTGTTCCGAATCCCTCGCCGGGGAAACAGCCGACATCGCACAGTTGGTTACAGGTGCGCCCCTGCTGCATTTCGCTGAGCGCTGCCCACGTGATGAGTTCGATGTTGGCGCCCACTGGCCCGACTTCGATGTTGCCGACTTTGCCCGATAAGCGCACGTCGCGGCCCTGAGTTGGGTCGGCGTAGTTGACGATGAACGCCTCGAATTGTGCGTCCCTATAATAGCCCTTGATGAGTCGTTCACGGTCAAACGCCAGTACCGCTACCTCGACACCGGCTTTGGAGAGATTGAGGCGGGCGGGGATCGTCGTCGATTCCACGCCACCCGCGCACAAATAGGTGAGTGCGGGCGTTTCGAGGGCGGTACCCACATTAAAGGCTGGCAACACTAAATTTCTATCGAGCGAACAATAGGCTTCGATGGGGCCCACACGTGGGCGAATCACCCAACACGTCGCGAGGGTGCGGTAGCGACTGCGGAAGTGGGCGAGTAGGGGAGAGGAAACGGCACGGCTCATAGTGGATTACGCCTCGCTAGCAACTTGGAAAAGAGCTGCGCCATCCGAGAATATGTAGACGCCTCCTTGATTCTGTAGAAAAAATTGGTCTTGTCCATGCACCAATACCGCGAAGCGACAAGCCGCCCGCACGATAACGCCAGCAGGAGGAGCAACGGCGAAAGTTACGATACCTGTTTCGCGGTCAACATCCCATCCTGTTGTTTGTTCAATGTCGCCGAGCCAGATGCGTACTCGCTCGTTTTCGGGATAGAGAATTGGGCCTTTGTCGCTATTGCCCAAAGGAATACGCATTTCTGGATAGCCGTGGACTGGGTATCTCACTCGCTCACTTGTAACGCTTGTCGGGCCGTTTTTCAGGGCGCGTGTCTTTATGAGTTGGAACTGCTTTTGTGTTCCGTTTCCGGTGCCAACCCCGCCCGGTTGGTCGCGCAGAATCTCGAAGCGCCGAGAGTTAAGGCGAAATAAAAACGGCAGCCATTGACCTTTGACATAGTCGTGAAACGCGTCCCACTCGTCAATGTTGGACGCCAGAATCTTCATACCGGAGAGATTGAACCGCCATAAGCCATTTTGTTGGAGGGCATCAAACGAGTCCGCATTGTCATTCTGCGTGTGCCGCGTATCGAATGAACGTGTTGAGCCTGCCGTTTCAAAGGTTAACGGGAACCAAGCAAAAGAGCCAAATGAAGTCACATATCAATTTTAGGCATAAAAATATCAATTGGGGGCATGTTTTGGGAATCATCAGAAGACTGTAAGAAAATTTACTGTCCCTTCAACTAGTCGGTGGGATGAGATATAGAGATAATCTGATAGCTCGATATGCCATTAATGTGTTTTCTGGCAAGTTAGCACAAACGTTGCTAGAGAGCTTTTAGTTGTAAATCCTCTTCTTTTATTGAGCCCTTATGTCCAATTCAAATAAATTTCATAAAGCTTTTACCCTCATAGAGCTCCTCGTTGTCATCGCCATCATCGCGATTTTAGCGGCCATTTTGTTCCCTGTTTTTTCCCGCGCCCGTGAAAACGCTCGCAAGACCTCTTGCTTGAGCAACATGAAGCAAATGGGCCTTGGCATCGTGCAGTACACGCAGGATTACGACGGTAACTATCCGCAAAACTATAACGGCTCAACAACCTCCTATGGGTGGGCCGACGCCATCCAACCCTACTTGAAAAGCACGCAAATCTATCAGTGCCCCAGCGACGTGTCACCGCCGCCTAGCACCACAAATGCGATTCCCGATGCGCAAGAAGCGGGTTATACCGATTACTCCTACAATGTATCCCTCGGCAACGCTGGATGTAATGCGGTTGTTAATGAGGCCGCCCTGCAATCAAGTTCGCTTACAGGAATGTTTCTGGAAAATAAAGCTTCTGCCGGCACAGGTACAAACTCCAATGGTTCGGCCAGAACGGGAACTCGTGGTGGCGGCTCAACCACTGGCATGGCGGCTTCGGGGTCTCACGACACCCTCCGCCACCTGGATGGCTCGAACATCTGTTTCGCAGATGGTCATGCCAAATGGTACAAGGGCCAGGCTGATGGACTTACCTTTGCCAATGTCTATGCGTCCAATGTTCCTTTCTCTGTCTCAGGTAACAACCCCACTCTTCATGCACAAGATGGTGCTAACGTCTGCGCGCCGAGTTAAATAGAGACCGTATTGGGATGCAACCTCCACATAGTAGAGGTTGCCAGAATCAAGGGAGTCGCCGAAAGTGCGACTCCCGTTTTCGTTTTCTAGCCCCGATGTGCCAATTGGCTTTTAACAACAAGAGGCGTAACGCGTACTTTGTCGTACTTGGAGCGGTCGGACTCGCTAGGGAGAAGTTCGAGTTTGTACGGCCCACCCTCTTTTAAATTTGCAGCTCGATACAGCCTCTCCACTTCGGCTTTTGTAACTGCGGTAGGGCTGGTAAATGTGATCGCATAAGGAACCTTCGTTTGGGTGTCATACATGACGCTCAAAAATTCTCTGTTTGGTGTTCTCCAGAGTGCCCCTCGAACAGCCCCCTTGGGCCAGTACGATATTTCGTTGCTGTGGGGTTTCCCCAGAGTTCTTTCTGCAAACTCAAATTTTTGCCCAATGAGGGAAGGTGCGTCGAACACTGGCGAGTTTTGGCTAGAGCATCCTGAAACGATGAGGAGACATGCTACGAGGGGAAGGCGCTTTTGCATCGGATTTATTTTACCACTGGACACTTGAAGTTCTTATTCACTATGTCTTTCCCCGCGACAAAGCCACCTGTCCCCCGCGCGCCATCTCAAACCGCGAACGCCGTGGCCCACTGCTGCGCCGTCCGTTGGCTTGTAGCTGGCGGTGAATGTCCTCCGGTGAGTTAGCGACGATATTCCCGTTGAGGGTGTAGGAAACATAGGTATCGCCCCCGCTGGACGACGAACGCGAGCCTGCCCCGGCGATAAGTTCCGCCTGTCGATTCTGGCGATACGATTCCGCTTCAGAAGCCGAAAGAATCATCTCCGAGCGATGCAGCACGGCTTTGTAGCCGTCGAACGGCACCTTCGCCAATCCTGCCGCATGGCTGCCGTTGACGATTGAACCCGCCGCATCGAAGGACATCATCGAGCCTGTGCTGATGGGCGACGAACCGCCGCCGAGTGCCCCCGTGAACAGCCCAGTAATTAATGACCGGAACTGCGATTTGATGAGGTCGCCAGCCAGCTGCATGAGCGTGTTTTGGAATCCATCGCGTAATGTGGCCCCGAAGCTTTTTTGCCCGCTGATAATCGAGTCGAACATCGAGTCGAAGATGTCAACGGTCTTATCGACGTTGCGCGCGATTTTGCTCTGTTGCGCGTCGTATTTATCCCATTCGGTGAGGAGCGCCCGAACGGCGTCGCGCTCTTTTTCAATCGCCGAAAGTGCGCTCGCATCCTGTTTCGGTACGGCCAAATCCTCGAATTTCCAATCGAGGTTTTGTTGTTGAAGAGAGCTGAGCGGACGCACGCGCGCCATCTGCGCGGCCTCCATCTGCTTTTGCAGGTCGAGCTGCTGCCCTTTGTATGGCGCTAGGAGTTCGGTTCTTTTCTCCGTTGCCTCGGTGCCCGATTGGGTCATAAAACGCCAACGCAGTTGAGCCAACTTTCCAGAAATATCGTCGCCACCCACTTTCCATTTGAGGTCGGCGGGTAGGGCATCTATGTTTTTGATGGTGTCCGGCAGCGCATCAAGTACCAATTTGAGGTCTGCCGCACTCGCGCCCGAATCTTTGAGAATTGAGTCCAGCTTTTCAGTGGCATCAGTCGCCAGTCCGCCCACACCGGGGAATTTGCCAATGGCTTCTGTGTAAGCGTCCTTCAAGTCATCCACGGCTTTCTTCGCATCTTCCGCGCTCTTTTTGATGCCGTCAATGCGGTCTTGCCCGGCAGTTTTCTTGTCGTAACCCGCAAGTAAGCCTTTGGCTTCCTGTGCCGCTTCGAGTTTGCGCCCTGATTTGAACAAGCGAAACACGGGCGAATTTTCGCTTCGCCATAGGTCGAACTCGAACGCACGGCGCGCCCCCGCTTTGTCGGCCCCCTCTTCGTCGCCGGGATGTTTGGCGAGATAGTCGCCTTTTTCCTTGAGCAGTTGAATTTCAATCTGCGACTGAGCGTTTTGCTTGACGATCTCACTGCGCGCGTTTTTAACATCGAGAATCTGCGCAGCCATACCCTCTTTCGCTTTCTGCCGTGCCTCGTTGGCCTTCTCCTCGGCTTTGGCCTGCTTAGTGGTTGCGTTGGCAGTGAGGTCAAGCCCGGTTGAAAGTTGGCGCAGCATATCGAGCGCCACATCATCCTGCGTCCATCCCTTTTTCCAGTTGACGCGAATGCCCTGTTTTTCGAGGCCCATCAAGCCATTCGCGGGCGAATTCTCCGCATAGGGTCCCATCGTGCGCCCTTGAGCGCGGCCCTGTTGAACAAGAGCCTTTATCCACTCAAGTTGCTTTTGAAGTTCACCTTTGGCGAGTTGGGACTGGAAGCGGAAGCGATTCGCAAATCCCTCCACATTTTTTACAGGCGTGCCCCAACCTGTACCGAGCGCGCGCGCATTCGAGAAGCCTAAATCGGAAGTGTCGAACCACGGCGCCGCTTCCGGCGAGCTGGTGCCATAGCCGCCACTCGACGAGCCGCGATATGTTGGCGTAACCCCGCCCGCTGCCCCTGGGGGGGCGTAAACGCGCTCATTGCCACGCGCCTTGAAATAGCTGGTGACGTGATTACTCGACGAAGCCAATTCGCCACCGCCCAGCCCCATCATCGCATGAGTTCTTGAGCGCGCGGTCGCACTATATTTGAAAGCCAGAGAGCCGAGCGGCGCCGTGCGGGGATCGACGCGCACCCAGCCCGCCGCTTTGACAATCTTTTCCAGTTGGCCCGCATTCACCGATTTCTTGAGGTGGAAACCGAGTCGTTCGACGGTTTTGCTGGCTACATCAGCGCACGTCATATCGACGGTTGAAGCCAGATTGTAGCGCTCGAACAGCGATTTTGCGGCCTGTTTTGAGCTGCCGCCCGACAAACCGCCGCCCTTTGTCGGCACGACACCATCAAGCCCACTTAGTCGTTCGCTCTGGCTGCGCGCTCCTGTGGCGGCGTTGTTGGCGTCCGAGGCTCTTTTATTGAGCGCCGTGATTTCTGCGCGCGCTGCTGCGGCTTTGCGCTGCGCCTCGGTGGCGATGCCGAGGAATTTCTGCCACGCCTCAATGCGGCCCCCAAAGGGATTAGTGACGACACCGGCTTCAATCTGTGCGTTTTGGGCGTCGGTAAAGAGTCCGGCGAATCCGTCTTTCAAACTCTTGAGTCCATCCAACTCCTTTTTCGTGGTGTCTGCGACGATTTCTGCCGACTTCTTCGCCGCCTGCGCCTTGTACTCGTAGGCTTTCGCGACATCATTTACAGCGTCTTTTTGTTCGCGCAGTAGCCGTTTCGCTTCGCGGTCTGCCGCTTTTTCCGCCTCCGATTTTTTGCCCAAATTGCTCAGATCGGGTAAGGGGCCGCCTGTCGACGCCGTTGATTTGGGCACCGTCGTCGGCTTTGTGATACCGGGGTCGCCAAGTGGATCGGATGAAGCAAGGCGACCGCCCCCGCCACGCATGAAGGCGCGAATACGAGCCGCTTTTGCTGCCGCAGCGTTACCTGCCGTATCCGAAGTTTTTAGCGCGCCTAGTGCCGAGCGCGCAATGGTGATTTCCGGCACCAGTTGCGCGATGCGGTCAAATGCCGACGAATTGGCGATTGCATCCAACTTGTTGATGATGCCATTGAGTCCGTCTGAACCCGCTAGCCAGATGTCCGCCATTATGCCCCATTTGTTGCGCAACTTGTCGGCGGCCATAACGCCCGCATCCTGAGTGCCCTGAAAGGCGGTTTTGACTCCCCAGATTGTCGCCGCCAGCGCGCCGAGTGCAATACCAAGAGCTGCTGCGCCGCCAATACCCGCAAATTGTAGGGTCTTGAAGCCAACTGTCGTGGCCTTTGTACCAATGAGGATTCGGCCTAATCCGGCGACTATCCGAGTGCTCGACGATGCGCCGCCAAGTGCTGCCACTTCTTGCGCGGCTCGCACACCCAAATAGGAATTACGCACCATCACTAACGTATCGCCGAGTGGCTTAAGACGCCCGACGATGAGCAAAGTCATGCCCGCGTAAGCGATGCCCTTGATGGTGCTGGTTTGCGTTTCCTTCGATAGACCGCGAAAATTCTTCAGTAGATTGTTGCCGTCTTTGAATAGCTCAGAAAGCGCGGGAGCAACCGTTTCCGCTGCTGTAAGTCCGAACTCCTCAAGATTCTTCTTCGCCGTGTCCACGTCATAGGAAAAGCCTTTGTTCTGTGCGGCTGCGGCTTTAGATGCTGCACCTACACCATCATAGGCGTGCTTCTGGTTGTCGAGCATCTCATTGTAGCTCTTCATCTGGTTGGTGATGATTGTCGAAGCTGCCTGATATGCCCGTTGATCTGGGAAGAGTTTTTGAAGTAGGTCGCTATTACCTCCTGTTTTGCGCCCGATTTCCTCTAGTTTTTTGCTAAATCCGACAGCTTTGAGTTCTGCGTACCCGGTTTTAATACCAAGTGCCTCGAATGCTTTTGCTGCTCTTGCTGGAGGCCCAGCGATTTTTCTGACGAGGTTGTTATAGTTAACCGTCGCCATCGCCGCCTTCTGTCCTATCTTGGTGGCGGTCGCCATGTAAGCGCCGTACTCTTGGAACGACGTGCCGCTGTCGTGCATTAAGCCTGCGCTCTTACCGACCGAAGTTACTAAATCGGCAAAGCTGATTTTGCCATCGTTGACAGTCTGGAAGTAGATGTCGGCAGCTTCTTTGGCATTTTTGACCCCCTTGACGTGAGCATTCAATACTGTCGTCAATCCATCGACTGCGACTTTTGTTGTGGTGACACCTGCCGCGCCCGAACGCGCGCCGCTTTCCAGCAAGTCGAGTGCTTCCTTTCCCTTGATGCCAACGCTATAGATGTCGTACAGCCCTTCCATCAGGTCGCGCGGCCCTTTGCGGATGGTTGGGTCTGCTGACAGGTCGCGCACCGACTTCGAGAGTTTCTGGATTCCGCCTTCCGATAGTAGTGCGATGCTGTTGACGTTGCGAAGTTTGCGGTCGTAGTCGTCGAACACCCTGAGGGATACGCCAAAAGCTGCGCCGACGAGCAACCCGCCCCTCGTGGCAGCCATCGAACCCTGATTGGCCAGTTGCCCCGCTGCCATTCTGCCCTCACTCATGGCCCGCCGCCGCGCAGCCCCAAGTTCATCGGCTCTGCGCTTGGCGTCGCGGTCTGCCTCACGCTGTAAACGCGCGGCATCGCGAATCGCTTGCTGTTCCTCGCGTGCGCGGTTCTTGATGTCGTCGCGCAATCGTCGACTATTAGCCTCGCGTTGCCGCTGTTCGTCGAGGAGCGCTTGTTTATTCGCCTGAGCCGCTTGCTTGATTTGCTCCCGTCGCTGTTTCTCTGCGTCCGAGAGTTGCTTCTGAGCGCGCGTGGCTTGCCCCAGGTCAACCGTGATGGTGATTCGCGGATTCTTTCCGACTGCCTTCAATGCACTGCCCAGCTTTCCTAATTTGCTGGTGGCATCTTTAACATCAGCGGTCGCCTGAATGCGAACCTTGTGGTCACTGCCGAGCTTCGTGAGTCCGCGAATGTCATTCTTGAGTTTGCGGACAGTGTTCTGCGCCTTGTCGTCAATCTCGATTCGGGCTTTCGTCGGGGAAGAGGCGAGCTTGACCAACTCGCCACGAAGCGAGCGCGCATTGTTAATTGCGCGCTTTGTATCGAGGTCAACTACACCACTGAGGCGGGGCATGGGGATTAATAGCGGTCAACGCGAATGCAACCGAACTTTAGCAGGCCATTCGCAACATCATCTTCGAGGTTTTGCTCGTCGGCATTCAGAGCATTGGTGAGAAAGGGGCGGGCACCAACAAAGCGCCCGTTTGGGTTCATATGGCCGTCATGCACCTCTGCCGCGTAATCGGCATCGTAGCCAACAACGGTCGCGCTGTGGCCGTTAATCGACTGCGCGGGTTGCACATAACGCGAATCGCGCAGATGCCCGGTTTTAACAGGCACCTGCGCGCGAGACACGGCACGTTTAGCTGATTTCTGCGTGGAATTTTCGGCGAGTTGCTCGATGTCACGCTCAATTTGGTCGAAGTCATCAACAAATTTCCAGCTCATTTGATTCCTGCCTTTCGCCTTGCCTCGTCATTGGCGGCTCTATCAGCCTCAGCTTGGCGGTCAACAGAGAGTTCGAGCATCATGCGCTTAACGAACCATGCCGGCCCTTTGGCGACTTCCCACGGTAGTTGCTTCCACTCCCTGCACATATTGAGGAAGGGGAAATCTTTCGGCAGGCACCCGCCTTCGCCCGCTCTGGCCATGCACGCCTGCACAAACTCGCCCTCTTCGTCGCTCCAATCGCCGCCAGAGGCTACGCGAAAAAACTGTTCAGCTCGCGCATGATGGTGTTAATCGCCTTACGGCCAAAGCGCTGATAGTTACCCGGCGCCGCGAGCGTTTCGGGCTTTGGGTTCTGGCGCAGTTCAGGTAAGGTGATGCGCGGCAACCCCTGTGCATTTTTAGCGAGTGCGGCGAAAGCGATTTTGGCGCGAAGATTCCAGAACTCTGGATTTTCTTCGATTTCGGCGTTGACCCGGCGCAGCAACTCGCGCGCTTCGAGGTCGTTTACCGCGTCCTCTTCGCCAGTAACGCCCGCTGCGTTGATGTAATCCTGTCGCCAGTTCTCATCGCTGATCCACAGTTCGTAGCTGACGCCGTTCATGTCCAGTTCGGCCTTGTGGGTGACGGCGCCTTTGCCGCTGCCGACTGTCCATGTGACGAGAATCGGCTTGCCCGCCAGTGCGATGATGTCAGCGGGCGCAATCTTGCGGCCCTCGCTGTCCTCTGGCAGTAGATCGGTATCGAACAATGGGTCGATGGTGGTTTCTTCGGTGGTGTTGGTGTTTTTCATTTTGCCCTTAAATGAGGCCCGTTTTAAAGAGAACGCAATGGCAGAGCAGTTGGGCGTCTGCCTTTTCCCCTGACTCGTTGCGCGCGCGCCTCGAAGCCGGGTATCCATTGCGGTTTGTGCCCTGTGGGTGTGACTCTTAGGCGAGTCGTCGGACGGTAATCGCAGTGCTGTTATCAACACCGGGTGTGTCCGTTAAAACCGCTCCGATGGAGAACTCGTAACTCTGGATGTTGCCCGCTGCCTGGAGCGGCGCGGCGGCCATCGTCGAGCCGTTGAGTTGGAAGCGGAACAGATGTTTGAGGTCTGGGTGTGCCGCCCGAATCTCGCGCCATCGGGGCGCGCTCGGCTGCACCGTGGCATCCGCTTGTAAGCGCGCCAAACCATTCGATGATTTGGCGAGCTGCACGGTGAGCGACTGCTTGGCGTCGGCGTTATCGGTGTGGGACTGCGGCCCCAAGTTGTTCTCGTCGAAGAACCACTCCATGCCTGCTATCGAGTCCATCGTCCAACCGACCTTTTTGACTTTGCCAATCGCTTGCGCGGTGTCGAGTCCCGCGCGTGTGTCACTTTCCCTATAAGTGAACATTTGGGGCATCATCGGCAGCCGCTTGGGAATGCGGAATTTCCCGTCGCCGCCCACCTGAGATTGCAAACCACTCCAACCCGTGCCCGAAACGAATGTGACGCTAACAGGCGTGTTGGTGGGTGCGGTCACGGTCGCCGTGATAACGCCCGAACTGCCGCCCGGTGGTGTCGAGGTTCCCACATAGCCAGTACCGGGATTCGATTCGATGTCGGCGACGTTGCCCGCACCTGAGGGAGTCGTGATGGTGATGTCCACGAAACCCGGTGACGAGGTGTAAGTGATCGTCGGCACCGCTGGCCCAGTGCCGCCCGCTGTGGCGGCTGTCGGGTTGGTGGCATTGCCCGCTGCCGACACAAACGCGGGAGAACCCAATGCGCTGGTGAAATACCACGTCGTTCCACTCCACAGATAGCACACACGCCCGTTGGCATTGGTGTAGTACGGTGCGCTATTGTAGTTGCCCGCGTTGGTGTAGGTGCCGTTATACAAGGCGTCGTCCGTCGAACCCGCCATCGAAAACGGCGCGCCAATTGTGGGCGGTGTGATGGTGCCCGCAACGGTGCGCGCCGCGAAATCTCCGCCCAATGCCTGAATGGCGGTTTGTAGGCTGGTTGTCGTCGAGGTGTTGGGATTGAGGGTGATGGCCCCACCATAGAACACCGCGTTGCCTGTCGCTGATGGGTTATAGAGGCGGTGAACCTCGCCCGTCGCTGTTGCCACTGTGCCCACAACCGTTGCCGTGACTCCGACCGCCGCCAACTTGGTGACGGTGTTCGCGGTCGTGTCGCCCGCTGCCAGAGAGACGTTTTGAGCGGCTGCGCTGCCGATTTTGACGGCGAACACACCCGGCGCTGCCACACCCGTTGCCGTGAATCGAAGAACAGCGCTTTGAGCCACGCCGCCCGTCATCGGCACATCGGCGCTGCCCAGTTCGGGCTTGCGGCAGAGCAGGGTGATGCTGCCCTCAGGCGTCGCTGCGTCGCGGTCATTGGTACCCGACATGGCGATGAGAATGCCGTACGTGCAGCGCTCACAGGATGAGGGTGTGCCACGTTCGAGGGTGTAGGTGTAAATCGACCGCTCACCCATCGAAGGCACTTCGTAGACGTTTTGAACCGTGTCCGTAGTGGGCGCAGTCGTCGTCAGAAACGAGACGCCACACGCCATCTCAGCCAACAGTTCAATGTGGCTGAAATCCGGCTGTAAGGTTCCGTTAAAGACGCGGTGCTCTTTGCTGAGCGCGTTCCACGCATCGACGTTGAACCCGTCCGGTCTGAAATTGCCCCACTGCTCCTCAGGGACGAAATCCCCTTTGACTTGGAGCATCACGGTACGGCGCCCGTTGGGGTCGTAGACGCCCGGTGTTTCCTCGCGCACAAGCTGTAACAGGAGCTTGCTGTATATGGATTCGCCTTTAGTTGGCATGATATTTTAAATAAGCGGCAATCCGCGCAAAACGAAAAAGCGCCACAACACACAGCGAGAAGGCTGTGGATTATGGCGCTTGAAAGCACTCGAATATTCAGTTGGGCACAAGGCCCGTTAAGGTTTCTGGCGTTGCATCGGATTAACAGGTGCGCTTGTCGGTGGTAAAATCGCCTCAAAGAGCATCTTGTGACCCCGATAACGTTGCTGCACTTCCAAGGTGCGCGTTTCGGGGTCGAATCGCGCTAACAGCAAACCCGTTTTGGGACAGCGGACGTCCTGAAACATTACATTAGATTATCCCAAATCCTTTTATCATGTACAAATTCTCATGTCACCTAACTATTTTGAGCTCACTTGTCCTAGTCTTAGCTAAGGGTGCTAACGACTACTATATCCCCGATCCCATCAACACGAGTGGATTTAAGGCGTTCAATATTTCCCGTATTTGGAATTAAAATATTGAATATGACGGCGTTTTTGATACCGGAATCCTTCATGATCTGGGTTGCTTGATTGACGGAATGGTCTAAAAGCTCGGCCCTTTTCAAGTTCCCTCTTTTGATTTCCACAATTAAACTTTCGTCTGCATGAGAAATAATCAGGTCTGCCTGTTGTTTTCCTTTGATTTTACTTTCAATTGCCACATTCCAATCTGGTCTTGCAGCAGAAAGGAATCCATGTAATGACCCAATGGCTTGCAGGATGATAACGATGCCTGACCCCGGTTCACTCGCAGAGTCGAATACGATAACCGAATTGAACACAGACAAAAATTGCGGTAAGAGACCAATGAACTCTTCGACAAGAGACTGGAGAGTAGGTAACTTAGGCGTAGGTTTAGTCGCTGCCTTTACCTGCTCAAAGGCAAGTTTCTGACCGATTTGATCGATAAGTACAATTGCAAATGCGGAGACACTAAAAATTGCTAGAAGCGATTCTGCCTCATTGAAATCCAATTTGTAGTCATGTGTAGATGGGTTTCTCCATTCGGTTCTGTATGTAGTTAGCTGAGATAAAACGCGGGGACGTAGAATCTGATTTTTTTGGAGGTAATCTTCAATATCATTTGGGGTTTTGCGGTCAGGATTCTTTTCTGCTAGAACTCGATATGCCTCTTTTAAACTTCCTTCGTAAGCTTGGTTCGTTCTATATATGGCATCGGTGAAAGCGGTCTCATCTTGATTGCTGCGCCCTCTATCGTAGTGTCTTGTCGCAACTTCCACGTGTAAAAGCACTGATTCGACGCCAATTGTATGTGGCCCAGTAGGGAGCGAACCAATACGGGAGCGCAAAATTTCAATGAGGTTCATGTAACTGTGGTTAGAAAACAGGCAAAAAGTAACGCCATTTTATCTCAAATACAAAAGTGCAGTCCTAGAACGAGTTACAGCTTAGTAAAATCTCTTCTATCAATTTGAACGCCTTTCGAGGCGTCGGAGTGCTCCTGAAGCGCCATGATTCCCGCCTTTGTGCGGTTGTTTCGTGGCGCTTTTTTGTTTTTCACCATCATGGACATCAAAAAGCCAACTAAAGCCATAGAGTCTCCCGAAAGGGCCGCTCTATTTGACCCGGACTTGTTGTATGCCGAGGACGACAACGGCAACCGTCTGACCGATGAAGAAGTTGTGGCCTCCCTAGAGAACTACTCTGGCGAAGAAAACGAGGACGAAGAACCAACGGACTACCGCTCACTTCTCTCCCCTTCCCAAGACAGCCGAAACCAAGCGTATGCCGCCGAGTTGCTCCGCCGAACGCGCGGGCGAACTCTGGGCTATTAAGCCACACCTGGGCACTAAAACGCGACGGCTTACCCGCTCCTCATCCACGCGTGGATGAACCGGGGACACACAGAGAAGCCCGACTCTGCGCCGTCGCGCTCTTTCCAAACAGGGCAAAGGGCAACTATGAAAAAGAACACAAACACAGCAACCGAAACCACTGCGACCGAAGAAGAACCCAAACAAGCCGCCTCTGTAGCGGACCCACTCTTCGACATTTTTCAGGACGAGGACGAAGACGGCAACCCCGTCTCCGAAGTAGACGCCATTGCCCTCCTCAACACCCCGATTGTAGTGAAGGTCAAAGTTGGTGTCCTGACTCGCAAGATCGCCCTCGATATGAGCGGTGTGGATATGGCGACATGGCTTGCGGATGATGCCTACAGGCGCGACTTCTTTCTTCAGAAGGGTATCACCGGAGACGCTGAGGATGATGCCGAGACAGCGCTACAAATAGCCCATGCTCAGGACGAGATTTTCCTTGACCCGAAACGCTGGCAACTGCGCGCCGCGCTCGTCATTGCGGCTCTGGCTCGCAACGAGGAAGGCACGCCGCTTACCTCTATTAAGGAACTGCGCGACGCCCCCACAGTGGCAACGCTCACCGAATCAGGCGCCTTCAATAAGTGGGGGCGCACCGTCATTCAAGCCTGTTGCACGGAGATCGACAGTTTTTTTACCGCGTAGAGGGCGGCGACTGGCGCGACGAAGAAGGGGAGTTCCCCCAAGCCTGTCTCAAAATGGCGGGCGAGGGTGGATACCTCCCAAAAGATTTTCCGCTCCTGCAAGTCGCGCTCGAATACAAAGTCTTGCCCTCGCAACTACTCAAAGAGCCCGCTTTCTGGGTGAAGCGAATGCAGTTACAACTGGCGGTTAGCCGCCAAGCGGAGTCTGACCGCGCCGCTAATGCCGAGGCCAGAGCCAAAGCCGGACTTTAGCCAATCCCCTTTTCGTCATGCCCCATCTCTCTGGCGTTGTTAGCCTCGATACCAAGCAAGCCCTCTCCTCACTGCGCAAGTTGCGCGGCGAACTTCAAGCCGCCACCAAAACGAGCACAACGGTTAAGGTGGGGCTAGACACCAAAAGCGTCAAGAGCGAACTCGGCAAGCTCAAGACCGATATTGCGGGCATCAAGAAACTCGGCGCCCAAAGTAAGGTTGATTTGGCTATCAAAGCCGACACCAAGGGCGCTCTCGATGGTCTGGGCAAAGTTAGCAAAGCACTCAAAGACATCAGCAAGAATAAGCGTGTCACTATCACCGTTGACGTGTCGGATGCCAAGCGCAAGACGCGCGAACTCTCGGCGGTAGACAGACAAGCGGCAGAAGACAAAAAGCGCGCGATTCGAGAGGCAGACCGGGAGCGGGAACGCGCCGATAAAGCGGCTCTCGCCTCGGCCCGAATGCTCGCCACTGCGCAAAAGCGGGCGATTCTCGAAGGCAAAGCCGCAGCCAGTCAACTAGCCGATCAGTTTTCAGGAGCGGCGACGCGCGGCGGGCTCGCCATCCTCGGCACTCTGGGTTTAGCTGCCAAGAAAGCCATTGATTTTGAGGATGCTTTCGCGGGTGTCACCAAAACTGTCAAAGCAACAGATGGGCAACTTGAAGGGTTGTCAGGACGCTTGCGCGGAATGTCGAAAGAGATACCCGTTGCGGCGACAGAGCTTGCTCACATCGCGCAGACAGCGGGGCAACTGGGTATCCACGTCCCGAACATCGCCAAGTTCACGCGCGTCATTGCGGATTTAGGGGTATCCACCAACTTAACAGCCGAGCAAGGCGCGCTCGAACTGGCAAAGTTCGCCAACATTACCAAGATGTCGGAGAAGGACTTTGACCGTCTGGGTAGCTCGATAGTGGACTTAGGGAATCACTTCGCCACGACTGAAAAAGACGTATCGAGCATGAGCCTTCGCATTGCGACTGTGGGCGCTCAAGTGGGCCTGTCACAAACGCAGATTCTGGGCTATGCAACGGCTATTAGCTCGCTCGGCATCAAGACAGAAGCGGGCGGCTCTTCAATCGGCGCGGTGTTCGCCAAATTGGAAGATGCAACGCAAAAGGGCGGCGGGGCGCTCAAGGTGTTCAGCCACCTCGCGGGCCAATCCACAAGCGCCTTCAAACGGCAATTTGAGAAAGACGCATCCGGCGCCACACTGCGCTTCATCAAGGGACTGGCACAGATGAAGAAAGAGGGCGGCAACGTCATTGGCACCCTGACTGATTTGGGCTTGGGCGAACGCCGCACCCGCTCCAC